>JAPFDS010000031.1 GCA_026168805.1 Caryophanales bacterium | reverse complement strand
TATAGTGGCGGTTAGCTGTGGTACAATTAGATTGGGTCATGTAGATACTCCTTTACTTATTGGTTTGGTCACTTTTAAGTATACCGTATCTACATGACTTTTCTTATATTTTGTTTATGCATTTCATTTTACAACTAACCAACCAAATAAATAGAAAAAGAGGGCACTTATATTTGCATTTTAATGAATTGAACGCTAATATAATAGTGAAGGATGTCCTTTTTTGGAGGGAATGAAAAATGATGCCTGAAACTGAAAAAATGATTACTCATCGAGAGAGAGCTTATGCCCTTCTAAAAGCTGACGCAGATAAAATATTACGGCTGATAGAAGTTCAAATAAAAAACTTAACAATGCCTCAATGTCCATTATATGAGGAGGTTCTTGACACACAAATGTTTGGTCTTTCAAGAGAAATCGATTTTGCTGTGCGATTACAACTTATAACTGAGCATGAAGGTAAAGAGATACTCGGAAATTTAGAAAGACAATTAAACATCTTACATGAAGCAGCACAAAACACAATTTAGCATAAAATAATTATTTTCCGTGATCCACATTTTTTTAAACTTTGCCTATATGTCTGAAAAGGCAAGGTTTTTTTATTTTATAATTCTGTGTACAACCGTGTTTTTAGTCAAAAAAAGCTACACTAATGATGAAGATTTTCAAATATGTAACACACTAATCATTTAATTGTGTTATACTAATGAAAATCCTATTTCATTTCATTACTTTATACGAATACATCGAGGTGAAATAAGATGATGCAAAAATTACGTAGTTTTGATTTTATACTTATGGTTACACCTATTTTACTTGCCGCGTTTGGAATACTGATGATTTATAGCGCAAGTATGGTAACGGCCGTAGTCGCTGGGTTTGAAAGCACACATTATATGATTAGGCAGTTGGTATCATTTGGGGTAGGACTGTTTGCTTTTTTCTTATGTAGCTTTTTCCCATATCGTCATTATCAAAAAATGGTAAAGGTATTAGTAGTAGGTAGTATTATTTTATTAATAGGAGTTTTGTTATACGGTGTTAACGAGAATAATGCTGTGCGTTCGATTCATATACTGAATTTTAACTTACAACCAGCGGAGTTTGTAAAATTAGTTATTATTTTATATTTAGCATCTGTCTATTCCAAAAAGCAATCGTATATTAATGATTTCTCCAAAGGTGTATTACCACCGTTAATGCTTACATGTATTATGCTTGCATTAATCTTTTTTCAGCCTGATATCGGAACGTCAGCAATTGTTTTCCTCATTGCTACAACTATATTTCTTTGTTCAGGCATACGAATGAGACATGTTTTTGTATTGTTAGGAGTAGGTGTTACATTGCTTGCTGTAGCGATTCCAAGCATGATAACAGATGTGCGAATAGGGCGTTTCATAGGAGCTTATCAGCCATTTACACAACCAGACGGAAGTGGTCAACACTTGATTCAATCCTACCTTGCGATTGGCGGAGGAGGATTTACTGGCGAAGGTTTAGGTCAAAGTATACAAAAACTTGGGTATCTATGGGGAGCTCATACAGACTTTATTATGGCGATTATTGCTGAAGAACTTGGTTTTATTGGAGTAGCTATTGTCTTAGGGTTACTTTCTACAATTGTTTTAAGAGGTCTATACATAGCGCGCAAATGTAAAAATAGCTTTGGATCTCTTTTGGCAATTGGTATCTCAGCAATGATTGGTATCCAAGCAGCGATTAACTTAGGTGCTATTAGTGGTTTATTTCCTATTACAGGAGTACCTTTACCATTTTTAAGCTATGGGGGATCCTCATTGGTAGCAATGATGATATCAGTGGGAATTTTGAATAATATTGCAAGAGAGGTGAAAAAACAAGAATCACAACCACTGTCAGGTCGTACGCATGTTGACATTGGTGATACAAACAAAAGTAAAGATATACGGAAAATACCGGCTAAATACAGAGGAGGAACATCGTGGAACATGTGAGGAAAATAAATAAAGTTCTCGTTGCGAATCGTGGAGAAATTGCCATTCGAATTTTTAGGGCTTGTACGGAACTAAATATTGAAACCGTAGCAATATATTCAACAGAAGATTCAGGAGCATATCATCGATTTAAGGCAGATGAAGCGTATCTCATAGGTGAAGGGAAAAGTCCAATCGATGCATATTTGGATATTGAAGGGATTCTTACTTTAGCCAAACGTATCGGAGCAGACGCAATTCACCCAGGGTACGGATTTTTATCTGAAAACATAGAGTTTGTAAAGCGATGTGAAGAAGAAGGAATTCAATTTATCGGACCTCGAAGTGAACAATTACATATTTTTGGAGATAAAGTTCGTGCTAGAGCTACAGCATTAGAGGCAGGTTTACCTGTGATACCTGGAACAGATGGTCCCATTCAATCTGTCAATGAAGCACGTATCTTTGGAGAAGACCATGGTTACCCGATTATTATTAAAGCATCATTAGGTGGTGGGGGACGTGGAATGCGTGTAGTTCACGACGAGACAGAGCTTCAAGAGTCCTATGAACGTGCGAAATCTGAGGCACGTGCAGCATTTGGAAATGATGAAGTGTATGTAGAAAAGTTAATTGAAAAGCCTAAGCATATTGAAATCCAAATATTAGGGGACGCACACGACCATGTGATTCATTTATATGATCGAGATTGTTCCGTACAACGTAGACATCAAAAAGTGATTGAAGTCGCACCGAGTATATCACTTACCGAGGAACTCAGAAGTGAGTTATGTGAAGCGGCTGTCCAATTGATGGAGTTTGTAAACTATGAAAATGCTGGAACAGTTGAATTTCTAGTAACAGATGACGAGTTTTACTTTATCGAAGTAAACCCCCGGGTTCAAGTTGAACATACAATAACTGAAATGATTACTGGAATTGACATTGTACAATCACAAATTAAAATTGCTGAAAATTACTCTTTACATGACGAAGCATTAAATATCCCAGCTCAAGATGATATTCAAATGAATGGATACGCCATTCAATCCCGTGTGACGACTGAAGATCCATTAAACGACTTTATGCCTGATGCAGGGAAGATTATGGTCTATCGATCAGGGGGAGGCTTTGGAGTCCGATTAGATGCAGGAAATGGATTCCAAGGGGCGGTTATATCTCCGCATTATGATTCATTACTCGTCAAAGTCTCAACGTGGGGTTTATCATTTGACCAAGCGGCTCAAAAAATGATCCGTAATCTAAAAGAACTTCGTATTCGCGGACTCAAAACAAATGTTCCTTTTTTACAAAATGTTGTATTACATGATAAATTCACATCTGGCTCGTATGACACAACTTTTATTGACCAAACACCAGAACTTTTTATTTTCCCTAAACGAAGAAATAGAGGAACTAAATTACTAACATATATTGGTGAAACAACCATCAATGGGTTTAATGGAAATAAACAGAGTAAACCGATTCTTCCGTCACCAAAGATTCCAAGTTATGAGAAGAAATCATTCAAAGGAACCAAACAAATATTAGACACACAAGGTCCCTCTGGAGTTAGTGCATGGGTTAAAGAACAAAAAGAAGTACTATTAACCGACACAACGTTTAGAGATGCTCACCAGTCACTGTTAGCAACGCGCGTTCGAACAAAAGACTTATTGAAAATAGCAGAGCCAACTTCTCAATTATTGCCTGATTTATTTTCGGTAGAAATGTGGGGAGGAGCGACATTCGATGTTGCTTATCGATTTTTACACGAAGATCCATGGGAAAGACTGATCCAAATGCGTGAAAAAATGCCAAATGTTCTTTTGCAAATGCTTTTAAGAGGAAGTAACGCAGTAGGATATAAAAATTATCCGGATAATGTCAATACAGAGTTTATTAAAAAGAGTGCAGATGCAGGTGTAGATTTGTTTCGCATCTTTGATAGTTTAAATTGGTTAGAAGGTATGACACTTGCAATTGATGAAGTGCGTGCAAACAATAAAATAGCTGAAGCATCGATTTGTTATACGGGCAATATATTAGATCGAGGACAGAATAAATATGATCTAGCATATTATAAGAATCTCGCGATTGAATTAGAAAACGCTGGTGCTCATATTTTAGGAATTAAAGATATGGCTGGTTTATTGAAGCCTGAGGCCGCCTATCAGCTTGTATCTACATTAAAAGATACGGTGCAAATTCCTATTCATTTACACACACATGATACTAGTGGAAACGGAATTTTCACGTATGCACGTGCAATAGAAGCTGGAGTTGATATTGTTGACGTATCTGTAAGCGCTTTAGCAGGATCGACATCTCAACCAAGTGCACAAACGCTATATCATGCACTCGAGGGTACAAACAGACAGCCGAAAATTAATATCGACGCATACGAGCAGCTATCAAAGTATTGGGAAGGCGTGAGAAACTACTACGCTCCTTTTGAAAGCGGTTTAAGAGCGCCACATACAGAAATTTATCAACACGAAATGCCGGGTGGACAATACAGTAACTTACAACAGCAGGCTCAAGGTGTTGGGCTAGGGGACCGTTTTGATGAAGTGAAAGAAATGTTCCATCATGTAAATATGATGTTCGGTGATATTGTTAAAGTAACACCATCTTCTAAAATAGTAGGTGACTTAGCTTTATTTATGGTTCAAAATGATTTAACAGAAGCAGATATTTATGAACAAGGTGAATCCATTGATTTTCCGCAGTCGGTAATCGAGTTTGCACAAGGATACATTGGTCAACCGTATCAAGGTTTTCCGAAAAGATTACAAGAAATCATTTTAAAAGGTCGCCAGTCGATTGAAGAACGTCCAGGAAAGTCACTAAAGCCAGTTTGTTTTAAATCCTTAGAGAAAAAACTGTTTAACCAACTTGAACGCCAAGTGACACCGTTTGATTTAATTTCGTATACATTATACCCAGAAGTGTATATAGATTATCAACATGTATTTGAAGAATACGGAGACTTATCTGTTTTAGATACACTGACCTTTTTTCACGGAATGCGATTAGGAGAGGAAATTGAAGTAGAAATTGAACAAGGTAAAACATTATTTGTAAAATTAATTTCAATTTCTGAACCACAAGCAGATGGAACGCGTGTCGTGTATTTTGAATTGAACGGGCAATCAAGGGAAGTATTCATTGAGGATCAATCTGTCCAATCATCGGTCGCTATTAAGAAACAAGCAGAAAAAGGCAATAGTAAACATATTGGAGCGACGATGCCTGGCACAGTACTTGATGTTCTTTGTAAAGAAGGAGATACAGTTGAAAAAGGGGATCACCTGCTGATTACAGAAGCAATGAAAATGGAAACAACTGTTCAAGCCCCATATGCAGGAACAATCAAGAGAATTCATGCAATAAAAGATGAACAAATTATTACCAACGACTTACTCATCGAATTTGAGTAAAGAAAGAGTTGCTATATACTATAGCAACTCTTTCTTTGTCTTATTTATTTTCGTTCAAAATTGGCACTACGACTGGAGAGAAGGATAAAGTAACTCAACATTCCAAAGAAACATGTTATGAATAACGCGTGGAATAATGCAATTGCTAAATTGAGCATCGACAGGATAATGAGTGCTCCAAAAACGACTTGTAAGAATATTAGTAGGAACGTAACTGTCCAACCCCATTTCATTACACGGCTGTTACTATAGTTTCTTAGCATTTTTATAAAGAAAACTGTTACCCATATAAATAGTATTCCTGCTGCAAGTCGGTGTCCCATTTGTACCCATTGATGAAAGTTATACGATGCAAAATCAAACGGTGCGCTATTTGTACAAAAAGGCCAGTCTGGACAAACTAAGTTTGCTTCCACATGTCTGACAAGTGCTCCCGTATATACGACTATAATAGTATAAGCTGTTAACAAGTAAATCTCTATTCGATGCTTTTTTTGAATAACCAATGATGCTGCATCGAATTTCCGGTCGATTTCGAAAATAAGTATTGTTAATAGGAAAACTGCTGCAAAAGAAACAAGGGAAATACCAAAATGTGCAGCCAAAACAAAGTCAGATTGTCCCCACATGACCGCTGCAGCTCCAATAAGTCCTTGCAAGAGTATAAAAAACAATGACAAGATTGATAGAAACTTTACTTCACGAATGTGACCAATATGTCTCCAAGCTAAAAATACGAGTACAATTAAAAAGATACCAACAAGTGAGGATACTAACCGGTGACTTAATTCAATAATAAGTTCAGGTGTAATTTCACTAGGGATCAATTTTCCATGACAGAGTGGCCAGCTTTTACCGCATCCATCTCCAGAGTCAGTTTTCGTAACGAGTGCACCACCCATTAATATAAAGATCATTCCAATAGACGTTGAAACTGAAAGCCATTTTAAAGTTCTAATCATTATTTAGCCTCACTTTATAAATATCAAAAAAGATATGCAATAGTATAAAAGGTATAGAATTTTATCTTTTCTTTCATCAAAAAATGAAATAAAGAGTACTAAAAAAGAAAAAATAAACCACATACAATATTAATAATAGTATTGTTCAACCATAAAAAGCAATTGATATTAATTGTATAAAAGTAAAAAATATTTAATTGTTACATATATGTGTACTTCATGAAGTTGAAAGCAGTATAATCCTTGCAAAACTGTAGAAAATTTGCTAAAAATAATACTAAGAGACAGTGTTATAAATGCTTTTCCAAAGGGAAATAAACTATGTGGGAGCCTTTTAGGGGGCCGTGAAAACATTCACATAAATGTCATAAATATATCCTTTGAAGCTTTATGACTAAAATTAATACAAGAGAAAAGCCGCTACATGTGGGTCGAAAACCTATTTTTGAACGACATGTAGTACAGTTTTCAAACATTCTTTAATTAAGAAAATATGTTTATCTGGAAGAAAAAACATACAGAATGTAAAGTTGGATAGAACGAAAGACAAATTCATGCTATAATAAATTATGTACCAACAAACACCGTTTACTTTTAGTGGAATGTGTACATAGCAGGAATCTCTAATAAAAAAAGGGTGAAAGTATGCATAGGGTTGATAGGATTTAAAAGTTGCTAAAACAATAAAGATATTACGGATCTTATAATGAATAAATATTGAATACATTAGAGATAATAGCAAGATACTTCATCCGAAAACATTCGCATTACATCTCGTCATTTGATAAAAAAAGATTTAAGAAGCAAGTTAGTTTCATGTAGAACATCCTCCAGAGTGTTATAAAACGAAGAAATGACTACATTAACTGACTTTATTATTATGTCTTGAACAATACGAATGTAAAGTAAAAGTAAATATAACAGTGTAAATATGTTGGTGTTCAGTATTATTAGCTTCGTTCAAGAGAATAGAATATACACTTTTGTTACGTAAATGATTCATCATAAAAAGAGAAGGTATATCCTTTTATTGGATTTTAAGCAAAGAATAGCTTAATATAGCCTAATGTGTGGCTGTATAAAATATTCAATAGAAACAAAAGGTATAATTGAACAAAGGTATCCTTTATGAATTATTAACATATAAGGAAAGAAACAAATAGAAAGAGAGGTATACATTCATGAGAGGTTGGTTGGGTAAAACGAAAGCTCTAGTATTATTGGGCTCACTTTTATTGTTATTATCTGGATGTGGAAAAGAAAATCTAACAGCACTTGTACCTAAAGGCTATGGAGCACAGAGCTCAATGGACTTAATTGTCCTTACGACAGTTGTTATGTCAGCAGTCTTTTTGGTGGTTGTATTGATTTTAGTTGTCGTTCTTATCCGCTTTAGAAAGAAAAAGGGACAAGAGGATTTTATACCGAAACAAGTAGAAGGTAGTGTTACTCTTGAGACTGTATGGACAGCAATCCCAATTATTTTAGTTATCATCATGGCTGTACCTACTGTAATGGCTGAATTTGATTTAGCTGACACAGAAGAAAGGGACGATCACCGGAACATAACTGTTACTGGTTATCAATATTGGTGGCATTTTGATTACGATGATGATGAGATTCAAACAAGTCAGGATTTATACATTCCTGTAGGTGAGAGAGTTTATTTAGACCTTAAGTCTGAAGATGTTCTCCACTCATTCTGGATTCCGAGTTTAGCTGGTAAGTTAGACGTGAACCCAGAGAACGTAAACACATTTTACATAGAAGCATACGAAGAAGGTGTGTATTATGGGAAGTGTGCTGAACTCTGTGGTGCATCACACGCTTTAATGGACTTTAAAGTGATTGCAGTTAGTCCTGAAGACTTCGATCAATGGGTAGACGATATGCAATCATTTGATCCTGAAGAATTAGAACTTGACTCAGTAGCTCAAGAAGGTAAAGAGTTATTTGAAGCTAATAACTGTATGAGCTGTCACGCTATCGGTGGTTCTGGAGATCCACTTGGTCCAAACTTAGCAAGCTTTGGAGATCGTACTCGTTTCGCAGGTATCTTAGACCCTACAAAAGAAAACCTTGTAGATTGGATTATGGATCCTGATGAGATTAAACCAGACAACAAAATGAAGTTTGATAATTATCCTGAAATTTCTGAAGAAGATGCAGGTAAAATGGCAGAGTATTTAATGGAATTAAAACCTTCAGAGATTACACCTGATACAGTTCCTGATCTAGCGAGTGAATAATTAAAAGTACGTGTTAAAGGGAGGTAAAGTTTGTGAGTACAGCAACAATGACTCAAAAAAGGAGCTTCGGCGCTGCTTTATGGGATTACTTAACAACAGTAGACCATAAAAAAATAGGCCATTTATACTTAGCAGGAGGAGCATTCTTCTTCCTACTTGGTGGATTAGAAGCTCTTATTATTCGTATTCAATTAATGTTTCCAAACTCTGATTTTATCAGTGCTGGACTTTTCAACGAAATGTTGACGATGCATGGTACAACAATGATTTTCTTAGCAGCAATGCCTATATTATTAGGCTTGATGAACGCTGCTATGCCACTTCAAATAGGTGCAAGAGACGTAGCGTTTCCATTTTTAAACGCACTTGGTTTCTGGTTGTTCTTATTTGGAGGACTACTCTTAAACTTAAGTTGGTTTTTAGGTGGTGCTCCTGATGCAGGGTGGACTTCTTACGCATCTCTAGCAATGTATTCTTCTGGGCATGGAGTAGACTTCTATGTTGCAGGATTGCAAATTGCTGGGGCAGGTACATTAATGGGTGGTATTAACTTTATCGCCACAATCGTTACGATGCGTGCACCAGGGATGACATACATGCGTATGCCATTATTCACTTGGGCAACATTCATAACAAGTGTACTAATCTTATTCGCATTCCCAGCATTAACTATTAACATGTTCTTGTTAATGTTCGACCGTATGTTTGACGCTGCTTTCTTTAACGTAGATTTAGGTGGTAACACGATTATCTGGCAGCATTTATTCTGGATTTTCGGACACCCTGAGGTTTATATTTTAATCTTACCGTTATTCGGTTTGTTTAGTGATATCTTTGCGACTTTCTCGAAGAAACGTCTCTTCGGATATACAGCAATGGTATTTGCAACAATGTTAATTGCATTTTTAGGGTTTATGGTTTGGGCTCACCACATGTTTACTGTAGGTATGGGACCAGTTGCAAACTCTATTTTCGCAGTAGCTACGATGGCAATTGCGGTACCGACAGGTATTAAGATATTTAACTGGCTCGCCACAATGTGGGGCGGAAGTATTACAATTAACTCAGCAATGCTTTGGTCTTTAGGTTTCATTCCATCATTCACAATTGGTGGTATGACAGGAGTTATGCTTGGATCATCAGTAGCTGACTATCAATACCATGACACATATTTCGTGGTAGGACACTTCCACTATGTTATTGTAGGGGGAACAGTGTTCGGTATTTTCGCGGCACTTCACTATTGGTGGCCGAAAATGTTTGGACGTATATTAAGAGAGGGTCTAGGGAAGATTACATTCGTACTATTCTTTATTGGATTCCACTTAACATTCTTTGTCCAGCATTTCTTAGGTCTAATGGGTATGCCACGTCGTATTAATACGTTCTTACCAGGACAAATGCTTGATACAGGAAACCTGATATCAACCATAGGTGCCTTCTTTATGACAGCAGCAATTTTGGTATTTGTTTATAACATTATTGTTTCTGCAAGAGATGAACAAGCACCAGCGGATCCTTGGGATGGTCGTACGCTTGAGTGGGCAATTTCATCTCCACCTCCGTACTATAACTTTGAGCAGTTACCACTTGTTCGTGGATTAGATCCATTATGGGTTGAAAAACGAGAAGGAAATGGTAAGATGCTTCCTGGTGAACCTTTAGATGATGTACACATGCCGAATGGATCAATTTTACCGTTCTTAATGTCATTTGGGTTCTTTGTAGCAGGCCTAGGATTTATTTATCAAACAGATAGTAAACTTTGGTTCTTAGCACTCTATGGCGGAATGGCCTTTGCTTTAGGATGTATGGTTGTTCGATCATTGAAAGATGACCATGGTTACTATATTAAAAAAGAAGAATTACAAAAAGCATTAGATAGGGAGGCTAAATAATATGAGTTATGATGAGTCATTATTTCCGGAGAAATTACCACATAATCCGGAAAAAGCCACCCTTGAAGGTAGAAATAAATTTATGGGACTATGGTTTTTCCTTGGTGGAGAAACCGTCCTATTTGCAAGTCTATTCGGAACATATTTAGCATTAAAGGACTCCGTACATACGGGTCCTACTTCCGAAGAGTTATTCGGATTGCCACTTGTATTCTTAATGACTGTTATGTTATTAACGAGTTCATTAACAAGTGTTTATGCGATGTATCATATGAGAAATAACGATTTCAAGAAAATGCAGTTATGGTTAGGTATAACTGGATTACTAGGAATCGGGTTCCTTATTTGTGAAGTGTACGAATTCGCACACTATATCACTGATTATGGGTTTACTTTCCGCTCATCATCATTTGGGTCAGCATTTTACACATTAGTTGGTTTCCACGGCGGACACGTTACATTTGGTATCGTATGGTTAATTACACTTATGTTACGTAACGCAAAACGTGGACTCAATTTATACAATGCCCCTAAATTTAATACATTTAGCTTATACTGGCACTTTATTGATGTCATTTGGGTATTTGTATTCACAGTAGTATACTTAATGGGAAAGGTGGGGTAATGTATGACAGATAACGTTGAGTCGACTGAAGTTGATGTTTATGAGAAAGAACATAGTAAAGACGAGATGAAACGCCAAGTCATTTCATTTGCTCTCATGATTGTGTTTACACTTGCGTCATTTGGTTTAGTAGCTTCTGGAAAGTTTAGTTCAATGGTTGTTATACCTTTGATTCTAATTATGGCACTTGTTCAAGTTGCCTTTCAGTTTTACTACTTTATGCATATGAAAGACAAAGATCATGAAATGCCTTCCACATTAATATATGGTGGAGTATGGTGTGCAGCACTTACATTTACTGCACTAGCTGTAGTAACTTGGTGGTAAATATGAATAAAAAGAGAAGTAGCCTTTGCTACTTCTCTTTTTTTATTGGAATACGTATGAATCTTCTCCATATAATTCCTTCGTCGAATGTTGTCATATTTAATCGGAAAATGCTGTTTAATGTCATTAAACAAAGCTATTTAAAGGAAAACTAAGGGAAGCATAAGTTCTTTAAAATATTTAAAGGAGTATTGATAACAATGTCGAATATAGATGTATAGGAGAACACATAAGGGAGGAATTTGTGTAGTGGAAAAGATTTCTGTTGTTTTAGTAGATGATAATAAAGACCTTATTCAGTTAATGAAGGATTATTTTGAAGAACAAAATGATATTCAGGTGATCGGAAGTGCATATAATGGAAAAGAGTGTCTGGAACTATTAGAAAAGGTAGAGCCAGATGTTCTTGTGTTGGATATTATTATGCCGCATATTGACGGCTTAGCAGTATTACAAGAAATCCGTCAAATGAATTTGAAAAAGGTACCAAATGTTATTATGTTAACAGCTTTTGGCCAAGAAGAAGTAATGAAGAAAGCAGTCGATTTTGGGGCATCTTATTTTATCTTGAAACCTTTTGATTTAAATAATTTGTCAGAACAAATTCGATCAGTTGCTGGAAAACAATCAAATAATCCATCCGATTCAGGCACTGGAAAGACACAAAATAATGAAAGACAAGTAAAACTTAATCTTGAGTCTGAAATAACATCAATTATCCATGAAATCGGAGTCCCTGCCCACATTAAAGGATATATGTATTTAAGAGAAGCAATCACAATGGTTTACAATGATATCGAATTACTTGGTTCGATAACAAAAGTTCTTTATCCAGATATTGCCAAAACCTTTAATACAACCGCTTCTCGAGTAGAAAGAGCCATTAGACATGCAATAGAAGTTGCATGGAATAGAGGAAATATCGACTCAATTGTTGCTCTTTTTGGATATACAATCAATAATAGTAAAGCAAAACCAACGAACAGCGAGTTTATCGCAATGGTTGCTGACCGTCTCAGGTTAGAGCATCGAGTTAGTTCATAGTTCATGTACTAATAAATAATTAATACGCACGTAACTTATTTATTTATTAGCTGCGTGAAAAAAATATAGATTGTAGATAAAAGCCAATGAAGTGATTCATTGGCTTTTATGTGTCTAGAAAATAGTGTTTTTCTAGGATTTTAGTTATAATAGCATATAGGTTTAAAGAACTATGAATTGGAATGATTGAATAATGAGTAAAACAATTAAAAGTTTAGCGGTGATCGTATTGTTATCTATACTAGTAGTAGCGGTATTTATTATTGTAGATATAAATAAATCAGGTAAACAAAAAGACGTGCACCAAAATGAAATTGAGACGCCCAATAAAAACGAATCAAATGACTCTTTTACAGATGTGGTAGGAACGGAAGGTCCATCTACTGATCTAAAGGAAGAAGAATTTGCAGCAAGTTTGGAACTGAATTTAAACGCTGATATGACTGAAGACGACATTCAACATGTTATCCATCACATGAGCCACCAAAAGATAATTGCAGATACGAAACGAGGGAAGATTCCTCTGACAAATAAAACAGTTGAACAACTAGATGAGTTTTTAATGAACGCATCAATCGCGGAAACGTACGATTCAATCGATATTTATAGAACAATTTCTAATAAATGGATGGATGGAGATTTTTCTGCAGTCGATGAAGACCATAACGCAATATGGCGTTTACAAAATGGAGAAATTGGTCACGCAACAGGTGTTATGACAGTCAGTCAAGAAATAGAGTACATTGAATACAACTATGGGAAAGATTTCTACGAATACCTCGTAGATCAAGATGAACTTACTGATCATTAAATGTACGTGTATTCAATGGATTTTAAAGAAACATGTATTGCTGGAGGGATTCAAAAGGCTTTCTCTTGTTTGATTGCTAAAATTGTCACATTTCAAATGGATATTTATATCTAAAATACGTTATAATAGTAGGTAGACTAAAGAAAGCTAGCTTATGAGGTGGTAAATTATGTGGCTAGATATACAAGTGTTTGGCTTTCGAGCTTTATGGAGTCCGTATTTTATGTTGTTTGTTCTTGGACTTGCTATATTATATTACTTAATTACTGGTCCCATGAGATATAGGTTTACAGATGATGATGTACCTCCAGTTAAGCAACAAGTAACCTTTTATATAGCACTTGTTGTTTTGTATATTGTGAAGGGCTCACCGGTAGATTTATTGTCTCATATTATGCTGACAGCACATATGATTCAGACAGCTTTATTTTATTTTGTATTACCAGTTTTATTAATTAAGGGTATTCCTGTATGGATTTGGCGAAAAGTATTTGCAGTTCCAATTTTACGTACAGTTTTAAATATCTTACGTAAGCCGATTTTGTCGTTATTGATGTTTAATGCAATGCTTGCAATTTATCATGTGCCAGAAGTATTTGATTTTACAAAATCACATATTATTGTCCACTCTATAGTTCATATTGTATTACTGCTTGCGGCACTTCTTATGTGGTGGCCAGTTATATCACCACTACCAGAGCATACGCAGCTACACCCACTCATAAAAATGGGTTATTTAGCAGGGAGTGCAACAATTATTACTGTTGCATGTGCGTTAATTATATTTTCAAGTCAACCGATGTACATGGCATATAGCTCTGAAGGAGCATGGATTACAGCAATGAGTCTTTGTGTTCCACAGGACGTATTATTAGGCTTAGAGGGAACCTTATCAGGTCCAGAGATGTTCTCACCAATGAGTACATTACATGACCAACAACTCGGTGGAGTTTTGATGCAAATTATGCAAACAATTGTGTATTCATTTACTATAGGAAGAATATTTTTTAGATGGTTTAAGCGAGAAAATTTAAAAATTGATCCAATGCCAGTTGGGTCAGATGTTATTAAGTAATGTGAAAAGTAGACAGAGCAAGTATATGTTGTTTTGTCTACTTTTACTATGTATAGAGAGGGTTTAATGAATGGAAACTTTTTTGCCGACAATAAGTACTTTTTTTATAGTGGTTAGTGCACTTTTTGTAGCTATTGGGTGGATATTAATTGTCCGAAAAAAGAAAGAGGCCCATAAGAAAGCCATGGTTGTTGCAGCCTATAGCGCCTTGTTATTTTTTATAACGTATGCATCTAAAACGATTTTCATAGGAAATACAAGCTTTGGTGGTCCCGACCATTTAAAAAAATATTACTTTATATTTTTGATTTTTCATATCATATTAGCTACTGTAAGCTTAGTTTTTGGATTAGTAACATTACGTTTAGCTAAGAAAAGAAATATTACCAAACATGAAAAGCTAGGACCTTTTACAAGTGTTATTTGGTTAATTACTGCAATAACGGGTGTAATGGTTTATTTATTTTTATATATCCTTTTCCCAAGTGGAGAGGTAACAACACTTATACGAGCAATATTAGGAACGTAAACGGTTTTGTTTTCGAATATGAATACACATAAAAAAGGAATGATTATATAATCATTCCTTTTTATATTTTAAATTCCCATTTGATGATTCCTGCATCTTTAGCGGATGTAAAGGCGATCACAAGTATAGGTCCTAGTATAAAGCCTAAGACGCCTATGAGTTTAAGTCCAAGAAACATTGCAATGAGAGTAGCTAAAGGAGACAATCCCATGTGCTGTCCCATCATTTTAGGTTCAACAATTCGTCGGACAGACAGTAATATGGCGGCTAAAACTGTAAGTTTAATGCCCATGATGGTATCCCCGCTAATATACATATATAATGCCCAAGGACCTAGAACGATAATCGATCCAATAATTGGAATTAAGTCAATGATCCATATGATCAGCGACATAATGATGGCAACTTCAGGTGCGATGATCAGTAAACCAAGTAAAGAAATGGTGAATATGATTAAACTTAAGAAAAACTGTGCTTTTAAAAACCCTAAAAATACATCTGTTAAACGGCTGTTCATAAAAGATACTTTTTCAGCTGTTTCTTCTGTTAATAAGTTATATACTTTTGCTTTTAATAATGGCATCTCTAACATAAATAGAAAGAGTGCTATTAAATAAACGAGGAAACTAATTAAAAACTGAGGAACCTTTGAAACAATTTGTGCAATGTTATCGATTGTAATTGTTTCTTTAATCATTGTTGTTAATGCTGTTAAATTTTCTTCAATCCCATCAGAAACTTGTTTTACAAATTCAGAGGGTAATGTTTGGACATAGTTTTGGAAATCATGAATCCAGCTTGTATATATACGATTGAGTTGATTAAAATGACTCGGTAAATCTTCTGCAAAGTTCACTACTTGCGCAATAGCCTTTGTAACAAAAACAGTACTCGTGAACCCAATGACTAATATAAACAATAAAAACACAATGGTGACTGACAACTTTCGATTGAATTTTGTTTTTTGTTGTAATAAGCGTACGATAGGGTTTAAAATGAGCGCTGTCAGAAGTGCAACAACGAGTGGAATAGCTATAGGTAGAACAAAATAAGAAAGGATGAGAATGATAATAATTGTAATAATCGTCCAGTGGCGTCTAGTCAATTTAGAAAACACTTTAGTTAGCGACTCCCTTCGTACTGAAATAATTCATTATATGAAATATAGCATGTTTAAATTCGTTTGAACAGATGTAAGCGGATAACTTTATAAAAAGTTTATAAAATAAATTTCTTTATCAATTACATGTGTTTATTTTGAGTAAAAAAATCAACGAACGGATGTCCATTCGTTGATTCAAGTTGTTAATATACCTAGTTTTTATGTACTACTCACAGAATTACTTAGCGTATTTTTGTAAATCTTTTGCTGCATTTTTAATTAGGCCAGTAGCCCGTTCAATCAAATTAGTAGAGAATTCTTCATCTTCTCCATACTCAATTCCATGAGGATAGTAGTGCTTCCCAAGCAAAGGAGGAAGAATCTTTACTACCGCGTCTCCACGATCAATATCGCCTTCTAGGGCATATGCTTGAATACGGATGTAATAGGAAACATTCTTTTCATTTGAACCAATTTTATAATCATAAGTGATGCGCTCATAATCCCAGCCTTCACCTTTAATAAAAGCATGCAAGCCAAGTACTTTACTTAAAGGCTTGACATCTATTTGCATATCGTCTATGCCTGTGTTTTCTAGTTTCAATATATTCACCCCATGTATTTATACTCACTGTACTTATCATAGTAGAAAATGTTCAAAGTTGCAACGAAAAAGAGTGAAAATCAAATTTTATATAAGTTTTATGGATTTTAAAAATACCAATAACTCCAGAATTTCATTCATCTTCAGGATATTCGTAAGGACAAACGCACAATTCACTTTTGAGCGCATACAATATATGGCAAGGGGCTATATAACTCGTACAGATTGGCGATTGGATTAGGGAGAGAGGTGATTGAGTGGTTGATCAGCAGATTGATCCATCTATAGAGAAGTTTAAAAATTTTATAAATCAGTATCCAAGAATATGTGAGGATATCCATTCCAATAACGTAAGTGTTCAAGCCTTATATGAGAAATGGATGACTGTAGGAGAAGATGATCCTTATTGGTTAACCTACAATCAAAGTAGTTCCAGTACACATACAAATAAAAAGGAAGACTCAAACACGTCAGATGTAGTACAAACGATTATGTCTGCAACTAAAAACATGGATATGAGTAAAATCCAAACATATGTAGAACAAGTGAGTTCAGCTGTTCAGTCGGTTCAAGAAGTTATGCAACAGTTTAACAACAATAAAGATTCATCATCTTCATCAACTGAAAGGCAACATGCTGACCAAAAGTTCTTCCAGTGGATGCGTGATTAGGAGGAAAACTCGTGGAACCAGCAGTATATAAACAAATTCGAGAGAATAAACAAATGCTTTACTTTTTGAGAAGGAATCCAATATGGTATCGAAGGTTATCTCATCATGATCATTCTTTTGAACATTTTGAAAAAGAAATGCGAGTATTTTACGGTCAAACGGTACCACAACGAATAGAAAAGGTAAAAAATCAGCTAACTATGATTGACATGATTATTTCTTTGTCAAAAGCGATGAAAGATTAGATTTATATGTTCATATATCATCGAACGTGATAAGATACTAATGAGGTGGATAAAATGATAATGAATCTCGAATACATTGAAATACTCGATCAGGCTGATAGATTAGCACATATTGTTAAAAAATCAGATGTGATGGAATCATATAGAGCAGCAAAACATGCGATGGATGAAAATGAAGAAACTCAACGTCTCATTCGAGCATTTAATGATATAAAAGTTCACTATGAGGACGTTCAAAGATTTGGGCGCTATCATCCCGATTACTCTCACATTATGAAAGAAGTTCGTGCTGCAAAGCGACGGATGGATATGAATGAACATGTGGCAGCTTTTAAAATAGCTGAACGTAATTATCAACGTCTATTAGATGAGATCAGTGAGTTAATCGCTCATAGCGTGAGTGAACAAGTAATGGTGCCTAAGGATGGTGCAGCATTAACAGACAGTGGATGTGCAGGTGGTTGTGGTTCAGGCGGAAGTTGCAGCTGTGCAGCATCATAATAGAAATATCATGATAGGTAGGGATTGTATATGCAACAAAAAAGACAAGGATTAATTGTTTGGTATCAACATAAAAAGAATATCAAAAAGCTTATGCGCTTTGGACATGTGTTGTATACTTCCAAAAGACAAAAATATGCAGTGCTCTATGTGGATCAAGAAGATATAGAAGAAGTAGAGGAACGGTTGTTGCGACTCCCTTTCATTTCTAGGGTAGATCGTTCAAAAAAACCGTTTATTCGAGTTGATTATGAAAAGAAAGAGCCAGAAGTTATTAAAGAATACGACTACAATGTAGGTATTTAATGAAATTCACTCATGTATTAAAGTTATAAAAAAAAGAAACCTGCAGAAATATTCTGCAGGTCTTTTTGTTTTAAAAAATAAAACAAAAAGGTAAAGGGAGAGGAGAAGACGGAGAGAACTTATTGGGGAAATCTAAGTCTTCTCCGCATAAAACAACGAAGTAAAGTACTTGCTGTTTCATTATATTAGTATGGAGCAAAATAAAAATAATATACATATGAAGTTTTATATGTTGCAATTTGTACTTTTATGGTAGGATAGGGTCGATATAGAAAGGAGCATGAAAGCTATGCGTGTGATCGCAGGAGAGTTTGGTCGAAGGCGAATAAAGGATGTTCCAGGAAAAACAACCCGGTCAACTACGGATAAAATAAAAGAAGCTACATTTCAACGGTTAGGTCCTTTTTTTGAGGAAGGTCTATGTTTAGATTTATTTGCCGGAAGTGGTGCGCTTGGCATTGAAGCTTTGAGTCGTGGTATGACACATGCTTATTTTGTAGATACACATTCAAAAGCAATTAAAATTATGTATGAAAATATCCATTCACTTCAACTGGAAAATCGTTGTACGATACAAAAAAGGCATGCCATACGCGCGCTAGAACAATTTAGTCATGAGAATATCACGTTTGATCTTATTTTAATTGATCCACCCTATCATTCCACAATCTATGAAGAAGCATTACATAAGATTCATACATATAAGTTATTGAATAATCAAGGAATCATTTATTGTGAGCATGATAGGCAATTAAATATGTCGTGGGAAGACATTCCCTTCAAGGTGATCCATTCATCAACATACGGAACCATTACTACGACATTATTAAGCCATGAAGCCTCAGAATAATATGTTACTAACAAAGGAAATAGGAGTGTTTACATTGAACAGAGTTGCTATTTGCCCTGGGAGTTTTGACCCGATTACAAACGGACATCTAGATATTATTACGCGTGGTTCGAAGATTTTTGACGAAGTAATTGTTGCAGTGTTTAACAACCAGTCGAAAGAACCTCTATTTACAGTAGACGAAAGAATTGAGCTTATTGAACAAGTTACCAATCACTTACCGAATGTTGTTGCTGATTCAAATGATGGCCTATTAGTAGACTATGCAAAAGAAAAAGGTGTAGATGTTATTTTAAGAGGATTGCGAGCAGTCAGTGATTTTGAATATGAAATGCAGATTACATCTATGAACCGAAAGTTAAATCCAGAAATAGAGACGTTTTTTATGATGACAAATAATCAATACTCTTTTTTAAGTTCGAGTATCGTCAAAGAGGCTGCGAAATATCATTCGTCCGTCGCTGACCTTGTACCAAAAGAAGTCGAGGAAGCATTGACTCAGAAGTATGCAGAGAATTCTTTTAAAACGTTGTAGTAATAAACACAATAAGTAGAAAAAAGTCCTACATAAATGGAGAAGAACCTGCGCAGTTGGTACAGGTTCTTTATTTTGTAGATGGATTTTTTACGAGTACAAACAATGTATACAAAAACAAGCAGGTGAACGTAAACAAAGCTCCATATGATTGCAATAAATTAAAAACATGTTCAAATATATTCGGTGTCATCGGTTCGTGTGCGTTAGATAAAACGGTATCTGTTATTCTAGAAGCATACAGTGGGTGATAGAGGAGAATGACAAGTACACTGCTTACAATACCGTGTAATACACGAGCGAAAAAGTAAGGGAAGAACCGGATGTCTGTCTTCGCAATAATGCTAGATACTTGTGCTTGTACAGATAGGCCATTAAACCCTAACATAAAACTAATGAGTATTAGATGGTGAAGTATGGGATCTGTTTGAATTTGAGAAATCATTTGTGCGCCGATAGTGATTTCAAATAAACCAGATAAAAATGGCAGGGCGAATGCTAATGGAATACTAACCATCTGAAATAAAAACTGCATCAAATGTACGATGAATGGTGTAATTCCAGTGACTAAGAGTAAAGATGTGAGTACAGAAAATAAAATAATAAAGCCGCCAATCATAAGTAACGTTTGAATGGATTGTGTAACAGCTTGGCCAAGCATATGTCCAAGAGGTTCTTTTTGTTTCATTCTCGTTTGATGCATATCTTTAAATGCACGTTTGATTGAAAAACGTTTAGAGTAATTTATAGAACCACTTTCTTGTTCTTTTGTACCGTGAAATCGCATGCATATGCCTACCAGTGCATTTCCGACGTAATGAGCAACAGCGATTAATAACCCTAATTGTGCGTTATGAAAAAAGCCAACTGCAATTGCCCCGAAAATAAACAACGGACTGGATGCATTTGTAAAAGAGACCAAACGCTCTGCTTCTACCTGTGATAACACACCTTCTTCTCTAAGACGAGTCGTTATTTTCGCACCTGAAGGATACCCACTTGCCATTCCCATCATCCATGCAAAACTACCAGCTCCAGGAACATTAAATAAGGGACGCATGATAGGTTCAAAAAGGGTTCCAATAAACGTTACAACACCAAATCCGATTAATAATTCCGCAGTAATAAAAAATGGAAGAAGCGATGGAAATACAATTTCCCACCACATTTTCAATCCACGAACACTTGCATCAAATGCTTGTCCGGGATAGATGATTAAAATAACAGCCATTGTAACAATGGATACAAAGATTAAAAGCGTTTGAAATTTATTTGTCACAGTGCAGTCCCCTTTGAATGAAAGTTTATTCTGTACTTCTTTTTAAAGTACATGTAAAATACATATTGTCTTATGTGATTTTCTACATTTATAAACATGCCTATTATGAATATACGCATAGGGAATCATTGTTTATTCATAAACTTTACAAAAGAGTTTGGAATGAGAGGAGAAAGTGTATGAGACCTTCATTTTCAAGAAAAAATTTACTTATATATGCAATATCGATTGTTATTGTGATTTTTTTATCTGTTTATCAATTACCCTATTATGTTCAGAAGCCAGGAAGTGCTGATCCATTGGACCCAATTGTGCAAGTAGACGGAGGGTATGAAAGTGCAGGAGAAATGCATTTAATGACCGTTCGAAGCTCGATAGCTACACCAGTACAGTATGTACTTTCGAAGTTTTTACCGTATCAAGATCTTGTACCGATTGAAGACGTCCGTCCTGAAGGTGTTTCTGAAGAGGAATATCGTTTACTGCAACTGCAAATGATGGAGGATTCTCAACTAGCATCAAAAGTAGTAGCATATACGGCGGCTGATGCTGATGTCGATATTACGTATCATGGGGTCTATGTTGCGGCTGTTATAGAAGACATGCCTGCTTATGGTAAAATCGAAGCGGGGGATCGAATCCTGGAGGTGGACGGTCATCAAGTCTCGAGGAGCTCAGAAATGATCGAGCTGATTGAGAAAAAGAGCGAAAATGATGAGGTTCATCTTTTGATCGAACGGTCCGATGAAGAAATTGAGGTCGATATACAAGTAGAAGTACTAGATACAGAAACGGATCGTGTAGGAGTCGGGGTGCAATTGATTGAAGATCAGTCGGTAACAGTAGATCCAGACGTAGAGTTTTCAAGTGGAAATATTGGAGGGCCAAGTGCTGGTCTTATGTTTGCTTTAGAAATGTATGATCAATTGACGGAAGAAGATCTTACCAAAGGCTATTCGATTGCAGGAACTGGTAAAGTGGACATCGATGGGAATGTATTACCGATCGGTGGGATTGATAAAAAAATAGTCGCTGCTGATAAAGCTGGTTGTGAATTTTTCTTCGCACCGAACGAGCAAGGAAAAGCCCATTCGAACTATGCTTTAGCAAAAGAAACTGCAGATGATATTGATACAGATATGGAAGTTATACCTGTAGACACTTTTGAGGAAGCCCTCACGTATTTACAAGAGTTAGATCGTCCATAAACAATAAGATCCAATCCCAACATTTGGTGAGAGGATCTTATTTTTTCTATGTTAAAATAGGAGGTGAAAAAGCTTGTTTTCGCGCAACTTGTTGGTGGTGAGGTGAAAGAATACTATAATATGATTGCAGAGCCCGCTCCTCGAGTGACGCAAGCACATGTTGTTCGCGGCTAAAGGACGTATGGATAGGCACTTGCATATCGTGCTTCGCTTTGTTTAAGTAACGTTTACCATTTTCCGTCATACCAAGTAAATGGACATATGGAATCGGTTTGTCATGTATGAGAGATGCAACTTCCGTCTTCGTTACGTGGGTAAGAATAAAGACAAACATTCGTTGCAATCGACTCCATGTGTAACGCTTGGTTTTGATTAGCTGCATCCAATGTGCAAAAGAGTTTGCTTTCAGAGCCATTTCTTTTATACGATATTCGATTCCTTCGTCTACCGTATAAATGTGAGAAAGTTTTTCCGTGCTCATCGATAGCACGCGGTAATGTACATATGGAAAATACGCTTCCCATTCGTGCCACTTCCCAAATTTTTTCTTATATGCAAGTAATACTTCTTCAGATTCTCTAGGCATGGATTCCTTCATAGTATCTTCACTAGAAACCTTTGACAATAATTGTTTACGAATACTTGTGGCACTTGCGATAGGGGAAGTAACTTTTTCCTCATGATATGCACTTTGTTTACGTTTAATAGTTTGGACATGAATAGGTAAGTTGTTGTTCCGAATTTGCTGCAAATAACTATATCCAAGGATGTTGTTTGGCTGTTTAAAGTCAATCACCTCATCAGAAGGTTGAACGTGCGTAAAAGCAGCCGCATGGGCTTGCGGAAATGAGAAGCCTTTGTTTAAATATGCTTTTAACATTTCTTCATAAGCCCCTTCATTTTCTTTAAGGGTATCAAATGTACGATTAAAAGCATCCATTGTGCCGTCCTCACTTCCAAAACAAATAGAAGAGACTCCTAGTTCAGACAATGTGTGAGTAGCGCCATATGCAAATAGTTCACTGCTTTGTACGGCATAAAAAAATGGTAATAGAACGACTATGTCAACACCGTTCGCTAAAGCCGCTTCAGTTCTATGATACGGATCAATGAATGCTGGCTCTCCGCGTTGTAAAAATGTGCCGCTCATAACAGCAATCACACAATCGGCATTGGTGACTTTTTTAGCTTCTTCTACATGGTATTTATGGCCATTGTGAAAAGGATTGTATTCAACAATCACTCCACATGCTTCCATATCTTTCACTTCCTTTCATATATTATATTGTATCAAATATGCATCATAGATTGAAAGCTGTACAATCGTGTCATTTATTGATAAAATCATATAGTATAATTATACTTTCACACAATCTATAAGCATCATCGAACAATCATAGTCAATCTACGATAGTAAAATGTAAAGAAATATAGGTTGACAAAAGATGATTTTTCTTTTAAAATTATGCATGTTGCCTAGAGGTGATTGAATTGAAGTTTGCAGTTAGTCAAATCCGAAAAGATGCGTTACAACAACCATTTACATTTGATCGAGAAGTAGATGTTTCTGAAATAGAAACGTTAGAAAATGATATTTTAAAAACATTTCCTGTACATGTAGTAGGTTCTTGTGTACTACAGGGTGAGGAAATGATTTTCTCATTCAATATTTCGGGAAAAGTTATTTTACCTTGTGCTCGCACACTTGTAGAAGTTCCGTATGAATTTGATATTGATGCGATTGAAATCTTCACAACAGCAACAGATCTGACTGAAGATGATGAAGAAGACGAAATTCACTTTGTAGATGGAACATCACTTGATCTGGCTCCATCCATAAAAGAAAGAATTTTGTTGGATATTCCTTATCGTGTATACTCAAAAAATAAAGAAGATCTACAAAATGCACTTGTACAAGGTGAAGGTTGGGACCTTATTGAAGAATCGGAGCAAGAAGAAGAACAAAGTGATGAGGAACAACCAATTGATCCACGCTTGAAAAAGTTACAAGAATTTATGGACAAAAAGAAGAATGAAAAATAAAATGCTCCCATAAAAGGAGGTGTAGGGCATGGCAGTACCAAAAAGAAGAACGTCTAAAAAAGTAACAAGACAACGTCGTACACATAAAAAATTGCACGTCCCAAACATGGTTGAATGTTCAAATTGTGAAGAATTAGTTCGACCACATCACGTATGTAAAGCGTGTGGACATTACGATGGAAAAGAAGTATTAAGCCAATAATAAAATAGAAGCAGGTCACTATGTGATCTGCTTTTTTTAATGGGATTTTTTATAAATTCGGGTCCTTTTTAAATATACTTAGCAAAAAGAATGAAGAAATGTGTTGAAATATGCTACTCTATACATAAGAAAATAACAAAAAGGTGGAAAATAGATGACACTTGTCACATATAAACGCCATACAGAAGGATATGGTGAAATTGTATTAAACCGTGTGAATAAACATAATGCAATCAATGGAAAAATGATTGAACAATTGAAAAGTTGTTTAGAACAAGCCGATCAAGATACAATTTCATTTTTAATCATTACAGGTGCAGGAGAACAAACGTTTTGTGCTGGTGGAGATTTACATTACTTTCATGGACAATTAGATAATGAACATGCTTTTGCTCATTTATATCCGATGAAAGAGATTTTGCACACGATTATGCTTTTTAAAGTACCTACTATTTGTATGTTAAATGGGAATGCTTTTGGTGGAGGGTGTGAAATTGCAACAGCCTGTGATATTCGAATTGCGGTAGAAGGTACACGTTTTGGCTTTATACAATCTACTTTGGGCATTGTCCCTGGCTGGGGTGGAGGTTCATTGCTGTATGAAAAAGTTCACGCTAGTTTTGCTTTTCAGTGGATTACAGAAGGCGCTACTTATAATGCTGAATATTTATATAATAAAGGGTGGCTGCATGCAATTGCATCAGGTGAGGACTTTTATAACCGGTCAAGCGTACTTGCAGCCTATTTGAAAAACACTCCCGAACAAATGGAAGTGTTAAAAAATCAATATAAACAACAAACATTAGCCCTTAGTTTAAGTGCACGTATGAATGAAGAAGTGAGATACTGTGCTAGTTTATGGAACTCACCGAAACACCAACATGCTGTAGAAGAATTTCTTGAAAAGGAATAGGGATTACCAAACAAAAATTAAATAAGGATTCTATCATACTTCTCTTATGCATATAGTACAACAAATGCACAAGGAGGTATGTTATGAACTCGACGCGTCAAGATTCGTGGACAAAAGAAGAAGATGTGTTACTTGCTGAAACAGTTTTACATTATATTCGTGAAGGAAAAACACAGCTTGAAGCTTTTAAAAAAGTAGGAGCAAAGCTAGGTCGGACCTCTGCTGCTTGTGGGTTTCGTTGGAATGCAACGATTAGAAAACGTTACCGAAGAGCGATTGATCTAGCAAAAGAAGAGCGGAAAAGTGGAGCAGATGACTGGGGACAAAATGATGTATCTACATCAGATGCACCGCAAAGAAATCATATCGATACAGCTATTTTATTATTGAAAGAAATGAAATACCAATCAGCACTCGACCAACACCATACAAATGATGAGATCGTGTATAGCTATGAACAATTAAAAAGAGAAAATGAATCTCTAAAAAAGAGCATTACTCGTTACGAAGAGGTTTGGAAGGAAATGGGAAAACTTTGGGCGTGGGTCGAACATAAAGAGGAGTAAACAAAGAATGTACCTTTTAAAAATGTGGTCTTCTACGTTTTTAAAAGGTACATTCTGTTTTAGGTGAATGAATTTCATTTAGCTACATATTTTATCCAATTTTACTTGTGTTCACTTACACCTTTTGGCATCCAAATGAGTGGATTTTCTCCCAAGTCTCGTTCCATATTATAGGAAGCAGTCTCAAATCCCATCTTTTTCCAAAAGCCATGTGAATTAATGCGAGGATTCGTTTTAATAGGCATGTTGAATTCTTGTGCATACTTCACGAGAGCTTGGCCATATCCCTTCTTTTGGAAGTCAGGTAAAACCTCTAGTTTCCATAGTTCTAAGTAATCTTGAGGTGGGTCGAAAAATTGGTCGTACTTTTCTGTAACCGTATACAAACTCATGCGAGCTATCAGTCGATCTCCGAAGTAAACCCCATAAAATGGAGATTCGCTATCATTTTCAATCATATTTGTTCGTAAATCTTCAAGCATAGAAAGTTCTTGATTTCCGTACTCCTTAAATTGTTTAAATTCTTCAAGTGTCTTATAATTAATTCGTAATTTAGTGATTGCAACGTTCTTCATAAGGCATTGTCTCCTCCTGTAGATAAACATAATAGTAACAGTCTATCACTAGTATAATATAAAAAGATAAAGAATGATACGTAGAATGTTATTTAACCATTCCCTTATTGTTCAAGTGATTGGAGTGAAGATCATAGTGAACAGCTTTTTATTGATTATCTTATACATCATTGCATGTTTAATTGTTTTCCCATTTGTGTTCACAGGTTTAGTATATTATCTAAACAAAATATTAGGAGTACATCCCCTAAAAGCATTTCATCGTTCGATGGCATGGTCCACAATATTTTATATATTAGCTGTCCTACAAATGTTGTCTCTTTATTTTGAACGTCTTTTTATAGGTGTGATGATTTGTTTGTTCTTACTAACATTATCAGTCACTATGATTGTTCAACATAGACAGGGGGCAGACATTTATTTGAAGACAGCGAGTCGACTCGCATGGCGTATATGCTTTCTTTTATTTATGGTACTTTATATTATTCTTGTAATGTATGGTATTATAATTCGGTTGTAGAGTCTACGGAAAGATACACTATATACTTTTCATGTAAACAATTTACATGAAAATTTCGACATGTTTATGTACAATAATAATAGCTACGGATGAAAGGAGCATATATTTTGATACAAACTCAATCGATTACATTGGAGCAGACAGGTTCGTTTATATCAGATTATCGTAATCAAACAAAAAAAGCGATGGAATTTTTTGAGTACGAACCTTATGAATCACTTGAACAGAGATATGATTATCTAAAGACACAAACATTTCCGCGAGAGAAATTAGTGCAAGCAATACAACACATGCACCGAAAATGGGACGCTCCTGAACATACGTATACGCATATTCAAAAGCTAGCTGATGAAAATAGTACTGTTGTGATTGGTGGTCAACAAGCGGGAGTATTAACGGGGCCACTTTATTCAATTAATAAATTAATATCGATTATTCAATATGCACGAAAGCAAGAAACATTATTAAAGAAACCTGTTCTTCCAGTTTTTTGGATAGCAGGAGAAGATCATGACTTTGAGGAAATTAATCACGTTTTTATTCAGGAGAAAAATAATTTACGTAAACACCGCATTCGTCAACATGTACAAGAAAAAGCGACGGTCTCTTCTACTTTCATGAATCATAGCATTGTTAGAGAATGGGTGGATGCTGTATTTGCGTCTCTAGAAGAAACTGTACATGCACCACATGTCTATCAAATGGTTAACAATTGTTTAGATGCGGCAGAAACATATGTTGATTTTTTTGCACGGATGTTATTTGCTCTTTTTCCAAATGAGCCATTTATATTAGTTGATTCTGCTGATCCATACATACGAAAAATTGAGCAGCCTTATTTTGAGCGTTTAATTGAACATCAACAACAAATTGCAACATCTATTTATAAGACGGATGTTGCCTTTAATCGCGCACAATACAACTCTATTGTTGAGGTGTCTCCAAATGATGGGCATTTATTTTATCATTTAGATGGAGAGCGTATATTATTAGAGAGAGATACACGAAATAATTGGGTTGGGAAGCAAAAAGAAGTTGTATTTTCAAATGACGAATTACTTGAAGTTGCAAGAAATCATCCAGAATTACTTAGTAATAATGTGATGACAAGACCGCTCATGCAAGAAATGCTTTTTCCAACATTGGCATTTGTTGGAGGTGGTGGTGAAATTACGTATTGGGCTTTGTTAAAAGAAGCATTTAAAGGTGCTCGTTTACAAATGCCACCGGTCATACCGAGGTTATCATTTACTTATATTGATCACAAGACTGCATCAGCTCTTGAGACATTGCAAGTAGATCTTGAAGAATCGATTCAACGTGGTGTACAATCTGCAAAAATGTACTTTCTTAGTAAACAAACCACTTTACCAGTCGAAACAATGATGTCTGAGTTTAAAGAACATATGAAGGAAGTGTATGAACCACTTCATTTGTTTGCGAAAGAAATTAGGGCTGACATGGAAGAGTTATCCAAAGCTAACGAACAAATCGTTTTAAAAGAATTAAATTACTTACAAAAACGAATGGAACAAGCTGTGAAAGAACCAGTGGAAAATGTTTTAAAACAATTTGCAGAAGTTGATCATATGCTTCACCCAAATGGTGGGCTACAAGAACGGGTGTGGAACCCTGTCCCATTTTTAGTAAATCAAGGGTTGGATATTTTTGAACGTGTGTTAAAAGAACCATTTGATTTTGAAAAAACACATTACGCTATCTTTATATAAAGGGAAATAATTAAACCTTCTATCTTCCAAAAAGATAGAAGGTTTTTTAATGCCAAAAATCAAATATCGCTCTATTTCCATACAAGAATAAATAAAAGTGGGGAATTCGAAAAAAAGGGTGGTGAAAAGTGGGGGCTTGTGGTAATATTAATTCAGAAAGTGGTGAAAGTCTATGTTCATGGGTGAATATCAACATAACATTGATACAAAAGGCCGTGTAATTGTCCCTGCGAAATTCAGAGATGATTTAGGGGAGCGGTTTATTGTTACACGTGGCCTTGATACGTGTTTGTTTGTTTATCCTATGGACGAATGGAAGATTCTCGAGCAGAAGCTTAAAAAGCTTCCATTAACCAAAAAAGACGCACGTGCTTTCACACGATTTTTCTTCTCAGGTGCAGTTGAATGTGAAGTGGACAAACAGGGCAGAATAAATATACCCCAGCCACTTCGTACATATGCGTCACTTGACAAAGAATGTGTCGTGATTGGGGTTTCAAACCGATTAGAATTGTGGCAAGCAGATTTATGGGATACGTATATGACTGAATCAGAAGAATCATTTGCAGAGATTGCAGAGAACTTACTAGACTTTGATATTTAACAATTGAAATACCAAAAATATGGGGTTGAAGTGCATGTTTGAACATGAAAGTGTATTAAAAAACGAAGCAATTAAAGCTTTAAATATTCGTCCTGATGGAGTGTATATTGACTGTACATTAGGAGGAGGCGGTCACTCGGAGCAAATTGCGTCTTTACTCCATGATGGAGGGCAGTTAATTGCTTTTGACCAAGACAAAGAAGCATTAACCGCTGCTAAAAAGCGTTTAGCTGACTATGAAGATCGAATTACTTTTGTGCATGCTAACTTCAAATACCTAAAAGACATTTGTGAGGAATTAGATATACATCAAATTGATGGGATTTTATTTGACCTTGGAGTTTCGTCACCGCAATTTGATCATGGGGAAAGAGGATTTAGCTACCGTCATGACGCTACGTTGGATATGCGCATGAATCAAGAAGACACACTAACAGCTCATACCATTGTCAATGAATGGCCTTATGAAAAACTTGTATCCACATTCTTTACGTATGGTGAAGAGCGGTTTTCTAAACAGATTGCTCGTAAAATTGAGCGTGTTCGAGAAGATGCACCTATTCAAACAACATTTGAACTAGTAGAAATAATAAAGGAATCAATACCTGCTCCTGCTCGTAGAACTGGCGGTCATCCGGCTAAAAGAGTGTTTCAAGCATTACGAATAGCTGTTAATGATGAATTACGCGTGTTTGAAGATGCATTACAGCAGGCAGCAAAAATCGTTTCCATTGGTGGAAGAATTGGGGTAATTACGTTTCATTCCCTTGAAGATCGTATATGTAAACAATCATTCAAAAAGTGGAGTACAGAAAAACCAACACCGAGAAACCTCCCGATTATACCTGAAGGGCATGAACCACCATTTACATTGCTTACACGCAAACCGATTGCTCCTCAACAAGATGAAATTGATCATAATAGAAGAGCACGTTCCGCATTTTTACGAGTGATTGAAAAGAAAAAAGAATGGAATGATGATTTTCTATAATAAAGAAGGGTGGAAAACAATATGAACGCACAACAAGCAAGACACTGGCAAGAGTCGTATCAATCGCAAGTTGAGCAACAAGAAAAAGAAAAGCAAGTAACTGTCCGGAAAAAGAGCTGGCTAACAACAGGCGAAAAAATAATTTATACGTTCATTAGTGCTTGTTTAGTAGTCGCTGGATTTTTTGTTGTTTCATTTTCTTCATCTATAGATTCATTAAACCGTGAAATGCAAACATTGGAGAGAACGATTGAAACACAACAAGTTACCAATCAGTCACTTGAGTTTGAAAAGAAAGAACTTAGTAAACCGGATCGAATCATGAAAGTTGCAGAAGAAAATGGCTTGAAAATACAAGGAACAAAAATAAAGCGTGCAGAATCGATTTCTAAAAATCAGGGTGAGTAATTATGAGAACAAGCAGATCAACCCGTATTATGACATCTATATTCATGTTGCTATTTGTATTAATCTTTCTAATTATTGCAGGTAGATTTATCTACATACAAGTAACTGGAGAAATAAATGGAGTATCCTTACGTGCTTGGGCGAAAGAAAAAAGAAATACTGAATACACACTCGAAGCAAAAAGAGGCACCATTTATGACAGCAATGGGATGGTTCTTGCTTATGATTTACCAACATTTCGAATGTACGCAATTATTGATGAAGATCATTCCAAAGGCTCAACTACATTACAGCATGTTGAAGATGTAGAAGGAACAGCAGAAAAAATAGCACCATTAATCGATGTTGAACCATCATACATTGTGAACCAAATCGAAAAAGGATTAGAAAATGATAAATTACAAGTAGAATTTGGTAATGATGGTAAAGAAATTAGTCAAAAAGTTAAAGAAGAAATAGAAGATATGGAGCTGCCAGGGATTGATTTCACCCAGGAGTTTATTCGTCATTATCCAAATGAAGTTTTCGCTTCTCATATATTAGGATTTGCACGAAAAGAATATAATGAAGAAACCGAAAAGGAAGAAATTATCGGTATAAATGGAATTGAAAATGAAATGGATGACTTATTGCGCGGGAAAGATGGATATATTTCTTATCAGAGAGATCGATATAATAACAAATTATTGGATCCAGATGAAGTCATTCAGCAGCCTGAAGACGGGAAAGAAATATATTTAACTCTCGATCAAAAAGTACAGATATTACTAGAAGAAGTATTAACAGAAGTGGAGGAAACATATACACCAGAAAAAGTGAATGCGATTGTAATGAATGCAAAAACTGGTGAAATAGTCGCACTTAGTAACCGACCTTCTTATAATCCAAATGAGCCGACAGATGTAAAGAATTGGTATAATGATGTCATATCCAATCCATTTGAGCCTGGATCAACGGTGAAAATGTTTACGTGGGCAGCCGCAATAGATGCTGGGGTTTACAATGGTGAAGAGTTCTTTAAATCTGGACAGTATCAAATCAATAAAGTAGTAGAACCTGTTCGCGATCATAATGGAGGAAAGGGTTGGGGTTCAATTACCTTTGATGAAGGCTTCGAGCGTTCCTCAAACGTAGCGGCCTCCAAGTTGGTTTGGGATAAATTGGGGCCAGATACGTACCTTGATTATTTACACGCATTTCACTTGGATGAAAAAACGGGTGTTGATTTACCAGGTGAAATTAAAGGGCAACTTTTATATCAATGGCCACGTGAAAAATTGTCAACATCTTATGGGCAAGGAAGTACGGTGACTCCTATTCAGCAAATGCAAGCTGCTACAGCGATTGCCAATGAAGGGAAAATGATGAAGCCCTACGTTGTTAAGCAAATTGTTGATCATACGAATGGCGATGTGATTGAAAAAAATGAACCGCAGGTCGTAGGGGAACCTATCTCCGAAGAAGCTGCTGCAGAAGTACTTGATTTGCTAGGTTCGGTTGTTGAAGGAGAACATGGGACAGGAAAAGTGTATAAGCTAGATGGATATACTGTCGGAGGTAAAACCGGAACAGCTGAGATTCCTAACCCACACGGAGTAGGATATCTGCCTGGGAAGGAGAATAACATATTCTCGTTTTTAGGAATGGCTCCACAAGATGATCCAGAATTGATTATGTATGTATCTGTCCAACAACCTAATTTACCAGAAGATGAAGCGGGTAATGTGCCTGTATCTTATATATTTAAAAATGTAATGGAAAGTGCTTTGCATTACCAAAATATTTCTCCTGATAAAGAGGATCAACAACAAGCAGAAAAAATAACGATACCAGAAATCATTGATCAACCGACTGATTCCGTTGAAAAAGAGTTAATCGATCAAGGATTTAAAGTAACAACAATTGGTGACGGTGAACAAGTCGTTGATACCAACGTCACAGAAGGTAAGGACTATTATGCGTATGAACATATCATGCTCTTAACCGATCAACCGACCATGCCTTCTGTAATCGATTGGTCAATAAGGGAAGTTACCACCTTGGCAGAACTGCTTGACTTACAAGTAGAGTCCATCGGCAACGGATATGTCGTTAAACAAAGTATAGAGGCAGGATCCACTATTAAGAAAGAAGATTATTTAAGCGTAGAGTTTATCATGCCCGATCAAAAAGAATCTAAAGAAGATAAAACAGAAGAAAATAAAGAAAAAGATGATGATGATTAATTAGATGAACACGTGTATATGCCTATTTTGCACTGAAAAATGGGATGTAGACACGTGTTCTATTCTTTTGTTCAAAAACATATAGTAGGTACAAGCATATGTATTCAAAAAGGAGTGAACATATGAAACAAGTATCTACTAAGGTGAAACGAAAAAGATTAGTGATTGTATGTTTATTAGGCTTATTAGGTTTTATTGTAATAAGCATTCGTCTGGGCTACGTTCAGTTTGTAATAGGGAAAGAATTAACAGACTTAGCTGAAGACTCTTGGAGCCGAGATATTGTTTTTGAACCTGATCGAGGTGATATTACGGATGTTCATGGGGAAGTTTTAACTGAAAATATTTCCGCCCCATCAATTGTGCTGATTCCAAGGCAAATTGATACACCTGAAGAGACAGCAACACACTTATCAGATATATTGGATATGTCTTACGAAAAAGCCTTTGAATATGTCACTCAAAATGAAAAAAGTGTCGAAATTCATCCAGAGGGAAGAAAAATAAGTGAAAGCCAAGAAAAGGAACTTCGAGAGCTACAGTTAGAAGGTGTCTATTTGGCAAAAGATTCAAAAAGACATTATCCCCATGATGATTATCTTTCCCACGTGTTAGGATTTACAGGAATTGATAATCAAGGATTAATGGGGTTAGAATTATACTATGATTCATATTTACAAGGTGAAAAAGGCAGACTATCTTACTATTCTGATGCGAAACAAAGAAAAATTGATACGCATGCAGATGTATATAGTGCACCATCTGATGGACTTAACCTGCGCACAACCATCGATTCGAATGTACAAACAATCATGGAAAGAGAATTAGATGTAGCTGTAGCAAAATATAATCCAGATGGTGCAACTGCAATTGCAGTAGATCCCAATACTGGTGGTATCCTTGGTATGGCAACAAGGCCAAACTTTCATCCATCCAATTACCAAGAGGTCGATCCATCCATATTTGACCGAAACTTACCTATTTGGAGTACGTATGAGCCAGGTTCAACATTCAAAATTATTACGTTAGCTGCCGCCTTGGAAGAAAATGCAGTGGATTTGGAACATGATACGTTTTTTGACAATGGTAGCATTGACGTAGGTGGGGCAAAGCTTAGATGTTGGAAAAGTGGTGGACACGGTAGCCAATCATTTTTAGAAGTTGTCGAGAATTCATGTAACCCTGGATTCGTACATTTAGGACAAACGCTTGGAAAAGAAAAGCTCTTTTCATATATTGATGCATTTGGTTTTGGACAAAAAACGGGTATTGACCTTCAAGGAGAAGGAAGTGGTATATTATTTAGTCTTGATCAAGTTGGTCCAGTGGAGTTAGGAACGACATCTTTTGGTCAAGGTGTATCTGTAACGCCGATCCAACAAGTCATGGCAGTTGCTGCATCTGTTAATGGGGGGTATTTGTACGAGCCGTATATTGCTAAAGAATGGACAGATCCAGTGCATGGAGAAATTATTGAACAAATGGAACCCGTATTAAAGCAACAAGTGATCTCTAAAGATACTTCAAAAGAAGTGAGAGAAACATTAGAATCTGTTGTTGCACAAGGAACAGGGCGTCCTGCCTATGTAGATGGTTATCGCGTTGGGGGAAAAACAGGAACGGCTCAAAAAGTAGGTCCTGATGGAACTTACTTACAAAATGATCATATAGTGTCTTTTATTGGATTTGCTCCAGCGGATGATCCAGAAATAGTTGTTTATGTAGCGATTGATAATCCTAAAGGTACTGTACAATTTGGTGGAGTTGTCGCAGCTCCAATTGTAGGGACTGTTATTGAGGATAGCTTACGAGCAATGGGAGTAGAGGAACGAGAAGATGGTCTTGAGAAAGATGTCGTTTGGCCGGAGCAGCCGAAAGTAGAAGTGCCAGATTTAGTCGGCGAAGACACGGAAGAGCTTGTTCAGTATATGACAAATTTGTCGATTGAAACAAGTGGTGAAGGAACAACTATTATTAATCAATCCCCTAAACCTGGATCGATGGTTGAAGAAGGATCAACCATTCGACTTTATTTATCAAACAATCATCGAGAATCAGATTAATATTTGGTATACTATAACAGACAAGAATAAAAAGTAGGTGGAACAATGAATTTACAACAATTGTTAAGTCTTATTCCGTATTATAGAAGCGAATCATCCATTGATTTCTCACACATTGAAATTGAATCGATTCAGGTGGATTCAAGAGAAGTTACCAAAGGCGATATCTTTGTTTGTATACGAGGATATACAGTAGATGGGCATGACTATGCTCATGCAGCAGTGAAACAAGGAGCTGCCGCGATTGTTTCTGAACAGGAAATTGATGTGGATATACCGGTAATTATTGTGCCTGACACATCAAGGTCCTTACCCCTTATGGCCAATGTGTTTTACGATTCACCAACCAAAGATTTACATCTGATTGGTTTGACAGGCACAAATGGAAAAACAACCATCACATATATATTAGAAGCATTGTTTCAAGCACATGAAAAGAAAACAGGTGTGATTGGTACGATCCAAAGAAAAATAGGGAATAAATCCTATCCTGTTGAAAACACAACCCCACATGCACTAGAATTACAAAAGAGTTTTTATCAGATGATCGAGGAAGACGTAGATGTTTGTATGATGGAAGTTTCCTCTCATGCATTAGACTTAGGACGCGTATATGGTTGTGACTTTAACCTTGCTATCTTCACCAATTTATCACAAGACCATTTGGATTATCATAAAAATATGGAAGCATATTTTCAAGCAAAGAGCTTACTATTTTCACAATTAGGAAATACTTATAATGTAAATGACCAAAAACATGCGATTATTAATGTGGATGATGCATATGCTGAAAAACTTAAAAAAGTCACGGCCCAACATATATTAACGTATGGTATTGAAAAAGAAGCGGATGTGTATGCAACGAATATTCATTTTTCAAATGGACAAACCACATATACACTCCACACACCAATAGGGTCGATTGATATTCGCACGCCTTTAATTGGAAGTTTTAATGTGTATAATATGTTAGCAGCAGCGAGTGCGGCAATCATTCATGAAATTCCATTAACAACGATTGCTTCAACATTTGCAAACATCAAAGGTGTGGATGGTCGATTTGAACAAGTGGTTGAGGGTCAATCTTTTTCGGTCATCGTCGACTATGCACATACACCAGATTCACTACAAAATGTATTAGAAACAGTGAAAGAATTTGCTACTAATCATATATATGTAGTCGTTGGATGTGGAGGCGACCGAGATACTTCCAAACGTCCTTTAATGGCAAAAATTGCTGTTGACCACGCGGATGAAGCAATATTTACTTCTGATAACCCTAGAACAGAAGATCCGCAGCTTATTTTAAACGATATGACTGATGACTTAGACCAAACAAACTATGAGACAATTATTGATCGAAAAGAAGCAATATATTTTGCAGTTGAAAAAGCGAAGCAAGATGATATTATTATTATTGCTGGAAAAGGTCATGAAACAGACCAAACGATTGGAAAACAGAAATTTGAATTTGATGATCGTAAAGTTGCAGCTGAAGCCATTCGGTCGTTAGATAGAAAGATGGGATAATATGCTCTTTACAACGGATTGGATGAAAACTCTTTTTCCAAAAGGGTCACATCCAGATAATTTAAATCGCTCGATTCATGTCGTTGAAATGGACAGTCGGAAGTCATTAACAGATGGATTGTTCATTCCATTGCTTGGAGAACGTGTGGATGGACATACATTCATTGATCAAGCATATGAACAAGGAGCGGTCGCTACTTTTTGGAGTGAAGATAAAGATATACCTACACATTTACTAGATAAAATGCACTTTTTTCTAGTAGAAAATCCTTTAGAAGCTATGCAAGAATTAGCACATGCGTATCGTTTAGGAGTGAGTCCTACAGTTATCGGGATCACGGGGTCAAATGGAAAAACAACGACAAAAGATATTACACAGTCCATTATACAAACGACGTATAAAACACATAGTACAAAAGGAAATTTAAATAATCATATTGGTTTACCTTTAACGATTTTATCCATGCCTCCAGATACAGAAATGCTTATTTTAGAAATGGGTATGAATAACTTTGAAGAAATTCATCTTCTGTCTACCATAGCGGAACCAGATTATGGGTGTATTGTTCATATCGGTGAATCCCATATAGAACATTTACATTCAAGAGAAGGAATTGCAAAAGCAAAACTGGAAATCATAGACGGATTTCGCGATGAAAGTGTCCTATTGTACGATGGGGATGAACCTTTATTAGAACGTTCATATTCATATAAAACGATCACTGTCGGTTTTGGGGAGTCGAACGATACAGTTGTCGCGAATGTGCACATAAACACTGACTGCACAACGTTTCATGCACTGGATGGGGATTACTCAATTCCATTATTAGGAAAACATCATGCGAAAAATGCGTCGTTTGCAATTACCTTAGCTCAAGAACTTGGCATCGATTCAACATCTATTAAACAAGGGCTTAAGCAACTGTCAGTCACGTCCATGAGATTTGAACAAGTGACGACGAATTCTGGGATGACAGTTATTAATGATGCTTATAATGCATCACCAACTTCAATGAAAGCAGCCATTGATGTCGTCTCACAGATGAAGGGATTTTCAACACGGATACTTGTGCTTGGAGATATACTAGAACTCGGAGATGCATCTGAAAAGTATCATCGTGAAATTGGAAAAGAGATCAAGAAGCCAATAACAGCCGTATATACATTCGGAGATGCGGCACAGTATATAGATAAAGAACTTTCGAGCAACAAAGAGATGGAACATTTCTTTGTGCAAACGAAAGAAGAATTATCTAGTCTATTAAAGAAATATAGTGGAAATGAAACAGTGATTTTATTAAAAGCATCACGTGGAATTGAATTGGAATCAATCCTACCAACGTTAAAAACGTTTTAAAATCGTATAAAAAATGCTCATTAATTTTTCTGCAGACGTCGAAGGACGGTTGAAAGAAGGGGGAACATACAGATGAACTTTTTAATCATTGCAATGACAATCGCTATCGCATTTTTAATTACCGTCCTCTTATCACCTATTTTCATACCTTTTTTAAGAAGGCTGAAGTTTGGTCAAAGTATACGTGAAGAAGGCCCGCAATCACATATGAAAAAATCCGGGACACCGACAATGGGTGGAGTAATGATTGTATTAAGTATTATTGCGACCTCCATTATTATGAGTGTAAAGGCATCAACTGTTCCAATGAGTCAAGAACTATGGTTACTCCTATTTGTCTTATTTGGATACGGCTTGATTGGGTTTTTAGATGACTTTATTATCATTGCAATGAAACGGAATTTGGGTCTAACATCTAAACAAAAAATGTTGGGGCAAATACTCATTGGGCTTATATTTTATATTGTTTTATGGACAGGGGATTTTGATACCACATTATCTATTCCAGGAACAGGTATCCAGTTTGATTTAGGATGGGCCTACGGTATTCTCGTTGTGTTCATGCTTGTCGGCGCGTCCAATGCGGTGAATTTAACGGATGGTCTTGATGGGTTACTTGCAGGAACAGCAACATTTGCATTCGGAGCTTACGCGCTTTTGTCTTGGGCACAAGGAGCACCAGAAGATGTGACGATTTTCTCCCTGGCCGCAGTTGGCGCATTGCTTGGATTCCTCGTTTTTAACGCGCATCCTGCAAAAGTATTTATGGGAGACACGGGTTCTTTAGCTCTTGGAGCAGCGATTGCTGCTATTGCGATTTTGACGAAGTTGGAAGTGTTGCTTGTTATTATTGGAGGAGTATTTGTTATTGAAACATTATCTGTCATTATTCAGGTAATCTCTTTTAAAACAACGGGAAAGCGAGTGTTCAAAATGAGCCCCATTCATCACCACTATGAATTAATCGGTTGGTCTGAATGGCGCGTTGTAACAACATTTTGGATTGTCGGATTGTTGTGCGCAGCGCTTGGAATTTATATTGAGGTGATGATTACGTGAACGAATTAATATCATTCCCATACAAACATATACTAGTCCTAGGATTAGCTAAAAGTGGGACAGCGGCGGCTTATCTTCTTTTACATAATGGCAAAAAGGTACGAATTAATGATGGAAATGACTCTATGAATGAAGCGGATCAAAAACGTTTTAGTGAGATGGGGGCAGAGATTGTTTTAGGTTCCCATCCATTATCTGTGTTAGAGGGCATTGATTTAATCGTTAAAAACCCGGGGATTCGTTATGATCATACAATCATATCTGAAGCGGTTAAAAGACATATTCCAGTCGTGACAGAGGTAGAGCTTGCTGCAAATATTGCACAAGACAGCATGATTGGAATTACTGGGTCAAATGGAAAAACGACAACGACAACGTTAATCACACAAATGTTTGAGGCAGATGAAAAACCGGTTCAAGTCGCTGGAAATATCGGTGTTGTAGCGTCTGAAGTAGCAGGAAAATTGGCTACAGATGAAACGATGGTTGTCGAATTATCATCCTTTCAATTACTTGGAACGGAGCATTTTAAACCACATGTTGCTGTTTTATTAAATCTGTTTCCTGCCCATCTTGATTACCATGGTTCAATGGATGCATATATGGAAGCAAAGAAAAACATATTTTTAAGACAAACGTCTGAGGATGTACTCATTTATAATAGTGATCAGCCACTTGTGGAGGAAGCTATTCAACAGGCAAAGAGTCACCGAATCCCTTTTTCCACAACCAAACAAAATATCGATGGCGGATGGGTCGATGATACATGGGTGTATTTTAAACGTGAAAAAATAATTAAAATAGAAGACATCGCACTTGTTGGAGAGCACAACATTGAAAATATATTAGCGGCCATTTGTGCAGTGAAACAAAAAGGCGTTTCAAATGCTGCTATTATTTCCGTATTAACGACCTTTATGGGGGTTAAGCATCGCCTTCAATTTGTAAAGACAGTAAACGGTCGTAAGTTTTACAATGATTCAAAAGCAACAAACATGTTAGCAACAGAAAAAGCACTTTCATCCTTTGAAAAGCCTACGATTTTATTAGCAGGTGGTTTAGATCGTGGCGATGATTATGACTCACTCATTCCCTCATTAAAAAATGTTTGTGCTTTGGTTACCTTCGGAGAAACCTCAGAAAAACTGCAAGAAACTGGTAAGAAGGCTAAGATTAAACATATGTATCAAGTAGATACAATGGAGGACGCCGTAAAAACTGCATATAATGTATCAAAAGAAGACGATATTGTGTTACTTTCACCAGCATGCGCGAGTTGGGATCAATACGCTACTTTTGAAGTCAGAGGAGACATGTTTACGAATGCAGTGCATAGACTAGCATGAGGGGCTTGTCTTTCCGATGAAACGCCCCTTTATATGGTAGTGAAGGGGTGTTTTTAATGTCTCGTAAAAAAAGCGTTGATAAATATGCACCAGATTATATGCTTGTAGCGGTAATATTCATCTTACTAGTCATTGGTTTATTAGTTGTCTATAGTTCGTCTCATATATGGGCGGAGTACAAATATGATGATGGATTCTTTTTTGCTAAACGACAAGTGCTCTTTCTTGCAGCAGGCTTGATCGGTATGGTTGTTACTATGACAATTCCATATCACTTTTGGAACAAAAATGCATTATGGATTCTGTTGGCGTGTTTTCTATTGCTCACTGCAGTTCTAATACCAGGAATTGGAATTGTCAGAGGTGGTGCAAGAAGTTGGATCGGCGTCGGAGCATTTAGTATTCAGCCCTCTGAATTTATCAAACTAGGCCTCATTATATTCCTAGCACGATTTTTATCTCAATACCCGAAACATATTACCCAATTAAAAAAGGGATTTCTTCCTTTAACGGGTTTAATCTTTTTTTCCTTCGGTTTAATTATGCTCCAGCCCGATCTTGGGACAGGCGTTGTTCTAGTAACTACATGCATGGTCATGATGTATGTTGCTGGGGCAAAGATCAGTCATTTTATGACACTAGCGATGATTGGTGTTATTGGATTTGTCGGTCTAATTATTTCAGCACCATATCGTCTAAAACGGATCACTGCATTTCTCAATCCTTGGGAAGATCCCTTAGGAGATGGCTTTCAAATCATTCAATCTTTATATGCGATTGGACCGGGTGGGTTGTTCGGTGTAGGATTTGGGAATAGTTTACAAAAATACTTTTATTTACCAGAACCCCAAACAGATTTTATTTTTTCTATTATTGGTGAAGAACTTGGTTTTATCGGTGGATTGGTTGTATTAAGTTTATTTTTTATTTTATTTTGGCGGGGTTGTCGTGTAGCAATGTATGCACCGGACGGATTTGGGAAAAGCGTGGCATTAGGCATTACAGCAATGTTAACGATACAAGTAATGATCAACATTAGTGTAGTCATCGGGTTAATTCCTGTGACCGGAATTACACTGCCATTCTTAAGTTATGGTGGATCTTCCTTAACATTAGCGCTTTGTTCTGTAGGCGTTTTGTTAAATATTAGTAAATATGCACGAATTTAAGAGGAATTTTCATAAAATAAAAGAATGATAGACTATATACTCTTAGGCATAATGTGATATAATCCATATAACAATTAAACCCTACCAATGTTAGGTGTTTCTTTTGTTAAAATTTTGATAAAGGAAGAAAGAGCTAATGAGTGAAAAAAAGATCGTTTCAATTGAGGATCGAATTCCCCGCTTGAAACACCAACGAAAAAAGAAAGCGAACCGTAGACTCATTTTCTATCTTTCTATTTTTTTCTTGTTAATTTCCATTATTGTTTATTTACAATCTCCACTAAGTAACGTGAAAACAATTGAAGTGTCTGGAAATGTACTATTAACAGATGAAGAAGTACTGGAACTAAGTGACTTATCGACTTCAACAAACATGTGGTCGGTAAATAAGAAGAAAAATCAACAGCAAATGGAAGAACACGCGGCAATTAAAGATGTACAAGTAAAGCGAAACTTCCCACGAGCTCTGGAAGTTGAAGTAGAGGAGTTTCGTCATATTGGTTATGTACAAGAAGAAAAGGTTGCATATCCTGTTCTTTTAAATGGTGAGGTACTTACGTCAATGGAAGTTCCGTTAAGTGGGGATGCACCATTGCTAGTAGAATTTACAGATGAAAACATGCTTGAAAGAATGGCTGAAGAATTAGAAAAAGTACCAACGCCTATTTATGATCTCATATCTGAGATCCATTGGGTTCCTACTGAGGACAATGCGTATAAAATTACATTGTATATGAATGACGGATTTATCGTATACGGAACACTCAGAAATTTTGCGCATAAAATTGAAGTGTATCCTTCGATTATTTCTCAAATCGACGAAGGCGTAAAAGGAATTATTCATGTCGGAGTCGGTGCTTATTTTGAAGCATTTGATGAATAAAAAAGGGATGCATTCGTAGTAATTAGTCATATTTACTCGATTCTATTTGAATTTAAGGATTCAAGAAGCTACAATTGATAGTAAGAATTTATATTTTGCTTGAAATCCAATACAATTTAGAGATACTATGAAAGAATGATAGAAAATGGAATGTAGACATCTGAAAAATTTCAGATGATTGAATTGTGGGAGGTGCCTTCCTTATGAATGATGGTGAAGTATTAGTAGGTTTAGATATTGGAACTGCTCATATAAAAGTAATCATTGGAGAAGTCTTAAGTGATTCGTTGAACGTTATTGGTGTAGGCACTGCAGCCTCTAATGGCATGAGAAAAGGTGCGATAACGGATATCGATCAAACGGTCCGATCGATTCGCTCTGCAGTTGAACAAGCGGAACGAATGGTTGGAATGCACATTGAAAATGTCGTTGTTGGTATTGATGGAAGTCATATCGAATTACAGCCTTGTCATGGGGTAGTTGCAGTACAGTCAGATAATCGCGAAATAGGTGATGAAGATATTGCGCGCGTCATCGACGGAGCACAGGTTGTTTCTATACCACCTGAAAGAGAAATCATTGATGTAATCCCTAAACAATTTATTGTTGACGGGCTTGATGAAATCTCAGACCCTAGAGGAATGATAGGGGTCCGCTTAGAGATGGAAGGAACCATTATTACTTGTTCGAAGACAATTTTACATAATATATTAAAGTGTGTTGAAGGTGCCCAGTTGAAAATCTCAGATATTTGTTTACAACCTTTAGCAGCTGGTACTATCGCACTATCAAAAGATGAAAAAAGTTTAGGAATCGCTTTAATTGATATTGGTGGGGGATGTTCAACCATTTCCATCTTTAAAAATGATCATATTGAAGCGACATGTGTTGTTCCACTTGGTGGCGATAATATTACGAAGGATGTATCAATCGGTCTTCGTACATCTACAGAAGAAGCTGAAGAAATAAAAGTAAATTATGGACATGCGTATTATGCGGACGCATCAGAAGATGAAACATTCCAAGTGACTGTTATTGGAAGTGATCAAAAAGAGACATATGATCAAACATTAGCAGCAGATATTATTGAAGCTCGATTAGAAGAAATTTACACATTAGCAAAACGTGAAATTCGAAAAATGGGATACCAAGACTTGCCAGGAGGATTCGTGCTCACAGGCGGTACAATGAAAATGCCTGGTGTGCTTGAATTAGCTCGAGATGTATTTAACACAAATGTACGGGTGGCGATGCCTGATTATATTGGAGTGAGAGAACCACAATTCACTGCAGGTGTTGGTCTTCTTCAGTTTGCACATCGCAATGCTCAAATACAAGGAAAAGATCTAGGGACTTCCGTTGTAGCAGAAGCTGAACAACAGCAACAACAGAGTCAGCCACAAAAAATAAAAAAACAAAAAGAACAACCAAAATCGAATGAGAAAAAAGAATCAAAAATCGCAAGTTTATTCAATCGTTTTTTTGAATAGAATCGCATATATGCAAGCTATGAATAACTGCAATATACAAAATGACTTGTAATCGTGCATATTAGGGAGGAACGAAATATGTTGGAGTTTGATACGAATTTAGATAGTCTAGCAACGATAAAAGTAATTGGCGTAGGCGGTGGAGGAAATAACGCTGTAAATAGAATGATAGGTGATGGTGTTGAGGGCGTAGAATTTATTGCTGTGAATACTGACGCACAAGCACTGAATTTATCTCAAGCAGAAGTAAAACTACAAATTGGTACAAAGCTAACGAGAGGTCTTGGAGCTGGAGCGAATCCTGAAATCGGGAAAAAAGCTGCAGAAGAAAGTCGTGAAATGTTAGAAGATGCCTTGCAAGGGGCAGATATGATTTTCGTCACTGCTGGAATGGGTGGCGGAACTGGAACTGGAGCAGCGCCTGTCATTGCCCAAATATCTAAAGATCTTGGAGCCCTTACAGTAGGTGTTGTTACACGTCCATTTTCGTTTGAAGGTAAAAGACGAGCGACCCAAGCGTTTTCAGGAGCTGAAGCATTAAAAAATAGTGTAGATACAATGATTGTCATTCCAAACGATCGCTTACTGGAGATTGTTGATAAAAACACTCCAATGCTTGAAGCATTTAGAGAAGCTGATAATGTTCTCCGTCAAGGGGTTCAAGGGATTTCGGATCTAATTGCAAAACCTGGACTCATTAACGTTGACTTCGCTGACGTGAAGACAATTATGTATGATAAAGGGTCTGCCCTGATGGGAATTGGTGTAGCGACAGGAGAAAACAGAGCAGCAGAAGCAGCGAAAAAAGCAATCTCCTCACCACTTCTAGAAACTTCCGTTGATGGAGCGAATGGAATTTTAATGAACATTACTGGTGGTATGAACTTAAGCTTATTTGAAGTACAAGAAGCAGCTGATTTAGTAACTTCAGCAGCAGATAATGAAGTAAACGTTATTTTTGGTTCAGTTATCAATGATGAATTAGAGGACGAGATTATCGTTACTGTAATTGCAACAGGATTTGATGAGAGTAAACAAACCGAACAACAACCACAAGCAAGAAGAGAAGAGCCGAGACAACAAAGACAAGCTCCAAGACAAGTTCCGTCTCAACAAGAACCTAGACGTCAGGATCGTAGAGAAGATGCTAGTGAAGAAGTAGCGAGTTCAGACGAAGACACATTAGATATTCCGACATTTTTACGAAACAGAAATCGAAACAGACCATAATTGCGCTGTTCAATCATCGCATGGATGAAAACCTATTATGCAACAATCTCCCCCACTCAAAATCTGAGTGGGGATTTTTTACGACATAATAATGTATCCACTAAATTATTAGAAAAGATTAGTCACATCATATAATAGAGAGACAGGAAAAAGGGGGAGAAATCTCTCTTTTTTTCTGTCTATATATGAATATCTTTATCTAAAGGATCCAAAAATCCCAAAACGACAAAACGTGTAATAACTAGTGAAAAACAGACGTATCCTTCATACAAGAAGTGACAGACTTTGCTTATGCTATCAATTATACTTTTCATGAACACATAAGACGTAGCTTTTTTTCTAAGGGAAGTGAAAGAGTGACCGTTTATTTGGATGTAGTTTGGTTGTTAAACTTTTTAGTAGATATGATGCTCTTATTATTAACGAAGTCACTTCTTCATATGCATACGCATATTGGCAGAATCGTCTTTGGAGCGTTTGTTGCATCTCTCATTGTACCGATTTCTATTTTGTTCCCTGGGACGTTTTTAACGACGGTAATTGGAAAGGTACTCTTTTCAATGGTCATTATAATGTGTACATTTCGCATCGTTTCATTTTTCCACTTTTTATCATCCCTCGCTACGTTTTATTTTGTCACGTTTGTGATTGGTGGTGGACTCATAGGTATTCATTTTTTATTACAACAACATGAAAGTATTCAGATGTTAGGTGTATTACAGGTGCAACATGGGTATGGTGAACCTATCAGTTGGTTATTTGTCGTCATTTGCTTCCCGATTGTGTACTATTTTACGCACATCCGTATGGACAAGCACGTAGAGAATCAACTGGAATATGACCAGTTATGCCAAGTGACGATTCAACTTAAAAAGAAACAATTGCAAACGACTGGATTTATTGATAGCGGAAATAGTCTGACCGATCCAATCACATCTCATCCAGTTATTGTTTGTGATCATCATTTCTTAAAGCAATGGTTTACACATGAAGAGTGGAACCAATTAGAAAAGGCGCATCACACCTTAGCATTTGACCTCATTCCAGAACAGTGGGAAAAACATATACATGTAGTTCCTTATCAAGGAGTGGGTGGGAAAAGAAGTTTCCTGATCGCGCTTCGACCTGAAAAAGTAACCATTCAAATGGATGATCAGCAAATAAGTACGAATAAAGTACTGATTGGTATGCAATTCGCACAACTTAGTGCAGATCAAGCATTTCACTGTTTGCTACATCCACATGTACTTAGGAAGGCACCTGCACAATCAGCATAATGATAAAGGAGAATGTACTTGAGAAAAATGCGTTTGCGGTTTCGGCTGTTTATTCATTCTGTCTTACGTAAATTAGGGTTTAAAAAAGGAAGAATTTACTATATTGGTGGAAGTGCTGCCTTACCACCTCCACTATCAAAAGAAGAGGAACAAGAAGTGCTTGAGAGGTTAGCAAAAGGTAGCAAAGAAGCAAAAGAAGTTTTAATTGAGCGGAATTTACGACTGGTCGTCTATATTGCCCGGAAATTTGAGAATACTGGAATCAACATTGAAGACTTGATCAGTATTGGAACGATTGGTCTCATCAAAGGTGTAAATACGTTTGATACAGAGCGAAAAATTAAATTAGCAACGTATGCTTCACGTTGTATTGAAAATGAAATTTTAATGTATTTGCGAAGAAATAATAAAAGAAAAACAGAAATTTCGTTTGATGAACCTCTCAATGTGGATTGGGATGGAAATGAATTACTTTTATCCGACGTCCTTGGAACAGAAATCGATTTAATTACAAAACGCCTTGATTCACATGTTGATCGAGAGCTTCTTCGCACGGCCCTAGAAGAATTAACCGATCGGGAAAAGCAAATTATGGAATTGCGCTTCGGTTTAATTGGTAAAGAAGCGAAAACCCAAAAAGATGTGGCAGATATGTTGGGAATTTCTCAATCGTATATTTCGCGCCTTGAAAAGAAAATCATATTACGCCTTAAAAAAGAATTTAATAAAATGGTTTAAGTGTATATAGGTCAAGAACATATCGAACTTTTACACACGTTTTCATCAGAAGTGCATGCATAAATTTTATTCCAAGAGGTGATACTTACGGGTGAACAGCATCACCAAATCTTGGGAGGTAAACACATAATGCACAGACATAAAGTTGAGATATGTGGTGTTGATACATCCAAACTGCCCGTGTTAAAAAATGATGAAATGCGCAAGCTCTTTATTAAGTTACAAGAAGAAGGGGACCTATCTGCAAGGGAAGAATTAGTGAACGGAAATTTGCGATTGGTCCTTAGTGTCATTAAACGTTTTAATAACCGGGGCGAATATGTAGATGATTTATTTCAAGTCGGTTGTATTGGTCTGATGAAATCAATTGATAATTTTGATTTAAGTCACAATGTACGTTTTTCTACATATGCCGTTCCGATGATTATTGGAGAAATAAGACGGTATTTACGGGATAACAATCCCATCCGCGTATCTAGATCCTTAAGAGATCTTGCTTATAAAGCATTGCAAACGAGAGAAAAATTAATTAGTAAAACCTCTAGAGAACCAACTGCAATGGAAATTTCTAAAGAGATGGGAATTCCCCATGAAGATATCGTGTTCGCACTAGATGCGATTCAAGATCCAGTGTCACTTCATGAACCTATTTACAATGATGGTGGAGAACCTATTTATGTTGTCGATCAAATTAGTGATGATAAAGTAAAAGAAGAGGAATGGGATGATAAGTTATCCTTAAAGGAAGGTATGCATTTATTGGATGAGCGTGAAAAGATGATTATTCGTAAACGGTTTTTCCAAGGAAGAACCCAAATGGAAGTGGCTGACGAGATAGGTATTTCACAAGCACAAGTATCCAGACTTGAAAAAGCAGCCATTGAGCAAATGAATAAAGATATGTTTAAGTAATGTCCGTTAGAAAGAAGAAAGAACTATTGACTTCCATGGAAGTCGATAGTTCTTTTTGTATGTTAAATATTATGTACGGTGCATATATATGATGTAAAGGGAGTGTTTCCATATGATTATGCTATCGGAACTGCAAGCAAAAGAAGTTATTATCGTTAATAGTGGGAGGAGATTAGGGCATATTGTTGACTTGGAGATTGACCCGATCACCGGTAAGATCATCGCCATTATTTTATTAGCGAAAACGAGTACTGGTGGCTTGTTTCATAAGCCAGAGGAGGTACTAGTATATTGGGAACAAATTGTCACGATTGGAACAGATGTTATTTTAGTGACGGATACGTATGAACAACCGTATGTTGTAGATTCTCCATCGGTTCAATAACAAAGAGAAATTAGTACTCAATTGATGCGGATTATTGTACAATAAGGACGAATGAAGGAATAAAAATGCGGAGTGAATGGAAATGAATGCACCATATATACAGACAGAAGAAAATCTCATTACATTTCCCAAGTGGAAACAATATAATGAAGACTTAGAGGTAGGTTTTACAACGACGTACGGCGGATATAGTAAAGCCCCTTATGCTACGATGAATATGGGGTTTCATGTAGGCGATAAGAAAGATACCGTATTAAAAAATCGATTGCAACTCGCAGACCACATTGATTTTCCCTTAGACACTTGGGTGTGTGGGGAACAAGTGCACAATAACCGTGTGCATGTAGTGACTAAACACCACCGGGCGCAAGGGGCAAGAGACGAGGAAAGTGCGCTGGAGGGGATAGATGGAATCATCACAAAGGAGAAAGGTATATTATGTACAGCATTTTTTGCTGATTGTGTGCCGTTATTCTTTTTTGACCCGAAGGCTTCCATTGTTGGCATCGCCCATGCAGGATGGAAAGGATCTGTTCGTAACATTGGCCCACAGATGATTGATGAATTGGTACATCAAGGAGCATCCACCGAAGATATCCACGTTATAATCGGACCTGCTATTTCCCAAGAAAAATACGAAGTGGATGACCATGTAATTCGACATATTCCAGAGAAATTCGCCAAAACATGTGTGAGAAGTGGAAGAGAAGGACATTATTTTATCGATTTACATACATTAAACATGGAAATCCTTTTACAATATGGAATATTACGTCATAATATAGATAAGATTGATTTATGTACCTACTCGGAAAAAGATATGTTTTATTCCCATCGAAGAGATCATGGGGTAACGGGTCGCATGTTAGGGTATATAGGTTTTAAAGAGAAATAATATAGGGGGAGAAACAACGATAATGGATGTACAAGCGAATCTCGTACATATTCAAAATGATATCCAAGACATTTGCAATACGATTGGAAGAGATCCAAATGAAATCTCAATTATAGCGGTAACAAAATATGTTACAATAGAACGAACAAAAGAAGCGATTCAATCTGGAGTCACAAATATTGGTGAAAACCGTACAGAACAATTTATCGAAAAGAAAGAAGCCATTCATGAAGAGGCAAATTGGCATTTTATTGGAACATTACAATCTAGAAAAGTGAGAGATATTGTAAATGATGTCGATATGATTCATTCGTTAGATCGTAAGTCAATAGCGAATCAAATTGAGAACCGAGCTTCCAAACCAGTGGATTGCTTTATTCAAGTGAATATAAGTGGTGAGGATTCAAAGCATGGATTACACCCAAGTGAAGTTGAAGCATTTATCGAAGAGCTTCGCACATATGAAAAAGTACGAATTGTAGGCTTAATGACAATGGCTCCGCATGTGGATGATGAGGATGTTTTACGAGGAACATTCAAAGAATTAGCTGATCTACGTGATGGCATGCAAGCAAAGAATGAACCACATGCACCTTGTAAGTACTTATCAATGGGAATGAGTAACGATTATAAGATTGCTATTGAAGAAGGGGCTACACACATTCGAATTGGCTCAAAGCTAGTAGGATCATAACCAAAAGGTGAGGTGAAAACAATGGGATTTAAAAACAAGTTTCGTTCATTATTTAATGTAGATGATACGTATGAATATGTGGATGAGCATGAAGAAGAACTTTCACCAGAGGAACGATCTGTCGATCAAGAAAATGTCGTTAAGTTAACAAGTATGAAACAAACGACTTCTAAAGTTGTTTTATGTGAACCGAAATCATATGATGAAGCTCAAGATATTGCTGATAACATTGTCAATCGACGCTCTGTTGTCATTAATTTAGAGCAAGTACATCATGATCAGGCGAAACGAATCGTCGACTTTTTAAGTGGGACGGTGTATGCGGTTGAAGGGGATATACAAAAGCTAGGCTCACAGACATTTTTGTGCACGCCTGACAATGTAGAAGTATCAGGTTCAATCCGTGAAACCTTAGATGATGTAGAGGAGTTTAATAAAGGGTGGTAATAATGGATGTTGACGTTTAAGATTTATCAAACATTAAGTGTAGCGCTTAATTTATATTCAGTAGGAATGCTGGTTTATATTCTCATGTCCTGGTTCCCAGGAGCGCGAGAATCAAGTGTAGGACAAGTTTTTAGTCAAATATATGAACCTTTTTTAGAAATATTTAGAAGGTTTATTCCGCCACTCGGAATGGTCGATATATCTCCACTCGTCGCTCTGATCCTTTTAAGACTAGCACAGACTGGTCTAGCACAAGTGTTTATAACATTTTTCGGTTTATAAAGGTAGTGAAAAGATGAGTATTTATCAACATTTTCGTGAGGAAGAGCGCACATTTATTGATCAAATTCTTTCATGGAAAGATGCGGTCGAACACTTATATATATCCAAACGGTCCGATTTTCTAGATCCAAGAGAGCAACATATTGCCCGATCAATATTAAGGACCAACCATGACGTTATTCATTGGAATATGCATGGGGGTGTTGATGATGCAGAACGAAAACGCTTAGTTATTCGACCGTTCTATGAATCAATTGACCAAGAAGCATTCCAATGTGTATTATTACAAACAACGTATAATCAAAAGTTTATGAAGTTATCCCACCGAGATGTCTTAGGCGCCTTTTTATCACTAGGTATTGAACGCAATAAACTTGGTGACGTTTACGTCGGTGATGGAATGATTCAAATCGTTGTAGCAGAGGAGATTAGTTCCTATATTTTGGCTAACTTTACATCGATTAAGCGAGCGAATGTGACATTTGAAACGAGAGCTTTAGATGAATGGGTTGGACAACCTGACGAATGGATATTGCAGGACAAAATAATTTCCTCGAAGCGATTAGATGTTTTACTGAAAGAAATGTATCACATCTCTCGCAAAGAGGCCGCTCGATATATTCAAAGAAAGTTTGTTCGAGTGAATTTTAAAGTCGTAGAAGATCCTGCATTTATCGTTGAAGAAGGGGATCTCTTCTCTGTTAGAGGTAAAGGTCGAAGTTCCCTGCAGTCTATTCATGGAAAAACACGCAAAGACAGGTTGCGAATTACTGTAGGACTGTTAAAATAGAAATAATCACTAAATAATCATTATTCGACAATTTTTTTGCACGTACCATAGAGCTAAGGAGGTGGCATTGTGCCATTATCACCACTTGATATTCATAATAAAGAGTTTACGAAAAGCTTTCGTGGATATGATGAAGATGAGGTCAATAGTTTTCTAGACCAAATCATTAAAGATTATGAAATCAGCATTCGTGAACGGAATGACTTGGAACAGAAAGTTAAAGAATTGGAAGAGAAAATTGGACACTTTTCGAACATTGAAGACACATTAAATCGATCCATATTAGTCGCTCAAGAAACAGCAGAAGAAGTAAAGGGTAATGCCCGAAAAGAGTCTAAATTAATTATTAAAGAAGCTGAAAAAAATGCGGACCGGATCGTAAATGAAGCGTTAAATGAATCACGCCAAATTTATTTAGAAAATGAAGACGTAAAAAAACAAGGTAAGGTTTTTAGAACCCGTTTGAAAATGTTGATCGAAGCCCAATTGGAACTTATTGGTTCAGATGATTGGGAAGATCTATTTGAAGAGGCTGAAGAAGAAGCAGAAATGGTTGAATAAAAGTCAGCGAATGCGTTACATCTTGACGTTTTGGACGATATTACATATAATTCATAGTAAGAAATAGACAAATTGAATATGTAGTACGATGACAGAGATATGCTAAGAGACAAGCTAGCAAAAGCGATTTAGGAAATGGTGAAAGCCTAAACTAGTCCTTTTAGATGATCCCTCTGGAGTATCTCATTCGAAATTTTAGTAGAAGAGACGTTTGTTCGCGTTAAGAGCTTCTGTATGTAAGTTTACATGTTTTATGAACTTATAAGGGTGGTATAACGAGCTTTCTCGTCCCTTTAGGGATGAAGAAGGCTTTTTTTGTACGTATAAATCTTAGGAGGATGGTTAGATGGAATATAAAGACACTTTATTAATGCCGAAAACGAAATTCCCAATGCGTGGAAATTTACCAAACAAAGAGCCAGTTCGTAGAGAGCAATGGTTTGAAGATAACGTATATGAACGTGGCCTTGAGAAAAACAAAGGGAAAGAATCCTATATTTTACATGATGGACCACCGTTTGCGAATGGTGATTTACACGCAGGACATGCGCTGAACAATATTTTAAAAGATTTTATTACACGCTATAAATCGATGACCGGGTATTATGCACCGCTAATTCCAGGTTGGGATACACATGGACTACCCATTGAAACAGCATTAACGAAAAATAATAAGGTCAAGCGTAGCGAGATTTCTGTAGCGGAATTTAGACAACTGTGTGCTGAATACGCATGGAAACAAATTGAAAATCAGCGTGAACAACGCAAGCAATTAGGCATGCGTGCAGACTGGGATAATCCTTATATTACATTGACGAAAGACTATGAAGCTGCACAAATTCGAGTGTTTGGTGAAATGGCTAAAAAAGGCTATATTTACAAAGGGTTACGTCCAGTTCATTGGTCACCTTCTTCAGAATCAGCGCTTGCGGAAGCTGAAATTGAATACCATGATAAACGTTCACCTTCCATTTATGTCAGTTTTGAAGTAACTGATGGAAAAGACCTTTTACAAAAAGGGGATAAATTCGTCATTTGGACGACAACTCCTTGGACAATTCCAGCAAACTTAGGGATCTCACTTCATCCTGATTTAGAATATAATATCGTTAAAGTGAATGGAGAACGATACGTAGTTGCTCATGATTTATTAGATGCAATTGCCAATGAATTAGACTGGGAAAATCCAGAAATTGTCGAATCTTTTGTTGGTAAAAAAGCTGATCGAATTGTTACACGTCATCCATTTTATGACCGTGACTCTCTCGTGATGCTTGGAAATCACGTAACAATTGATGCAGGTACCGGGTGTGTACATACAGCACCAGGACATGGGGATGATGACTTTTATGTTGCGCGTGAGTACGGCATTGACCCACTAAGCCCAGTCAATGATAAAGGTTACTTAACAGAGGAAGCTCCTGGATTTGAAGGACTTTTCTATGATGAAGCAAATAAGCCAATTACTGAAAAGCTTGAAGAAAATGGTGCCATGTTACACCTGTCATTTATTACACACTCCTATCCACATGACTGGCGTACGAAAAAACCGACCATTACGCGAGCGACTTCTCAGTGGTTTGCTTCGATTAAAGCGTTTCGTGATGAAGTGCTAGGCGAAATTAAAGAAGTGGAATGGCTGCCAGCTTGGGGAGAAACGCGGATGTACAATATGTTCAGAGATCGAGAAGATTGGTGTATTTCTCGTCAGCGTTCGTGGGGGGTACCTATTCCGGTCTTTTATGCAGAAGATGGTACACCAATTATAACGGATGAAACGATTGCCCATGTGGAACAATTATTTAGTGAGCATGGTTCAAATATTTGGTTTGAAAAAGAAGCAAAAGAATTACTTCCGGAAGGATTTACCCATCCAAATAGTCCAAATAATACATTTACAAAAGAAGTAGATATTATGGATGTTTGGTTTGATTCTGGTTCTTCACATGAAGCGGTGTTAGTAGAGCGTGAAGGACAACGTCGCCCAGCAGATGTATATTTAGAAGGATCAGACCAGTACAGAGGTTGGTTTAACTCGTCGCTAACAACATCGGTAGCTATTTCTGGAAAAGCTCCTTATAAAAATGTGATCAGCCATGGTATGGTTTTAGATGGTAAAGGGAAGAAGATGAGTAAATCTCTAGGGAATATTACATCTCCTGCGAAAGTGATTAAGCAATACGGAGCTGACATTTTACGATTTTGGGTGTCATCTGTAGATTACCAAGCAGATGTTCGTTTATCTGATGAAATTTTACGCCAAGTATCAGAGTCTTATCGTAAAATTAGAAATACGTTCCGCTTTATGCTAGGAAATATTGCTGACTTTGATCCTGCGACAGATCGTGTTGCAGTAGACGATTTAGAAGAAGTGGATCAATATATGTTTTACCGCCTACAACGTCAAATTGATTCTGCACGTGCAGCCTATGAAAAATTTGAATTCTCATCTGTCTATCATAGCATTCATGACTTTTGTGCTGTAGAACTTAGTTCATTCTATTTAGACTTTGCAAAAGACATTTTATATATTGAGGCAAGAGAAAATCACCGTCGCAGAAGTATTCAAACGGTTTACTATGATACACTCGTTTCACTCGTACAGTTATTAACACCAATTCTTCCACATACGATGGAAGAGGTATGGGAATACATTCCAGGTGAGAAGGAAGAATATGTCCAATTTACGACAATTCCTGAGCCTATACATGTATATGATGATGAAGTTCAATTAGATAAATGGCGCCTGTTTATGGAAATTAGAGATGATGTATTAAAAGCACTTGAGGAAGCTCGTGATGAGAAGATGATTGGTAAGTCACTTGAGTCAAAAGTTACGATTGTCCCTCAAACAAAAGAAGCAGCAAGTGTATTAGCTTCCATTCCATATTTGCATCAAATGTTAATTGTATCTGAAGCAGAAGTTGCTGAGGAGCATGACGAAGCAAAAGAATACAAACATGTATCTGTTTTTGTTGAAAAACATGACGGAGTGGTTTGTGAACGGTGCTGGGTTTCAGCAAATACAGTAGGTGAGAGTGAGAAACATCCATCACTCTGTATGCGTTGTGCTACCGTTGTAGAAGAGAATTACGAACAATAATGATATCTCCCTTATGTATGTACATACATAAGGGAGTTTTTAAATGGAATACTGAGTGAAGGTTATCAAATAAAATATATCGTTAAATAAAAAAATCTATGGTAAACTACTATACGTGCACATTGTTAGAATATCGGAGGAAAATGAATGATTAGATATTATTTATTAGCTGTAGTTATTATTGGTATTGACCAACTCTCTAAATGGCTAGTCATTACGAAGATGGATGTGTATGAACAGATTCCAATGATTGATGGATTCTTTTATTTAACATCTCATCGAAATGAAGGGGCCGCATGGGGGATTTTACAAGGAAAAATGATGTTCTTTTACATCATTACTGCAATCGTTGTTATTGGATTAATTTACTATATGCAACGCTATGCTCGAAACTTTACTTTATTAGCTATTTCATTAAGCCTTGTCCTTGGTGGAGCAATCGGAAATTTTATCGATCGTCTTTTTAGAAAAGAAGTTGTCGATTTTCTAGACTTTATTATATTCACATATGATTACCCAATCTTCAACATTGCGGATTCTGCCCTTGTAGTGGGAGTCATCGGCCTGTTAATCGCCACACTTTTTGAAGATAAGTTGAAAGGGAAGGCATCTAAATGATGGTATCTCAACAAACAATTGAAGACCAACATATCGGCGAAAGAATTGATAAAATAATGTCTTATTATAGTCCTGAAATTTCAAGAACAAAAGCGCAAAAACTTATCGATGAAGGGCATATTTTAATCAATGAGAAAAAAGTACGCCCGAATTACAAATGTAAAAAAGGTGATCTTTTATCATGGGGTATTCCCGAAGACAACCCTAGAAATATTTTGCCGGAAGATATTCCGTTACATATTGTTTATGAAGATGATGCGATCATCGTGATCAATAAAGAATCAGGTATGGTCGTTCATCCAACTCATCATCAAACGAGCGGAACGCTTGTAAATGCGTTACTGCACCACACAAACCAATTAGCGTTCGCTGATTCAGAACGCCCGGGAATTGTCCATCGCATTGATAAGGATACGAGTGGGCTTCTTGTCGTTGCAAAGACGGATGAGGCATTGAATATTTTATTAGAAGCATTTAAAAAGCGAGAAATTATTAGGAAGTATGAAGCACTTGTTCATGGACAAGTCGATCATGAACATGGCGTGATTGAAGCTCCCATTGGACGGGACCCACATAATCGTCTGAAGATGTCTGTTCATGATGAGGGAAGATATGCAAAAACATATTTTCGTGTCTTACATCGGACAAATGATTACACACATGTCTCATGTGAGTTAGAGACGGGGAGAACCCATCAAATACGTGTACATATGCAGTATATTCAACATCCAATCGTTCATGATCCTCTCTATGGAAATGGACGAAATAAACATCCTAAGGGCCAAATGCTATTTGCTAGTCACCTTGCATTTAGACATCCATTGACAAAAGAACAAATGGAGTTCACGATAAAACCTCCAGCACCATTTGAAAAGGAATATAAAATATTAGGTTTTAAATAAAAATGTATTGACATTTACAGATTGGATATGTAATATTAAATGTAATTACATATGTTCTTTTAATCTAGTCCTGTGAGGCTAAAAAAGAAGCGAGATTATCTGTGTGAAGTAGTAGGCTACACATAGATTTCCATGTGCCTTTTTTCCTCTTTGGAAAAAGGCATTTTTTTATGGAAAAGAACAGTTAAAAGAAAGGAGACCCATTGATGGATGTAAAAAAAGTAGTGTTAGATGACCAAACGATTGATCGAACATTAACACGAATGGCCCACGAAATCGTAGAAAAAAATAAAGGTGTAGATGATGTTATTCTAGTGGGTATTAAAACTCGAGGAGCTCCTTTAGCAAGACGGTTACAACAAAAAATTAAGCAAATTGAACAAGTAGATGTACCCATTGGAGAATTAGATATTACGTTATATAGAGATGACTTGTCGAAAGAAAATGCACTTGAGGAGCCCCAGATAAAAGAAACGAACATATCCGTCGATATAAACGGGAAAACCGTCATTTTAATTGATGATGTGTTATATACAGGCAGAACAGTTCGTGCTTCTTTAGATGCAGTCATGGATATTGGTAGACCTACATTCATTCAATTAGGTGTGTTAGTTGATAGGGGACATCGAGAACTCCCAATCCGGGCAGATTATGTTGGAAAGAATGTTCCTACATCAAATAATGAAGTGATTGTCGTTCAGTTAGATGAAGTCGATCAAAAGGATCAAGTAAGTATATATGAGAAAAAATAAAATGATCAACCTTTAATTAAGTCCAGAGAGGCTTACAAGGTGGCTAACTAGAAACCATGTATATGAATGACATGGTATCTCTTTGCGACCTTTTGCAAAGAGATTTTTTTTATGGGAAAAGTTGATCAAACATCGGGGGAATATAGATGAATAATGACAAAATGATTATGGACGTAAACGAAGTACCTAAAATCAGGCAATGGTTTTTATTAAGTATTCAACACTTATTTGCAATGTTTGGAGCGACCATATTAGTTCCACACTTAACAGATTTACCGGTTTCTGTCGCCCTCATTTCAAGTGGACTTGGAACAATCATATATTTATTTATCACACGCGGAAAAGTCCCAGCATATTTAGGATCTAGTTTTGCATTTATCAATCCGATTATCATCGTTTCAATGGCCTCAGGACCTGAGGGAGCAATGATTGGTGGTTTTTTGGCAGGGGCATTATATGGCTTGATTGCTCTAGGACTTCATACACTAGGTGTACAATGGCTCATTCATTTATTACCTCCAATTGTTGTAGGACCGGTTATTGCTGTGATTGGTTTAGGACTTGCACCAGTTGCGATTGATATGGCCATGCACTTACCAGACGCGGATGAACCGATATATAGCGGAACACATTTTCTTGTTGCACTCGTAACGCTCACAGCAACAATTATCGCGACCATGTTTTTCAAAGGATTCTTCGGAATTATTCCTATTCTCATCGGAATTGTTGTTGGATATGTATTTGCTTTGACACAAAAGATTGTAGATACAACAGGGTTAGCAATGGAGTGGGATAAACTTACTTCAGCGTCATCCATAGGTGAGTTTTTCACATCCATTTTTCATATGCCCGAATTCTTAATCCCCTTTGTTCATTATGCACCACTTGAAGTGTTTAATTGGGACATTGTTTTCATTATGGTACCCATTGCACTCGTGACGATATCCGAACATATCGGCGATCAAATGGTTCTATCGAAAGTGATTGGCAGAAATGTCATTAAAGATCCAGGATTACACAAATCTATTTTGGGTGATGGGGTTGCGACAATGCTTGCCGCGCTCATTGGTGGTCCGCCAAACACGACGTATGGTGAAAACATTGGCGTACTGGCAATCACTCGTGTATTTAGTGTGTTCGTCATCGGTGGAGCAGCTGTTCTAGCCATATTCTTCGGTTTTACAGGAATTATTACGGCGCTGATTAGTTCGATTCCTCAAGCAGTTATGGGGGGAGTGTCTATCCTCCTATTTGGTATTATTGCATCCAATGGTCTGCGCATGTTAATTGACAATCAAATCGACTTAAACAACAAACGCAATCTAATCATTTCTTCTGTCATTTTAGTGATCGGAATTGGTGGAGCATACATCAATATTGGAGAAAATGTTCAAATTGCTGGAATGGCACTATCAGCCATCGTTGGTGTCCTATTAAATATTGCTTTACCAGGAAGAGAAAAAGCTGACAAACATGAAGAAGATGAGCTTTTCACAGATGCAGATTAAAAAATAGGAGGATGTATATGAAACACTTTTTCTCTGTGAATCAATTAGATGTTGATACGATTTATCATTTATGTGATGCAGCAAAAAGATATCGTAACGAACAAGTCCATGTCAGTAAACAAATATTTGCTGCGAACGTATTCACTGAACCAAGTACGCGCACAAAATTAAGTTTCATTGCTGCTCAAAGAAAAATTGGACTAGACGTACTAGAAATTGATGGTGTGCAATCGAGTATTTCTAAAGGAGAATCCCTTGAAGATACAGCTATTACACTTGAAGCAATTGGAGCAGATGTACTGATTATTCGTGACCAATCAAATGAATGGATCGACGAACTGCAAGATAAAATATCTATTCCGATGATTAATGCTGGCGCAGGTACATTGGAGCACCCTACACAATGCATGTTAGATGTATATACATTATATGAGGAATTTGGCAGTTTTGAAGATTTAAATGTCGTCATCGCTGGAGATATTAAACATAGTCGAGTGGCTCACTCAAACATTCAAACATTGACACGCTTAGGAGCAAATGTATATACAAGTTGTGCACCAGCATTTCAAGATCCAACACTAGACGTTCCGAATGTATCAATGGATGAAGCAGTTACATTTGCAGATTGTATGATGCTCCTACGTATACAACATGAACGTCATGAAGGGGAAGAAACATCTGTGGATCATTACTTGGAACAATATGGGTTAACAAAATCGCGTGAAAAGCAGATGAAAAAGAAAGCTATTATTATGCATCCAGGTCCAGTGAACCGGAATGTAGAAATGGACGAAACGTTAATTTACTGTGATCGATCAAGAGTGAAACAACAAATTCAAAATGGTGTATATATACGGATGGCAATTATGTTATATATGCTACAAAAATGGGGGATTATAGATGAGTCTTTTACTAACGAACGCAACGATACTAAACAATAACAATGAAGAACAATTATGTGAGATTTTTGTGGATGATGGCAAGATTGTAAGCATCGGTAAGAAACTATCAGAGAAAGCAAAGCAAGTTATCGATTGTAAAGGGACACTTGTTAGTCCAGGGTTTGTTGATGTACATGTTCATCTGAGAGAACCAGGTGGAGAACATAAAGAAACGATTGAAACAGGCACGAAATCAGCTGCTAGAGGTGGGTATACAACGATTTGTTCAATGCCGAATACAAACCCAGTTCCGGATAATGTTGACACACTCGCGAACATTCAAAAAGTAATTGATGAAACTGCAGTCGTTCGTGTGTTACCGTATGCAGCAATTACAACCAACCTAGAAGGAACAACGTTATCAAATATTCAAGCATTAGCTGAAAAGTCCATTGCAGGATTTACAGATGATGGAGTAGGTATTCAATCGGCTGGTCTAATGTATGAAGCTATGCAAGAAGCGGCAGCGAACAACCGTCCAATTGTAGCACATTGTGAAGATAACTCTTTACTGTATGGTGGAGCGGTTCATAAAGGAGAAGTAAGTGAACGAATGAATATCCCTGGAATCCTGTCTTTAAGTGAGTCTGTCCATATTGCTCGAGATGTATTGTTAGCAGAAGCTACCGGATGTCATTATCATGTCTGCCACGTGAGTACAAAGGAATCTGTTCGAGTTATTCGTGATGCTAAGCGCGCAGGAATTCATGTGACCGCAGAAGTATCTCCCCATCACTTATTATTAAATGAAACTGATGTGACAGTAGATGATGCAAATTTAAAAATGAATCCACCACTAAGAGGTAAGGAAGATCAAGAGGCATTATTAGAAGGTTTACTTGATGGCACACTTGATTGTATTGCAACGGACCATGCCCCACATAGTGAAGAAGAAAAAAGTGTTGGAATTGAACAAGCGCCATTTGGAATTGTCGGTTTGGAGACAGCATTTCCATTAATGTATACACATTTAGTTAAAAAAGGGATCATCACACTTAGAGAACTGATTGATTACATGGCAAAAAAACCAGCTGAAATTTTTAATCTTCCATATGGCACACTTGAGATTGGTCAAAGTGCAGACATTACTTGTATCGATTTACAAGCTGATCATGTGATTGATAAAGAAACGTTTGTATCTAAAGGAATGAATACTCCATTTAATGGCTGGGACTGTAAAGGCCGCATTGTTCGTACAATTGTAGCAGGTGAAGTTGTTTTTGAGGAGGCAGACCATGCATAATGCAAAACTCGTGTTAGAAGATGGTACAGAATTTCTAGGATATGCTTTTGGATCGACTGAGAAAAAGGTTGGAGAAGTGATTATTCAAACTGGTATGACGGGATATCAAGAAGTATTGTCAGATCCAGCTCATGCGAATCATATTGTTGTCATGTCCTATCCATTAATTGGGAATTATGGCTTGAATCACGATGATTTTGAATCCATTGAACCAGCAGTAAGAGGACTTGTTGTGAGAGAAAAGTGTGACCTACCATCGAATTTCCGTTCAACCGAATCGATGGATGAATATACACATGCCAATGATATTCCGGCAATTGAAGGCATTGATACTCGTAAACTATCTCGACATATCCGCAACAATGGCTCGATGAAAGGTGTTATTGTACCAACATCTACTACAACAGAAGAAGCGCAAACCCACATAGCGAGTGCAACGAATGGAACGAACGCTGTTCAGGAGACTTCAACTGTAAAACCATATGTAGTACCTGGACGTGGAAAGAGAATTGTACTCATTGACTTAGGCTTAAAGCATGGAATATTGCGTTCTTTAACAAATAGAAATTGCCACGTGACTGTTGTTCCATTCAATTATAGTGTAGAAGATATTGTTCGGTTACAACCTGATGGAATCATCGTATCAAATGGTCCCGGCAAGATACGAGATATTGAATCAGTCACTACGGCTGTGAAAGCTCTTATACATCAAATACCTTTGCTTGGTATTGGGCTTGGACATCTTGTACTAGCTTCCGCATGTGGAGCGCGTATAAAAGATACGTCCAGTGGGCGTTATGTAACTGGATTACCAGTTACACATGAAAAAACGAAGATCACACGATTCACTTCCATGCATCAATCGGAGGAAATAATAGAAGAATCGTTAGAAAACCTTCCTTTAGAAGTGATTGAGCGTATTGCTGACGATGGATCAATTGTGAGTGTACATCATACAAATTACAAAGCTTTTTCAGTTCAGTATAATCCAGAAAGCGCACCTGGACCAGAAGAAACAAGTTACGTTTTTGACCATTTTCTATCCTATTGCTCAGCCAAACATATTTCATAAGGAGTGAAACAAATGCCAAAAAATGAAGACATACAAAAAATATTAGTGATTGGATCAGGACCAATTGTCATAGGCCAGGCAGCAGAATTTGATTACTCTGGTACACAAGCTTGCCAAGCGTTGAAAGAAGAAGGGTATAATGTCGTATTAGCAAACTCAAATCCAGCAACAATTATGACCGACCACACGTTTGCTGATCAAGTATATATGGAACCTCTTACGATTGAATTTTTAACAAAAATTATTCGCAAAGAACGACCAGATGCACTGTTACCGACTCTCGGTGGTCAAACGGCACTAAACTTAGCAGTTGAGCTAGAGAAAACTGGAATACTTAGCACATATGGAGTTTCTTTATTAGGATCTACGCTTGATTCCATTGAACAAGCAGAAGATCGAGAGCTATTTCGCTCATTGATGAATGAATTGGATGAACCGGTTCCTGAAAGTGCGATAATTACTTCGCTTGAACAAGCTCGTACATTTGTAGACGAGGTAGGCTTTCCAGTTATTGTCCGTCCAGCGTACACCCTTGGTGGGACAGGAGGAGGAATGTGCTATAACGATGAACAGCTAAATGATATTGTTCAAAATGGCTTAGCATTATCACCTGTACATCAATGTTTACTAGAAAAAAGCATAGCTGGATTAAAAGAAGTAGAGTACGAAGTGATTCGCGACCGAAAAGACCAAGCAATCGTCGTCTGTAATATGGAAAATATTGACCCAGTAGGTATTCATACGGGCGATTCCATTGTTGTAGCTCCATCTCAAACATTAACAGATCGAGAACATCAAATGCTTAGAAATGCATCGTTAAAAATCATTCGTGCATTGGAAATAGAAGGTGGATGTAACGTTCAATTAGCGCTTGATCCATACAGTTTTGACTACTATGTGATTGAAGTGAATCCACGTGTAAGCCGCTCTTCAGCACTTGCATCGAAGGCAACGGGTTATCCTATTGCAAAAATTGCTGCAAAGATCGCTGTTGGGTATGCTTTAGATGAATTAGAACACCCATTAATTCCAGAAGCTACTGCATGTTTCGAGCCACAACTTGATTATGTCGTTACAAAGTTTCCGAGATTTGCTTTTGACAAATTTACGAGCGGAGATCGAACTCTTGGAACACAAATGAAAGCAACTGGAGAAATTATGGCGATTGGTCGGACTTTTGAACAATCCTTTTTAAAAGGGATTCGTTCCTTAGATATTGGGACGAATGAATTATGGATCCGATCTTTACAACATCTTGATGAAGAACAATTGATTGAACGAATGATGAAGGCAGATGATGAACGGATATTTATTGTAGCGGAATGCATGCGCCGTGGAATGTCTGTAGAAACTCTTTATGAAAAAACAGAAATTGATCGGTTCTTTTTAGAAAAAATTCACAAGTTAATCGACTTTGAACAATACATTCTTGATCACCCGCTTGATGTACAAACCATTAAACAAGCGAAACAATTAGGTTTTTCAGATGGACATTTAGCAAGAGTGTGGAATGTTTCAGAAGATGAAATTTACAACATTCGCAAAGAGCATTCGATGTTGCCAATCTATAAACAAGTCGATTCATGTGCTGGTATGTATGCATCTGATTCCACATATTTTTATAGTTCTTATGAAGACGAAAATGAATCACTTCCATCTACGAATAAAAAGGTACTTGTTCTCGGTTCTGGTCCAATCCGGATTGGACAAGGGATTGAATTTGATTATGCAACCGTTCATTCAGTGCTTGCCATCAAAGAACTAGGGTATGAAGCAATTATTATGAACAACAACCCTGAAACAGTTTCTACCGATTTTACCATTTCAGATAAGTTATATTTTGAGCCACTTACCCTTGAAGATGTGATGCACGTAATTGAACTGGAACAACCGATCGGCGTCATTGTACAATTTGGTGGACAAACAGCCATCAATTTAGCTGCAGGGTTAGAGCGACGAGGTGTGAATATTTTAGGAACTTCTTTACAAGCAATTGATCAAGCAGAAGATCGGGATAAGTTTGAACAACTCCTTGATGAAATTGACCTTATTCGTCCGCGGGGACAAGCAGTATTTAACTTACATGAAGCAAAAGGAGTTGCCGAAGATATCGGATATCCGTTACTTGTGCGTCCATCATATGTCATTGGTGGAAGTCGAATGGAAATCGTATATGATCAAATTGAGCTAGAAAATTATGTTGCAAAAGTTCGCGATTATTCGGATGCATTTCCAATTTTAATTGATCAATACATTACAGGGATTGAAGTAGATGTAGATGCGATTAGTGATGGTGAACATACATTTATCCCGGGTATTATGGAACATATTGAACGTTCAGGTGTACACTCAGGAGACTCGATTGCAGTTTATCCACCATATCGTTTATCAGAACAAGCGAAGCAGAATATTGTCGATGCAACGATGAAAATATCTCAAACGTTGCGTGTACAAGGAATGATCAATATTCAGTTCATTATTCAAGATGATGAAGTTTATGTCCTAGAAGTAAACCCTAGAGCAAGTCGTACGATTCCGTTTTTAAGTAAAATTACTTCTGTTCCAATGGCGAACATGGCAACAAAATGTATGCTTGGAGAAACATTGCAATCCCTCGGATATGCATCAGGTATTTTAGAAGAAAGATCACTCGTTTCGGTGAAAGTACCTGTCTTCTCTTTTGAGAAATTGCGTAGTGTGGATACGACACTCGGGCCGGAAATGAAGTCAACCGGTGAAGCAATTGGTTACGCGGAAACAATGGAAAAAGCATTGTATAAAGGACTGATTGCATCTGGCATTTCCATCCCTCAAGAAGGTGCTGTTCTATTAACAGTAGCAGACCAAGATAAAGAAGAAATGCTTGATGTAGCGAAACGTTTTCACCATTTAAGTTTCGAGCTTTATGCTACGAAGGGAACAGCTGCATTTGTACGTTCACATGGAGTTCCAGTGACAGAAGTAGCGAAAATAGGGGCAGATGAACCGAACGTCTTATCAACGATTCGACAAGGGAACGTCCAGTTCGTAGTCAATACTCTTACATCTGGTAAACAACCCCGATCAGACGGATTTAGAATTCGTAGAGAAGCAGTAGAGCACGGAATTGCTTGCTTAACAAACTTAGATACAGCAGAAGCAATACTAAATGTCATTGAATCAACTACATTTAGTGCACAACCAATTTAAAGAAGTGATTTTCATCATAATCCTACATGTTGATATGCAAGAGCATAAAATATGTTTGAGGAAATTCACTACAATAAAAGGAGATGCTGCAAATGCGTCATATTCAACGAGCTCCTCTTTATTCCAAAAAGCGGATTGCAAAAGATACGGTCGAGATGGTTATTCAAAGTAAAGAGATAGCGGAACAAGCTCGTCCTGGTCAGTTTTTACACATGCATGTCCCCCATCATACATTAAGACGACCAATATCCATTGCTCATATTGACCGTGAGAATCATCTCATAACTATTTTATATAAAGAAATAGGTTCGGGTACGCGCACACTTTCACAGTGTACAGTTGGAGATGAAATCAATGTTCTAGGACCTTTAGGGAATGGCTTTCCTTTAGAACAACAAGTAGGCTCTACAGCGCTTTTAATCGGTGGGGGAATCGGAGTACCCCCGCTGTACGCCTTAGGAACCGAGCTAAGAGATCGTGGTGTGAATGTTATATCGGTTTTAGGCTATCAAACGAAAGAAAGTGTGTTTTATGAAGCGCAATTCAAAGAACTAGGTGAAACAATCATTGTTACAGATGACGGGTCTTATGGTGAAAAGGGTCTCGTAACAGATGCACTTTCACTCCTAAAAGATTTCGACCATTATTATACATGCGGTCCAAAACCAATGATCCAAGCGGTCGTAAATAGCATTGATGCAGTCCCAGGGCATATTTCACTTGAGGAACGCATGGGTTGTGGATTAGGTGCATGTTTTGCATGTGTCATTCCGACAGACGACGAAAAAGGCTATAAAAAGATTTGCCAAGACGGTCCAGTATTTTCACAAGAGGAGGTTGTCCTATGAGTATGTTACGTGTTCAGCTTCCCGGATTATCTTTGAAAAATCCATTGATGCCAGCATCTGGTTGTTTTGGATTTGGACGAGAGTATAGTTCATTTGTTGATATTAACCAATTAGGTGCTGTGATGATGAAAGCAGCGACTGGGGAACAGAGATTCGGGAATCCAACACCGCGTGTTGCAGAAACATCTTCGGGAATGCTAAATGCAATTGGTTTACAAAATCCTGGCGTTGAGAAAATTATTGAAACAGAAGTGCCATTTTTAGCTGCTTACGACACATCGATTATTGCAAATATTGCTGGAAGTACGATAGAAGAATATGAATATGTTGCCAAAACGTTTCAACAAACGAAAGATATCCACGCGATTGAATTAAATATCTCATGTCCAAATGTGAAAGAAGGTGGCGTTCAGTTTGGCACAGATCCATCGATGGCAGCAGAAGTGACGAGACGTGTGAAAGAAGCGAGTAATGTGCCTGTCTATGTGAAATTATCACCGAATGTAACAAACATTGTCGCAATGGCTCAAGCAGTAGAAGAAGCAGGCGCAGATGGTTTATCGATGATCAATACACTTACAGGGATGCAAATTAATCTTGACCAGCGCCGTCCAATTATAGCGAATCAAACAGGTGGATTATCTGGAGCAGCGATCAAACCTGTAGCTATTCGGATGATTTACGAAGTGTATAAACAAGTGTCTATTCCTATTATTGGAATGGGTGGCATTCGCACGGCAGAGGATGTAATTGAATTCCTTTTAGCAGGTGCAAGTGCAGTGGCGATTGGTACAGAGCATTTTCAAAATCCACTTATTTGTATAGATATCATTGAACAATTACCTGAAGTCATTCAAAAATACGGTTTTACCAATGTAGAAGACATTGTTGGGAAGGGGCACATATAAATGGATTCGATGTATATTGCATTAGATTTCGCTACTGGAGAAGAGGCGCTACATTTTTTAAAAGTAAATGAGTTAAAGAATGTACCAGTGAAAGTGGGCATGGAACTTTTTTATAAGGAAGGACCAGCTTTCATTACAGAACTACAAAATCAATCGCATCCAATTTTTTTAGATTTAAAGTTACACGATATTCCTACAACGGTATATCGTACAATGAAAAATATAGCAGCGCTTGAAGTAGATATGGTAAATGTCCATGCACTTGGTGGAGTAGAAATGATGCAACGTGCAAAAGAAGGATTGCTTGCAGGTAGTAGCAATGAAAGTCCAGCATTACTTGCTGTTACGATGCTAACGTCCATGGATGAAAAGGTTATGAAGAAGGATTTAAATATTAAAGAATCCTTACATAAGCAAGTGGGTCACTTGGCAACTTTAGCCATGCAAAGTGGTGTGGATGGTGTTGTTTGTTCAGCTCATGAAGCGGAATTGATTAAGGAATTGTGTGGACCATCATTTTTAACAGTTACACCGGGTATCCGTTTAGCAAATTCTGATGCAAATGATCAAGTAAGAACAGCCACACCTGCCGAAGCGAAAAAGAAAGAAGCAGACATTTTAGTGATTGGTCGAAGCATTACAAACGCTAAAGACCCTAAAGAAGCTTATAATACAGCTTTAAAGGAGTGGAAAAATGACATTATGTAACGAAGTGACAGAAGACTTATTACGTATTCAGGCTGTCCAAATCAATACAAAAGAATATTTCACCTGGACTTCAGGTTTGAAATCACCCATTTATTGTGACAACCGTCTCACAATCTCGGCACCATCCGTACGTAAAAAAATAACAAAGGCATTTATGGACAAAATAGAAGCAATGGACGAAAAACCAGATGTGATTGCAGGATGTGCAACAGCAGGGATCCCGCATGCGGCCTGGTTAGCGGATGCACTTGATTTACCGCTCGTTTACGTGCGTTCTTCAGCAAAAGGACATGGGAAACAAAACAAAATAGAAGGTGAAATCCAACCGAACCAGCGCGTAATTGTTATCGAAGACCTTATTTCTACAGGGGGTTCAGCCATCCAAGCAGCGAAAGGACTTGAAGAAGTCGGCGCACATGTATTAGGGGTGTTCGCAATCTTTACATATGGTTTAAAGAAAGCTGAAAAAGCATTTAAAGAGGCAGATTTCAAGCATGAAACGATTACGAATTATGACTCGTTAGCAAACTTACTTGAGGAGAAAGAGCAAATAACGAAAAATGAAAAAGAAACATTGATTCAGTGGAGAGCGACAATTGATGGGTAAAACGACTACTTTTGTAGTCGTTTTTTTGTGCGATTGAATCATTGGTACTATACTAGTAGTGATGGAATCGATGAGAGGGGTACGTAAATGATCAAAATAGATGATTATGAGTTACTGATAAAATTGGCTGATATTGGTACGATTAGAGGAACAGCAAAAGCTGTTTTAATTTCTCAACCAGCAGTATCCCAACGGCTTAAATATATAGAGGACTATTTTGGGGTACAAATATTTATTCGAACGCAGAAAAAATTAATAACTACCCCAAGTGGTGAAATTATTTTAACACATGCTTCGGAAGTTTTATCTCGTGAAAATGAATTGAAAAATGAATTAACCCAAACAAGTAATGTCGTACAAGGAACTCTTTCAATCGCTTGTTCCTCGCTTATTAGTCAGCGCTACTTACCTTCTATATTAGCGTCTTATACAAAAACATATCCACGTGTGTCTGTCGATCTCGTTACTGGAATTAGTGAAGAGATTGAGAAAAATCACCATGAGTATAATGTATGTATCATTCGGGGCGAACGGTTGAGAGATAGTACATGTATGAAACTGTTTGAGGACCCACTTTATATACTCGACACAGAATCATTCCCAAAAGATGAAATAAAGGAACGTCCATTACTTTCATTCAACAGTGATGACAGTATGCATGAGGTAGTAGACCAGTGGTTAAGCAACCAAACATTTATTAAACCGCAAACCTCTATTACATTAGATCAAATTGAAACGTGTAAACAGTTCATGAAAGAAGGATTAGGAATGGCCGTTCTTCCAAAGAGTGTTGCAGAACCAATGTTGGAATCTTATCCACACCTACCGCTCATCGTCAAAGGCAAGCCAGTCACCCGGACAACGTGGGTATGTTTTCAAGAAGGTGACAGGCTCCTCCCACAAGTCGATCATTTTATCGAGGTTTTATTACAAACAAATTATGTGTCTTAACATAAATTATCCCTTCACGATATAGTTATAAATGGCAACTACATCATGAAGGGATAACGTTTTTGAATGATGAAATTCACGATCCGATTAATGCTTGTTTACATGTTTTAGCTTTTGTACAAGTGCAAGATCAGGTGTAACAAAAAGCGTTTGCTCTTGTTCATAAATAACAAAACCCGGCTTTGCACCGTTTGGCTTCCGAACGTGACGTACTTTTGTAAAATCGACAGGAACGGACTCAGATTGTTGGGCGCGACTAAAATATGCAGCAAGAATAGCGGCTTCATGAATGGTTTCTTCAGATGGATCATTAGACCGGATCACAACATGTGAACCAGGTATATCTTTCGTGTGAAGCCACGTATCATTCCGTTGCGCTAACGTTTGGGTAACGTAGTCATTTTGTTTGTTGTTCTTACCTACGTAAATCATTGTTCCGTCCGAAGACATGAACTGTTCAGGACGAGGCTTTTGTTTCTTTTTACGTTTTCGATGGGATTGTTTACGAATATACCCACCTTCACGAAGTTCGTCGCGAATTTCCTCTATATCTTCTTCCCTTGCGATGGAGATCGTATGTAAAAGATCTTCTAAATAGACGATTTCTGCTTTAGTTTTACGAAGTTCTTTAGCTGCATTCGTTTTTGAACGTTCTAATTTTCGATATCTTTTAAACAACGCTTGAGCATTTTCACTTGGTGTTTGATCTGTCGCAAGTGGAATTGTGATTTCACCTTGTTCTGGATCATAATAATCTGTTACGACGATTGATGCATCCCCCATGTTCACAAGATGTAAATGTGCTGTTAAAAGTTCGCCTTGCTTTTGATAGGACGCCGCTTTTTTAGACCTTTTTAACGTTCTTTCATGAATTACTTTTTTCCGTTGATTCTTTTTCAATTCATTTCGAATGAGTCGTTCTATATCATGAGCACGTTGTTTGACACGATCTCTTTCAGCTTTTCCAGTGAAAAATGCATCAATTAACTCATTTGCATGAGTAAATTTTTGTTGTTCCCCTTTAAAGTTCTTTAACTGAATGACATGAAAGTCTTCGCGTTTATTTTCATAAATGGCCGGTACATAATGTCCATCTTTAATTTCATGTTGGATTTCTTCGAATGCTTGCTTATAAGCATCCACATTCCCTAAATGTGCACGATTGACTAATTCAGTTGCAAGAAGAGGGGAAAAACCTTCTAACGATTGCACGATTTGACGGTCCAGTTTACCCGCATTAAAATCAATCGTTCGGATGAAGCTTTCTGCATCAATTTTTAAAGGATGTAATTTATTTTGATCTGGAGGAAAAATGTACGCATGTCCAGGTAAAATTGTTCGATGTCTATTTTGAAAACTAGGAATATGTTTCATACAATCTATGATTGTATCTTTTGTTTCATTTAAAAGAAGTACATTACTATGTCTCCCCATGAGCTCCATCACTAAATAAAGCGTAGTTCGATCACCAAATTCATTTCTTGATTGAATATGAAATGTAATAATTCGTTCGAGTGATTCTTGTTTAATTGCTTCAATGACCCCACCTTGCAAATGTTTTCGCATATGCATACAAAACATTGGTGGCTCAGAAGGGTTTTGAAATGTTTCTGTCGTGATATGAAATCTTGCATAGGATGGATGGGTTGAAAATAATAGAGAAAAGTTTGTACGGTTATTACGAACCGTTAGTATCAGTTCAGTGTCTGTTGGTTGGTGAATTTTTGTAATGCGCCCATTGATTAACTGGTCGCTTAATTCTTCTGTAATTGCTTTTGTTACGATTCCGTCAAATGCCATACAATCACCTCAAAATATATTATAGCATCTTTTTGGGTCAACCTGCATATATATCGATACAGAGAACTCGTCTACAAAATTTAAATAGACAAGCTGTATACAGGTGGGGGATATAAAGATGAATTGGTATCAGTACGATATTGAACAAATTGAAAACACACTTCATGTGAATACGAAGAATGGGCTATTGCACAAACAAGTAAAAACACGCCAAAAACAATTTGGTCAAAATCAAATTGAAGAAGAAAAAAAGGTTTCACGTATATACTTGTTTATGGTTCAATTTCAAGATGTAATGGTACTTATTTTATTTGCTGCAGCCCTTGTTGCTGGCTTATTAGGAGAAATGATTGACGCTACAGCTATCATGATCATTGTTATTTTGAATGGATGTATTGGATTTTTTCAAGAACAGAAGGCAGAATCATCCCTAGAAAAGTTAAAACAACTAGCTGCTCCGAAAGCCTCTGTTTTAAGGGAGTCTAAATGGATAAAGGTCGATGCAACTGAAATAGTTGCAGGAGATATTATCCGTTTGCAATCAGGAGATCGCGTACCTGCTGATGTACGTTTAATTCAAACGAAAGGAATTGAAACAGAAGAGTCAGCAATTACAGGTGAGTCTATACCAGTCACGAAACATGCTACCGCCATTCAAGGAGACCATATAGAGCCACAAGAACAGGCAAATATGGCATTCAAAGGAACACTGGTCACAAGAGGGTCCGGAGAAGCCATTGTTGTAGCGGTTGGAATGGATACGATGATGGGACAAATCGCTTCATTAATGACACATACTAAAAAGATAGCAACACCACTAGAACGTCGACTAGGTGAACTAGGGAAAGTACTCATTGTTGCGGTACTCTTATTAACTGCTCTTGTTGTTGGTATTGGGATTGTTCAAGGGAATCCCACGTATGAGATGTTTTTAGCAGGTGTCTCACTCGCTGTAGCGGCCATCCCAGAAGGACTACCAGCCATTGTTACGGTTGCTTTATCGTTAGGTGTACAAAGAATGATTCGAAAAAAAGCAGTGATCCGAAAATTATCTGCTGTGGAAACATTAGGTTGTGCTTCAGTTATTTGCTCTGATAAGACTGGTACAATTACACAAAATATGATGACAGTACAACAATTATATGTCAATGGGAAAATCATCGATGTGACTGGAGCAGGGAATGATTCAGAAGGAAGTTTCTATAGTGATCATCAAATCATTGACCGAACATTTCCTTCTTTAGAAAACTTACTTTTATATGCAATGATTTGTAATGATGCGTCTTTAGGCGTTCATCAAGGAAAGTATATTATAGATGGCGATCCCACGGATGGAGCATTGCTCATTGCAGCTCGAAAACTAGGTCTAACGGAAGCGGAAGGAAAGCAATATCGCATTATTAAAGAATATCCCTTTGAATCTACCAGGAGAAGAATGACTCTAATTGTAGAAGATGCGCATAAACGTCGATTTCTCATTACGAAAGGAGCGCCTGAAATATTAATTCCGCGGTCAACTTTCCAGTTGAAGGATTCATTGTCTAGCAAGTTGACAGATGAAGCAGGTCTCCATAATGAAGTTGAAAAAATGGCGAAACAAGCGCTAAGGACCTTAGCTATTTGTGTAAAACCTTTGCATAAAGACGTCTTACTTGATGACCCAATGATTGAACAAGATTTGACCTTCGTAGGTCTTGTCGGAATGATTGATCCACCTCGAGAAGAAGTAGCTCCTGCAATTGAACAGTGTAAAAAGGCAGGTATAAAAACAGTCATGATTACGGGAGATCACGTGAGTACAGCGACAGCAATTTCAGAGGACATCGGTTTATTAGACGAGCAATCGAGAGTCATGGAGGGCCGTGACATTGAACAAATGAGTCAAGTAGAGCTGACAGATCAAATCGAAGAAATTGCCGTATTCGCTCGTGTATCGCCTGCCCATAAACTACGAATTGTTGAGGCATTTCAAGCAAAAGGACACATTGTTGCGATGACTGGAGACGGAATTAATGATGCACCGGCAATTAAAGCGAGTGATATCGGTATCAGTATGGGACGAACAGGAACAGATGTAACAAGAGAAGCTTCGTCACTCATCTTAATGGACGATAACTTCACGACGATCAAAGATGCTATTCGTGAAGGGAGAAACATTTATGAAAACATTCGTAAATTTATCCGATACTTACTTGCATCAAATGTGGGTGAAATATTAGTCATGTTATTTGCCATCTTACTAGGATATCCATTGCCACTCATACCCGTTCAAATTTTATGGGTAAACTTAGTAACAGATGGTTTACCTGCAATGGCTCTCGGATTGGACAAACCTGAAAAAAACGTGATGTCCAAAAAGCCCCGTGATGCAAATGAAGGGATTTTTGCTCATGGACTTGGTTTTAAAATTATTAGTAGAGGAATTCTCATTGGAGCTGTTTCATTAATCGCATTTATGACAGCATATCATTTCACCAATGGAGATTTGGATGTAAGTAGAACACATGCGTTTTCAACTCTAGTGATGACCCAATTAATCCATGTGTTTGATTGCCGCTCTGAAAAATCGATTTTTTCAAGAAATCCATTTGGAAACTTTTATTTAATAGGTGCAGTAATTATATCGTTTTTGTTACTAGTTGTCGTTATATACTCTCCGTTCTTACAAGTGATCTTTCACACAGTGCCACTCAATTGGTTTGAATGGATGTTTATCACGGCTCTTAGTATCATTCCGACTGTGTTTTTTGGAGTTTCGAAAAAATAAATAACACTCACAGAATTGTCACGTCTTTACAATACATTTTTCTATTGTAGAGACGTGATTGTTTTGTTTGTTGTGCTTTGATAGCAAATGCTTTCTTATTCGGCATTTTTGTAATATGATAGATAAGTTATGGAAACATGTGTATAATTGTAAAAAGTGGAGTAATATAAAGATAAACACGTTCGTTTCATAAAAGTTGCCGAGATACTTGGGAATAATAATGAATCCATCATACGTGTTATCATTAGGTAAAAGGCAAGAAAAATACTTTAAATGTTTCTCGCTTTTTGCATGGGTTACTTCATTACGTGCTTCACAGTTCGAGTAAGGGGGATGTTCGAATGGGATTACAACTTATAAACATAGGTTTTGGAAATGTTGTTTCTGCTAGCCGAGTTATTTCAATCGTTTCACCTGAGTCAGCTCCAATCAAACGAATTGTTACAGTAGCTAGAGACAATAATAAGTTAGTTGATGCAACATATGGAAGACGTACACGTGCAGTGATTATAACTGATAGTGATCATGTTGTATTATCAGCTGTACAACCAGAAACGGTTGGACAACGTGTCGTTAGTCATGATGAATTAGCTGAAGAGTAGGTAGGAGGGAACGGTGTGAAAGAACAAGGTATTCTATTTATTCTTTCTGGGCCATCAGGAGTAGGAAAAGGAACTGTACGTAAACAGTTATTTAACCAAGATCCCAATCTCAAGTATTCTATATCTATGACAACAAGAGAACCGAGAATTGGTGAAAAAGATGGTATTGATTACTTTTATCGTTCAAGAGAGCATTTTAAAGACCTCATAAAAAAGGATGCTTTTATTGAACACGCTCAATATGTTAATAATTACTATGGTACACCTAAAGAATATGTTGAAAATATGTTATCATTAGGACATGATGTCTTTTTGGAAATAGAAGTTCAAGGTGCACTGCAAGTAAAGCAAAACTATGAAAAAGGTATTTTTATCTTTTTATTGCCACCAAGTTTAGAAGATCTTAAAACACGTATCTTAAGACGTGGTACAGAGTCAGAACAACTTGTGTTAGATCGTTTGAGTGAAGCAAGAAAAGAAATAGAAATGATGGAAGAGTATGATTATGTTGTCGTCAATGATAATGTACATCATGCGGTGGACAAGATTAAATCAATCATCCAAAGTGAACACTGTAAAAGAGAACGTGTTGCAAAACAATATAAACAATTACTGGAGGTAGAATAATATGTTAGAACCATCCATTGATTCTTTACAAAAAAAAATTCCATCCAAGTACACGCTTGTATCCATTTCTGCAACAAGAGCGCGCGAGTTATTAGAAGAGGGACAACCACTTATTGAGAACCCAAAATCTAATAAGTTTGTAGGCATAGCTTTAGAAGAAATTCAAGCTGGTAAATTACATGTAAAAAAAGATTAATCAAGGGGGAGTGCTGCCACCGGTTAAACAAAACCGTTGGCAGTTCATTCCTAGATGTACATCACTCTTCGAATCATTGAAAATGAAATTCACAAAGGAGTTATTTTGATGGTACAAGATAAAAACATCCTCGTATGTGTGTCGGGTGGTATTGCTGTTTACAAAGCATGTGACCTTGTAAGTAAGTTAACCCAACGCGGTGCTCATGTGAAAGTGTTGATGACTGAAAGTGCAACAAAGTTTGTTTCTCCACTAACATTTCAAGCCTTGTCTCAGAATCCTGTGTATACGGATACTTTTGACGAAAAAGACCCCGAAAAAATTGCCCATATCGACCTTGCTGACTGGGCAGATCTTTGTGTCATTGCACCAGCAACAGCACATATCATTGGTGTGCTTGCAAATGGTTTAGCAGATACAATGCTTCCTACCACATTACTAGCAACGAAGGCGCCTATATATATTGCACCCGCAATGAATGTGCATATGTATGACCACCCAGCCGTCATTAAAAACATGCTTCAATTGACCGAATGGGGCTATAAATTTATCGAACCTGGAGCAGGTTATTTAGCGTGTGGATATGTAGGGAAGGGTCGCTTAGAAGAACCTCAAACAATCATTCAAGTGATCGAAAATCAAATAAACCAAAAACAGCTTTTGAACCATAAACGAATTCTTATTTCAGCTGGACCGACGATCGAATCAGTTGATCCAGTTCGTTATTTTACGAATCATTCAACAGGAAAAATGGGTTTTGCACTCGCTGAGAAAGCAGCAGAATTAGGCGCAGACGTTACGCTTGTTGCCGGACCAGTGAATCAGCGGTTACAAAACAACTCCATTGAACGAATAGACGTTACGTCTGCTCAGGAAATGTATGAGGCAATACATGAGCGTTTTTCAACAGCCGACATTGTTATTAAAGCGGCAGCGGTCGCCGATTATCGACCAAAAGTAGCCCATACGGAAAAGATGAAAAAGAACTCTAGCGACTTGTCTATTGAATTCGAAAGAACCATCGATATTTTACAAACGTTAGGTGAACAAAAGACGAACCAATTTCTTGTAGGGTTTGCCGCCGAAACGACCGATCCGATTACACACGGAATTGATAAAATCAAACGTAAACATTTAGACGCAATTGTTGTGAACGATGTGAGCGAAGAAGGTGCAGGTTTTGGAGGGGATACAAATATCGTGACATATATCACAAAAGATCATCAAAAAATCCCGTTTGGTCTTGATTCCAAAGAGGGGATAGCGAACTCTATTTTAAAGCAAATTGCAACCGATTTAACTAAAAAGGATGACAAGTAGTGAATATTGCAAAAGTAATTGTCGATGTACCCTCATCTGCAATTAACCAAACATTTGACTACCAAATACCAGAGCAATTTCAACAGATGATTCAACCAGGTATGCGAGTAGTGATACCTTTTGGCAAAAGAAAAATCACTGGCTTTGTTGTGGAATTGACCAATCACACAGAAGTAAAAAGAGTCCGCAACATCATACAAGTATTGGACCTCATGCCTGTACTGACAAAAGAGCTACTTGATCTTGGAAAATGGCTAGCAGAAACAACGTTCTGTTTATATATCACTGCATTTCAAGCAATGTTGCCACAAGTGCTTAAGTCTACATATAAAAAAGAGCTTGTTCGTTTATCTGACGAGGAACTTTATCCTGCTTTAGAGCATGTATTTGGGGATAAACAAGTGATCTCATTTGAAGAATTAGAAGCGTCAGAAATTCAATATATTCATGTCCAAAATGCTATTAAAGATGAAGCAGTTAAAGTAAATTATCTCGTGGAATCAAATATAACTAAAAAGTTTGAAACATGGATATCGCCAATCATACTAGGCAAAGCGTTACAAAAAGAGAATGATGCATTATCTACTCGCGCACATCGTCAAAAGGAAATTTTACATTATTTTATAAATGATGAACAACCCGTGCAACAACAAGTACTTATACATAAAACCAATACATCAAGACAAACGATTAAAACGTTAATAGATAAGGGAATTCTTCAAGAAGAACATCGAGAAGTGATGAGGGACCCTTATGAGGACCACTCATTTGAACGAACATCAGATTTACAACTTACAACAGAACAAGAACAAGCAATGGTTCCAATTCGTTCTTCTATTGACAATCATGAACATGATGTCGTTTTAGTTCATGGTGTTACAGGCAGTGGTAAAACAGAAATATATTTACAGGCAATTAAACAAGTGATCAATCAAGGGAAAGAAGCAATCGTCCTCGTTCCAGAAATTGCACTCACACCGCAAATGGTTAAACGATTTAAAGAGCGCTTTGGTTCTCAAGTAGCCGTTATGCATAGTGCCTTATCAATGGGTGAGAAGTATGATGAATGGCGTAAAGTACAACGAAAAGAAGTGCAAGTAGTTGTTGGGGCACGCTCAGCAATCTTTGCACCGTTTGAAAACATTGGCATTATTATCATTGATGAAGAACATGAATTAACATATAAGCAAGAAGATCAGCCAAGATATCACGCTAGAGATGTAGCGATTGAACGTGGTAAAACACACCAAGCACCTGTTGTGTTAGGGAGTGCAACACCTTCTTTAGAATCGTTTGCACGAGCAAGTAAAGGGGTGTACACGTTAGCTACATTAACTGAACGAACAAATAAACGTCCGATGCCTCATGTAAAGGTTGTCGATATGCGGACTGAGCTTCATAAAGGAAACCGAACGATGTTTTCGACAGATTTACAAGACAACATGAGGGAGCGCATCGAAAAAGGCGAGCAAATTGTATTACTATTAAATCGCAGAGGTTTTTCTACATTTTTGATGTGTAGAGATTGTGGCCATGTATGCGAATGTCCGCATTGTGATATTTCTCTTACCTATCATAAAGGAAGAAATAAAATGAAATGTCACTACTGCACATATGAGACAAATGTACCTCATGCATGTCCCGCATGTACAAGTGACGCCATACGTTTCTTTGGAACGGGAACTGAACGTGTGCAAGAGGAGTTAGTTAAAACATTTCCAGATATACGTGTGATTCGAATGGATGTTGATACAACCCGTAGAAAAGGATCTCATGAAAAGTTATTAGATCAGTTTGCGAATCAAGAAGCGGACGTATTGCTTGGAACACAAATGATTGCAAAGGGATTGGATTTTCCAAATGTAACGCTTGTTGGAGTGTTAGCTGCTGATTCCATGTTGCATATACCTGACTTCCGTTCATCAGAAAAAACATTTCAATTGTTAACACAAGTGAGTGGGCGTGCAGGAAGACATGAGTTGGACGGAGAAGTAATTGTTCAGACATATACTCCGGAACATTATAGTGTTGAGTTTGCAAAGGATTATAATTACTTAGCATTTTATGAGCATGAAATGAACATGCGACGGACATTTAAGTATCCTCCATATGTTTATTTAGCGCTATTTACAGTCATGCATTCGAATGTATCCGTATGTATGCAAATTACAGACCAAATTGTCCAAACAGTCTCCAACTACGTCAGTTCAAATACAATAATCTTAGGACCAACTCCATCACCCATTACACGTATAAAAAACAAATATCGTTATCAATGTATGATTAAATTCCGTCACGAACCTCATTTAATGCAGGGGATCCAGAACGTGTTTGATACGTTTAAAGATGAGTTACAGAAAAAAGACTTAAGCATATTCATTGATATGCAACCATACCACTTAATGTAGAGAGAAGGATTATAATGAAACGAATTGTTTTTATGGGAACGCCTGATTTTGCTGTACCTGTACTTCAAACAATCATTGAATCACCCTATGAGATTGCTTTAGTTGTTACACAACCAGACCGTCCGGTTGGTCGTAAAAGAATTTTGACACCGCCTCCGGTAAAAACAGAAGCAGAAAAACATCATATACCTGTTTTTCAACCAGAGAATATTAGGTTAGATTACCAACCAATCATAGAAGCAAAACCAGATCTCATTGTGACAGTTGCATACGGCCAAATTTTACCGAAAGAACTATTAGAGACTCCCGGCTTTGGTAGTGTAAATGTACACGCATCGTTATTACCTCAATTACGAGGTGGCGCTCCGATCCATTATGCGATCTTACAAGGGAAAGACAAAACAGGTATTACCATTATGTACATGGTAGAACAGCTTGATGCAGGGGATATGATTTCACAAAAAGAGGTGCAAATTGACCATACAGATACGGTTGGTAGTTTACATGATAAATTATCTGTCGTTGGCGCCGAACTTTTAAAAGAGACTTTACCAAACATATTTGATGAAACGATTCAACCTACTAAACAAGTTGAAGAAGAAGCTACCTTTGCTCCAAATATCCGTCGCGAATTAGAAAAGATTGATTGGACAAAAGATAGTTTAGAGGTATACAACCATATAAGAGGACTCAATCCATGGCCAGTGGCTTACTCGAAACTAGCAGATCAACAAATAAAGCTATGGCAAGCAAATCTTATGGACAAAAATGTTAGTGGAAGTCCTGGAGAAATTGTCGAGCATACGGACGAACATACCATTATCGTTGCTTGTGGAGATGGGAAAGCCGTCGAGTTAGTAGAGATCCAACCCGCTGGTAGTCGTAAAATGCTTACACAAGATTATTTACGTGGGTCATCCGATCGACTTAACGTTGGAGAAGTATTTAAGAGTTAATTGGAAGGTAATATTTGTAATAAGGAAGATAAAACTATATCATTTTGATGAAGCAAATTCGTGTATTCTTTAATAAAGAATGCTGTATATTTCATGATCGTGGAATGAATAAACGAGTTAAAAGTGAATCTTTTGGATGAGGTGATGAAATGAATGCTCGGTTTTTAACAGATCAAGGACAAGTTCGCTCCCTAAATGAAGATGCTGGGGGGATATTTTTTAATCAATCCGATCAATTATTAGCCGTTATTGCAGACGGAATGGGTGGGCACCAAGCGGGTGACGTCGCGAGTTCTATGGCGGTCTCTATGGTGAAAGAAGGATGGGAAAGTATACCAAATGATTTATCACCCCATGAAGCTGAGCAATGGCTTGTCGAAACATTAAGAACTGTCAATGAAAAGATGTATATACGAGCAACAGAGGTAAAAGAATGTGAAGGTATGGGAACGACCATTGTAATCACCATTATGACAAATGAATTTATAACGGTTGCTCATATAGGTGATAGCAGATGTTATACTTTACATGAAAAGAATCTTACGCAAATTACAGAAGATCATTCGTTAGTGAATGAACTCATTCGTTCTGGAGAAATTTCAAAACAAGAGGCTCACCATCATCCAAGAAAAAATGTTGTTTTAAAAGCGCTTGGAACACAGCATGCTGTTCAAGCAGACTATCGCACATTAACCATTGAAGAAAATGAGCGTGTATTACTTTGTACAGACGGATTAACGGATAAACTATCTGATGAAGAAATTGAAACTTTTATGAATACACATGAAGCAATCGAGGAAATTGCTACACAAATGGTAGACCTAGCAAATGAGCGTGGTGGAGAAGATAATATCACTCTCATCCTTATTGATAACAAGGAAAAGTTGGAAGAAGGTGAGGAAACATGTTAGAAGGACACTTGCTTGATGAGCGGTATCTAATTAAAAAAACAATTGGCGGCGGTGGAATGGCCAATGTTTATTTAGCAACCGACACCATTTTAGAGCGAGATGTTGCTGTGAAAGTACTCAGGTTAGAGTATGCGAATGATGAAGAATTTATCGAAAGGTTTCATCGAGAAGCGCAAGCAGCAACTAGTTTGACTCACCGGAATATAGTAAACATCTATGATGTAGGAGAAGAAGAGCATATTCTATATATGGCCATGGAATATGTAGATGGACTGACACTTAAAGAATATATTCAACGATATGGTCCAATAGATGTGGAAGAATCTATCCGTATTATGCAACAAGTTTCTTCGGCAATTACGCATGCACATGCGAATGAATTAGTACATAGGGATATAAAACCACAAAATATTTTAATGGATAAAAATGGTCAAGTGAAAGTAACTGACTTTGGTATTGCTGTGGCATTAAGTGCAACATCTTTAACGAGAACAAACTCTATTCTAGGTTCTGTCCATTACCTATCCCCAGAACAAGCACGTGGGGGTATTGCAACTAAAAAGTCAGATATATATTCTTTAGGAATTGTCTTTTTTGAATTATTAACTGGCAAACTACCTTTTTCAGGACAGTCTCCTGTGTCGATTGCATTGAAGCATTTGCAAAGTGAACCACCATCAGTCCGTGCTATTCATCCAGAGATTCCTCAGAGTGTTGAAAATATTGTCTTACAAGCGATGGCGAAGGATCCATTTCATCGTTTTATGGATGTAACAGAAATGTATCATGCATTAGAACATGCACTTGATCCAAATGTCATCCATGAGCCGAAATTTTCTCCACCTGTTGAAGCAGGTGAAGAAACGAAAGCAATCCCGGTCATTACAGATGATCATATACAAGCAGATAACAACGAGGAAACGATGGTTCACCGCACGGATGCAGAAACGATTCGGATGGATTCTAATCAAGAAGAGACCGAAAAACCAACAGGCACAAGTGGTAGTAAAGGGAAGAAAAAAGACAAGCAGAAGAAAGGTAAAAAGAAGAAATGGTTATGGATTGGCATTGGTCTTTTTATAGTCATTCTATCCATCGTTCTTGCATTGTTCGTACTTCCTTCTCTGTTCAAATTAAAAGATGTAACAGTACCAGACGTCATTGATGACCCAGTAGAAGAAGCCATTAAAGAACTAGAAGAACTGAATTTAGTAGTAGAAGAAGAAAGTATATTTGATGAAGATATAGAAGAAGGAAATGTTGTTAAAACGGATCCAAAAGAAGGCAGAACAGTGAAAGAAGAATCAACTGTTACAGTATATGTAAGTGACGGGAAAGAAACAGTAGCGTTTGATAATTATGTAGGACATGATTTCGAACAGGCGAAACGATTACTAGAGGATAAAGGATATACAGATATACATCGATACGACAAACATTCAGATAAACCTGAAGGTGAAATAATAGCTCAAGTGCAACCAGGTCATGATGAACAGGTAGTGCCGAGTGAGACACGGGTGATTTTTGAAGTAAGCATCGGCCCTGAGACCTTTCAACTAAAAGATTTAGTCGGATCATCCTTGTCTGATGCAGAGTCATATGCAGACGAAAGAGGACTAACATTATCTACAGAAGAAGTGCATTCAGATAGTGTTGAAAAAGGATTGATTGTCAAGCAAGATCCAGGTTCAAATGCTGACGTGAAAGAAGGGTCAACGGTTCATGTATCTGTTTCGATTGGACCCGAAGAAAAGCCACCTGAACCTCATACAGTTTCATTCTCAGTTGCTTATACAAACGAACCTGATGATGAAGATGAGGAAGAACAAGAGAACGAGCCTCAAACAGTAACTATTTATGTAAAAGACATGAATAATAATATTGAGGACGTATATAAACAAGAAACGATTACGGATGATAAAGAATACTCCATCACGTTAATCATCGAAGAGGGGGATACGGCTGAATATCGTGTTGAACGAGACGGTGAAACGATTATCGAAAAAGAAATACCATAATAGAGAAGGTGTTAATCTATGAAAAAAGGTCGGATTGTAAAGGCGATTAGTGGATTTTATTACGTAAACTCTGACGGAACTGTCTACCAATGTAGGGGGCGTGGCGTATTTAGAAAACAAAAACGTTCCCCTCTTGTAGGTGATTTTGTCTCCTTTCAAATTGATGAAAATGACGAGGGATATATTAAAGATATTGAAAAAAGAGCAAATGAATTACAACGTCCACCAATTGCGAATATAGATCAAGCGCTAGTCGTGACATCTACACAAGAACCGGCCTTTAGTTCCCTTTTGCTCGACCGATTTTTGGTGTTTTTAGAATCAAAGTTCATTAAACCAATCATTTATATGACAAAAAAGGATTTGTTAACAGAAGTAGAGCGTGAGGAAGTAGAACAATGGAAAACAATTTATGAAGAAATTGGTTACGAAGTTCTCATGGTATCCACGCTCGATCTTACAGAAGATGCATCACAGTCTATTCGTGCACATTTTAAAGACAGTGTGTCTGTGATTATTGGGCAGTCAGGTGTTGGGAAATCTTCTTTACTAAATGCGATTGATGACACCTTAACGATCAAAACGGATGAAATATCCAAAAGTCTAGGCCGGGGAAAGCATACAACACGGCATGTAGAGTTACTACCAATCGCTGGAGGACTTGTTGCAGATACACCTGGTTTTAGTGTTGTACAATTTGATGGTATTGAAGCAAACGAGTTGTCTGATGCATTCCCAGAGATGAGAACAAGATCTCCCGAATGTAAATTCAGAGGATGTTTGCATATAAACGAACCACAATGTGCAGTGAAACATGCAGTTGAAAAAAATGGTATTCATAAAAAACGCTATGAACATTATTTAGAATTTATTCAAGAAATCCAAGAAAGAAAGCCGAGGTATTAGACAATGGTTAAAATAGCACCTTCGATTTTATCAGCTGATTTTGCAAAACTAGGTTCCGAAATAAAAGAAGTAGAGGAAGCAGGAGTAGAGTATATTCATATTGATGTGATGGACGGACATTTTGTCCCGAATATAACAATTGGACCTCTGATTGTTGAGGCAGTTCGTCCGTTGACAGAACTTCCGCTAGATGTGCATTTAATGATTGAACAACCAGATAATTACATCCAGGCATTTGCTGAAGCGGGGGCAGATATTATTACAGTCCACCAAGAGGCATCTGTACATTTACATCGAACGATTCAACTCATTAAATCAGAAGGCGTACAAGCTGGTGTTGTCATTAATCCAGCAACTCCAGTAAGTGTGTTGCAGGAAATCCTTCCAATGGTTGATTTAGTTCTTGTGATGACCGTAAACCCAGGATTTGGCGGCCAAGCATTTATTCCAAGTTGTTTAGATAAAATCAAACAACTCGATCAGTGGAGAAATGCGCATGATTATTCATATGTTATTCAAGTAGATGGCGGAGTGAATCCTGAAACTGCAGCAAGTTGTGTAGAGGCAGGAGCAGACATTTTGGTGGCAGGAAGTGCCGTGTATAATCAAGCAAATCGAAAAGAAGCGGTTGAAGCCATTAAAACTGCAGCAAAACAATAAGTTACATACTATACAGATCCACAAGTTTGTGAATCATCTCCCTTACGTGAGCAAAACAAGCTTCTTTTACAAATTGGTTATTTTTTATTTGTTGTGCGCATACTAATACTAATAAAGATTCGTCGTACATTCGCGCAACCAATATACGAATTAGCTTTTTTTGTATAAGAGGAGGGGGAACATGAAATTTTATACTATTAAACTCCCGAGGTTTCTTGGAGGATTTGTTCGAGTGATTATTAATGTATTCAAAAGAGAAAAGTAGTTGAAACAATTGCGGGCGTACAATCTGTTCTAGATTGTACGAACTCTTGATTATGATGTGCAATTATGAAATTCATTCACGTGTAAAAAAAAGCACCCATCTAAATGGATGCTTTTTTTACACATATTTTTAATAAGAGTGTAATGATTATACACGCTGCACTTTACCAGATTTAAGGGCACGTGCAGATACATATACACGTTGTGGCTTTCCATCAACCATAATACGTGCCTTTTGCAAATTCGCTTTCCACTTACGGCGTGAAGAGTTAAGCGCGTGCGAACGTTTATTTCCTGAACCAGTTGATCGACCAGTGATTACACATTTTCTTGACATATTGAATCCCTCCTACTTAAACGCATCTATCGCATTCCATACTAGTTTAATTTATCATATATTTAAAGTTAAAGCAATCACATTTATGAGAATGCTTTACGTAATTTCTCTTGACAGAACGGATAATATCGTTCATTCTTATAAGGTATAAAAGCTACAAAAGACTGAAAACGTTTTTTCTTCACGTTACATGTACAATATTATTAATAAGTATAATGAGTGATGAAGGAGGAAAATAATGTCCATTGAATTAAATACAGATGATGGTCAAGTAACCATAACAAATGAAGTGGTGGCAACGATCGCTGGTGGAGCTGCAATGGAGTGTTATGGAATTGTAGGTATGGCATCTAAAAGTCAAATAAGAGACGGTCTAGCTGAAATTTTACGCAGAGAAAATTACTCTCGTGGAATTGTTGTTCGGCAAGAAGATGATCGCCTTCATGTAGATATGTACATCATCGTTAGTTATGGAATAAAAATATCTGAAGTAGCAAATAACGTACAATCGAAGGTAAAATATACATTAAATCAAACATTGGGATTAGCAGTTGACTCCATTAATGTTTATATTCAAGGTGTTCGTGTTTCAAAGGAGTAATCGCTGCATGTAGGTGATGTTGAAGGAGGAAATAAGGTGACGATGCAGACGTTAGATGGAACGATCTTTACTGAAATGGTTATGGCTGGCGCTAGGCATTTAACGAATAATTCTAAAACAATCGATGCATTGAACGTATTCCCAGTTCCCGATGGGGATACAGGGACAAATATGAATTTGTCAATGACATCGGGTGTAAACGAACTTAAAAAAGCGAATAGCGAAGACGTATCTGTTGCATCTCAAGCTTTTGCAAAAGGGCTTCTTATGGGAGCGAGGGGAAACTCTGGTGTCATTCTTTCACAAATTTTTAGGGGATTTGCAAAAGGGTTTGAAGGAAAAGAAACAGTTACAACAAAAGAAATGGCTGATGCTTTTGATAGTGGAGTTGAAACGGCATATAAAGCAGTGATGAAACCTGTAGAGGGGACGATTTTAACTGTAGCGAAAGACTCTGGTGCTAAAGCTGTAGAGCTTGCGCAAAATGAAAATGATATTATCGCATTTATGGAACAAGTTCTAGATGAAGCTAAAGCTTCATTAAAGCGTACTCCTGATTTATTGCCAGTTTTAAAAGAAGTTGGCGTAGTAGATTCAGGCGGGCAAGGACTTGTGACCATTTATGAAGGGTTTCTTGCTTCTTTAAAGGGAGAAGAGCTTCCAGTCGCGGATATTGAGGAAACGAATATAGATGAGCTTGTGAATGCTGAACATCATAAATCTGCTCAAGACTTTATGGATACAGAGGACATTGTATACGGGTATTGTACCGAATTTATGGTTAAGTTTGAACAAGAAAAACTAGACAAACATCCATTTTCAGAAGATGACTATCGAGAAGAATTAAGTGAAAACGGTGATTCCCTCGTCGTTATTTCTGATGATGATGTTGTAAAAGTACATATTCATACAGAATATCCAGGTAAAGTAATGACAATGAGCCAGAATTATGGACGGCTTGTTAATATTGATATAGAAAATATGCGTGAACAACATACATCAATTGTAGGTGAAGGTGAAAAGGTTACACATCAAGAGTCACAGGCGAAAGAACTCGTTGACTTTGCTGTTGTAACGGTTGCTATGGGATCAGGTATGAAAGCATTGTTTGAAAGTCTAGGAGCTCGCGTGGTCATTGAAGGTGGACAAACAATGAATCCAAGTACCCAAGACATTACAAATGCAATTGAAGAAGCTCACGCGAAACAAGTATTAATTTTACCGAACAACAAAAATATTACAATGGCAGCTGAGCAAGCGGCAGAACTAGCTGGAGAACATGTAGATGTTGTCCCTACAAAAACAATCCCTCAGGGAATAAGTGCACTCCTTGAACTTAATCTTGAGGAGGATTTGCAGACGAATAAAGAACAAATGACTGAAGCTGCAGGTTTTGTAAAAACAGGACAAGTTACCTATGCTGTTCGTGATACTCAAATTGATGGGCTAACGATTGCTAAAGGGAATTTCATGGGGATTGCAGAAGATAAGATTAAAGCTTCGGACTCTAATCGTTTAACGGTGACAAAAAAGTTATTAAAAGATTTAGTAAGCGAAGATGATGAAATTATAACGATTATTTATGGAGAAGATGTAGAGAAAAAAGAAATTCAAGCCTTAGAAAACTATGTTGAAGAAACATATGAAGATGATGTTGAATTAGATATATATAATGGTGAACAACCTATTTATTCTTATATTATTGCGGTAGAATAACATTCAGTGAACAAGATATACGTACCCCTAACATTAGTTGAAGAGCTAATCTTAGGGGTACTTTTTATGCCAAACTTGTATGAGTAAAATGTTTGTGGGGGAACATACGAACTATTTATATAATTTAAATTATATAAATACAGGATTTGTATGAGATTATGTGGAAAACACATGAAAAAAGGCCCTTTCTTTTGTATAGTTAAAGTCACAACACAAC
>JAPFDS010000034.1 GCA_026168805.1 Caryophanales bacterium | reverse complement strand
TCCATACTGATTTCCTTTATTTTGGATTTGGATAGGTTTACTACCTACCACCATTATAAAGGATTTTTTATTGCTTGAAAACCAAATACAGTATCTTTAGAAAATTATTAATTTTTAGTAATAATTAATGCAATGCTAGTGATTGCAGCTATATAATAACTTAACAGGACAATTTCGTTAGCATGTAATTCACTGGTGTATTTGTGCAATAAGTTTTCTTTAGAAATTAACCCACTTTGTAGTAATCGAACAATAAACGTTCCAGTTCCTGTGAATGGATCTAATATATGAACGCCTTTATCGCCAATGGATTTTCCAAAATGTTTTTTTAGTACATCTTCTACCGAATGAATTATAAAATCTACAACTTCTACAGGGGTAAAAACAATCCCTAATCGATCTGTTGTCTGCTTGAATCCAATTTTGAAAAATTTATTATAAAGCTGAATGATAATCTCTTGTTTAGCCTTTAAATTATCAATGCCTTCTGCCCTTATGCGAACACTCTTATAAAAATCTTCTAATTGTTCTTGCTCTTTTAATAAACCTTGCTTGTCTAAGATGCTTAAAATTGATTCCATCGAGGTTGATACAGGATTATTGTTAACGAAGCTATAAGACTCAAATAATGCTTCGAAAACAGGTTTTGTAATTAAATGTTGTGACAACATTTCTATCGCCTGTTGTTCACTTATAGAATCATTTATATTATGACGGATACTTTTCATGAATTTCTGAAATTCATGATATGTGCTACTATTTTTGTCTTCCAACATCACATTTATTCGCATTATATGCTTTTGAGCAATTTCAGCAACATCTTCTGACCATTGTTCCCAATACCTTACATTACCTACTTTTTGAACGATTCTACCATAAATAGCACGCTCTAAATCTGATAAATGTTCCCCAGAGAGTTCCAGTTCTAATTGTTCTGATCCACCTTCATAAGGATCTAATTCCTCGTCAGGTGGGCCACCAACCCCAATAACTTGTATTTGGCTAGGTTTCTTTTTGTTTAACTCTAATTTATTTATAGTCGCATCGAATCGCTCGTCTATCGAACGGAGAGCGTTTAAAATTTCCCAAACAACCTGATATTTTTCATTGTTATTAAGTATCGAGTGTGCTTCCGCCTCAGAAGGGATTCCTATTGGAAGGATAACGTAACCGTAATCTTTTCCTTCAGCTTTTCGCATAACACGTCCAACTGCTTGAGCTATATCAATTTTAGAACGCCTTGGGTTTAGAAACATAATTGCATCTAAATCAGGTATATCTACCCCCTCAGTTAAAAAGCGTGCATTGGACAGTACACGACATGTATTATCAGGAACTTCACTTTTAAGCCAATTTATCTTTTCATTTTTTTCAATGGCGTTCATAGAACCATCTGCATGCTCAATCTCTATAGAGAATGGATTAGTGTATTCTCTACTGTTATATAGATATTCATCCACGACAGTTGAAAACATATCGGTTATCATCTTAGAATCTTTAATAGTTCCAGTAAATGCTATTGCTCTTTTCATGGGAGCACCTAAGGTTTTATTGGAATTACCATCCCTTTTTACTAGTCCATTCCAACATCCGATAATCTTAGTAATATCATCAAATGCTAAACCTGACTCTGTAGAAGCTAACATATTTTGAAATTGTCGTGCGATTGCATCTTCTTCAACACCTAAAACCATAACCTTATAATCGGTTAAAATGCCTTGATGAACAGCATCACCAAAGCCTATCCTATAGAATTCAGGCCCATATGTATCTTCGTCATTCATATCGGCTATAATTACAGATTTCTCTTCTGCTTTTTGTTTTGCATCCTCACCATATACACGAGGTGTGGCTGTCTGATAAAGACGTTTATTAGCTCTAATGTTGTCATTACTATGTACTTTCGTGAAAGCTGATGCTTCTTGATTTAATTCTGTAGAACCTGTTGTACGATGAGCTTCATCACAAACTATTAAATCAAATTCAAAAAAACCTTCTTTTTGAGCATCGCTTATAACATCAATAGATTGATACGTTGAAAACACAGTTAAAAACTCAGGTTCTTCTTTCTTTAACCTAATAGCATTCTGATATTCTAATAACCTTTCCGTATTAGTAGTTGCAGGGTATCCAATATCTGTAGTAGCAATATCTTCAATTTCAGTCCCAATTCTTTCTTTAGTTACCTTCCTATCAGAACAAACGGCAATGGAATCCATATTGTAATTAATATCAGCATTCCAAGCTCTCAAGGTTTGTGATAGTAATTGTATGCTTGGAACTAAATAAAGCACTTTAAACATGCCTTCTTTTTTCTTTGCCATTTCTTCAGCAATAGCCATTGATGTGAAGGTTTTACCTGTTCCAGGAGCCATTATTAACTTTCCACGGTCATTTTGTTCAAAGCCATTTATAACAGCTTCTATAGCTGGAAATTGATGAGTACGTGGGGTTTTCTTACCAGTTAACACCACTTGATGTGGCTTATTAAAGCTATAATTCGACCAATCAACCTGACTATCCTGTAAATCTGTTAATGATATACGCATTATGTTTTTATCTCTATTCGTTAATGCTTGATCTGCATTTTCGGTCCATTTGTCAGTAGTTGTAACTACCAAACCTTCAGAATAATAGCTTTTACCGACTTCATTAAGAAATGAATCTATGTGTGTTTTTCTAATAGTTGTATCTTTTGAATAATACTTACATTGAACAGCTACAAGTTCTTCTGTGTCTCTTTTTCTTGCGACTAAATCGACGCCCGTATCTACTCTAGGGATATTGTATTTTTCAGGAACCTCAGATAATGTCCACACTCCATCAAATAGACGATTATACATTGGTTCATTCTTTAAATATGTAACAACTAATAACTCAAATAAAGTACCTCTGTCTCTTTGCGTTCTATATTCTGCATCTATTTCTTTAACTAATGAAACAAAACTTTTGTTATTATAAGTCATTTATTTCACCTTACCTCTATTATTTTTAAAAGGTTAAATTGAATTCTCAACTTCCTTTTTGATTGTATATATGGTACTTCTTGCTACACTAGTTTTTCTATGTATATCCATAACACTTGTACCTGAGCTTAACTCATTAATAATCATTTCATAAACGGCTTTATCTTTTCCAGTCGCATCTGGATGATACTTTCGCTTTCTCCCTCTAAATTTTCCTTGCTTTTTAGCATTTTTGATTCCTTCTTGTTGGGCAGAACGAATTCGTTCTCGTTCTTCATCCACTATCCATGACAATAGTGACAATACTGTTTTAGCTATATATTGTTCATCACTGTTTTTCCCTTTGAATTTTCTAGTATCAATAACAGGGTTTCTTAATATAACTACATCTATCTTCTCCTTGATAAATGCTTCCCATTCTTGTATTACTTCCTGTTTGTTTCTTCCCAAACACATCATATTCTGCACAACTAATACGTCACCTGAGCACATTTCACTTCTCATTTTTTTATATACAGTTTGTTTTTTCAAATGATTTACTGATTGCTTTTCTTTATATATTTTAGTACATCCAAAATCTTTTAATTCTTTCATTTGTTCACTAGAACTGTTATTTTTAAAATCCCCTTTTACATAACCGATAATCATTAGGTTCACCTCATATTCAAAACAATTATCGTACAACTCTAATGATACACTTGAAATAGAAGAACCTCAATATTTATCATTAAATGTAGAATTATAGGTTTTGTTTACCTTTTGAAATCTTATTTAGAACTAACCTCTATAGCTACAAAGGATTCAACCCTATCATTTATGCTATACTTGTATTGAATGTGTACTGAAAGGATGTTTGAAATTTCATGAAGAAAAGTGTTGTATTAACAGAAAAACCTTCTGTTGCAAGAGATATAGCAAGAGTATTAAACTGCCACAAAAAAGGTGATGGTTATTTAGAAGGTACTGAATATATTATAACTTGGGCGCTTGGTCATCTAGTTACCCTTGCTGATCCTGAATCTTATGATGTTAAATATAAGACATGGAAACTAGAAGAACTACCAATGATTCCTCCTAAGTTAAAACTAATGACAATAAAGAAAACTAGTAAACAATTCTACTCTATAAAAAAGCAGTTAAATCGTTCTGACGTGGGCGATATAATCGTGGCTACGGATAGTGCACGTGAGGGAGAACTAGTAGCACGTTGGATTATTGAAAAAGCTAAAGTGAATAAACCAATTAAAAGACTTTGGATTTCTTCAGTAACGGATAAAGCTATTCGTGAGGGGTTTAAAAATCTAAAACCAGGTAAGCAATATGAAAACTTATATGCAGCAGCTGTCGCACGTTCTGAGGCTGATTGGTATGTTGGACTGAATGCTACAAGAGCATTAACTACTAAATTTAATGCACAATTATCTGCTGGTCGTGTGCAAACACCAACACTTGGAATCATTGCTAGGCGCGAGGAGGAAATTCGGAATTTTCGACCAAAAAAATATTATGGCATCCAGTTAAAAACAAATAGTGGCATGACCCTTGGATGGCATGATGAGAAAAACAACACACGTATTTTTGATAAAGAGAAGGCAAATCTACTTCTTCAGAAATTAAATGGTAAAGCAATGAGTGTTGGTACCGTGGAGAAAAAACAAAAGAAACAATTCGCTTCCCAATTATATGATCTAACAGAATTACAACGTGATGCAAACCGTATTTTTGGTTTTTCAGGGAAACAAACTTTACGTGCGATGCAACAATTATATGAGCGACATAAAGTACTAACATATCCACGAACAGATTCACGCGTAATCACTACAGATATTGTACCAACATTAAAAGATCGTATTGATGCATGTGGCGTGGATGAGTATGCAATCTTTGCGAAAAAGATTCTTAACAAAAAATTTCAATTACCTAAGTCGGTAGTAAATGACAAAGAAGTTAGCGATCACCATGCGATAATTCCTACAGAAGAACCAGTGAATTTGCATGATTTTGGAAGCAATGAGCGCAAAATTTATGACTTAGTGATTAAACGCTTTTTAGCAGTATTATCAGACCCTTTTGAATATGAAGAGACACATGTGACTGCGGAAGTACAAGGAGAAGTATTTTCAACAAAAGAAAATACAACCATTCGACTTGGTTGGAAAGAAATTTATGGAGAAAAACGAACAAAAGATGTAAACGAACTCCAAAAAGGACAAAAGTTAAATGGCACTTTTCTAATAACTGAAGGAGAAACAACTCCACCAGAACGATTAACAGAAGGTGCTTTACTAAAAGCAATGGAAAATCCGACAAGATATATGGAAAATGCAGAAAAACAAGTAACTAAAACTCTTAAAGATGCCGGTGGAATAGGCACAGTTGCAACACGTGCAGATATTATTGAAAAACTTATCAATGGTCAATACATGGAACTACGAGGGAAGTACCTTTATCTAACGCAAACAGGTAAGCAATTACTCGAGCTTGCTCCTGAAGATTTACGCTCTCCAGCATTAACTGCTGAATGGGAGAAAAAACTTATTCAAATTGAAAAAGGGCAATTAAAGAAGGAACAATTTATTCAAGAGATTAAAACTTACACAAAGGAAATCGTACAACAAATTAAAAACATGGAAGCGAAATTTAAACATGATAATGTAACTGGAACAAAATGTCCTAACTGTAATGAACTGATGCTAGAAATAGAAAATCGAAATGGTAAAATGTTGCGCTGTAAAGATCGAACGTGTAATTATAAGAAAAACATTTACAAAAATACAAATGCACGTTGCCCTAATTGTAAAAAGAAGCTGAAATTATACGGTGAAGGCGAAGGCCAAACATTCAGATGCGTTTGTGGTCATAGTGAAAAACTTGACGCTTTCCAGAAACGTAAAAAGAAAACGCAAAATACTCGTGTGTCGAAAAAGGAAATTAATAAATACATGAAGAAACAAGATGATGAATTTACTAATAATCCCTTTGCTGATGCGTTATCGAAATGGAAGAAGTCTTAATAAGGAATATAAAAGCTTTTTTATTTTAGAAAGGGAGGGGATTATATTGAAAATAGATTTACATGTTCATACTAAAAAATGTAAGCAGGGTGATGGTGCAAAAAGAAATATTAGTAATCCCGAATTCATTAAGAAAATGAAAGAAAATGATGTAGGGATCTCGGCAATAACTAATCATAACCACTTTGATATAAGCGCTTATGAGGAATTATTAGATTTAGCCCCTGAATTACTAGTTTTTCCAGGCATGGAACTAGATATAAAACATGATGGCGAGCATTATCATATAATCGTAATAAGCGATCCCGAAAAAAGAAAGAAGTTTTATTACTCATTTGACAACGACGTTGATAGAGATTATGACAATTTCGATATGCAGTATGAAGATTTTATAACAACAATTCAAGACTTTAAACCCGAGAATATTACCAGAATTTCAAGTTTAAGTTAGCCACTTTGATTTGTGTAATTCTGCTATATTTATAATTACTTATTTTTACTAACTAACAAGCAATTGCAGTTCTTTTAAGAAGGCTTCTTGAGCTGTCTGATAATCTAGTATTTTA
>JAPFDS010000072.1 GCA_026168805.1 Caryophanales bacterium | reverse complement strand
TTTCAATGCTCTACTATTCAGCACCCTACACACACGTTGAGGCTGCGGTGTTTATGCCTAGGATGGGGGAATAAGTACATTGATTTATGCATGGTTTTACGTTAATATGGATATAGATAGTAAAAGAGAAGCGCGCTAACGCTCCTCTTTGCAGCCTCAGCCGTACAGGTGGATGGTTGTCACAATTTATTCTTGCGAGAACCACCCTTACGCTTGCGACGGCACTGGGTGGTTTTCTCTTTGTTTAGAAAGGTTTTCTGAAAGATATACGCACTAATCGCACGTATAATTCCTTTCAACACTTCTTTAAAAACTTCTGAGAAATTTTCCATGATTATCACCTCCTTCCCCTAAAAAAAGGAAAAGGAATAAGTGACAAACACCCACCCATGAAACTTTCAGCTGCGTATATATTTTACCATAAATAAGTGGATATACAAAACATAATGCGAACATATGATCTATTTACCGGATTATGTTAAAGAGATATGGAGAATGCTAAATCGCTAACTAGGGATTTTCTTATACCATCAAATGTTGCTCCAAAAGAGTGCGCCCTAATCCAACGTCCTCATAAGAATGTACAGTTAAAGATTCAAACAGACTGGATGCATGTTTATCCAGTCTTTTTCATGTTACTTAATAAATCTTGATCAATCTTTTGTTAGGTACTTTTTCCTAGCAGTATGGATTATCACCCTTCCGCGATAATGTTAAATGTCTTTTCAATGGTAGTCCCTACTGATTCTAGTTCTAACTTCGGAAAGGATGCAGTATGTATATAAATGGGATTAAAATACCATAAAGGGAAAGGTGATCACATGGATGAAGAGTCACGGCAGAATAAAAAACACTTTCCGAAAAATAAAAAACAAGAGCAGCTCGATCAATACCGTAAAGTAAACACAGGAAAGCCAATGACAACAAATGTTGGTCGAAAAATATCAGACGATCAAAACCAATTAAAAGCTGGTATACGCGGTCCTTCCTTACGTGAAGATCAACATTATTTTGAGAAAATGACACATTTTGTAAAAGAGGAAATACCGCAAAGGGTAGTTCATCCAAGAGGCTATGGAGCACATGGAGTATTTGAATGTTATGAGTCCATGGAG
>JAPFDS010000023.1 GCA_026168805.1 Caryophanales bacterium | reverse complement strand
TCCTTCACCTAACGCAACTGTCGTAGCGTCGCCACCTGCAATAGAACTCAGTTCTTGCATGAAGCCGGTGTAGTTATGTAAAAGGTTGATTGCACGTTGAAGCTCAGCGTTAGCAGGTTCGAGTTTTCCATTCAGAGCAACTGTCTTAGCGTATACGTCAGACACTTCTGTGATCATCGACTGCAAGGAATCCTTAGTGAACCATCCAACAATCATGTCGATTGTTGCTGATAAGTCTGCAATCGCTGTGTTTTGCGTGTACCGCACCACTTCTCCTGCGAACGCTCCCATGAAGTTCACGAAGTTAGCCATGTTCTCGTTCAGCATTGGTAAGACTGCGTTTAACTCAACCAATTTAGGGTGAAGTTGATTTGCCAGTTTGTCTGCAACCTTAGTTAGTTCAGCAACGAATAAGATCAGCGCTTCGGATAAGAGAACGAGCATTGCCGTTCCTAACCCGATTGCAACAGGGATTGTTCCACCCGATGCAACTGTTACTGTTCCCAGTAAGGCAGTAACTGTACCAATACCAACCAATAAAGCAGTACCCATTGCGATTGCGGATGCGATAGTAGCACCATTAGCAATAACTGGCGACCAAGCTAAACCGACTTGTTGCAATCCTAATCCGATTGCCCAAATCTCAGCCACGAATAATCCAGTCGCAAGTCCTGCTTCCGCAAGAATTGCAGTACCAATACCCATATTTACGACTAGTGTTTTTCCAACCGTTCCGAGTCCTGCGGTGACTGCCCCGACTCCTGCCAGTAAACCTGCGCCCAACGCAATTGCAGTAATCACGATATTTCCTTGGCTCATTACAGGTGTCCATGCCTCAGCTACTTTCTGTAGACCAAGACCGATTGCAGCAATTTCGAGAACGAATAGCCCTGTAGCCACTCCGATCTCAGCAAGAATCGCAGTACCGATAGCCACGTTGACCGCCATTGTTTTACCTTGTTTTCCAAGCTCGTTTGTCGCAAAACCGATAGTGGCAAGTAATCCTGCCCCTAGCATGAGCGACGAAACAATCGTTGGAGCATTAGCGAGAACTGGTGTCCATGTGGTAGCGACCAACATAAGTGCTACACCAAGTGCAGCAATAGCCCCTACGATGAGTAAAGCCGCAGTAGCAACTTCTGCGATGATCAACATTCCAAACCCTAGGTTTTTCGCTAACGATTTGAGTTTTGGAGAAACCCCTGTTTCGACTTGGTTATTCAAAGTAGATGTTGCGTCTGTCAACCCTGACGTCACTTCTTCTAATTTCGAACTTCCTTTTGTCGCTTCTCCTACGGAGTCGATTGTAGGTGTAATGATCTTTCTGATCTTATCGATTCTATCTTTAAACGTCTTAAGGTTTGTGAGAAGCCCGACGAATCCGCCAATGAACATAAGCGCCCCTGCAGCAAGTCCAATCGCATTAACTTGTGACCAATCCCCAGTTTTAAAGGCGTCCATAAGTCCGCTTAAGTTTTTCACAATTACCGTGATTCCCATGATCATCAAGCCGATACCTGCTAAGTCAAATGCGCCTTTGAATAATGACAACCCAAGTAACAACATTCCTAGGTTCTTCACAAAAAATAGTCCGTTGTCCCAATTCACCCCATTTTTCAACATGTCGCTCAGTGCGGAAGCCAAACCTAGAAGCGCTGACACCGTAAACATCGCTCCTGCAACCTTGAGGTCTCCCATCAAGGCACACGCCGACGCTACCCCTTCTGCAAACCCACTTAGTAGTTTTGTCACGTTGGTGAAGTTAGCGCCATTCTTCAAAATGTCCTCAATGGCTTCTTTCATGGTTTCCCATGCGTCCAAGAACGTACCCAGTGATCCGATCTTGAAGCCAATGCTCATCAGTTTGTCGAAGCCTTCTAAGTCTTTGAGATTTGTCAGCCAGTCAATGAATTTGAGTAAATCTTTTCCTACTTTCCAAGCTAAGAATGCTGCTCCTACTGCTAAAACTGACGGGAGCAAGTCTTTGATTCGTTTCTTCAAGCCCTCAATTTTTTCGTTAAGTTCTTCAAGCCCCTCAAAGATGCCGTCGTCCCATAACGAATCGACTTCGAATCCTGCGCCACCTGCGCCACCTCCTGCGCCTGCACCGCCACCGCCTCCTCCGCCTGCGCCTCCTTGGTCAGTTGGAGAGATGATGTTTAATTCATCGATGCCCAGTAAGGCTTTGGACAGTTCTTTTGCATCTTTTGTAGCGCCGTCAAGGTTACCTGCCATCTCGTCAGTGCCTTTGACCGCACCTCCGATGTTGTCAGCGAGGGAAGAACTTTCATTGATCATTCCACCGATGTTTTCTGCGATTGCTGCGCTTTCGTTTGTGACTGCCCCGATGTTTTCTGCGATTGTCGCACTCTCATTAACAGATCTTTCTAGACCTCTTGTTGAACCTCCACCACCGGAACCCATAGGGGTTAGCTTGATGTTAAATAATGCGGCTATTGCAACTGCTGCATCAGTAGCCAATGAGATGATGGCTTGCAACCATGGAACAATTTCCATAAGAGCAGGGATTAAAAGCCGTCCCCATGCTTGCGCCAATGTCGCCACTTGTTGCCTCAAGGTTCGGATCATACCTGCAAGGGTGTCCATTTCTTTTGCGTAAGTACCGACAGTGCTATTTGCCTGTGCTTGGTCAACCAGTGTTAAGTAACGAAGGTAGGACTTCATTTCTTCACTAGCCGTTTGCGTACTGTAAGCAATACCGTGATTTGCTGCGGTAATTGCCAATTGGCTATCTACAATGGTGAACCCTGCTCGACGAATCGATTCGACTTCCCCTGAGATTGTGGCTCGAACTGCGGTTGCTGCTTCATCGAACGTGCGATAAACGTCTTCATATCGTGCTGAAATGTCATACGCTAATTCGGTATAGCCAATCGCCATTTTTGATGCGTCAGCTTGGTTTACACCATACCCTTGTAACATTGAGTTATAGACTGATGAATACTGCATGAACTGTTGTTTGTTAATGCCCATCTTGTCTTGCAGTTTCTGTACCCAGTCATAAGCCTCTTTCGCACTATCACCAAAAGTACTTGTAAAACGTTCTGCGATTCCGTCCCACTGCATACCTTGGTAAACCATGCCTGCCATACCTCTAGCAAGTCTTGATACTGTACCGAGAGCAATTCCCATTTTGGCAATCAAACCGACATAGCTATTTGTCGCCTTGTTGTTTGCAGTAGATAACTTTTCTGTTTCTCGAATCAGCTTTTGTAGTCGTGATGGCATCGCAGAGAATCCCATCGAAACTTTCTGCATCTCGTCCCCTAAAGGTCTAAATGCGTTTGCCAGTCTTTGAACATCAGAAGCAAGTTTTCCGATGTCTACACTTTTCAGTGACTGAACCGCTTCGGGAAGCTTTTTGAGCTGAGTAATGAATGATGTCAAATTGTTTTTGCCCATCGAAGATAAAGGCGCTAACGATGACACCAAGCCATTGATCTGTGACCCAAAGCCTTCTAGATTCACACTGTTCAGTGCTTGAGCAGTAGCAGGAAGCCTTGAAAGCTGAGAAATGAAGCTATTGAGATTTGATTTTCCTACAGTGGAAAGTGGAGCAAGCGAATTTACCAACGTATTGACTTTTGAAAAGTCTGCTCCGTCGAGTCCCCTTACTGCCGTTCCCACACTAGTGATTTGTTTTGCAGTAGTAGAGAGATTAATTTTGCCAACAGATGATAAGGACTGCATTGTGTTTGTCAGATTCGTCAGCTTGCTCACGTCTTCTGTGTTAATGCTTTTTAAGGCAGAGTTTAAAATCGTGAGTTGTTTAGCGAGCGGTTCTAACTTTGCGCCACCTCGTGCGGTAGCAGTTTTTAATAGTCCAAGAGAAGTGGCTAGAGCATCTAACCCACTGACGGCTGAGGTGGCGTTTGCCTTGACCTCAAGTTCTAACTGATCAATCGTCGTAGACATTGCGCTCACTTCCTTTCGTCTGTTTGTTGTGTTTTTGCATGAAGCTTTCCATCATGGCTTTTGTCTTTTCGTATTCCTGTTTCCGTTCTCGATCTTCACGCTCCTCGACTTGCTTTTTAGACATTGGGTAAGGCTCGTTAAGATATGGAACAGGTTTAGGTGCTTTTTTGACAAAGTCATGGTAGAGCGGAGATACACGGCACATTACGTCGTATAGGTAGCCACTCAGCCACCACATCTCCTGATTTGTCCTATCTCGTTTGATCTCGTCTGCCTTGCGGTAAGCTTTGACCAATTCACAGTCTTTATCCCAGTACTGTTCCTCTGTCATTCCGAGTGCGAGATAGTACGGAAAGCATTCATCCATCATCTTTGTGTAAGCTAAAAGGGAAGCAGTGGTAGAATCACCACCACTTCCCCCAGTGGAAGACAACGAGTCGCTTACCAATTCGCTGTCCAGTTCACGTTTCCCTTGTCGTCCTCAGGTTCTTCCATCAACGTCATGATGGCGTCGTTGTACATTTCTGCTAATTTGTTGATCAGCTCAGTTTTTTCAGTGAGTTTGCTATAGATAGCGTTGATCTCTTCTTGTTTTGTACTTTTGTGATGAGCAAGGAACGCACCTGCGAATAATGCAGGTAAGTAAGTCATAGGTTTATCTGTGATTTCTGAAATTTTGAAACCTCTAGATTCCATTTCTTTGACTGTTCGACGTGTGAATTCCAACATGTAATCTTTGCCGTCGTATTTAAAAACTAATTGTTTAGCCATCAGTTAATTCTCCTTATTCGCCTTCATCTAATGAAATTTCAGTTGTTGGTGTGATTGTGATTGTCATATCACGAACACCGTTTACTTCTGCTTCTGCTACATAAACAGATAAGAACCCTTTGAATTTGAATTTTCCATCAGAGCCTGTAGGTG
>JAPFDS010000070.1 GCA_026168805.1 Caryophanales bacterium | reverse complement strand
TCTATGAATATTAGCTCTGTTTTGGTAAGATGTGTGTAGGACATGTCTGATACACTCTCCTTAACTTTGGTAGGTTATAGATTGAGTATATCATGACATGTCTTTTTAATGTCTCGCTTAATTTTACAATCCAGGTTATATTAAACGAAATCCGAAGAGCATGTCTCAATGGGTTGAAAATACAAGTACTAGAAAAAAGAAGTTGGATGATTATAAAAAACATATACTTTCATGGATTAAAGAACATCCAGATATGTCTGCAGCTCAAGTGTTAGATTGGTTACAAGAAAAATATAGCGGCTTAGAAGTCGCTGAAAGTACAGTGAGACTGTATTTGAGAAATCTTCGTATTGAATATGATATTCCTAAGGAATCGGCACCGAGGTCATATGAAGCTGTACCCGAAGCCCCTTTAGGTAAACAAATGCAAGTCGATTTTGGACAGACAGAACAACTTACTCCCGAAGGTAAGAAAGTAAAACTTCGTTTTATTGCATTTGTTTTGGCGAACTCTCGTTATAAATACCAAGAATGGCTGGACAGGCCCTTTACAACAAGAGATGTCATACAATCACATGAAAATGCGTTTCGTTATTTTGGAGGAATTCCAGATGAACTTGTGTATGATCAAGATGCACTAATTCTAGTTAGTGAAAATGGTGGAGACCTTATATTAACGCAAGAGTTTCAAGCCTATAAAGAAGAACGGGAATTAAACATTTATATGTGTAGAAAGGCTGATCCAGAAAGTAAAGGGAAGATTGAAAATGTGGTCAAATATATTAAACAAAATTTTGCAAAGCATCGAGTTTACAATGGCTTATCCAAGTGGAATGAAGACGCTTGGAAGTGGTTAGAGCGTACAGGAAACTATAAAATTCATAATACAACAAAAAAGAGACCGGTCGAAGTGTTTGCCTTTGAGAAACAACACTTACGTCCAATCTCTTCTCCTATCGAAAATTATTTCGATAGCAACAATACGTCTAGTATAACAAGAAGTGTCCGTAAGGACAACACTATATGGTATAAATCTAATCGATACAGTGTCCCTTTAGGGACATTTCACCAGATGAAGCAAGTCTGTATTGAAACAACAAAAAGTAATTATTTATTGATGGCTGATCCAAGAACTGGTGAACTTATAGCAAAGCATAAAATTGAACACTGTAAAGGAAAGTTAATCCAGGATGATAAACATAAACGCGATCGAACGAAAGGAATAGATACTTATATAGACACTGTCGCCTCATATTTTAGTCATAAAGATGATGCTACGAGGTATCTACAAACTATTAGAAAACATCGTTCTCGTTATATTCGGGACCAGCTTCAAAAGATTTTAGAACAATTAAAGCTACTAGATCAATATGTAATTGATGTTGCGTTAGAAGAATGTATGAATAAAAAATTGTTTAGTGCAACGGAGTTTATCGATATGGTTCAATACCTGAACCGACAACGAGGTGTAACAGTTACAAAGGAAATTAAAATGAACGAAGCGATTGAACCAATTCATTCAACAAGTGAATCTGTTCTACATACTGAGATTCATAAAAGAGATGTTCAAGAATATGTCTCTATGTTGGAAGGAGATAATCTATAATGACTCAATTAAAAAGTTTACAAGATACATTAAAGTCGCTTCGTCTTGGAGAAACAGCTGATTATCTTCCAACTTTATTAGAAGAAGCAAAACAAAATGATAGTACTCATGCATCTTTCCTAATGAATGCTATGAAGTATGAACACAAAAGAAGAGAAGAAAAAAAGATTGAGCGGCACTTAAAATGGGCAACATTTCCCTATCATAAAAGTGTTGAACAATTTAATTTAAATGAGCAAGGATCACTGAGTAAACAGCAATTAAACCAATTGACAGAGTTACTATGGATTGAACAACTATATAATTTAATTTTATTAGGTCCGCCGGGTGTCGGGAAAACACACCTGGCCATCGGCCTAGGTATGAAGGCAATAAAACAAGGATATAAAGTGATTTTCTCAACGATGGGCGAATTAGTTCACACATTAAAAACTGAAGAAATAACGCGCAAATCCCAAACAAGGATGAAGCGCATTCGAAACGCAGATTTAGTTATTATAGATGATTTAATGTTTATGGCGATGAATCAACATGAAGCAAACTTATTCTTTCATCTAATAAATGAGCTATATAATAACGCAAGTATAATTCTTACCTCAAACAAAGCGCCTAAAGAATGGGGAGAATTACTGGGAGATCCAGCAATTACTACAGCTATTTTAGATAGAATTATGCATCGTGTAGAAATTATTCACTTAAACGAGGATAGTTATCGAATGAAACATAGAACTTCTATTTTTGAAAAATAGAGTGTAACAAATTATTTAACGGAAACTGTAACATTTTACTTGACGGTTACAAGTAGCCACATATGATAAGGATGGAAATGAAATCGAAGAGAATGATGACACAGACAGATAAAGATGTTGCAGTGCTAGTAGTGTTTTAACAGGTTAATATTATTTAAAAATCCCTTTCTCACATATGTGGAAAGGGATTTTTGCTATGTTATAACGGTAGGTTACGTTACTTCCGTCTCTTCCATTTCATGTCTTAAAGTGCGCTTTTTTTCCACTCTCGCTACAATGCGAATACTTATTTCGTATAATAAAATCATTGGTATTAATACGATTATTTGACTAATAAAGTCTGGTGGTGTAATTAACGCCGATAATATTGCTAAAATAACGTAGGACCATTTTCTTGTTTTTTTCAATGTTTCTACTGTCAACACTTCAATCGTTGCTAAAAATAAAGCGACGATTGGTAATTCAAATATTAAAGCAATTGGTATAGTTGTAAATAATAAAAAGCGTGCATATTCACGAGCAGATATCATCACATCAAAATGAATCGCACCTAAACTCGTTAAAAAACTATAGCTAATCGGATTAATCACAAAATAGCCGAATGATAAACCACATAAAAACAATAGGAAAATAAGCGGTGTATATAAACTGAAAAATTTACTCTCACGTTTTGTCAATCCAGGCTTCACAAATTGATAAATAAAATGACATATAAATGGTATGGATAAACCAATCGAAAGTGCTAGTGATATGGTCATGTAAAATGACAATACATCAAAAGGACTGAGAATCAATAGGTTATGGTCTTTTATAATATAAGGAAACCAAAAGTGAATAGTACTTAACACGATAATAAAGAAAATTGTAAATACTACCGCTGATTTAATTAACTGCTTTCTTAATTCTTCTAAATGACCCACTACTTCTGGGTCATCTTTTTGTGTTGATGTCTCTTTAGGCATTGTAACACCTACTTTTACTCACTTTTATTCTTTTCTTCTGTTTCTGTCGAGTCTGAATCCATGATTTCTTTTGTTGATTTCTTAAATTCTGCCAATGTTTTTCCGACTGCACCACCAATTTCCGGTAACTTTCTTGGACCGAACATAATTAAAATGATGATTAAAATAATAATTAATCCAGGTACACCAATAGCTGCTGGACTCATATGAACCACTCCTTCTATATAGTATATTCTATAAAGTATTCTCTTCTTTAAGTCTATATTATACACGCTAGAATCCTGTTTAGCTAGAAAAATTTCTTCATAATGTACACTTTAAAATTCTGAACAGTCTTTTAAATTCACTTTTATATTTTTGTCGAAATATGCGATAATCATTATTTTTACGTTCCTAAATTGTTCACAATATGATATAGTTTTAATGAATAAACATCATGATATTTTACTAGGAGGGGTGAATATGTCAGACAAAAAAACCCAAGACAAGAAAAATGAGAACAATCAGCCCGAACAAGAATCAAGACGTCGTTTCTTGAAAAATTCTGGACTAGTTACTGGCGGTATTGTTGGTGGTAGTTTACTAGGTTCTTTTATAGACAATCCATTTACAAAAGATAAGACAACATCCGATAAAGATGAAAAGTCTAAAAAAGCGTTTACGGAAACAAGAATGTTTTTCACTCGATTTGAAGACTTTTATGTATTAGAAGCGGCTGTAGAAAGAATTTACCCGGAGGATGATAATGGCCCGGGTGCAATTGAATTAGGTGTTCCCTATTTTATAGATAAGCAATTAGCAGGTCCATACGGTTCGAATAAATTCGACTATATGAAAGGCCCTGTGCAAGAGGTAGATGTTGCTTCATCCTATCAGACGTTAATGTCCCGTGGTGAAGTATTCATCGAAGGTATTCGAAAGTTGAATGCTAAAAGTTTAAAAGACCATGATGAAAAGTTCCATGAATTAGAAGGCGAACAGCAAGATGAACTATTAGCAGCCATGGAAGCTGGAGAAATTGATTTACGCGGTGTTACGGGCACTACATTTTTCAACTTATTACGTCAAATGACGATTGAAGGAGCCTATGCTGATCCGCTTTACGGTGGAAACAAGAATATGATGGGCTGGAAAATGAAAGAGCATCCTGGAATTCGCCCAGGCTATAGCGATTTAATCGAAGAAGAGGAATTTCAGGTTATTGAACAAATGAGTTTAAGAGATTATCAGGCCTAAACATAAATAAAGAAATACAGCAGGAGGATTGCAATGGCTATAAAATTAGACAAAGTTGATGTTGTCGTAGTTGGTACTGGTTGGTCTGGTGGAATCCCATCAGCCGAACTAACAAAAAAAGGATATAAAGTAGTAGCTTTAGAACGAGGAAGAGATCACGACCATAGTGATTTCGTTGGTGCTAAAGATGAGTTGCGCTATGCGTCACGCTATGAAATTATGACGGATAACTCTATTTCAACCGTTACAGCACGTGGGACTTCAGATGACGAAGCATTCCCACTTCGTACGCAAAGTGAGAACTTTGAAGGGAACAACGTTGGAGGAAGTAGTGTGCACTGGTCAGGCGTTACACAACGTGGACGGAAATTTGACCTGGAAGCACGTTCGATAACGATTGAAAAATACGGCGAGGATAAAATTCCGAAAGATATGAACTTGCAAGATATGGGAATTTCATATGATGAATTAGAGCCTTATTTCGACCAATTCGAAAAAACTGCTGGTACATCTGGTGAAGAAGATCCTATGGGTCCACCACGTAGTGATAGTTACCCTACAGGCCCGATGCGACCTTCATACCCGGTAAAATTATTTAAAGAAGCAGCAACGAATTTAGGATATCATCCAGTTATGGTACCGTCTGCTAACCTTTCTGAGAACTATGAAAATCCAGACGGAGAAAGAATTAACGCTTGTCAATATTGTTCATTCTGTATGATGTATGGTTGTGACTTTGGTGCGAAATCAGACCCAGTTGCTACAGTTATTCCTACAGCTAAAAAAACGGGTAACTATGAAATGCGTACAGAGTCCTATGTACGTCGTGTGTTACATAAAGATGGTAAAGCTACTGGCGTTTTATATGTAGATATGCGTACGGGACTTGAGTATGAGCAACCTGCTGATGTAGTTGTTGTAGCTGGTTACACAATCTCTAACACACATTTAATGTTACTTTCGGAAATCGGGAAACCGTATGATCCGAAAACAGGTGAAGGTGTTATCGGTAAAAACTCTGCAGGATTAGCATCTCCAGGTGGAGGCGCGACAGGTTTCTTTGAAGATAAGAAATTCAACTTATTTATGGGTGCAGGTTCTTTAGGTGGTACATTTAGTGACCTAGATAGTGACAATATTGATAACTCTGACGTTGACTTTATCGGTGGTGGAATTTGTGAAATTCGTCAACGTGGATCTGGACCAATTGGTGATAATCCAGTACCAAAGGATACACCACGTTGGGGGAAAGAGTATAAAGAGAAATCACTTCACTATGTAAACCGTATGTTAAGCGTTGGGTTCATGTCGCCATCATTCGGCTGGAAGTTTAACTATTTTGACCTAGATCCGAATTATACAGACATGTTTAATGATCCACTATTAAGAATCACACATTCGGTTACGGATCAAGACCGTAAATACGCAGAGTACTTCAATGACCGTGCAGAAGAAATCATGAAGGAAATGGGAGCAGATATTGTTGAGAAGGACAGCCTACCAGAAGAATGGGGACATACACAAGGATATGGTGAAACAAGTGGTGGGGTAATTATGGGAGATGACCCAAAGACATCAGCCGTAAACAACTATTCTCAAGTGTGGGATATGGAGAATTTATTTGTAATCGGAGCATCTTCTTTACCACATAAGATCCCTCAACAAACAGGTACAATCGGTGCACTAGCATACCGTGCTGCTGAAGGAATTGACAAGTACTTATCAGATGATAGCGGGTTATTAGTTGAAAGTAAAACAAATACATTAAACGCGTAAACTGCGACTGAATAGGAATACATGCTAAAGGACGTAAAATCATACTACGTATATTTATTTGACGCAGTATGATCTGTACGTCCTTGTTTTTATACATAATCAACCATTCGTATTTTGTTAGAAAGGGTGTTACTCCATTGAAAAATACATCGTTCACCATTATACTACTCTTCTTTACGCTTACACTTGTTGCTTGTAGTAACGGAAAAATTGAATCAAACATGTCCGCAACAGTTACAGACTTCAAATTTACAGATCAACATAATGAGGTGTTTTCATCAGAACAATTAAAAGACGACTGGTGGATTGCTTATTTTTTCTATACAAACTGTAAGATGGTATGCCCACAAACAACAGCCAATATCCTCGATGTACAGGAAGCACTAAGTAACGATGGCTTAACACCACCAATCATTGGATTTAGTGTAGATCCCGACTATGATACACCAGATGTATTGCAAGACTTCGTTGAATCATATGGGGCACACTTCGATAATATGAGCTTTTTAACCGGATATGACTTTAACACAATAAAGGAACTATCCAATGAATCCTTTCAAACTGTTTTAGATGGTGGAGGACCAGAAGACCATGCATACGCACATAGTACATCCTTCTTCCTGATCAACCCAGAAGGTGAAGTCATCAAATGGTATGATGGTTTATCAAAACAAGATTTTGAGAACCTTATTGAAGACGCGAAAAAAGTCATGTAAAAACAAAACCTCATGAATCCAACAGCATGCTTTCGTTTACCTTCCATTGATCCCAGACAATGGCGGAAAGACGGAATTGACTCAAACACACTCCAAAGTAGTTGTATGCTGCTTTGGAGTGTGTTTCTTTCTGTACTCCTGAAATCTTGATGTGAAGGGATGGTGGTGGATAGGGTATGCATGAATTTTATATTTATATTTACAAACCCCTTTCTTACATTTTTGTGGGAGAGGGATTTTTGCTGCAAATAAACGATAATAATAGTTTCGTTTTAGTATCCGCATTGACAGGATAGAAATGTATAGTTAATATTGTTGTATGTAGTATGCATATATGATAATATGTTCATATAAGGAAGGTGAATATATTTATGGTGGATAAAGAAATAGTAAGTGGGAACCCACAAACTGAAGCGGATTTAGATGAAGAAACGTTATTTATTGTATCTCAAACCTTTAAAGCACTTGGGGATCCAACGAGAATTCGAATATTACATCTTCTTTATCAAAAAGAATGTTCCGTAAATGAAATTGCTGAAACATTAGATTTAGGCCAATCGACGGTTTCACATCAACTGCGATTTTTGAAAAATTTACGATTAGTTAAAAATCGTCGTGCTGGAACGACGATATTCTATTCACACGATGATAAGCACGTCATACAAATTTTAGAACAAATGATAGCTCACGCGCGTCATACGTAAGAGTTTTATAGTTTATATATGGCTATATGGTCATGTATGCATGCTGATGGGTAAAATGAATGAATCTTAATGATGAAGAAAGTTGTGGATACCATCTCCATACAGAATCGCGTATATAGTATACTTTAAATATGTGCATATGAATACATACTAATATATAAATCTAATTCAGTGATTAGATAAATAAAGGAGAGAGATGTATGAGTGAATTAAAACATGATAATCATGACCATTCCGATGATCACGATCATAGTCATGGCGGTAAAGCTGAAGTTTTTTTGTTTTTCGCAGGTCTTGTTACATTTTTGATTGCCTTATTTGTAAATGCAGGTACTTTAAAGTCTACTTTATATGTTTCGTCTTTGTTATTATCGGGTTATCACATTATTCTTGAAGGTTTTATCGATACGTACGAGCAAACAATAAAGAGAAGGAAATTCATGCCGAACATCCATATTTTAATGACTTTAGCGGCTTTAGGGGCTGCCATCATTGGTGAATATATGGAAGCGGCATTACTCATTCTCATATTCGGTGGAGCTCACTTCTTGGAGCATTATGCAGAGGATAAGAGTAACAAAGAGATTACAAACTTAATTAAAATTAACCCTACGACTGCTAGAAGATTGCAAGCAAATGGTGAGACTGAAGTTGTTGATGTTTCTTTATTACGAGTCGGGGATAAACTTTCGATTTTAAATGGCGATCAAATACCGACAGATGGTATCGTCATGTCAGGAAATAGCTCAGTTGATCAGTCATCCATCACCGGGGAAAGTATTCCTGTAGAAAAGCAGTCAGGGGATACTTTATATGGAAGTACGATCAATGGATCAGGTACATTAGTGATGGAAGTGACGAAAGATAGTTCAGAGACGGTTATTGCAAAAATTATTGAAATGGTTAGCCAAACACAGCAAAACATTTCGAAAACAGCTGCGTTTATTAAAAAAATCGAGCCTGTTTATGTGACAATTGTTCTATTGCTCACACCGATTTTCTTTTTGTTAGGTTTATATGTATTTGAGTGGACAACATATGACAGTTTTTACCGTACAATGGTATTTCTCATTGCTACATCTCCGTGTGCGTTAGCAGTAACAGATATACCGGCAACACTTTCAGCAATTAGTAATTTAGCAAAACGAGGCGTATTATTTAAAGGTGGATCCTATTTGTCGAATCTTTCAGATGTAACAGCTGTAGCTTTTGATAAAACAGGTACATTAACGACAGGGAAACCAGTTGTAACAGAGGCATATTTTGGAAAAGAAGTGACGGAAGAACAACAAATAGAGTTTGAAAATATTATCGTTTCAATGGAAAGTAAGTCAAACCACCCGCTTGCTCAAGCGATTATGAATCATTATACAGACATCCAACCAACAGAAATAGATGTCGAAAACATTATTGGTGTTGGGTTAATCGCGACGGCTGAAAATGAGACATATAAAATTGGTAAGCCAAATTCATATGAGGTAATCCCTCCTGATATCGAAGAGCAAACAGAGACGTTTGAAGATGCTGGAAAGACAGTCGTATATTTCGGATCAGATGAAGAAGTGCTTGCGCTCATTGCGATTCAGGACGTACCAAAAGAGACTTCAAAAGAAGCTATTCAATACTTTAAGGACGAAGATATTCACACAGTCATGCTTACAGGTGACGCAAAACGAACAGGGGAAGCGATTGGTCACCAATTAGCCATTGATGAAGTTCGCGGGAATATTATGCCTGATGAAAAGGCTACGATTCTATCTGAATTAAAGGAAAGCTATCCAGTGACGGCTATGGTAGGCGATGGTGTGAATGATGCTCCAGCTCTAGTTGCAGCAGATATCGGGGTTGCAATGGGAGAGGGAACAGATATTGCAATTGATGTAGCAGATGCAATATTAATGAAAAATGACTTATCAAGATTTGCGTACACGCATAGGGTTGCTAAAAAACTCCGAAAAGTTGTTTGGCAAAATATATTTATCGCTTTAGCTGTCGTTGTAATGCTAGTTGTCTTGAATACGGTCGGACAAATGAACATGACATTTGCCGTAATCTTTCATGAAGGAAGTACATTGGCAGTTATCTTCAACGGATTGAGATTATTGAAAGGTGTCAAAGATTGACCGAATAAAGAATAGTTTCCCGAAATGTATTAATGAATTTCATAATACTTATTTTACGCCAAGTCAATACAGCATGTAGTTTCGTTGAATCTTTCGTAAATACATGCTGTATTGACTTAGCTGGTTTTGGTAATTATGAAATTCATTCGTATGAATAAATATTTAAAGGTGTGTAAAACTACGTATAAATTTGTAAGCTTTTATACTTGAAATACATTACGGGGGTATAGTAAGGTAAAAGTGAATCAAAAATCAAGGAGGTTATGAACATGAAACAAATTACATTAGAAGTACAAGGAATGTCTTGTGGACATTGTGTAAAATCTATTGAGGATAATGTAGGGAACTTAAGCGGAGTTACATCTGTGAAGGTTCATTTAGATACTAGTAAGGTCGATCTCGAATTTGATGAAAGTATCATTAGCTTAGAAGAGATTAAAAATGAAATTGAAGAACAAGGATACGATGTAGCTGCATAAAGTGAAGTGTTTGAGGAAGAGAAGCAGCAGATAGATATGTGTTTTTGTCATTATGATTGTTGTAATGAGCATAGGGTACCCTGTCAATACAACGATAGAATGGGAGGAAATAAATATGGATCATCAACATCATCATCATCATAGCAACCAAGGTGTAAGTGAAGTGAAGCCAGAAGTATCTTATAGTAATGGAGAACTTGTTATTGCGTTAAAGGATAAAAACGGAAACGCTCCTGAATTAAAAGTTTCTCATGAAAAGATTATGCATCTTATTGTAATGAGTGCAGACTTAAGTGATTATCATCACCTTCATCCAGAGGCTAAGGGTGACGGAGTGTTCATACAAAAGATACATCTTCCGAATGGTACCTATAAAGTATTCATTGATATTTCTCCTGAAGGTCTAGATTATTTAGTAGAACCTATTCAAATAAGTGTTGGCGGGTCGCATACAGATGCACAGGAGAACAATCTGATTGCTGACACAAACTTTACAAAGACAATCAATGGGCAAACAGTTGAATTAACTGCCAATCCAATCGAAGCGAATAAGGAAATTACATTTACCTTTGATGTAAAGGACGCTAAGCCTGAACCTTATCTAGGTGCCTTAGGTCATGTGGTTATTACAGATGAGAAAGGTGAAAAGTTTATTCATGTACACCCAGAATCTGACCATGAGACAGTCTTCAGCACACAATTTGATGAACGAGGAATGTACAAAATGTGGGCGGAGTTTAAAGTAGACGGCGAAGTAATTGCATATCCATTTGTATTTGACGTTAAATAAAAAATGGAAGAAGATAGAGGAAGCCATGCATACGTGATTGCATGGCTTCTCTTTTCTAATTGAAAGGAATGAGAGAGATGAAAAATGTACAATTAGAGCTATATACTCGACCGACATGCTCGGATTGCCAAGCAGGAAAATCATTTTTAGCGAAACATCATATTTCCTATGTTAGTCACGATTTATCAGAGCAACCAGAAAAGGAAAAGAACTTGCGTAAGTTAACAGGGGCTAGAATGGTTCCAGCCTTTGTTTTTAAGGATAAGTCTTTACGAGGCATGTTCAGCAAACCAAAAGTATTGATTGGTTTTGAAAACAATATAGATGAAATCAAACATATATTAAACATAGATTAACTAAAAAGAACTAGAGGCTATCAATAGTGTAAATAACTATTTAGGTTTAATACTTGACATACCGTACAGGGGTATAGTAAGATTTAATTAGACATTCATTAGGAGGTTATTAAAAATGAAAGAAAAGATAAATGTAGAAGGAATGACATGTAGTTGCTGTGGAGGTAAAGTGGAGAAGAGCATTCATCAATTAGATGGTATATCTTCCGTAGAATTAGATGTTGATAATGGAACAGTTCAAGTAGAGTTTAATGAGGATGCAGCGACCTTAGAACAAATTAAAGAAAAAATCGAGGCAGAGGGATATAAAATCGTTTAACGATTATTGACCGAAATAGAAGATTGTACCTTCAAGGTATAATCTTTCTTTTTAAGGGAAACATACCCCCACTACGTATAGGAGGTAATACAAATGGCAACAGAAGAAAGCACTTTACAAATTAGCGGTATGACATGTACTGCTTGTGCTTCCCGCGTAGAAAAAGGGATCAATAAAATGACAGGAGTTGATCAAGCAAATGTCAATTTTGCTTTAGAACAATTAACTGTACAATATGACCCTGACGAAACAAACGTGGATGCATTTAAAAAAGAAATTGAAAAAATAGGTTATGGTGTCATTGAAGAAAAAGTTGAATTTGATATTTCTGGAATGACGTGTGCAGCCTGTGCAACAAAAATTGAAAAAGGCATTGGTAAAATGACTGGTGTGTCTCGTGCGAATGTTAACTTTGCGTTAGAAACGATTTCAGTCACATACAATGATAAGGAAGTACAACCGAGTGACATGATTGCTAAAGTAAAAAAACTCGGTTACGAATTAAGACCTAAAGAAGATGGTCAGGAAAAAGTAGATCATAAAGAAGCAGAAATTCGTAAGCAAACACAAAAGTTCATATTATCTGCAATTTTAACATTGCCTTTACTATGGACTATGGTAGCTCACTTTGAGTTTTTATCGTTCATTTATTTGCCTGATATCTTTATGAATCCTTGGTTTCAACTAGTACTTGCTACTCCTGTTCAATTTATAGTAGGAGCACAATTTTACAAAGGTGCTTACACGTCATTAAAAAACAAGAGTGCCAATATGGACGTCCTCGTAGCTCTTGGTACGAGCGCAGCATACTTCTACAGTTTATATCTATCGTTTGAATGGATGAATGCGGGAAGTGTTGGTGAACCTGAGCTTTACTTTGAAGCTTCCGCTGTGATTATTACATTAATTTTATTAGGTAAGTTATTTGAAGTACGTGCAAAAGGAAAAACGAGTCAAGCGATTCAAAAGCTACTAGATTTACAAGCTAAAACTGCTCGAGTTGTTAGGAATGGACAAGAACAAGAAATCCTGATTGAGGAAGTAATCGAAGGCGATCTCGTTATCGTACGTCCAGGCGAAAAAATCCCTGTCGATGGTGAAATCAAAGTAGGAGAATCAGCAATTGATGAATCCATGTTGACTGGAGAAAGTATTCCAATTGATAAAGTTCCTGGAGACTCAGTCATCGGTGCGACGATTAATAAAAACGGTTCTTTACAAATTAACGCAACAAAAGTCGGTAAAGAAACGGCGTTAGCGCAAATTGTAAAAGTGGTAGAAGAGGCACAAGGTTCAAAAGCTGATATTCAGCGTTTGGCAGATAGAATTTCCGGTGTATTCGTTCCAATTGTAGTGTTCATAGCTGTAGCTACTTTCCTAGTTTGGTACTTTATCGTAACATCTGGAGATTTTCGTGCTAGCTTAATTCCGATGATATCAATTCTAGTCATCGCTTGCCCATGTGCACTTGGACTCGCGACGCCAACATCAATCATGGCTGGTTCTGGACGCGCAGCAGAAATGGGTATGTTGTTTAAAGGTGGAGAGCACTTAGAAAACACACAATCAATCGATACAGTTGTGTTAGATAAAACAGGTACAGTAACAAAAGGTGCTCCAATGTTAACGGATATTATTGCAGCAGATGGATTTAAAGAAAAAGATGTACTACAATTAGTAGGATCAGCAGAAAGCCAATCCGAGCACCCATTAGCTCAAGCTATTGTGGAAGGTGCAAAAGACAAAGGCATTACTTTACTTGATCCAGACAATTTTGAAGCATTACCTGGTTTTGGAATTCGTGCTGAGATTCATGAAAAAGAAATTTTCGTTGGGACTAGAAGATTAATGAATGAACAAAATGTCTCTATACCAAATGAAACAGAAAAAGGAATGGAAAAATTAGAACAAGACGGAAAAACAGCAATGTTAATATCCATTGCAGGCGAACTTGCAGGTGTGGTTGCAGTAGCCGATACGGTTAAAGAAACATCTAAAGAAGCCATTGCTCGCATGCATAAGTTAGGGTTAGAAGTCATTATGCTCACAGGAGACAATGAACGGACAGCAGATGCGATTGCTAAACAAGTTGATATTGACCAAGTCGTTGCTGAAGTACTTCCAGATCAAAAAAGTGAACAAATCAAAAAACTACAAGCGCAAGGGAAGAAGGTTGCTATGGTTGGAGACGGAATTAATGATGCTCCAGCACTTGCGATGGCAGATGTAGGAATGGCTGTTGGAACTGGAACAGATATTGCAATTGAAGCGGCTGACATCACACTGATGCGAGGGGACTTAAATAGTGTGGCCGATGCCGTAATCATGAGTAAGAAGACAATGCGGAATATTAAAGAAAACTTATTTTTCGCATTTATTTACAACACAATCGGTATTCCAGTAGCTGCAATCGGACTGCTTGCTCCTTGGGTGGCCGGTGCAGCAATGGCATTTAGTTCGGTATCAGTTGTTTTAAATGCTCTTCGTTTACAGCGTGTTGATTTAAAGAAATAAATGAGTTTTGATGATTTTTATCGGAAAGTATCATATATATGAGTGAGTGTCTCTTAGGTAGGAAGGAGTGAATCAAGTGGAGAAGTTCCTGCATGATGAACCGATTGTGCCTAGAACCGATGAAGAAAAGCAATCAGTTGTGAATCGTTTAAAACGAATTGAAGGTCAAGTACGTGGTATACAGCGGATGGTTGAAGAAGATCGCTATTGTGTTGATATTTTAGTCCAAATTAGTGCTATTAATGCAGCATTGAAAAAAGTTGGCTTTTCTGTTACTGAAAGGCATATGAAACATTGTATTGGCCACGCAGTTAAAGATGGTGAAGGGGAATTAGCAATCGAGGAATTATTAGATGTAATGAAACATATTTCTAAATAAAACACAATACACCGTTTTATACGTAGATTAAGCCCCTCTCACTTTTGTGGGAGAGGCTTTTTGTATGAAATAATGACACGGGTAGACGCCACGCGTAAATGAGAATTCACTTATAAGTTCTCATAAAAATGTGGTGTGGCAAGCAGAGGAGTACGTTAATTGATAATCATTGTCAATTAATGTATGGTAGATATGAACTAAAATAAATGAATGAGGAGAATAAAACATGCAAATACACTGGGCTAAAATCAATAAGATTATACAAGAAGCACCTGAGATTAGAACATATTTCCTAGAATGTCCGAAAGACTTTGATTGGGAAGAGGGGTCATTCACTCATCTTGGCTTGGAAGGTTTTAATGATGAGGATAACCCTAGCCGTAATTTGGTTCGCCATATGTCCATTTCGACTTTGCCACAAGAAAATACCATTGGTATCACAACGCGGATTAAAGAGCAGTGCTCAGAATATAAATCGATATTAAGAAATCTTGAAGTTGGAGATCAGGTTGCGATATTTAGGACCTTTTGTAACGTGCCATTAAAAAGAGAAAACAAAAACATTTACTTATTATCTTCAGGTGTTGGCCTCGCCACTTTTAGACCACTAATTCTTGATTATTTAGAGCGTGCAGAAGGAATTAATCATATGTATTCCTTAAATATTGAGTCGTCAAAAAACTTCTTGTTTAGCGATGTCTTTGAATCTGCATCAGAAAAGCACTTTACATCACAGTTTGTAGATAACCGTAAAGAGTACTATGAAAAAGTGAAAAATCATGCGCTTGATAAAGATGGACTCTTTTATATAGTGGGAAGCGATAGATTTCTTGAAGAGAATATTGCAGTTTTATTAAAGCAGGGCATTGAACCTACTCAAATTATGTTGGATAAGCGCGAACAAGAAGTTTCCAATTTTCTGTCAAAGTAAAAATCGGCTGTGAATTTTATATATTTCCTAAAAGGGATGAAATGTGACGGTAAATTTGATACAATAATAAACATTGTTCAAGTACTGGTTTCATTACAGTGCTCTTTTGTTCACCCATGAAGGGCGAACCCTTAGGGGTGAAGGTCTACATGATCAATAGTTCCTTAAGACCTTTCACAAATATATATTGTATTGACATAGCCAATTTTTGTAATGATGCAAGTCACTCAGATGTTTATTTGTGGGGTTTTGTATGATATTGCTACTTTTAACATGTAACCATTATAAAAATTCGTCTTATTGGGTAGTACTACCAATGAAAAACGAAATTTTATAATGGTTTTTTTATTTTTAGTAGCCGAGTGAATTCCTTCTTCCTTCATAAGTCGTCTAGCAAGGGTAAGTGTTGAACAAAAATGAGCAAAGAGAGTAGTAAATATAGTAGATTCAGAAAAGGATTATACGTCTGTATACTAAAATTGGAGGAGAATAATGACGAAAGACTTTTGGAAAAATATTCGTCAAAAGATTAATTGGCCAGTATTTATATGGAGTGGTGGCCTGTTATTGATATTCGTGCTATTTTCAATAATAAATTTAGAAAAGGTTAGTAATTTTGTGAGTACGGGGTTTGATTTATCCATTCGCTACTTCGGGGCGTATTGGCAATTTTTAATGATCGCTACGTTTTTGGTAGGGGCTGTATTGGCAGTATCGAAGTATGGGAAAGTCCGTCTTGGTGATACGACTAAACCTGAGATGTCCTACTTTAAGTGGATAGCTGTCATTTTAACAACGGGCCTCGGTGCGGGCGGTGTATTTTGGGCGGCAGCAGAGCCTATGTACTATTTCTTGGACGTGCCTCCTATGCACGAAGGAATAGAAGGTGGAACAACTGAAGCGATTAGTCCTGCTTTAGCACAAAGTTTTATGTCATGGGGGTTCATCGCGTGGTCAGTGTACGGTGCAGTTGCTGCCATTATTTTGATTTATGCACATAAACATAAAGGGATGCCACTAAAGCCAAGAACGCTTTTGTATCCTATTTTAAAGGAAAAGATTTTAACGAGTAAGTGGGGTGCAGCTGCGGATATATTCTGTATTATAGGGGCTGCAGCTGGTACAATCGGTCCGATTGGTTTCCTTGGATTGCAAGTCAGTTATGGAGTAAATGCATTATTTGGCATACCTGATACATTCCCGACACAACTTACGATCATTCTTATTTTGTTAGCGGTTGTGCTCGTATCTGCCCTCACAGGCATCGAAAAAGGGATTCAAATCTTAAGTAAAATCAACGTGAATGCAGTGTTTGTGATTGGATTTTTCCTGCTCATATTTGGGCCGGGGATGTTCATCATTAATACGTTCATATCTTCCTATGGCACGTATATCACTGATTTTATCAACATTAGTACATTCCGCGGAGATAACGCATGGCTTGGAAGTTGGATGCTCTTCTTCTTTGGATGGTTTATAGGATTTGGTCCTATGGTATCAATATTCGTTGCAAGGATATCCAATGGGCGAAAAATTCGTGAAATATTTTTAGTAGTTGCGATTATAGCACCTATTGTCACAAATATTTGGTTTACCGCACTTGGCGGAACAGGAATTTTTTATGAATTAAATAATGTCGGTTCCATTAGTGAACCATTGAATGAAGGTGGACTGCCTAGTGCAATCATTGCCATAGCGGAACAAATGCCGTTAGGGCTCATCATGCCTTCTGTGTTCTTACTCTTAACTACCCTATTTGTAGTGACAACGGTTGACTCGATGTCCTATTCGATCTCCATGGCTGTGACAGGAGAGGGAAACCCTCCAAAAGTCATGCGGTTCTTTTGGGCGGTTATCATGGCAGTCATTGCCGCAATCTTAATTAAAATTGGTGGCGGTGGGATTGACGCTTTACAATCCTTTGTCGTAATAGCTGCAGTTCCAGTATCCATTCTTCTACTTGTAGTCTTATGGTACGCTCCGAAAGTTGCGAAAACCTTGGCAATTGAGCAGGGGATTGTTCAGAAGAAATAGTGTGTAGATTAAAAAATGAAAAAAGATAGTTCTGAACGTATTTCTATTTGTTCAGGACTATCTTTTTATTTTGAGAGTTTTTGTGACTTTTAGTCGGATGTAGGTATTTATACATGCATAAAAGTGTTGGCAATTTTGTTTCATTTCAGCAATATTTGGACGATGTAATAAATAGTTAGAAGATTTATACATAGAGAGGATTTAGGTATGAAGAAAAAGCATATTGCATTATTATCTATTTTATTAACTGTTGTACTAGTTGTTGGAGGGTTCTTTCTTTTTAATGGTAAGTTGAGCAAACATTCTGCAGAAAAGAATGCGGAAGACAACAAGACAATTACCTTTGCGAATGGAGATTCCGTGTTTATTCCTTCGAACGAAGATATTGGTTATGATGACGAAGAGGAAATTTACTATTACGAAAATATGTTAAACATCTATCTTAGTTCAGAAGTATCTGATAAGGAAGCCGATGATTTGGCTGAAACAGTTGACGGAACTGTAGTTGGCAAATTAGATGGAGCCATCAACATGTTACAGTTTCAAGTAGAAAAGGGTTCTATCAATGACCTTCATCAACTTGCAAATTCTTTTGAGGAAAATGAAGCTGTAGAATTTGCCACAACATCCACACCGTCTGTTATATCTGATTTAAATGATACGACAGAAGGTTCTCAGGAAAATGATGAAGCAAACTTTGATTGGTGGCCGGAAGCGATTAATGCTCCTGGCGCTTGGGAGTATATTGAAGACCACGAATCTTTATTTAAAGATGTTAAGGTGGGTGTCTTAGAAGTAGGTAGGTTAGGAAAAGAAGATAAAGACATTCACGATGCAGATCTCCAACAAAGTGTGGAAGATGTGTCTAATAAGAATGGGACTACGTTCGAAAGTGAGAATTGTGATAAAGAGAGTATTTATAAAAGCCATGCAAGATGGGTGACTAAATTTATAGCAGCAGATCAGGAAGAAAACCCACATAACTTTCGTGGTGTTGCAACAGACGTTTCAGATGTTCATTTTACAGCTCTTGGTAATGAATCTGACAACTTTATCGAAGGCGAAAAAGTTAATGGTGTACCTGAACCATATATTTTTTCAATTATTGAATCTGAAATTGATAAAGGTGTAAAAGTCATTAATAATTCATGGGGATTCCCACCAAATACTAAAGAAAAATGGGAAGAGGCTGGTGGATTTTGGAACACGGGAAATCTAACATACAATGGATACTTGAAAAGTCTTAAGAAATCACAAGATAAAGTTTCTGCACAATTAATAGTAGCTTTAGATAGATTATTGTCCGAGAATAATCTACACAATGAATTTTTAATTATCCAAGGAGCAGGTAATGGTAAATCTCTTTATCAACCTGAAAATTGCGAAGGCAAAAATGAGGAGTCGTCTGCTGAAACTGCAACAGAGTCAATAAATTCAGGTTTTTTTACCAATATAAATGAAGATACACTAAAAGAAGCGAATAAACTACAAGATAAATCATTAGATGAAAAAGTATTGGAAGAGATATTAAATCATATTATTATTGTTGGTGGAGCTGAACCTACTTCAGATGGTCATGGTTACCAAGTGCCAGAATGGGCTAGTTACGGTGATGCGATAGATATAGTTGCACCTGCTAGTGATTTACTCGTTGACACCGATGTAATAGGTGAAAATGATCAAATCCCAGTAAAGGGAACATCCTTTGCGACACCTATGGTATCTGGAGCAGCTGCACTTGTTTGGTCATATAATCCTGGATTGACAGCACGTGAAGTGAAAAATCTTTTGGTAAATAGTGCTGAAGAAACTGTAAAAGATAACGATAAGATCATTGATGAGGAATATACAAAACAATCCTATCCGATGTTAAATATGAATGCTTTTAAGACCGAATACCACGATTTAATCGAACTCTATCGTAAAGCTGTTAGTGAACGCTGGTATCAGGATCAGTTAGACAATTATGACTTGGGGCCTGCACATTACCATCCGAAGCCCCTTTCATTTGATTATGGCTATGAATTAAGAGACATCAACGGCAATGGGAATTTGGAATTGATCTTAGGTCTTTATCAAGACGATGGGGAAGCAGAGGTTCACGAAATATATACATTGCAGAACGGCGAACCAGTTCAGGTTTTTGTCAATGGAATTCGGACGAATGTATCAATCTATGATGACGGAACAATTTCACAGTCAGATGGCGCTAAATCTCTAGGGTATTACACATTAAATGATGACGGATCCCCTGAATTAATTGATGGGTATGAAACAATTAATCAGCCAGAAGGGAAATATAAAAGTGTAACAAACCCCGAAGAGGCATTGACGCAAGATGATGTAGATGATTTGCATAAGGAGTATAATGATAAGCGAGTGGAACATTTATTTACTCCGTTTGTACTTGGGGAAGAGGGTATTCCGGAAATTGTGAAGGAAAATTACAATAGGCTGAAAGTGCCTATGTTAGATGTATCTTTTGGTCAGACGTCCCTAGACGGTTTAACTGCAAGCGATCTATTTCAAAAGCATCATGATGAAAAAGATGTTGATCAGTTATGGAAAAAAGGAATAGATCCCAAGGGCCCTTTCTATAAGGATATGTATGATTTGATGTATCCAGGAATGGAAGATTTGTCTACGAAAGAAGGTATGGAGTTTATTATTCATGAAACCTTTATGATGATTTGGAAGCCAGCCACTCCTAGCTCATTTTTCGGAAGCGGAAAAATAGATGTGTTGGAAGAAAACAATGATAGATTCAAAGTTAAACAGACGATAACCGTAGGACCTCATGATGTTGGAGGAGAATCTTATGACATTGTATATATTTTAGACTATGTAAAAGAAGACGATCAGTGGAAGTTCGCTGGTGGTAAAGAGGAAAAATAACTCTAACAGCATGCTCAAGCCTTTTTATTTTCCATGGTAGCTAACTAGAAAGAAGACAATATAGTAATACCCTTCAATCGAATCTGGTTGGAGGGTTTTTACTGCGGGGAATAGTTTTCATTTTTGCTTGCCTAATCAAACGTGGTAAACTAGATAGACTGTTTTATATAGGGAAATACAGACTTTGTTTGTTCGCGCATATCTTTGGACGATATAAGTATAATAAGTCAAACAGAAAGGAAAATGCTATGTTTTTTATCGAAGCAAGGCGTATATTAGTTGTCATTCTTGGTTCATTTCTCATTGCCGTGTCATTGAACTTCTTCTTAATCGCAGCAAATGTGTATGCCAGTGGTTTCGCTGGTGCTGCTCAGCTGATTGCAAGTGTATTCCAAGATTTTCTGCATATAGATGTAACGACAGGAATTCTACTATTCCTGCTAAACATTCCAGTGTTGATTTTAGGTTGGTTTAAAGTTGGAAAGGGATTTACGATTTATAGTATTCTTTCCGTCATCTTCGCCACATTATTTCTAGAAATTTTACCTGTGATGTCTTTTTCTGATGATATTATGTTGAATGCGGCAGCAGGAGGAGTTATTGGCGGAGCTGGTGTAGGTTTGTCCCTTAAATATGGTGCCTCCACCGGGGGAATGGACATCGTCGCAATGATCCTCTCTCGTCTGAATGACAAACCGATTGGGATTTACTTTTTACTCTTGAATGCGGTTGTCATTTTGATGGCAGGTATTTTATACGAGCCAGAAAACGCTTTGTACACGATGCTTGCTTTGTATGTGACGACGCTGGTCATTGACGCGATCCATACGAGTGATCAGAAAGTTACAGCACTCATCGTGACGCACAAAGTGGAAGAGCTACAGCATGCAATCCACAATGAGATGATTCGCGGTATTACGATTATTCCGGTGAAGGGTGCATATACTGGAGAAGAGAAAAGTATGCTGTATTTAGTCCTCACTCGGTATGAATTATATGACCTAGAGTTGATTGTAACAGAAGTCGATCCAGATGCATTTACGAACATCATCCAAACTTCTGGCATCTTCGGGTTTTTCAGACAAGAAGGCAAAAAGATCGACGATATTCAGCAGACACAATAAAAAATGGCGTGCAATGCATCGTAATGATTTGTTCAATAACGAATCATTACGATGCATTTTTAATTATAAAGTAAGTATTAAATGCACATCTCATGAAATGGCGTATGCTACGCTTGAAGTAAGCTTAAAGAATAAGAAGCGGGGTGATTGCTGTGAAAGAGATGATTGATGACTTCAGCGACCATTTTATTATTATTTATTGCATTCTTATATTGTGGGTAAATATTGACTACTTAAGAGATTATAAAAACATCCGTAAAGGTCTTGATGAGCTTCCTGCAGATGAAGAACTTATGTTAGATCCAAACAGTATTTTCTTAATGTTTATCAAAATGATCTTTGAATTTATCCGCAGATGGATTATTTATTTACTAGCATTTTTCATTACAGAGAGTATATTTGTCCTTATTATTGGAATTATCTTATTTTTAATGAGTCTGTATGATGCTGTATTTAACAGTAGTCTTGCAAGGGTGAAGAGTACAAGAATTGGATTGTACTTAGCCATCGCCGATATCATATTTATTACTGGATTTATTATTTATTTGTTTTTGATGTAGTTGGTGGGTATTTATTGATCCGCAACTGTGAAATGCGTTTGAAAACTTGTAGTCTTTAGCTGAAATTTAGACTCATCCTCGTAATGCGTTTAAAAATTTGCAGTCTCCAGCTAAAATTTAGACGCATCCGTGAAATGCGTTTAAAAATTCGCAGCCTCCCTCTGGAAATTAGACGCAACCGCGAAATGCGTTTAAAAATTTGCAGCCCCCTGCTGAAAATTAGACGCATCCATGAAATGCGTTTAAAAATTTGCAGCCCCCTGCTGAAAATTAGACGCATCCATGAAATGCGTTTAAAACCTGAAGCCCCTGACTAAAAATTAGACGCAACCGCAAAATGCGTTTAAAATTCCGTAGCCTCCATCTGAAAATTAAACGCATCCACAAAATGCGTTAAGAAGTTCGTCATCCAAGCCAAAAATTAAAAGCAATCATACATTCGCAATCTATTTCTCCAGTACATAATGAGATCCTTTTCCGGCATCGATCCATGTGCTATGTTTCTTTAATATCGAACGAATTCGATATTTGGATATGACATGATTCGTCCAATCAAATATTTGAGGTACTGTCATTTTTTTGTCTGGGAATAACGTGTGAAACTCTTTCACATTTCTCATAAGGGACTTTTCAAAGGGCTCAATAGTTGAGCACAAAAGGCATCGCATGCTCTTGTTCCCGTGTTCGCTCATCCATCCATTACAGTTTGCGCAAATAACTCCTTTTTTCAGAGAGGAATACTCATACTTTGGAATTGACTCAAAGTTTGAATTCGTTATATGAGAAGACGTGAGGAGCTTTTCCAATCGATGATGGCTTTCGTTTAAACGTGAAGGAGTATTTTTTAGCTGCTCCATATAACGATTAAGTTGTGGATAGAACACGGCAGGAGTTTCTAGGGGTGTATTATATAGGTGAAAATTAGGATTAATAAAGATAAGTAAGGACGTTACTTTCAAAGGGAAATTGTTTTTGTTTAGCAGCTGTGAAACTAACAATTCTGTACGATGTAACTGATGTACCGGGTTTCTAATCTCTTGTTCTGCTATGGTGTACCATTTCTCTTCTTCGATCAAGAAATTACCTTCGTAGTTTTTTACTTCAAATAAAATAACTTCATTTTGAAAGATGAGTAAGCAATCGATTTGGCACTCACTTCCGTTTATTTTTAAATGTAAATTATACAAAGCAATTGGCTGATGACTTATTCGTTCCTTTAATAATTTATAAAACTGTTGTTCACCTTGATATCCAGCAGTTTGTCGGGTGAGAGCACGTTGCTGTTCCACTGTAAGGTTCGTTCTTTTGTTTAAAATTTCTAAAATCCTTTGTCTGTTTGATTTGATTGATTTCGTAAACATATTCCACCTCTTTTTAAAGAGATTATAACGACGTATGAATGTATGTACAAGTGGATTTGACGGTCGTCTAAAAATGACATTTCAAAAATACCATAAAAAATCATTCAGTTTTTTACTTTTGAGTACTTGGTTTTTGTAAAATAAACAGAATATACCGTTAAAAAATAAACATGCAAAACAATCGTTTTACATGTTTATATATTACTATTCTTCATTTTCCATTCGTTCCATTGCCTCTTCTACCACAGGGTGATCTGATGGTGTTCTAGACATAATATAATCTAATACATCGGTATCGATGTGATTGTTCTCATCATAAGTCATTTCAGTTTTATTCTCTTCTTCATGCAAAAAGTCATTCATTCCCATCCAGTCTTCTGCTTCAATTTCATCTTTGGGATAAGGGTATTCTGGGTCAACTTTATGAACAATTTTCCATCGTGCTAAAATATCACTGGTGACATTTGTTGGCTCGAGCAATGTATTTAAGTCATCTACTTTACTTAGGCCCTTATGCGTATCTTCCTCTAAATGTAAATCAAGATTAAATGCATTTTCTGCTTGTGACAAGGATAAGTACATAATTTTTTCTTTATTATCAATTCTTATTTTTTGATTGATGAGTACAAGAGCAACAATGATTGTGAGTAAAATTAAAATAAGTAGTATGATGATGGTTCTTTGTTTGCTTTTTATGATAATCACTCCATAAAAACAAAATTGTACAGCTTACACCTTATGTTCATAATAAACCTACCAATGTTCGCAAAAGCTTTCAAGGTGCGAAAGACTTATCTTTTATCGACTGTATGGTAGACTAAGACATACTATTAGGTAAAGTTGGTGAAATATGTCCTATACAATTAAACGGATGCAGCCCAGAATGATCAATGATTTGCCTGAGGTGCGCTTTCATGACGTGTATGTAGCGGATGATTATTGTTTGATGAATGGTTTGGTTGAATCTTGCACGATTGACCAAGAGGATATGGATAAATTGGAGTTTTCACACATTAAGTTTAAAGATGTTACATTCCTTAACTGTACGTTTACCAACATGGTGTTGACAGATGTTGTGTTTGAAAACTGTGACTTGTCAAATGCGAACTTCACCGGTGCAAATATGCATCGAGTGGAGTGTAAAGGTTCTAAGATGTTAGGGGCTCATCTCGCAGATAGTCATTTTCAACATGTTCTCTTTGAAAATTGTATTTTAAATTTAGCGGCATTTGGTTATAGCCAATTGAAGCATGTTCAGTTTACCGATTGTATGATGGAACAAACGGATTTGTACGAATGTACGTTTAAAAAGGTAGCCTTTGACGGATGTACGTTGAATGAAGCGAATTTTAACCAAACTTCTCTGAAAGGCATCGATTTAAGCAACTCCTCATTTGATCGATTAACGGTCTCCATCGATTCATTACGTGGCTGTAAAATTACTCCCAATCAAGCCATTGGATTTGCGAGTATGCTTGGACTCATTGTTAAAGAATAATCAGATTAGACCTCACTGTGCTGTGGGGTCTTTTTTTGAATCGTTCGCACTAGTTCATTAGCACGCATTTAAAAGATTACAGGTGTTTTACGTGAACAAAAATCCACCTTTATAACTGTTTATTATCAAAAGGTTAAAAATACTTTTACTTACTGATATGTTACAGATAGAATGAAGAGTATCGATGAATTTTGTTGACGTTTATGAGCAAGCGATTGCGGTTGGGAGTGACCTCATGAAATATAGATATATGCTTTTGATCACTATTTGTATAGTGTTGCTAGGAGGCTGTTTTAATATGGATTCAACCAACAATGAAAATACGTACGAAGCGGAAAATTTCGTTCCGGTTAATGATTATACAGGGGAAGGCTTTACGTTGAGAGGGGCCAATCCAAAGACGGGAGAAATAGCTGAAGAGCACCGAGAGGAAGTCGTTACTGCTGTAGAAGATTATTTTAAAACGAATTATAAAACTGAAATAGAGGTCCACAATATTGTCAGTGCAGTTGACGCTGTATCTGTTTTTGTGGAATCTGTTGGCGAACCTCATTTTTATACCTTTGCTATTGTACCTGTTGACCTTACAAACAAAGAGGTTCAAATAGATGATGTATGGACACAAGAAGGGGAAGTGGAAGATGGCATTCAAGGTGGACTGTATGCAATGGCAAACTCCGATCGATTTGAGGAGTTAGACAATTTTTTAACAGAGATGACTGAAAAATATCCAGTAACTGGAACCCCTGAAGCAGTGATTGAAGGCGTAAAAGGAAATGGGTACATGACACCATACTATTTTATTACTACTTTTGGTGATGAATTAAAAGAAGCACTTCATGAATATTTGGAAAATCCTCAGATTACAGCGGATGAATTAAACACATTTTTTAATGAGCATCTCGTTTCTTCTGATCGGGTTACGATTGCGATTGAATTTTATATGGAGGACAGCGAACAAGAGCCAGACGAGCAAATATTTGAAGATATTTATGAAGAATTACAAGCGCAAGGCTTACCTCCAGGGGAATACTATTTATTTTTAAATGACGGATTGATTGATAAGAGGCGAGGGATTGGTAAGAAAGAGAATACTATTGAGAAAACGTTTCAAATAGATTATTAAGAAGAAAGGAAGGAGGAACCTTTTTGGAAGCAAATCTAACGGATCGACCTTCACAGACAAATGCGACGACAGATCAGGATTTAGTGCAATTAGCTGGAGATCATGCGTATCAATATGTTGAAAAGCCTGATAAAATCACTGTGAACGGTAAAGATTTTGAAATTCTTGATACGCTGTATGATACGCCAAGTGGACTTGATGCGTTAACCGTACAAAACATGGACTCAAAAGAAAAAGAGATTTCGATTGTATATGTCGGCAGTGACCTGGATCAACCGAAGCGAGATTGGATAGATACGAACCTCAATTTAATTGGTGAAGCGGAACCAGAACAATTATTCGAAGCAAAAGAATATTTTACAGCGATGGAAGAAGAGCATGGCACAATTGATCACGTAACAGGGAATTCCCTCGGTGGTGCGAACGCGAATCGAGTAGCAATTGACAATCCTCACGTTAGATCTGTGACCTTAAATCCGGCGATGCTGCCGGGTGGAATGGTGGATTCTTCAAAAAACTATTCAAACATTACCAACTACCAAAGTGAATACGACATACTCACCCACGTACAAGAATCGATAGACTACGACCATCGAGTACCAGGAACAAATTATGATATAAATAACGGGTTACCGCTTTTTTCATCTATTGCATCCAACCATACAGGGTATGTGCCAGCAGATAAAAACGACGAATATACCGTAGAAGTAGGGACGGAAGGAAAGCCTGGACATGGATTTATTCATGTAGGTGCAGATGACCACATTGTGACGAGCGTTTGGAATGGAGCACCTCTTCATGCAGGAGCAAATGTGCCGATTGATATTCGTGTAGGAGATATGCAATTATTAGCTGACCGTATTAAAAATGATATATCTGGACGAATCGCACTTGCGGGAAAATACACAAGCAATGCCGTTGATATTGTTGAAGATGAGCATGCACGATTTAATGAACGGGTAACAACTTTGCAAGAAGAATTGCTTCATTTGCTCGATTCGCTTGTAACAGACCCATTGTTTCAAGGGGCTTCGGGAATTGGTAGTGCTGTGAAGACAATTATTGACGGTCTCATCTCTGTCTTTGATTTAGCCGAAGAAAAGTTACTAGTGCTCAATATTGTGTTGAACTCTGCTCCAGCAGAACTGATGGAATCTGCACTATCGATTGATATTAGTGTCGAAACTATTTTTGGCCCAGCTAGAAGACTACTAGAAAGCGTCAAAGATGAAGTGGATCAACTCATTGCAGAAATTGACAAAGTGATTGATGAGGAAATTCCAGCATCGTTCGAAGGCGGAAAAGAAATGTTTGTCGATGCCGTCGCCGGAGAACTTCACGCCCATTATCAAGTCGTCGAGGAAAGTAAAAATGGACTTCTTGCCCAAGTAAAAGGATATGAAGATCAAGTGAGCGGTGTTGCTGAAGCCTTTAACCATATGGATGCTGATTTAGGCATTTCTATTGCATCCAATCAACTGCCTTCAGAAAGTCCAGCTATTGTCGCTGAAGCTCCACAAATCAAGGTTCCGTTGTCAGATTATCTAGAAAACAACCTATCCATCAAAGACGCTCAAGTGGAATTCGCCCATGATAAAATCCGCAAAAATGTAACGATGGCTTTATCACCGGTTTTAAAGGGAATTGAAGTTCTACTTTATTCATTTGAAAGTGTGTTAGATGGGTCTTTGTTTACCATCCATTCGGTTGCAAATGTGATTGCTTATAACCCTGTAGGTCTTGTAGCCAATATATTTACAGATTATGTCGACCAAGTCCAAGCAGCAGCAGACGAAGTAGCGAAACCTCTGTATGATTTACAAGAAAGAACAGATAATTTAAAAAGAGGCATTCAAGAAGCAAATGACAACTTACCAGAGCTCCTAGAGTACTTTGAGAAGTATATTGATGTAGCCATTTTTACACCAAGTAAATTTCATGACTTGCAATTATATAATATAGCTTCATCCACTATTTTAAATGAAATGTCTATGCTTTTTCAGGATATCGTTTTTCAATTATCAAACCATCAAGCAAAAGCGATTGAAGGAACCGTTGCAACATCTAGAAGTGTTCTAACAAATATTGAAATCCTCCAAACGAACGTCGAAAAAGGAACGAAGTAATATGTACAAAGAACGACTATAGTATGAAACAAACAGTCTATTTCATCCATGATGGAGTAGTCTATTTTTTATATAGTTCTTTTTATTCGGTAATAAAGGCCTGATATGCGCGAGTTTTACGTCTAAGACGATAAAAAATAGTGTGTGAACTTAATTTTTTTTACAATAATTAGGTAGTATATGCTATATTTAAGGAGTACATAATTTTCCAAAAACGACTAGGGGGAATCTAATTGAGGAAAGGCATTTTATTTTTTGGTCTTATAGGATTGTTATTATTAACAGCTTGTGGAAAAACAGAAGTAACAGATTATATCGAGGTCGAATTTTCTGGTGTCGAAAGCGTAGGAAAAGTCAATTATTCCATCGATACGGATCAATTATTAGTTGATATTTTTGATGTTGATTTTGAATCGGACTTTCCAGAAGGCGATGCACTTGAAGAAATGAACGCAGTGATGGATGGATATAAAGTAAAAGTAGAACCAGAGAACGGTCTATCGAACGGCGATAAGGTAACAGTAACCGTGTCAGTAGACAAAGATAAAACGAAAAAAATTAAGGATAGTAAAAAAGAATTTACTGTCGAAGGATTAGATGAGTCATTGGATGTTGCAGAATTTGCGTCCATGACGTTTGAAGGATTAGATAGCCAAGGGAAAGCCGAATATAGTATTGATGAAGACGATCTAATTGCTGCTATATTTGGTCAAGATGGAGACGATGCGGAGACTGAAGAGGAAATAAGCCGCCTGAAATCAGCATATACAGTAGAAGTCGATCAAGAAGACAATTTATCGAACGGGGATAAAGTTACCCTCAAAATTACTGTCGACGAAGATCAAACAAAACTCATCAAAAGTAGCGAAAGAGAATTTACAGTATCTGATCTTGGCGAATCAACGGTGTTAACGGAAGACGAAGTTGAGAAAAATCTAGTCGTTAATTTTAATGGTACAAGCGGTAAAGGTGAAGCAAAAATCGATAATACATTTGATTCTCCTCTCGATTATTTTGATTTTCAAATCGAAAATGACGGCGAATTAAAAAACGGTGATGAAGCAACCATTCTGATGGATAAAGAAACGCAAGATCAATTACATAGCTTAGATTATATTGTTGAAAAAGACTTCAATCCTGTTTTTAAAGTCAAAGGGTTAGATGAAATCGCCGAAAAAGCGACTGACATCAGTAACTTGGATGATATTAAACGAATGATTGAAGAAGAGCTGAAGAGAGAGTATGAAGATCTATACCCAGATGACTCATTTGGACACGTTTATGAAACGACTGAGGAAAAGTTCATGTATCGACAATTTGATTCAGGGAAAAATGAAACATCGACCTTTACTAGCACCGGAATAGCTGCCGACCACGGGAATTTAATAGGTATTTATTCCGTTAATAAGTACTCTGGTGGTGACGATCGAAAATTAGAAGGTGAATTCACAGCTGTCATCGGCTTCTCAGGCATCACAATTGTAGAGGATGATAAAGCAGACCTTTCGGAAATGGAGTCATTTACGGATGAACGTGATGACACATACTCTTTAGAATCTGTGATTCAGTTGTATGAAGGGTATGGCTACACAGAAGTGAAAAAATAATAATGAACGTTGAAAAGCAAGCGATGAAGAAAAATTTCATTGCTTGCTTTTTTACATGCGCCATTTTATAAAATACGATTCACTTTTCGTTTGTGCTTTGTGAATCATCTTGGGTTTTATGCTTATTCTTTTCTTGATCTGCTTCTATTTTTAAATCTTCGAGAGGAATGTCGTCCACAAACATATGCTCTTCATGTTGCTCTAAGGGAGTGTGCTCTTCTTCACGATCATCAAGTTGTTTTTTATTTTCCTTCGTTACCTTTTTTTCGTGCTCGCCTTTTGACATGTCCATTCACCTCTACTTGTAATGTTAATAGATTTCTCCTATCTTGGGAGATGCCTCTAGTCTAACTGTTTCCTTTAAAAAAACAAGGGTATTAAAAGATTGATTTTTTATCAAACTTCTCTAGAATAAACCATAAGCAAGGATTAAAAATTGAAAGGATGATAGAGATGCCATGGACATTAGAAGATTATCCAAGTTCAATGAAAAACCTTGAAAAAGCTACGAGAAAGAAAGCTATTGATATTGCAAATGTGCTCGTCGAAGAAGGATATGATGAAGGACGAGCAATCCCGATTGCGACGAAGCAGGCAGAAGAATGGTATGAAAAAGCGAGTAAACAAGAACAACAGGATTACCTGGAAAAAGGCGATGTGACAAAACATCACGAGCATTATAAAAGTAATCCCGAACTACTCGATGAAAACGAAATGGTGATTAAACACGAAGATGGATGGGCGGTCCAATCAAGAAAAGCAAAAAAAGCCGCTAAAGTGTTTGATCAAAAGGAAGAAGCCGTTTCGTACGGTAAAGAGGTAGCTCAAAATAAACAAACAACACTAGAAGTCTATAAAGAAGACGGAATCCTTCAACATACAGAAGATTACACAGAGTAAATCATCCGAGCGAAATGACAAGAAGTTCCTTTCTTGTGCATTTCGCTTTATTTATGCGCAAATAGCGAATGCGTTTAAAGATTCGCCAGTCACTCGTAAAAATTAAACTCAAATAGCGAATGCGTCTAAAGATTCGTCAGTCACTAGTAAAAATTAAACGCAATTGGCGAATGCGTCTAAAAATTCGTCAGTCACTATTAAAAATTAAACGCAAGCTGGGAATGCGTTTAAAAACTCGTCAGTCTCTAGTAAAAATTAAACTCAAATAGCGAATGCGTCTAAAAATTCGTCAGTCACTAGTAAAAATTAAACGCAATTGGGGAATGCGTCTAAAATTCGTCAGTCACTATTAAAAATTAAACGCAAATGGCGTTTGCGTTTAAAAACTCGTCAATCACTAGCAAAAATTAAACGCAATCCCCGTCTGCGTTTAAAAACTGTTAGGGTTTGTTCCCGTCATTTGTGCTATTCTATAGTATAAAGAAGGTTTTTGGGAGGCTGTCATGGACCGTGAGAGTAAACAAGACTTATATTTTTATTCACCAAAAGGTAAAAACCTAATGATCAGCATTTTACTACTTGGTTTCACTGTTTTGGGCATAATAATATGTATCGATGGGTTTACATACGAGAATACGAGCAATGTTTTGATAGGTGGGATTACAGTATTGATTAGTAGTCCACTTGTATTGTTATTTTCCGTCAGAGGTATTCTCACGTCAAAGCCTTTCGCAATTATAACGCACAAGGAATTAACGTTTAATGCGACGACAAAAAACCCCACTGTTATCCAAAGAATTGACATAAAAGGATATGAAATTAAAAGTATCCATTTGAATGATTTTGTAGAACTGGACCTGCACAATGAAGAAACATATCGTGCCCAAATGTCCCATATGAATAAGAGATTGAATGAACTATTTAGCACGCGTACAAACGATAGTCCTTTTATAATTTCTTTAAGTCAAATAAAAACGAAAGAACGACAAACGTTTCTGGAAGCATTAGACAAGGAACCGATCATCGAAGCAGCTGATCAACCAGCACCGATGGAAATATATGAAGAAGCACAACCAGCTTCCGAACACTTCACAGGTATATATTTATGGAGTGCATATGTGTATAGTGCCATACTCACAGCGCTAGCGTCATTTTATGTTTATTGGGAAGGTCTTACAAAGATTAGCTGGTGGTATATTGCTGCGACATTTATTCTGTTCCCTTTTGCTAAAATGATCTATGATAGGTTCATTGGTTTCACGTTTAACGAAAAACTAAAGAGGCAAGTTTCTCTACCAAGAGTCATGTATCAGCTCAGGTTTATTATTTATATTTTAGTCTATATGTGCAGCGTTTTTATTGTATTAGTAGTGAGTCTATATTTCATTGGTAGAAAAATCATTGCCAAGCTGCGGGGATTATACTAAAGAAAAAGTAAGGTGATCGATAATGAAATCAAACATATTAATTATAGAAGATGAAGAAAGTATCGCACGTGTTCTTCAACTAGAGCTCGAATTTGAAGGATATAATGTTGATACAGCTTATACAGGATCTGATGGCTTAATCAAAATCCGTGAGCAGGAATGGGATCTTGTTTTGCTGGATTTAATGTTGCCTGAAATCCATGGATTAGATGTGTTAAAAAGACTCCGTTCGACAGAAAACGACACCCCAGTTATTTTATTAACGGCCAAAAGTGAAGTAGAAGATAAAGTAAAGGGCCTCGACCTTGGCGCGAATGATTACGTGACAAAACCGTTTGAAATAGAGGAATTGCTCGCCCGTATTCGTTCAGCTTTACGTGTACGCATTAAAACTGAACCTGTAAAAGATAAATCTTTACATACATTTGCTGGACTTTCTATTCACGAAAAATCCCGAGAAGTTACGCGTGATGGAGAAGTAATCGATCTAACTCCGCGTGAATACGATTTACTATTACATTTATTAAAACATCCCAATCAAGTCCTCACTAGAGAGCAGTTACTCGACGCAGTTTGGGGGTTTGATTATTTTGGGGACACAAATGTTGTCGATGTATACATTCGTTACGTACGCAAAAAAATCGATCAAGCTGGCAAAAGCCCGCTCATTCAAACGGTCCGGGGAGTTGGCTACGTATTAAAGGAAACTGACCATGAAACTTAAAACAAAAATTCACTTGTACTCCACTCTTCTGATGTTTGTGATTCTCGTGCTGGCAATGATCGTCATATATTTCCTTTTCCAACGTATGTCCTACAACACAGAATATGAAGAACTTCTCAACCAATCCAATGAACTCACGCAAGCGATGAGTCAACTATCACCCGAAGCAGATAGTTCCGTCATTTTACGTGCGTTTATTCCTTCAAATGGTGTGATAGAAATATTGGATGAATATGGTGAATCGATGACGACCGTACAATCCCTTGCCGGCTCAAAAATCACACCTACAGATAAAAAGGTAGAAGATGAATATACCCTCGGAACCTTTGACGGTACAGACACGTTAAGCATTAACGTCCCGATGATTTGGCCAACAGGAGAAGTCGTTACATTGCAGATGACAAAAGTACTTTTCGATGCGGCAAATAACTTGCGCGTTCTTACCTTTGTCCTGGCAGGTGTAACGATCTTTGCGATGATTCCGATCATTTTATCCAGTGTTGCTCTCGGTAGAATTGTGACACAACCGATTGAAAAGCTAACCCATGCGATGAACGTAAGCAGACAATCCGGAACGTATGAAAAAATCCGTGGCACTGTCAACGGAAAAGACGAGTTGGCCCAAATGGAACGAACGTTTAATGAAATGATGGAACAACTCGAAGAAAACTTCACGAAACAAAAAGAATTTGTGTCCAATGCTTCTCATGAATTGAAGACACCTCTCACCGTAATTGAGAGCTACTCAAGGCTGCTGGAAAGACGTGGAGTCGATAACCAAGCAGTTGTTGATGAAGCACTTACGGCAGTATTATCAGAAACGAATCGGATGAAAGACATGATTGAGCAACTATTAGCCCTAGCAAAAGGAACGGAAGGAAGACCGCTGAACATTTCACGTGTACACGTCGGAAAGTTAATTGAATCAGCTGCGACTCCTTTGAGACAAGCATACGAACGCGATATTTCTATTGAAGCGGATAGCGAATGGACGATCGAAACCGATGAAGAATATGTGAAACAACTGCTGTTTATTTTACTCGATAACGCACGAAAATATAGTGACGGAAACATCAGTGTCTCCGTTCATACCCACGAAACGACGATGGAGATTATCATTAAAGATGAAGGAAAAGGCATACCTGAAGCGGATCTTCCGCATATATTTGACCGATTTTATCGGGTGGATTCTGCACGAACTCGAAAAACTGGTGGGACAGGGTTAGGTCTGTCAATTGCCAAAGAAGTAGCGGATCGACTAGGGGCAACGTTAACTGTTGAAAGCTCCATAGACATTGGCACGCAATTTCATGTATTTCTACCTAAAAAAATCAACGTCTCTCAGTAAATTCTAATGTTCATGTCATATACTATAAACAAAGGAGGGTGGCAGATGCACTTTTTCAAAAAACCTTGGATGATCATCATTGCCTCATGCATCATCGTTATTGGCGTATTTGCGCTACAAAATCCATTTACCCAGGCAAGTCCATTATCAAAAGAAGAAATAGAGACACAACTAATTGCTATGTACGATGGAGAAGTGGAAGATCTGAAGCTACGCAAAAATCGATATGAAGCAAAGTTACTCAAAGATGGCGCTGAGTATACTGTCCAGGCAGATGCAGAAAGCGGCAAAGTGCTTTTCCTTGAACAAACGAAAGAAGCACCTCCTGAAAAGCCAATTGTACAAAATAATGAAACAGAGACGGAAATAGAAAATGAAACACCACCAATAGAAGAAGTAGAACCACCTGAAGAGGATGAAGAACAACGAGAAGAAGACGAAGTGGATTCGGATCAAGATACGGTTGAAGACGAAGAAAACAAAGACGAAACAGATCAAACAAAAGAAAAAGAATCCACTGAAGAAACAGACGAACAGGAAGAAAAACAGTCCGAAGAAGAGCCAACGACACTCATTTCTAAAGAAGAAGCAGTGAACATTGCTTTAGACGCATTACCAGAAGGAATGATTGGTGAAGTGGACGACATTGATTTTGTCGAGACAACAGAAGGTGGCTATTACTTAGTCGAAATAGAAATCGATACCGATGACGACGAAGATGAAGTCATCTATCAAATTCACGCTATCTCCGGAGAAGTCTTAACAACAAAATGGGATGATTAACTTTCTCATCAATTTCTAATAAACTTCTCAATCTCTTCTCATCTTCTCTTTGTATGATGAATATAGTCAAAAAAATACAAGGAGAGATACTGATGAAAAAGTGGATCATTGCTGTAGCGGCAGCAGGAGTATTAGTTGCAGGAAGCGTAGTGTTTGCGAGTGACTCTGGAACAAGTTCTGAATCAAGCCATTCAATAACGATGGATCAAGCAAAAGAAATCGCCCTTGCTGAAGTTGACGGAAACATTACATCAGCTGAATTAGAAGAAGACAACAACAACTCTTACTATGACATTGAAATCGAAAATGAAGGAATTAAATATGAATTTGAAATAGAAGCAACAACGGGCGAAATTACCGAATTTGAAAAAGAAGACAAAGAAAAACATACTCAACAATCATCCGATCAAGTGATTACAGAAGAAGAAGCACTGGCAATTGCTAGTGAAAAGATACCGAATGCCACCGTACATGACATCGAATTAGAAAATAATGATGGACAGAAAATCTATGATATTGAGCTGGTTGAAGGTACCACTAAATACGAATTTGATATCGATGCAGTAACAGGCGAAATCGTTGAATATGAAAAAGAAGTAAAAAAAGGATCGAAAAAAGAAGCAAAAAAAGAAACGATTGAACTTACACAAGAAGATGCGGTTGAAAACACATCTTCCCTAACGATAGAAGAAGCGATTGCAATCGCTAAAGAACACGCTTCAGGGATCGTGACCGAAGTCGAAAGAGATGACGACGTATTTGAAATCGAATTAGAAGATGGCGATATCGAATATGAACTCGAGATCAATATACACACAGGTGACATTGTTTCTTTTGAAGAAGACAGAGACTAAAAATGTATGTGTTGTAAGAATGCGTGTAATAAGGAGAGCATAAACATGAGTGATCGAGAAAAAATTGTAGATCTCATAAAAAACTATATTGATGAAAAAATAACGACCGACATCTTTGCCAATCACTTTACCATTTTGTTTAGTCGAGAGATTGATTACAGCATATTGAATGATCAAGAATACACAATACTTACTTCACTACAAGACATTGCTAGTTTATTTTCACCCTGTGCAGATGGCCTTCAATTGCAGGCATATCGCAGCGAGTCAGACGTACAAAAACAAGCGCATGAAGCATTCATGCTTTTAAGTGAAGCATAAAAACCTGTTTCAGGATTTCCTGGAAACAGGTTTTTTTATGGTTGATTATACATACATAACCAAACTGCTTAACAAGAGTTATCAGAACCTTCGAAGTAGACCTAACAATCAAATAATCTATTGACGAATAAAAAATAAAGTTATATCATTTAGAGATTACTGGGTTCCAAGAAGTTAAGATTTTATTAGGAGGGTAAAAATGGAAAATCTACATGAGAAAGTCGATCATATCTTAGAAGATATCATTCGGATTCGTCGTTTAATACATGAAAACCCAGAATTAAGTCTAGAGGAATACAATACTACAGAATTAATTTATGACACGTTAAAAGAAACGGATATAAAGTTAGAAAAGTGTCCTGGCGGTACTGGTATTATAGGATTATTAACTGGAAACGGCGACGGACCAACCTTAGGCATTCGAGCAGATATCGATGCACTACCCATTAAAGAGGAAACAGGATTAGACTTCTCTTCAAAAACACCCGGTAAAATGCATGCTTGCGGGCACGACTTGCATACGTCCGTATTATTAGGTGCAGCACTTGTGCTTCATGATATGAAAGATTCATTTAAAGGAAAAGTTAAATTCATTTTTCAGCCCGCAGAAGAAACAATGCAAGGTGCCAAAATGATGCTTAAACAAGGAGTTTTAACTGAACCAGAAGTTGATCATATTATTTGCTTGCACACTTGGCCGGAGACAGATGCCGGTAAAATTGGCATTCGTCATGAAGCAATTATGGCCTCTTCCAATCGATTTGAAATTAACGTCTTTGGTGATGGTGGACACGCTGCACACCCCCATAAAAGCGTCGATCCAATTCCAGTTGCCACGCAAATTACAGACGGTCTACAGCGGATTGTATCAAGAAAACTAGCGCCACTTGATTCTGCTGTAGTGACGGTCGGCCAAATTCATGGTGGAACTGCGGATAATATTATCGCAAAAGAAGTAACGATATCTGGAACTGTTCGCACATTAGAAACCCGCGTGAGTGAGCAAATTCACACAGCTATGACTGAAATTGCTGAAAATATTGCTAAAGCATATAATGCATCTGCGAAAGTGATTTTCGAAGAAGGTTCACCACCGGTCATCAATGATGCAGAACTTGTTGATTTAATGGAGCAAACTGTAACAGAAAGTCTCGGAGAAGATGCAGTGGAATACCTATTAGAACCTTCTCTAGGCGGGGAAGACTTCGCATTCTATTTACAAGAGGTAAAAGGGATGCTTTTCCGGTTAGGAACAGGAAATGAAACAGAACAAAGTAGAAAAGGATTACACAATCCCGAAATCATTTTCGATGAAAAGGCAATACCAACCGGCATTACAGCAATGAGTGCATTCGCAATGAATTATTTAAATCGTTAACTTCATATGAAAGACAACAACACACAAACTATATGCATAGCATTCGTTTGTGTGTTGTTGTGTCATTTCTTACAAGTCAGTAGTAAACATCATTGATTTGTAAAACCCTAAGGGCTATGATGCTACAGCTACCATGTGTCATAGGATTACTTGGATACATATGGATTGTCTTTTATCCAGAAGCGGTACGGATAATCTTTAGCTTCGCCGGAGTTATCAATTCCAATACGTGTACCTACTTGAATGGTGGAAGGTTTCTCACCTTCAGCAATAAATAATGGAGGCTCTAGCAGTGTTCGTCCGTAGTCTGCCTTTGTAATGCCCATAGCTTTCGTTAGTTTTCCAGGACCACTTGTTAAGTTTGTGCATTTGTCAACTGGACGTCGTTGGAGCATGAGATCAATTCCAGCAACAGGTTCTAGCGCACGAATTAACACCGCATGAGGAGTGCCTTCCTCACCGCTAACTACGTTGACTAAATGGTGCGTATGCATCTGATAGATATACGCGTGTCCTGGTGGCCCAAACATAATTTCCGTTCGTTTCGTCCGCCGGTTCTTAAAACTATGCGCAGCTTGATCATTTTCACCAAGATACGCCTCTGTTTCCACAATCACCCCAGCAGAAGTTCCTTCAGACGCCTCGTGTACGAGAATGTGGCCGAGTAAGTTCTGTGCTAGATCAAGGGTTGGTTGATTGTAAAATTGTTTTGGGAGTGGAGTGAAATTGCTTTTCATATCGTATCCCTTCTTGTATCTATACGTATTAGTTACTTAATCATCAAGTTCTTTTATAGGGCTTGTAGAAATATTAGGTCCTGAATTATTTCCATTTGAATCACTACCACCAGCATTTCCGCCATTTCCTGGATTTTGTTTACCCAGGGCGGCAGGAGATATAGGACCGTCCAGAACGAAAGGTTCGTCAAAGGTGACGGTTCCACCACCTTGGAGTTTGAATCTTTCAGAAATAATCATTCCATTCACAGCCCCACTTCCATTCAGTCTAACTTTTGCGTTAGGGGCTAAAATGAGTTGTGAGCTTGCATGAGTGCCACCTTGAAGTTCAATTTCTTCTCCACTCGAGAAAATATTTCCAATTATTTTTGAACTACCTTGGAGTTTAATTTTAGCTTTTTTTGCAAAAATTGAACCGTAAATACTTGTATCGCCCTTTAAATTTAATTCTTCTTTCCCTTTATAAAAGATATTAATTTTATTAATGTCTCCTTCAGCATTTATTGAACTCCCACTTTTCATAACAATTTCGTCTGTTACATAAAATGTTACATTACCTGAACCATTGAGTATTATGTGTCCATTTTTAAGATTTAATTTATCAACAATAATAGAGCGATCTTCTGAACCTGTATCAATATAAAGTGTATTGTTTTCATTTAATTTAATCTCACTAAACTTCAGGTCTTCAGTCATTATTAATGTATAATTATTCGTTATATAGTTATCGATCAATAATTTATAATCTTTTATAACCTTTGTTTTATTACCATTTGAATTCTCGTAGTATTCATCTGGGGGCATTGTTACGTTTTTTGGAAAATCAGGAAAGGCTGGTAATGTCGGTATTGTATATGTTGGATCAATTGCTTTAATGTTTACGTCAATATAGTGTGGGTTCTTGATAATATTTGGATTAGCATCAGGGACATAAATGTCTCCTTTAATTGTTACACCACTTCCATCTTGTATCTTAATCCCTCTTCTAGTGTCTGATACAATACCAATGTCTCCAATGATTACACCGTTCTCTAAGTCATAACTTTTTTCACTGCCACCACTTAAAAACACTGCAAAAGGAGGCAGTTCACCAATACCTTCTTCACTTTCCTCTTCTTCAGGCCAATCTACGGTTATTGTTTTTTCAACAGTTCGTTCTTGGTCATGGATCGTACCTTTAGAAGTAACTTTGTATGACCTTTGTTTTTCGTCAGTGAATGGAGTAATTGAAATTGACGCAATAGGTAATTCTCCGTTAACCTTTTCAAAATTATCATATGTTGTTTCTTTTCTAGATAGGGTGTTAGAAAGTTTAATGAAAAACTCTTCTTTCGTTAAATTACTATTTGAGTCATATATATCATATACCTCTTGCTCAATCTCATTCACCATATAATTCGCCCCGGCTTCGGCGATATAGAAAACAGATTGATCGTCGTGTTCGGTGTTGGATGTTTTGACGGACGTTATAGAAAGCATAACAAGGCTCATACCGAAAACGGATATAATGGTAAACACAGCTAATACACCGATTAATGTAAATCCTTTTTCGTTAGTACTCATCCTTTTGTTCATTGCTTTCACCACCTCGTTGTACGATTTGTGTGGACGTTTCTTTTCCGGAATTGCCCTTAATTGTTATTTTAAATTTACTTGAAGTTTCTTTCTCGACAAGAAATGTATCAATATCATAAATATAATTGCTATCATTTTTTGTAAGAATACCATCCGTCAACGTATATGTAACGGTTTCGTCAGGAGACAATTCGAATGCGATTGTCTGGGCGTCAACAATGGTAATTACATCCGCAGCACGTGCGTCTCGTGTGATGCTTTTTAGTGCAATCGAAATATCTGTATTTTCCTGTAAGCTGCCTTTTTGTGTCGTAAATTGTTTTTGGACAAAAATAAATGCAGACATAATTAGAATGATAATTAAGGAACCAATGACGAGTGTCGCAAGGAGTTCGGCAAGTGTCAGGCCGTGTTCATTATTCAACCGTTTCTTCACGAGCGATCACTCCTTCCATTTATACAGATTTTCCATATGTGCTTTTGTTGGATCATTTTCGATGGTACTTTCGACTTCGATTACGACGCGGGTCATTCCTGTATCAAGATCATTAAAGCTGATTGTTATGTGGAAATTTTCGTCATTATTGTCTTTTTCAAAGCGTTCCCATCCATCTTTTGAAGTTCTTGTATAGTCATCTTTTAATGACTCATATGTTTCATCTAACGTATAATCTTGACTCATTTCATACATATTTTCCATTTCCGTTTGCGCAACATATGTGGCATCGACTTTTTCTTCGGATTGTTTCGTCGTTTTTGCTGTTTGAGAAAACACGAGTAAGAATGTCGTAACGACAATCGATAAAATGACGATTGATGCAAGGACTTCAACTAATGTGAGACCTTTTTCATTATGAAATCGTTCATTCATAGGCGTGTGCTCTCCTTTTACTCCGCATAATAAAATGTTGTAACTTCAAACTCTAAACCGATTAGCTCTTCCTCGTCATCAAATAATTCTTCTTCATCCGTTTGGAAAGCAGCGCGCATCCGGCTAACAATCGAAATACGATCCTGGTCTTCAATCGCTCGCACCAAATTGACGAGCTCTTCATATGAAGGGACGATGGCGACAACGTTCACCGTAATCACTTCTAATCCATCCGGAATTTCTTTTAAAAAGGTAGGAGGTTGTTCTCCATCAAAAAAATCCTCACCAAATTCGTCCGTTAATTCTTCTTCCAATGCTTCTTCTGCTTCCTGAATCGTAGCATCATCTGTTTCTTCTTCGTCTTCATCTTCATCAAGAACGTCAATACTACTGTCATACGTAAAGCGCACTTGTTCAATATGACTGTTTGCGTATTGTTCTAGCTGTTGCAGCGATAAAATATATTCATCTATGTTCGGTGCAGTTGGTACTTGTTTTTCCAGCAATAATTGCTCCACATCAATATTTGTTGATTCGTCATCGAGTCCGTCCAATTGGTTTTGCAATGCCTTTTCTTGTGCTCGCGCTTGAGCGACTTTTTCTTCTTCTTTTTTCAAATCATCTATTTGTGGGCGAACGATAAAAAATGTTAGGACGAGAGCAAAGAGTGCGAAAAAGCCAATCATGATAAATAAAATTCGTTTATTTTCTTGGAAAAAATCATTCATGACGTTCATGCACTCCTCTCAGGACCTGTTCGTTCAAGTCGATGGTAAATGTCGTTTCATGGCGTGGAGTTTCGTGTAAATATCGGTCGAACCCTTCACGTTCATCTTCCATCGGATCAAATGTTTCAATCTCATCGACGAATATGTCCTTTGAAAAAGAAGACTCACGTAAGCTTGTCGTATACGCAGAAATATCATCAAATGTCTCGAAATGAACCATTATTTCACTCGAAAAATCATTATATACATACTCGCTTACATAGCTGTCATCTGGAAGGAGTTCATCAATTTCTTCTAAAAAGTAGGACGTACGCATATTTACCCCTTCAATAAAAGAAAAAATATCACTAATATCCACATCATCACTTGAAAGAGACTGATCAATTTGTGCCTCTAGCACTTCGTTATCCTGGGAGATTTGTGTATATGTAGCTTGTTCATCTTGTAAACTACTTTTCGTTGTAAAATAATAAAAACCAATGAGTCCATAGGCAACGACAAGTGCGACGATTAGTCCGATAAAGATTGTAAAATGACTGGTCGTGTTTCGTTCAATTTTAGGTAGTAAATTGACATCAGGTAATGGTCTAGGCATCGGTTTGACCTCCCTTTAAGGCAAGTCCTAGTGCGGGAATATATGCCGGATTAACTATTTCTCGAATCGGTAACGGGCCGACAGACAATGTTTTCACTGGTAAAGTGTATTGTTCATTTAAACCAGCGCGAACGTCCTCTAGATGTGGCATGTCACCTAATAAAACAATATCCGTAACTGACTTTTCCCCACTATGAATAGAGAATTGGTAAAAGTTCATAATACGTTCGATTTCATTGATTTGATCTGAAATGAGCCCTTGTAAATATTGTTCATCACCCGTAAATACCCAATCAATATCTTCGTCACTCGTTGGTTGCCAATCGGTATTATGTATGTTTAACGATTGAAAACGTAAAAATTCCAAATAATGATTGGAAAAAATACTTATATTTGCGGATGTTAAATTCAGTTCTAAAAACAAATAGATATTTTCTTGGTCAATCGAAGCTGGGTCATCATAAAAATAGCGATAGATTCCAAGCGCTTGCACGTCCACAGCAATGGGTTTGAGTTTCACATCATGAAACACATGGATATATTTCATAATCTCATCTTCAGGAGCAGCGAAAACAGTCGCTTTTTCAACCGTTTCTTCACCGATCGTATGGTACACATCAAAAATGGGATTATTGAAAGGGAAGTGAATCGAGTCGCCAATTTCCATCGTAATATATTGTTTAACTTCTGCTTGAATAACAGAATCAGGAATTTGGAGTTCACGCATAATGACTAATGAATGAGGGACATAAAATTGCACAGACTTACCTTTCATATTTTGTTCATCGACAAATTCTTTCATTGTTTCATAAAATTGAACATCATCGACAATTTTTCCTTTTTCGACGACATTCGGTGGAAGTTTTTTCTCAGCGAGGCGTTTAATTGAAGTAAAGTCCTTCCCATTATTCTCAACCATGCGAATGACATAATCTTCTATAACGATATTGACAACACTCTTTGCTTTACCAAATGAAAACATTCACTTCACTCCTTTCGCTTATCCTTTTAGTCTATCATATGTATAGAACTTAGCAGAGCTCTCAACGGGGTGAACCCGTCGAGAGAGTGCTAGGTTGGGAGAAAATTATGATAGCTTATTGATTTTAGTCGAAGATCTCATCATAATCTCCTTTGTTAAGATCTTCTTCAGTTGCTGTTATGCTTGATTCACCAGATAAAGTAACTTTATAACCTCCATCTTTTTTCTCTACTTTATCATCTTCATTCGGTTCAATTATATCCTTTGTCCAAGGATCCGTTATTTTTTCTATCAACCCATCATCATGTAAAGTTTTATATGTTACTGAATCACCAGAATCAAGGTTTCCACCACTCGCCTCATACAACTTCGCCGAAGCAATCATCTGTTGCGCATTCGCAATGTGTGCATCTTTTTTCGCATTATCCATCACATTCCCAATCATGACAAATGCGATTGTTGCGATAATCCCTAAAATAACAATAACTGCTAGTAGCTCAACAAGTGTTAAGCCTCGTTCATTTTTTAGCTTTTTCAGCTGTTGTTTCTTGTTTTCCACTGTTCATTCCTCCATTAATAGATACATATATTTTTTGATAGAAACTGTTCACGTAGAACAGGAGCATCCGACATTGTACAATCATTTTCTCTTTCCCCAACCACCCCCTTAAACGTATGTAAAACCTCTACTGAATCTCCGTAAATACAGACAACATCGGTAACATGATTGATAGGACGACGAATCCGACGACCGCTGCTAAGACGACAATCATAATCGGCTCGATGAGTGACTGCAGGGAATCAACCGAGCGGTCAACCTCTTCCTCGTAAAACTCGGCAATCTTTTCCAACATGTAATCCAGGGTTCCTGTCTGTTCTCCGATTTCGACCATTTGATGGACGAGGGGAGGGAAGACCCAATGTTCTTTGAGTGGTTCGGATAACGTCCCACCACTTTCCAAATTATCTCGTGCTTCGCGAACAACTTTACTAATGACTGGGTTGTCCACGACTTTTGCGACAATACCGAGCGAGTTTAGAATCGGTACAGCACTCGTAAATAAGGATGATAACGTTCGTGTCATACGAGCGATTGCTGTCTTTTGGAGCAATTTCCCGAAACTCGGCATTCTTAGCAAAGCAACATGTACCGAATAGTGAAATGCTTTGTTGTTTTGATAAGCAAATATGAATAAACCAATCGCGCCAACAACCACTAGTACGATCAACCACCAAAACTGTTGGAAAATGTCACTGAGAGACAGTACAAATTTCGTAATTCCTGGCAATTCTCCACCAAATTGATCAAATACGGCCGAGAATTGTGGGATAATCGCAACGATTAAAAAGATAACAACGGCAATAATTAGGACCGTTAAAATAGCAGGATACGCAAGTGTTGATTGAATCTTTTTCTTAAGCGAATGTTGCTTTTCGTAATATGTTGCGAGTTCTTCTAATGATTGATCCAAGTTTCCCGTCATTTCCCCAGCCCGAATCATGTTGATAAAGAGGGAAGGGAAGACCTTCGGATGTTTTTCGGCAGCATCTGAAAAGGCCGTTCCGCCAATAATGTCTTGACGAACGTCTCCTAAAACAGCTTTAAGTTTCTTCGCTTCAGTTTGTTCGGCTAAAATTTCTGTCGCTTCGAGAATCGATACCCCAGCCCGAATTAATGTTGCAAATTGCCGGCAATAAATCACGAAATGCTCATTTTTTACTCTGCCACCACCAAAAGATAGGTCGCGGTTAAAGATTGTTGCTTTTGTTTCGATAATTTCTCTCGGACTAATCCCATCATCGCGCAATTTTTGTTTAATTTCGTGGGCTGAATTTCCTTGCATCGTTCCTTTTGCCAAGGAACCGTCTTTTTTGCGGCCAGTATATTTAAACATCAACATAGCTAGTACCCTTGATTCCCTAGATATTCTCGTGCTTGTTCATTTGAGATTTGGCCATTCGCAATCATTTGATTGATCGACATATCGAGCGTGTGCATCCCTTGGGATTTACTCGTTTGCAAGACGTTGTTCAGCTGGTCTACTTTTTCATTTCGAATTAAGTTTGCCACTGCAGGGACTCCGAGTAAAATTTCAGTAGCCGCGATACGTCCTGGTCCGTCTTCGCGTTTGAACAATCGTTGTGAAATAACTGCTTCAAGTACGGACGCGAGTTGAATCCGAATTTGTTCTTGTTGATGCGGTGGAAACACGTCAATAATTCGGTTGATCGTTTGTGCTGCACTGTTGGTGTGCAAGGTTGCTAGAACTAAGTGACCTGTTTCCGCTGCTGTAATGGCCGTTGTCATTGTTTCTAAATCCCGCATTTCTCCGACTAAAATGATGTCTGGATCTTGTCTGAGGGAGGCACGCAATCCACTTGAGAACTTTTGTGTATCGACGCCAATTTCGCGTTGTTGAATGATTGATTGTTTATGGTTGTGAAAATATTCAATCGGATCTTCAAGAGTAATAATGTGTTTTTTCACATGTCGATTCACATAATCAATCATGGCTGCTAATGTTGTCGACTTCCCTGAACCTGTTGGCCCGGTTACTAAAATGAGTCCATTTGGTTTCATGGCGAGTCCGTTCAAAATTTGCGGCATGTTCAACTCTTCAATGGTTGGAATATGTGTTGGAATCACTCTTGCTGCAATGCTCACTGTTTGATGTTGCTTAAAGACGTTTACTCGGAAACGAGCCGTGTCATCAAGGGCATAGGCAGTGTCGAACTCACCGACTTTTTGAAACACGTTCCAATTTTTCTCACCAAGCAATTGTTCAGCCATATCTTCTGTATCAAGACCTGAGAGTAACTGGTCTCCATGACGATGCAACTCTCCATCAATGCGAAAAACGGGGGGAGAATTTACAGAGATATGCAAATCAGAAGCTCGTTCAGCTACGGCTATTTGTAGTAGTTCATTGATATCAAACGTCATTCCAACCCCTCCTAATCTGTAGTTGCTACACGTAATACTTCTTCCGTCGTTGTTAAACCTTGTTTTACTTTGAGCAGTCCATCATCTATTAAGAATTTCATTCCTTGTTCTTTTACATATGTGCGAATCTCATCCGCACTTCGAGATTGCATGATGAAGTCTCGAATAGCCGAATCAATCGGTAGTACTTCTTGAATCGCAATCCGACCACGATATCCAGAGTCGTGGCACGTGGAACAGCCTTTGCCTTTTTTCACCGTATCAATTTCTAGCTGTGCTTTCTGAAAGATTTCTTTTTCATGTGCAGTCGCTTCAACCGTTTCTTCACAGTCACGGCATACTCGTCTGACCAACCGTTGAGCGACGACGCCAGATAAGGAAGAGGCAAGTAGGAACTTCTCAACTCCCATATCTAAAAGTCGTGTGAGGGCTGCAACAGCACTGTTTGTATGAAGCGTACTTAAAACAAGGTGCCCTGTGAGTGATGCTCGCACACTAATTTGTGCGGTATCAAAATCTCGAATTTCCCCGACCATGATGATGTCTGGATCTTGTCGAAGGATGGAGCGAAGTCCTGCCGCAAACGTCATCCCGATTTGTTCATTTACTTGTACTTGGTTAATCCCGGCCAGTTGATATTCGACAGGATCTTCCACGGTAATAATGTTTACTTGCTCATCATTTAATTGGTTTAATGCAGCATAAAGTGTCGTCGACTTTCCGGAACCTGTTGGCCCAGTCATGAGCACGATGCCATTTGGTTGAGTAATCATCGAACGAAACAGTGCTTCATTTTCTTTTGTAAACCCAATATTGTCGAGTCCGGTCAGCGCTTGGCTCAGGTCAAGAATACGCATAACGACAATTTCTCCGAAAATAGATGGAAGTGTCGAGACACGCATATCAATGGGTTTATAGTTGACTTCCATTTTGATGCGTCCATCTTGCGGCTGTCGGTTGTCCGTAATATTTAAATTTGCCATAATTTTTAAGCGTGCGGTAATTACTTTTTGCATATCTTTCGGCAACGTTCGCTGTGTACGCAGTTGTCCGTCAATGCGGTACCGAATTCTAAAATCCGTTTCTTGAGGATCAAAGTGAATATCACTTGCTCGCAATGTTACTGCACTCGTAATGATTTGATTCACGAGTCGTACAATTGGAGAGTCTTCATCGGTAATTTCCGATTCTTCAACCGATTTACTTGGTAAAAAGTCTTCCATTGCTTCATCAAGGGTTTCTTCAATATCGTAAAATTTATTAATTGTTTGTTGAACGGCTTCTGTTGTCGCAATTGCAGGAACAATTTGATATCCAGTGACGAGTCGTAACTCTTCGATAGCAAAATAGTCCATTGGGTCAGCCATCGCAATAACCAACTGATTGTCATCGATTCGAATCGGCATGACTTGATGTCTTTTGGCCATTTCGCGTGGAACGAGATGAACGGCTTTAAGGTCAATTGGATATTGGTAAATGTTAATATGTGGGATGCCGAGTTGAAACTCAAGCACCTCAATGAGTTGTTGCTCGGTAATATAGCCTTCCCGTACAAACGTATCGCCTAATTTTTCATGAGGTAATTTATGTTCGAGTGCGATCGATAATTGCTCCTCCGTAATTAAATTGGAATCGACCAGTAAATCACCGAGTCTCTTTTTTCTCATGTTCCTCACCACTTTCTGTCCATAGAAGCTTATTCAAGCCCGCTCATTTTTTCTTCGAGTGCATCTAGCTGTTCATCGATTGTTGTTAGTCGTTCTTCAAGATTTTCATATAGGTCATCAAAGTCATCCGAAGCATGGGTGTTGTCATCTATTTGTTCCTGTAAAGCAATAATTAATTGCATAAATTCAGCTTGTTGCTGTTGGATATCTTCGAGTTGTTCAGTTAGGGAAACGATCGTTTCACTCGCTTCCGCATCCGCATCTTCTCGTACTTCAGCAAGCTCTTCTTCAAATGCACTCACGGTATCTTCGAGTTCATCCACTTGTTCTTCAATGGTTTCCTCTTGATCGGTTTCTTCATCTGTTGTAGAAACGACTACGATTGTCGGAATAAGTGTATAAATGTCATGGCTCATAAATTCTGTATGACGGAAATCATCGTTTTTGTTATACATGGACCTTTCGACGATGACACTCGTACCTGGGACACCCTGTTGAATGAGTTTTTCTTCACCATATTCTAAATTTTCATCGTAACGGTACACCGTACGAGGTTCAATTTCCTTTTCTTCGAGCTCAACGTCATAGGAATACTTGTGATATGCAGTTTTGAGCGAGATAGTTAATTCCTCATCGTTTGTTTCTTCCACATTGAAAATAAATGAAATATCATTTGGATTGACCACAACTAAATCTTTGTTTTCTTCGAGATCGATCATTGCATCTAGTCCAGGCTTTGCCTTATTAGGCAGTCGATCATTCATGTGTCTTTCTGCAATTTGAAAATTTGTTTGTAAAAATAAGTGATACATTTCACCAGCAACATAACTTACTTCTTTGTTCATCGACTTTCGGCCATCAAAATCAATTTGCTGGATCAAACTGAATGAATCATTTGCTTGAATTTTATGTTTATCTAACGCTTTTAACGATTCTATGAAAGTAGTATCTGTTAGTTCGTCTAAATCAATCGTTACTTCTGAAATCGTTTTGAATGGAATTGCGTCTTCATCTGTATATACAATGGAGATGTCACTTTTTTCAAGCTCACTCGCAATACGAGTAGCGCTTGTGAATGTTTCATCCGTATTCATATAATCAATATTTTTCATTTGTTGAACAGTGTCGTTTGATGGGTCTAATTTGACATGCAGCGAAATCTTCACATTTTTAGGTTTTATAAAAAACGACGTTAGTTTTCGTTTCGTTTTTTCGGTAAATTCTTGAATCGTAGCATCGATGTCAAACACAAATGCCTCGCGTGGTAGTTCAAAGACTTCATATTCACTTTTAATGACGAGATCGTCCTCTGCCTGCCATGCTTCAATCGCATCTTCTAGTACATCGCGTACTTCTTGATCCGTTTTACCTTCAATATACTCACCAGCAATTTGGGAGCCCTTAGGATAATTTGCACTAGCCTCTGGTGTAGCAATAAATAAGAGAGGTGCAAGAACGGCTACACATATGACAATATATGATAAGATTTTCTTGTGTATCATTGCGTATGAACTCCTCTACATGGATAGTTTGCTTTAAAAAAGCGTTTTAAAAAGGCCTTTACGAAAGCAAAGTTTCGTAAAGGCCGGTTGCACAACTAGCTCGATACGAATATTGTGCCAATTAGAATTTCGTATGTTCATCGCTTCCTTTTATATGTAAACAATATGTGATTTTTCCCCTAGGACCTTACACCTATATTTTACCAACAACAGGAAATATAGTCAATTGAATAATGACATTTCCTGGGAAATAATAAGATTTATCGACAAAGGTGTGAATTTAATCATTTATTGGTACATTAGTGAATTTCATAATACGTATTTTATGCTATTTCATGCACGTCTGTAGTTACGTTGAAGCGTTCGAAACTTCATGATGTATTGACATAGCTGATTTTGGTAATTATGAATTTCACCCACATATTGTTTAAAAAAGAGAGAGATACATCGAAATAATTTGTTCACCATAAAAATAACTGAGCAAAGCCGCGGTGATAATATAGGGCCCGAATGGAATCGGTTGTTTGCGATCTGCTTTTTGAATGAGCATAATCACTCCGCCAATGACAGTTCCTAATAAAGCTGCTAAAAACAGCGTAAATAGTGTTGCTTTCCATCCAAGGACAATCCCAAGAACGACAAAAAGCTTCATATCTCCTCCGCCCATTCCACCTTTGCTCACGAGTATAATGGCTGAAAGCACAACAAAGCCTACAGATGCACCAATGAGCATGTCATACCAAGGTTCTAATGGAGAAATTATGCGCATTACGAGGAGAAAGGGTGAGAAGAAAAGTAAGATTTTATTCGGGATGAGCATGTACGAAATATCTGTTACAAAGAGGATCATCAACATGCTAATGAAAAGAATTGCTGTGATGAGCTCAAGGGTAAAGCCAAAATGGATAAAAGCATATGCAAACAATAGTCCAGTAGATAATTCAATAAATGGATAGATAAAGGAAATATGACTCTTACAGTGGCGGCATTTTCCTTTTTGAAAGATGTAGGAGACAATAGGAATCAGTTCAAATGCTCGCAATTGTTCGTTACATGTCGGGCAATATGATCGATCAGAACGAAAGAGAATTCCTTTGGGAACACGCAAACCAACAACATTAAAAAACGAACCAAACACAGTACCAAAAATAAAAAACACAATTATAAAATAGGTAGTCATATACGTTCTCCTTACAATTTAATAGCTATATCTTAACATACATATAACAAAAAACGACAAAACAATCTAGGTTTTTTACGAGCATCACACAATTTGTCGATGGATAAAAGAGGCTTTGAATCTATCCAAATGGGAGACACTCATGGTAGAATAAGAACAAACATACATAGGGAGTGATTTTTTTGAATATTAAAACGTTAAACAATGGTGTTGAAATTCCGCAACTTGGGTATGGCGTCTGGAAGATTCCGGATGAGGAAGCTGCCGACGTCGTGAAACAAGCAATTGATAAAGGGTATCGTCTGATTGATACAGCAAAAGTGTATGGAAACGAACGTGGAGTTGGGCAAGCAATTGCCGAAAGTGATGTGCCACGTGAAGAGTTATTTGTGACAACAAAAGTATGGAATGCGGATCAAGGGTATGACAATACATTGCGTGCGTTTGATGAGAGCCTTGAGAGACTAGGTTTGGATTATGTTGATCTCTATTTAGTGCACTGGCCGGCGCCAAAGTTTGATACGTATGTAGAAACCTATCAAGCACTTGAGAAATTATATAAGGACGGCCGCGTAAAAGCAATTGGTGTGTGTAACTTTAATATCGAGCATTTAGAGCGCATTTTTGCAGAGTGTGAAGTGAAACCAGCAGTCAACCAAGTAGAATACCACCCGTACTTGCAACAAAGTGAGTTGAAAGCATTTTGTGAAAAACATGACATTCAACTCGAAGCTTACAGCCCACTCATGAACGGAACCCACGTGCTAGAAAACGAAGTCATTCAAGAAATCGCTCGTGCACACGACAAAACTCCAGGTCAAATTATTTTGCGCTGGCACGTCCAGACAGACGTTGTCGTCATTCCAAAAACAGTAACCCCAAGTCGAATGGAAGAAAACTTGAATGTGTTCGACTTTGAATTGAGCGATGTGGACATGCAAAGAATCTCCGAACTCGATCGTGGAGAGCGCAACAACCAATTGCCGAATGAAATGCATATGAGATAGACTTGTAAACCACATCCTGGAGGATGTGGTTTACTCATGACCCCTCCCAGCTGTAATTGTGGCTTTAGAAGTCATGAGCGCGCCTCTCATGACCCCTCCCAGCTGTAATTGTGGCTTTAGAAGTCATGAGCACGCCTCTCATGGCCTCTCCCAACTGTATTTGTGCCTTTAGAAGTCATGAGCGCGCCTCTCATGACCCCTCCCAGCTGTATTTGTGCCTTTAGAAGTCATGAGCGCGCCTCTCATGACCCTTCCCAGCTGTATTCGTGTCTTTAGAAGTCATGAGCGTGGTTCTCATGACCCCTCCCAGCTGTAATTGTGGCTTTAGGAGTCATGAGCACGCCTCTCATGACCTCTCCCAGCTGTATTTGTGCCTTTAGAAGTCATGAGCGCGCCTCTCATGACCCCTCCCAGCTGTATTTGTGCCTTTAGAAGTCATGAGCGCGCCTCTCATGACCCCTCCCAGCTGTATTTGTGCCTTTAGAAGTCATGAGTGTTTTATATAAAGGTAGTTTTACTGTTTAACCACATAATATCTATGGTTGTTAACTCCAACAGGTTGTAAAAATAATTTCAATAATCGACGAATGACTCTTTTAGAATGTATGCCATTACACCAATCATGAATAACATTTGTTGTTATTTTTTCATTCGGAAAAAGTGTTATGAATTCAACGATATTCCTCTTAATAGCTATTTCTAATGGTTCAGTTGATTGACAGTTATGACATACTAAATATTTTTTATTTAAAACCTCCAAAAAGTGAGAACACTCCTGACAAACAACTCCTTTCTTCAATTTCTCATACGCATATTTTGGTAATCGCTCGTGAGCAGACCGGGACAGACGCTGGTTTTCAAAAAACGTAACTAAACGATTGTGATGCGAATTTGATTGAAAAGGTGAAGATGTAAATGAGCGAATAAATCGGTTGATTTGTGTAGGGAAAACGAAGGGGAAATCAGGTAGAGCTTGGTACAGCTGGAATTCCGGATGGATGAATAGTATATACGGTTTAATGGAGAAGTTAAAATTTCCTTTCTTTAATAATTTTCGGAGCAATATTTCCATTCTCTTTAACTGATGAAGTGGGTTTCGAATTTCGTTTTGCGATGGTACAGCATACCAATTATCATTTTGAATAATGAAGTCGCCCTCATAATTTTTTACTTCCAACGGGAAAATAGTGTTTTCGCCAATCAAAAGTAGATCAATTTGAAATTCTGAAGTGTTGTGTGAAAGTAGGAGGTCAGTTAGGATATGATAACTCGGTGGTAGTTGCTGGATCAAACGATTGTAAACCGCTTGTTCACCATCAAATCCTTTATACAGGTTTTGTCGTTTGTTTCTTTCAGAATTAGATAAGTTCATTCGAGGTTCTAAGTAGGAGAGAACTTGTAGAGATGAGAAATTACCAACTTTCATACCTTTATTCCTTTCTTTTAGTAGTTTTAAATGCTGCATGCTACATATTATAGTAGCTATATGCAGACTTGCAAATGAATCTCACTGTAATGAAAAATGTAAAATTAAATTATCTGATCTATTTTTATTTGAAATTTGAATTTGTCCATATGACCTGAAAAAGAACTATAGACAATTATAAACCATAACGTACAATAATAGAAAACGTGATTTATTGTAGGAGGAAGGTATGTTAAAGAAATTCAGCAAACTTTTTATTTTATCGGGTATTTTATGCATAAGCATTTTAGGTTGTTCGTCAGAGGAAGTTCATTGGGAAAACACCGTTGAGGGGGAGTATTGGAATCTAGAGTATACTATACCGAAGAAAGAATATTGCAACTATACGATTCAATTAGACTTTGTTAATAATTTTCCTAATGATAAGATAGGATCCATGACGCTGGATTATGATTTTAAGGAACCTATTCTATCTTTATCCAAAAGTTCAGCAGCGTGGCATCATCCAAAAGTAAACGAAAGAATTGAAAAAGAAGCAAATTTGTTGTGTGATGGTGAAGATCGATCGGTTGAAGACACTCCATTAGAAGAAGTGAAGGAATTACTAAGCGAAAGTAAGGTTAAGATTAAGTGGAAAACTGAGGATAAGGAACTTGAAGAAGTTTTGTATTTCAATTAGAGAAATTTCGTTATATATACTTGGGCATAGAGCTAAAAAAGCCTGCTTGATTAAAGCAGGCTTGTAGCAGTTAATCCACAGTCAAAATCTCTAAGTGGTGTGTTGTATCCTCTCCACTAGAATCTTCAACAGTGTATGCGAATGTATTTCCGTTTTTACTCATAGAGAATTTTTTAATGCGTCGATCGTCTAAATTGTCGATTGTATGAACGACTTCAGATTCATCATTATCGAGACTAGTGATATTAACTTCCCCTGTATCCCTGTTTAGCCAAGCATATTTATTACCGTCTAAAACATGAAGTTGCGTTAAATCCTTTTTATCTAGTGATTCGAATTCTCCACTGTCTAGCTCCAATTTATAAAGCTCAGATTGATTTGAAAGCATTAAGATACTATCTCCGTCATCAACAAACGGTGAATTATAGTCAGCTAGTGTGAAGTAATCAGGTATCTCTCCGATAGCTTCAATGTCACCAGTCTCAATATCATATACATGCATGCTCGATATAGTATCATCAGCATCAGTGTCTTCATGTACTAATACGTATACTTTGTCCGCATCTGGAGAGTAAAAAGCATGCGGAGAATCAAACCTGCCTGACTCTGTATAATCCTCTACATATTCCGTAAGGTTTATTTCTTCAAAAGTATCATCAGCTAAATGAACAAAATCAAGTTCGAATTGATTTTGAGGAGTCTTTGTCCGCAAAATTTCTTCAAACGTTCCATCATCATTTTCGATATAATTGGTTCTAAAAGTCATTGTAATGAATTCCTGCTCGACAGTATATTCAGTTTCCTCACCACTACGTGCATCGTGGAAGTGATATGTATATTCTTCGTGGTCTTCCGTAGAATATCCTGAAACAACCCCATGACGTGTCATATAAGAATGCATATCATAATAATCAGTGTTGAGTTCAGTAATTTCACCATCAACATAAACCATAGGATGTTCATTACCTTGTTCACCTTTTCCGAACAAAACTACTTCCCCTGATTCATCTATTTGCAAATTATGTAAAAATCCATCTTCAGAAGTAATCTCTTCTACTTGGGAGTAAGATAGTTCATCAACTTCCTTTTCGCTGGCATTTGTTTCGCTCTTATCAGAATCCCCACAAGCAACTAAAAATAATACAAATAATACAGAGATGCTAAAAACAAATAACTTATTTTTCAATAGACTCATCCTTTTTTATAGTAGTGACAAAGCTTTATTCTGATTATACCAAATGGAAAATATTAACATATAGGTACTTTGACTCCTTTAGGCTTGCCATACCTAATCCCTATTTATAAAAAAATAAACTCCGCTATAATATGATGAAATGACTAAATAGGATGGTGATTTCTGCGTGCGTCAACGAATAAAAATAATCACTGTACTGCTATTATTATCTGTTCTTTTTGGAATTGCTTTATATACTGCTTTTTTTGGAAAAGATCCACATGAACGTGCGCGGGACCAAAGTATAGACGCGCTTGTAAAGTTATTCGATACATACGAACATGGAGAAGTGATTACGACTTCGAAAAACCCAGAACAAGCAGCATATGCGGTGAATAAAAAGTTGGGTAAATACTTCACGGATTCTTATGCAGACAAAATCGAAGGGAAAGTAAGTAGAGCCATGGAGAATGACAGAGATTTTGAAAAAGATCCGGCTCGAATTACGTTTTTTCTTGTTAATAAGGGAAACGGTTTTGAATTTTCCAAGCCTGTGGGCATCAAGCACGGAATTTGGTTAACGTATGGGGATAAAATAGAAGGTACAGAATTATGGGTTGATTTACCCCCGGATGATCCTAGTTGGGAAGACTCAAATGGCACTTCAGCTACGGTCATTATGATGAAAGATGGACGGAAATTTAAAGTAGATGAAGTTAAAGATTAGTGGAACTTTTTTAAGGAGGATGACGGTTATTTGCGTAAATCACAACGAATAATCATTACTGTCGTACTTATATTGTTAGCGATGATTGCTATAACAGCAGTATACAGCGCGTATTTTTATCAACCTAAAGAAACAAAAATAAGGAATAAAAGTTTAGGAGTCGTTCAAGACCTTTTGGCGTCTCATGAAGAGGGGGAAATAATTACCCGAGAAACAGACCCACAGAAAGCGGCAGACGATATTCATGAAGCATTTGGAAAGTATTACACAGATGCGTTTGCAGAACATGTGGAAGAAACGGTCAAAGAAACCTTAGAAAGTGATCGGGATTTTAAGAAAGAACCAGCACGCATTACATTTTTCCTCGTCTATAAAGGAGAAGGATTTCAATTTTCGGAGCCAAAATATGTAATGTATAACAAGCTATTAATCAATGAAGGTGGAAGTTTTTCTTCAGCACAAATAATCATAGATTTATCCCCAGAAGACTATGAATGGATTGGAAGAGAGCTTGGACTTCCTTATTTAAAAGTGGTGAAAGATGGCTGGAGTTATAAAATCAATGAAATTGTGAAATAAAAACGTTGATGAGCGCAATACATGCGCCAATCAACGTTTTTTCATTAAAACAAGAGTTGAATCAAATGATAAATACCAGTACCTAAATAGTTTCCAAACACGTACCCGAGTGTTCCAACAAGTAGTATTGGCACAATTAAATGTGTCCATCCTTTAGCAATGGCCATTGCCGCAGCGGTCGTTGGTCCACCTAAGTTGGCGTTACTCACAAGCACCGTTTCTTCTAAGCTAAATTTAAACAATTTACCAAAGAGGAGCGTAATAAAGATATTCGCTAAAGCGATAATGAGTACGAAGACAAACAATAATGGCGCTGTTTTAAGAATAATACCGAGTGAAGCAGGAACCCCAATAACGACGAAAAACAAGTAAATTAAGAACGTACCAATTTCGCGAGTTCCGTTAATGCTTTCAAAAAAGTTCGGGAACAATGCGACGGTTAATACGGTTAAAGTCGTCAGCATGAGATATTGATCCGCGAATATTCCTCGAACAATCGAAAGGAGTACGTTCGAGTCGCCGGCTTCAGGTAGTACCGATCCAATATAATCAGCGAGTTTAAAGGAAACAGTTACTAACACAAATGCAGACGCGACACTTAATGCAATATCTTTGAGTGACATTTCATTCCGTTCCCAAAAGCTAGCTGCCTCCGTTTTCGACGCGTCCTTGTCTGAAAGCTCTGCATCAATTTCATCCATATAAGGCGTTGGAAATCTTTTGCGAATAAATTCAAACGTAGGAATCGCAAACAATACTAAAAAGAACATCGCCATCATCAAGTTATCAGCGACGGTTGTTGCAGATGTAATGTCATCTGGTGTTTCAAACTTAGCCGCCATCGCAGCGAAGTTGACACCTCCGCCTGTGTACGAGCCTGTCATCATTGCCGTCACTTTATCGAGATGTGGTATGAAATTTCGTAACGATAAAAATGCAATGACTGCTCCAGCAAATGTAGCAACTGAGCTCAAGAGAAAGATAATGAGTATCCGACCACTTTTTTGCCAAATTTTCCGAATGTTTGCTTGAAATAATAGTAAAGGGATTGCTAAAGGAACCACATAATCCCATACAGTATCATATACATGCGACTCGGTAGGAATAACATTTAAGTTTGCTAATACGACGGCTCCAATTAGAGCAATGATAGCCCCCGAAATTTTTGACGCCCAAGAAAATCGTTGCTCTAAATAAATACTAACCGCTGCCCAACCAGTGATAAACATCCATAAAACCCACGTGTCATCAGGAGAGATGAACGAGGACCCTATGTACCACATAGAACCACCCCTTTATTTAATGTTGTTGAAAGCGCTTCAAAAAATGTGCGGAAAAACATTCTTATTTCGGATATGCATGAATGACATATCGATCGGGTGCACTTCCAATATAGGAAAATGGATAGCATGTTGACAAGGTTAAAAATTCATCTTTACGACTTGGATCAATCACTGTGCGATCATCTGCGTCAACAATGACACTATCTTTAAATTCATACACAAATGTGCCATTTTCCATTCGAATATGAAACTCATCTCCATCTTCTAATTCCCCAAAGTTACGGAAAACAGAATCCCTATGACCGGATAATAAAATCTGTTTGTTTTCCCCTGGCAAGCCTGTATCTTTGAAATGTCCCACACCTTCAGCCAATTCTTCCTCATCTGTACCTTCAACGATAGCAATTTCACGGTCTAATCTAGGGATATAGAGTGTTCCAATTGTGTCCCCATCATCAAAATCATACTCTATATCTGTATCCTCCGCACGATCGACCACCGTCTCGGATACAAAATCTTTCGCTTCCGTCAAACGTTTTTCCTGACTGGCATTCGATTGAAAAAACTGGTAGCCACCAAATGCTAAAAATCCTATCCCCACAAGTATTAATAGATAAGAAAAATACTTCATTACAAAGATCACCCCGCCATTGTACGATCATACTACTCTGATTATAATATACCATAAAAATATTTTTTATATAGAAAAATGTACTTTTATTGCATGTTTATTCGGATGTGAGGGTGGATAGTGCTCCGATTTCAGTGGGGGTGTTGAATTGAGGTACTAACGTTTGTGATAGTTCCTCGATTTCATTGGCGGTGCAGAATCCAGGGACTAACCCTCGTGATAGTGCTCCGATTTCAGTTGGGGTGTTGAATCGAGTTACTAACGTTCGTGATAGTGCCTCGATTTCAGTGGGGTGTTGAATCCAGGGACTAACCCTCATGATAGTGCCTTTATTTCATTGGCAGTGTTGAATCGAGTTACTAACGTTCGTGATAGTTCCTCGATTTCATTGGCGATGCTGAATCCAGGTACTAACCCTCGTGATAGTAGCTCGATTTCATCGGCAGTGTTGAATCCAAGGACTAACCCTCATGATAGTGCCACAATTTTCCATTACACAATGAAATTTGGTTTCAAACAACTATTTGCTCACATAATATGTCTGTTTCCCTTTACCGATTGCTGTTAAGTGGCTTTTTAAAACTCTTCTGACCGATTGCTTTGATTGTATGATGTCGCACCATTCATAAATTGCGTTTGTAGTAATCTTTTTTCCAGGAAATAGTTGCATGAATTCAACTAGGTTTCTTTTAATAGCAGTTTCTATTCTTTCTTTGGTCTGACAATTTTTGCACAATAATTTTAGCGTGGAAAATGGCACTAGAAATTCCGAACACTTCGTACAAACAATTCCTTTTTTTAGATGATCATACGAATACGTAGGAAGTTGCTCATAGGTTGATTGAGTCATTCGTTGTTCTTCTAGAAAATGTACGAGTGAGGAATGTTGTTGAGATTGATGAGAGGAAGCGGATTGAAGTTCCTGTATAAACCGCATTATCTGAGTTGGAAAAATGAGAGGCAAATCAATAGGAGCTTGATATAGGTAGAACTCTGGATGAGTGAATACAATATTCGGTTCAATATCGAAGTTTGAAAACTTATTTCCTAAGACACTTTTGAACAAGACTTCCATTCTTTTCAATTGATGAATCGGGTTTCGGATTTCGCTTTTGGAAGAAACGACATACCATCCGTCATCTTGTATGATAAAATCCCCTTCGTAATGTTTCACTTCTAGTGGATAAATCGTACGTCCTCCAATAAGAAGAATGTCAATTTGGAATTCTGTTTGATTAGACTCGAGTAGGAGATCTGTCATGCAGAGATAATGAGAAGGAAGGTTCTTTTTTAATAAGGCATGCAGCGCTTTTTCACCTACATATCCTTTGTAAAGGTTTTGCTGCTTTGTTTTCTCAGAGGGCGACAGTTGCATGCGCTGTTGGAGATAATTATAAATTTCTAATGCTACAGGGGTTTCTTTCATGTGTATGTTCCTTTCTGTATGAAATATGATGTTGCAAAGATCATATTAAAGATACAATAAAAATAGCTCAATGAGAAATGGAAATTTTCAACAACAATGGACAAATATCGAGGTGTTAAAGGAACGAAAGTGAGTTTTATAGTTGATAAGTTCATTTTTTTCATTCAATGACACAGTGAGAAAAAGATAATTCAAATTCTAGATATTATAGCGCTTAAATTTTCATCGGACAACAAAATCCGGGTGCTAACTCCCGCGTTAGTGCCTCAATCCCAACGCCACCGCCAAATCCAGGCACTAACCCCCGCGATAGTGCCTCAATCCCAGCGCCACCGCTGAATCCAGGCACTAACGCCTCGGATAGTACCTCAATCCCAACGCCACCGCCAAATCCAGGCACTAACGCCGATGATAGTGCCTCAATCCCAACGCCACCGCTGAATCCAAGCCCTAACCCGTGGATAGTGCTCCGATTTCAGTGGAAGAGCCAAACCCCACACCTACCCCCTACCAAACTCCCAATCTCGTAAAAATATCCGGATGAGTTTGAGTAATTTGATATGAATCAACGCTACTGTCCAAAGCACAATGGTAAAGGCATGTAAAATAAACAAGGATGCAAACATGAATGGGAAGTCCTGGATCCACAACGCTCCGAGTACGCCAATCATATTTCCAGCAAGGGTCACTACAGCAAACAACAAGGGAAGATACCATCTTGTGAAACTTCTCCAAAAAACGAAGGCCGTTGGGACGATGACATTTACGATGACATATCCAATTAACACTGTTTCGGATAGCTCTACAAGCCCGTTTTGGTCCACCGGAATAATGGGAAAAACGAACAGAGCAAATAAAAGGTTATACACAAACAATCCGCGCATGGTCCATCTTTCCGCTTTCCGTGTGCGCGGAACGGATTTCTTGCGGTGAGACTCGAGTACACCTTCGCACATCCCGCGCGGCTCCCAATTTTCTAGTAATGATGTATATGTTTCTGCACCAATATAATCACTGACAATATCCCGATCATGCATCGGCGCCTGCGCAAAGTCGATCTTCATATATTTTCTTGCCGAAAAAGCTTTCTCCAGATTCATCGTTGTATATTGTATAGCAGGCACTTTCCCTTGGAATCGATTCATCCACTGATCGAACTCAGTCTTCCGTGTAAATTTTTTAAAAAAATAATCATCTTCGGATTGAATCACAAGAAGCGCATGATACTGATACATTTTCCTGCCACCTGGAAGGAACGTTTTATCCTCAACCATTCCGATCAGCACGAGGTCCATGTCAGCGAATGGTATGAAAAGTTCGGTTAATTCACCCGCATATATCCACTGTTGAAAAAGTCCGTCCGCTTTCACTTCATACCGATAGATATTCTTTGGTTCTGTTTGAAAAAACACATACATAAAAAAACTTAGCAACATTCCAACGAATATAAAAATCCCCATCATCCACCAGTCCCCATGGAGCAAAGCAGCAATATATCCAATTACAAGCATCACAACTGCAAACAAACTAGCAACAATAGATGCACGTGCCTTATTCGTCCTTTCATTTGTATATACGAGATTTTGATGATCCATTCAATCAACCTCCCTACACACTAGCCTATGCATACAAGAAAAGTGTGTTATTAGGAGATGGATGCATCATTCAAGAGTTGAAACGATACGATGCGGATAATGTATGGTAAAATAATAAAGATATTCTTTTAGATATGGGAGGGACTTTTATGAAGAAAAAAGGAATCGGTCTTTTAGTTATTTTATCAATCGTATTTTTATTAGCTGCGTGCGGCTCAAAAGAAGTAGAGAAAAGAGTTTTTGAGTTAGAAGAAATGGGCATTGTGACGACGATGACATATACTTATCAAGGGGATGAAGTTCTGAAACAAAAAGCAGAAAACATCTTTCCATACGCAAGCCTAGGGGTAAGTTCTCAAGAAGAAGCAGAAGAAATACTCGATCCACAAGTGGAAGAATTGCAAGGAATTGATGGAGTCACTGAAGAAATTGAATATAAAGAAGATGAAGCGTTAGAAGTACTCGAAATTGATTATGAAAATTTAGATCCTGAAAAAATTGAAAAGATACCTGGACTAAATATCTCAGGAAATATAAAAAATGGGATTAGCATGGAAAAGTCAGCAGAAGCACTTCTTAGCCAAGGATATGAAGAAGTAGAATAATATTTCTTGCACATTACAAAAGAATTCATTCGACTATTTCGCGATATTTGTACTATACTAGTACGGTAATTTAATAGATTCGTATAGAACTACAATAATATTTAGGAGGAATCTTTATGAAGAAAAAGATTATTGGGATTGCACTAGCTGTATCCCTTGCGGTTTTGTTGGCTGCTTGTGGGGATAATTTAGAAGAAAGAGTGTTTGAAGCTGAGGAAATGGGTATTAAATCAACACTTACATATTATCATGATGATGACCGTGTTGTTAAACAGACAGCTGAAAATGTAATCGAGTACGACTTGCTCGGCCTCACTTCAAAAGAAGAAGCCGAGGAGATCTTTGGTCCAGATGCTGAACAGTATGAAGGAATTGACGGAATTAAGCATGAAATGAAATATTCCGATGACGAAGCTACGGAAATACTTGAGATTAACTATGATGAAGTAGATTATGATGCGGCTAAAGACTTACCTGGTATCATGTTTGAAGGGGATCCTGAAGAACACGACATTGGCATGGAACAATCAGCAGAAATGCTATCAAAACAAGGATTTACAGAAAAAGAATAAACAGATCACAAGAGAGTATACATCATTGTATGCTCTTTTTTTGTGGAACATACACTCTTTTTTCACATACGAATAGGGCTTATAGTAGTAGTACCTTAGACTCTTTTAAAGGGAAAAAATTTCCTATAGTATAGTCATATCGAATGTACAAAAGGAGAGTTTACGTTGAGAAAATTTGGTTATATATTTATGTTAATGGCAGCTGCACTTGTATTAGCAGCATGCGGTTCAGAATCTAAGGAAGATGTGATTGATTCAATCGAAGAAAAAGCTGACGAAGTAGAGAAGTACTACATGGAAACGACTTTAGATGTTACCGGCTTCGATGCAGATGATAACGTTGTCGATGAAAGCACAGGCGAATTACATGTATACATCGATGAAAGCACAGGCGAAAGCAGTGGAGAAATGATTCAAGATTCCCAAATAATCGAGTACTATTCTACAAACGAAGCTACTTACGCTCAAATGGACGATAGTGGCTGGGAAGATATGGCTGGAGCTGAAGAGCAGTTTGACCAGTCAGACACGGAGTACGGTGATGTTGCACAAATCATCATTGACCTAAAAGATGACGAAGACTTTGAAATGGAAGCAGAAGATGACACATTTACGTTTACGTTTGAAGGAAAAAGTGAGGATGTGTATAACGCACTTGAAAATCCTTACAGCCTAACATTTACTGGATTAGATGTAGAAGATATTGAACAAGAGTTAACAATCACTGTTGACAGCGAAACGTACCATATTGAACATCTTCAAGCAAAACTTGTTGCTGAAAAAGACGGAGAAAAACTCGAAATGAACATTGATCATGTATATGAGCAAATCAATGACATTGACGATATTAGCATTCCTGAAGATGTCGTTACTGCAGTAGAAGAGGCAGATGAAGCTAACGATGACATCTTTGGCGATGATGGTGAAGAAGAATCAAATGAGGAAGAAGAAGAAGACGAAACTGCTGCAGATGATGGCGAGGAAAAGACAAGAACATTTAGAGCAGAAGAACCGGGTATTCAAGCGACGATCACATACTATTACCAAGGTGACAATGTGACGAAACAAACAACTGAAAATGTGATTGATTATGAAGCAGTTGGTTTAGAGTCAAAAGATGAAGCTAAAGAAATGTTTGATCCAGAATCTGAACAATTTCAAGGTGTCGATGGAGTGACACATGAAATGATCTATGAGGACGATCAAGCTACCGAACTGCTCGAAGTCGACTATGAAAATTTAGACTTTGATGAAGCAGGAAACTTACCTGGCATGATGTTTGAAGAAGGTGCTGAAGAATATGGAATCAGCATGGAACAATCAGCAGACATGCTTTTAGAACAAGGCTTTGAAGAAATAGAATAAAAGAACGATAGAAAAAGGCATACAACCATTGTGTGCCTTTTTCTTTAACAAAAACCTATAAAGGAGAGGCTCATGAAAAACAAAGGGATTGGAATATTATCTATTTTAGTACTTGTGCTCTTGTTATCCGCTTGTGGGGAAGGCGGTGTAAAGGAAAAGAGATTTAAATCAGAAGTAGACGGCATGACCATTTCTCTTACATACGAATACCAAATGGACAAAGTGAAGAAGCAAACGACTAAAACGATTGTATCGTATGATGCCATAGGAGCAGATACGAAAGAGGAAGCGGAAGAGCTGTATGATTTAATCGTTGAGGATATCCCATTAATAGAGGGCTTAGAACAGACGCTTGAATTCGGAGATTCAGAACTAACTGAAATCACCAAAGCCGATTATGACGTACTCGATCTTGACCTAGCGAAAGATATACCAGGTATGAATCTATCTGGAGACCTCAGCAATGGCATCAGTATGGAAAAAACAGAAGATATGCTCCTGGAACAAGGGTTTGAAGAGGTTGAATAAAAGATGCGAACAAACAAGGGTACACAGTTTACTGTATACCCTATTCTATTGTTTTGAGCCATGTAGCCGTACATGTATCCACCGACAACATCTCTTCAGCAGTTCCCTCGAAGATGACCTCACCGCCATCTTTTCCACCACCAAGACCAAGTTCAATCACCCAGTCACTCGCCGCAATAAAATCTAAATGATGTTCGATAATAACTACTGAATTCCCGCGCTCCACTAGGCGCTGGAACACGTCTAATAACTTCCCGTTGTCTCGTGCGTGCAAGCCTAACGAGGGTTCATCTAAAACATATATTTGTCCTTCTTTTTGCAAGTGGCTCGCAAGTTTTAGCCGTTGCACTTCACCACCACTTAAAGAGCTTGTTGTCTGGCCTAACGTAAGATACTCAAGCCCTACGTCAAGTAATGTATTCACTCGTTTCATAATTTTAGGTCGTTCAAAGAAACCTTTTGCCTCTTCAATCGTTAATTGCAAGATTTCCACGATTGTTTTGCCTTTATACGTATAGGAAAGGGCCTCATCCGAATATCTCGTCCCAGCGCACGATTCACATGTCACCGTTACCGGATCAGCAAAAGCGACATCTGGTTGCGTCACACCTTTTCCGTCACAGACAGGACAAGCACCAAGAGAGTTGAAACTAAATAGCCCAGCCGGCTCACCTGTTTCACGTGCGAAAACTCCCCGAATGTCATCCATTATTTTCATGTATGTAGCCATTGTCGACCGACTGGAAATTCCAATCCGATCCTGTCCGACCATAATTGCCTCCGGATATTTTTCTGGAAATGCCTCTAGCATGAGGGAGCTTTTTCCCGAGCCAGAAACACCACAAATAGACACAAGAACATTTTTAGGAATATCGATCGAAATATCTTTTAAATTATTCACCGATGTCCCTGTAATCTGAAAATACTCTTCAGCACGTCGTGGTTGTTGATTAATTTTAAGCCGGTGACGCAATGTAGTCGCAGCTTCTGACTCTTCAAGCCCTGCCAGGTCACCTTGATAAACAATTTCACCACCGTGCACACCAGCACCTGGACCCATTTCGATAATTTCATCAGCTACTTCAATGACAGCTACATCATGTTCAATAACAATGACTGTATTGTGCTGTTCTTTAATTCGTTGCAACATGTGAATGAGCAAGCTGACTTCTTCAGGGTGTAGTCCCGCCGTTGGTTCGTCAAAAATATACGTCATATTGTTTAAACTACTCTCTAAATGACGGGCAATTTTCACCCGCTGTGCTTCTCCACCAGAGAGCGTACCCATTGTTCGTTGCAAGCTGAGGTATCCTAATCCTAAATCAATCAACTGTTTGATTGATGGAATTATCTGCATGACAATGGAGTTTCCAACCGGATGGTCAATATTATCTAACTCCACGAGTAAGTCCGTTAATTCCAACCGGTCATATGCGACAATATTGAGACCATTGATTTTACATGCGAGCACCTCTGGATTCAGTCCAGAACCTTGGCACGTTGGACACAAACTCCGTGTTGTCATCGCCAATACGTCATCTAGGGATACTTGTTTCAGCTTAGATACATCCCGGTTGATGTATAAGCGGATAAACCGAGGAATGAGTCCATCCCATTCATGGGGTTGTGGTCCGTTTTTCGTATGAAAGGGCGCAAACACCTGCTCACCTTCAGGAGGTCCATTGATGAACAACTCATAATCCTCGTCCGAGAAGTCCTTAATAGGAATGTCAGGATCAAATAATCCACCAGTAATCATCCACCTCCCTTGCCAGCCCGATGGAGACAATGGTTTAAACTGGACCGCATACTCATGAAGAGACTGATCAACGTCCACCAACTTTTGTACATCCGGCACAACGACTTCCCCAAACCCATTACACTCTGGGCATTTCCCAAACGAACTTTGACTAGAAAAATCTGTCGCAGATGCAATCGGTGGATCCCCAATCCGAGAAAACAACAGACGAATCAACGGATCAATATCCATATACGTCCCAACCGTCGAGCGAGAATTTCCACCGATTGGGCGTTGCTCGACAACGACTACCGGACTCAAATGTTGCATCACATCTGCACGCGGACGCTCATACCTAGGCATTTGATTCCGCACGTACAACGGATAATTCATCGTCATCTGACGTCTACTTTCTGTCGCCAACGTATCAAACACAACCGAACTTTTACCCGAACCAGAAATTCCGGTAAACACAGTCATTTGCTCCTTCTGGATGTTCAAATCAATATTTTTTAAATTGTTTGTCTGAAGACCGCGTAAAATAATTTCATCTCGAAACGCAGGCATGGAATCATCCTTTCAATTGTATTCACCTATATGTTTCTATAGTGCTTTTGTAGTGCTATGATAGATTTGAGATAAGAATTATAGAATGGGAAAATAAGCAAGAATGAATTTCTATACAAAAAAACACCCCAGCTCTGCAAAATGGTAGCGGAGAAAGGGTGTTTTATAAGCAACTCCAACCCTGCAAATGGTAGCGGGGGAAGAGTATGCGTATTCTAGTGTATGGTAGTTTATAGTATAGTATACCTTAAAAGACACGTCAAGACGTTTTTAAATGTCACCTTTCAAAAAGAGGAGCTGTTAATTTGAGTTATTCCATCTACTTCGATGAATCAAATAAGTTAGATCAACCTTCAGGAGGCTATTCTTATTATGGAGCTTTTGGCGCTCATACAAAGACAATAAGAAGAATTATTAAAAGACTGGAAGAAATTAATTATCATACGAAATCTAAAAACGAAATGCATTTCGTTGATTACACAAGTGATACGAGTTTCGAAAAGTATTTTAGGGCTCTTTGTCATGTAGTCAGAGAAGATGTAAGTATTAATATTATGATTGTAAACAATGTAGATGCAGAAAAAATAGCTGAGAGAATGACAGTGACTATGACAAAATTAAGGGAGTTGTTCTATGTTAAGATTCCAGAGAGACTTTTTTATGGTATGACACGTAAATTAAAGAACAAAGAAACAATTAAAATTACGATAGATGAAAATGATGAATACGAGAAGTTAAAGCTACCGGAAAAAATAGAAGAACAAATGAACGCTCATTCAGCTTATCGTAATAAGGGATACAAAGTAGATACAGTGCAGCAAATGGATTCACAGGCTTCAATTCCTTTACAGATAATAGATACCTTTATTGGAATGATTGTTTACATTATGGAAATGCAGTATAAGAATATACATAAAGGTAATATTAACACAGCATTGAAGGTTAAAAGTGATCTTATTTATCGATTCTTAATCCAAGATGATAACGTAGAATTATTCCAAAATAAAGTTAACATATTTAGATGGGAAGATAATAAAGAAGAAGTTACGGAATTGAAATTGAGTGACTATTTATCTAGGTTTTTTATAGATAAAACGCAATATGATATTCAACAAATGAATAAGTTAGAAAGAATTAGAAATCAACATCCTAATTCTTCTACGAGGTTTTATCGTGAAAAAATGAAATACTCCAATAGGGAATTAAAAACAATTAAAGTTATATTGATGAACTAGATGGTAAAGGTAGAAATGGTTATTATACATTATAGTTATGGGGCTATTATTGTATATTTAATAAAAAACCCGATGCTCTTACCTTAAGACACATGGGATCATTTTTATTCATTCAAAAAATCAAGGATTACTTCCATAATATTCTCAGCTCTTTCATCATCATCAAACAAATGCTGTGCATGTGTACTACCAGGAAAGGTCATCGTTTTAAAATCTGCGGTCTCTTCCAAGTCATCATAGCCCTCATCTTCACTGTAAATCATCAGTACAGGTATGTTATCGATTGAGCTTACGTCACCACCAGGGGACAAGAAGACAGCTTTGGAAAATTCGAATGTACCTTCTTGTATGATGTCTATTGGTTCCACAGCGCCAGCACTGCCACCAATAACGACGACTTCCTCCACACCGTATTCTTCTACCAGCATGTTTGCCGCATTAACAATTTCATCTTCTGACGTATCTTCCACAGCAAAAGCAACGTAGCCATGATCAGCTAACTCTTCACCTTGTTCTTCCCAACTATCCGCATCAAAGACAGCGCCGTGAGAAAGAACAATTCCGACATCACCTTCTCCGTCCCAAAGGGTACCTTTAATATCGATATCAGCCTCTTCATCACTTGTATCTTCTGTTTCGTCCGTTTCAGGTGCATGACTATCTTCGTCTACAGCATCATCACCGTCATCTTGGCACGCAGCTAACATCAGGACGGCCAAAAATGAAATAAAAGTAAACCGAATTGCTTTCATTGTGACAACCTCCTAACGAGTTAGTACCTTATCCTTATATCCATCATGGATGATAGGGAGATGTTTGACAAGATGTAATTCGCAGAAAAAGCATCAGACAATCAGCATGTATGATACTATCGACTACAGGATGAAAAAATGAATGATGTAAAAAAAGCAAGGGTGATTATGTTGAAGAAAAGAACGATACATATATTGTTAGGCATCATGATTGTATTTCTTTTACAAGGATGTGTTAGTAAAGATGAAGCGGCTGAAGAGTTGATGAAATATTTTAATGAAGATATTCGAACTAAACTAAATGACCGATATGATGAGAAGGTTACGAAGTGGTTTGATCTCGAGGATGAGAATGTAGAAGAAAAAGTTCAACTTCACTTGAAAGAAGAAATCTTACCAACGGCAGAAGACTTAATAGATTACTTGGAAAGTCTTCATTATGAAAGTAGAGGAGTTCGAAAGTTACATGAACTAGACATTAAAATAAACAAATTCGCCTATGAAGCATTCTTGGATATAGAAGAGGCGCTTAACGAAGGTAGCACGTTTGATGAAGTAAATAGTGATACCGAATCAGAAAGTCAAAAAATTAAAGATATGAGTGAAAAATACTACGACAAACGCGATAAACTTATAGAAAAATATGACCTTGAATCATATAGAGATTATGAGGGAGAAGGTGGAGGAGAAGATAAGTTGCGGAAGAAGGATGAGTAGACGGGAATAAAATCTATGAAGGTTTTACTATTTTGAAAGTACAGGTGATTTTGATGAAGAAACGGTCCTTGATAATTTCGTTAAGTATAATAGTTATGTTTTTATTGCAAGGTTGCGTGAGCAAGGAAGAAGCGGGAGAAGAGTTGATACAGTATTTCAATGTAGATATTCGAGCAGGTCATGGTGATCAAATAACAGAAACATCTAATAAAATAATAGGACTTTACTTTAATTCCGATGACATAAATGAAGAATTTCAACTGTACTTATCTGATGAGTTTTTACCGGTAATAAAAAAGCAAATAGAATACTTAGAATCCCTTGATTATGAGAGCAGAGAAGTTCGAAAACTAAATGAATTGGATTTGAAATTAATTGAATTTATGTACGAAAGATATCAAGGAATGGAAGAAGCACTTCGTGAAGGTAGTACAATCGAGGAAGTAGAAGAGGAGTTTGGTTCATCGAGTCAGGAATTTAATGTCAGGAGTAACAGATATTTCGATAAACGAGACAAGTTGATTGAAAAATATGACCTTGAACATTATAGAGATGATGGAGAAGATAAGTTGAGGAAGAAGGAAGAATCTGATTAATAATTAATTCCTCTAAACGCCTTTTAAGGCACATCTCAATAAAGGCGTACTTTAAAAAGCGTTAATTAATTGATGTCCTAATCCCAAAATCCTCCAAATAAAATGTCGGGTTGTCTTTACTCTCTTGTAAATCGACGATTGTATTTGTACTCCCAGATGTGCCAAAGAATAGGGCATTATATGCAAAAGAATATACAATATAATCCTCTGAAAAATAATGAAGACGTGCATGACTACCAAATGAGATTGGGGTAAACTCTAACTCCTTTGCAACATCCCTAAAAGGTAAGTCAAACGTCGCATAGTCCTCATGATTGCCTGCAAAATAATCCTCTGTGCGTTGAATGCGCTGTTTGCCCTTTTTAATATGCTCTTCATTTCCTCGTATGTACACATATTTTCCATCCACACTTATTCTATCTTGTTCATCCACAAAAAGAACTTCATTTTCTTCGGCATCAAAAATCCCCTGAGAGCCAGTGATTACATAAAACCGTTCATTTAACTTTTCATCCAAAATAAGATGTTCAAATGAAGACAAATCACCTGCTGTAATTTTTTCCACATAATCCTGTTCATGAAAAACTACGATATCAGAAAAATCATCGTTCATAAAAACATAATATACATCATCTGTAGAACCTTCGTTACGAAAGGAAACGGCCAATGCGAACGAATCTTCCTCCACGGATAGTATTTGGATGTTTTTTAAATCCTCTTTGTTTATAGTACCTGCATCAAACAATTCTTCCATACTAAATTGTTCCTCTTTTTGCTCCGTCGCAATATGTAAAGAATTATTATGAATGTCAATCGATGGTAAACCTACTGGTTAGTTGTAAAATGAAATGCATAAACAAAATATAAGAAAAGTCATGTAGATACGGTATACTTAAAAGTGACCAAACCAATAAGTAAAGGAGTATCTACATGACCCAATCTAATTGTACCACAGCTAACCGCCACTATA
>JAPFDS010000073.1 GCA_026168805.1 Caryophanales bacterium | reverse complement strand
TAAATATATGTACAATTCCATAGGTCTGGTGGCTACAGCAGAGAGGTCACACCTGTTCCCATACCGAACACAGCAGTTAAGCTCTCTAGCGCCGATGGTAGTTGAGACTTTGTCTCCGCAAGAGTAGGACGTTGCCAGGCACTAACAAGATTCTTTAATGAAATTTATTAAAGGATCTTTTGTTTATTGTAAGGAGATTTTTATCATAAAAGTCGCTTGCGTTAAATATTCCCGCGGAATGGTATGATTTTTAAACGCAAAGCGCATTTGCGTCAAATAATTTCACTAAGCTGTATGATTTTAAACGCAAAACGCACATGCGTCAAATAATTTCACTAAGCTGTATGATTATTTAACGCAAATCTAACTTGCGTTAAATAATTCCGCTAAGTTGCATGATTTTTAAACGCAAATCTAACTTGCGTTAAATAATTCCGCTAAGTTGCATGATTTTTAAACGCAAAGCGCATTTGCGTTAAATAATTCCGCTAAGTTGTATGATTTTTAAACGCAAATCCAACTTGCGTTAAATAATTCCGCTAAGTTGCATAATTTTTAAACGCAAATCTAACTTGCGTTAAATAATTCCGCTAAGTTGCATGATTTTTAAACGCAAATCCAACTTGCGTCAAGTAATTCCGCTAAGTTACATGATTTTTAAACGCAAATCCAACTTGCGTCAAATATTTCCACTAAACAGTGTGATTTTCAACGCAAAGGAGCTTATGAAGAGTTTTGATTCGTGGATTTCGTCTCTGTTGACAGGTTATGAATAACAATGATAAACTCTAGTTTGGGGTTATAGGTTTTGATTATTCCACAGTAGCTCAGTGGTAGAGCAATCGGCTGTTAACCGATCGGTCGTAGGTTCGAATCCTACCTGTGGAGCCATATTTTATGTTTTTTAAAAATAGTACATAGTTCGCGCTCCCATAGTTTAATGGTAAAACGAAGCCATGGTAAGGCTTAACTGTCGGTTCAACTCCGGCTGGGAGCTTACCTAAAATGAAGTCCCAAGAGATTATTTACATCTCTTGGGGCTTTTTACGTTCATTATATATCTTCATTTTTCTTTCGAATGGCGTAAAGGAAAATAAAAGGAATCGATCCGACAATGAGAAAGGCTACGGTAGTAATAATTCCATCAAGAGTACTGCTGCCATCACTGCGTGCGGTTAAAAATCCAATGGTTAGTGAAACAAGTAAAACGACGAACAGAGAAATGGTTAATCCTTTTTTAGGATTGATTGATTCTGGTTCATGAGCAACGCTAATATTCATTGACAAGAATAAAAGAACAGTCGTTGAGATTAAAAATACAATCCATAAAGGATTTTCTGACATTCCAGAAATACCACCACTAATGAGGTCATAAACGACAATGCCAAAGATTCCAATCACTTGAATTGCGTAAGCGACTCGAATTTTTTGTAAGTTTTTTGCTACGAGTCGTTCATCACTTTTGAGCGACAAGAATGCTAAGACCACGGTCGATGCTAAAAATAGCATCCATACGGGACTTTCTTGCATTCCACTAAGTCCTTCACTTATATACTGGTACGCCATTACTGCTAAAATGCCTAAAGTTTGTATGGCGTATACAGTTCGAATGTTTTTTAAGTTTTGTGTTTGCAAACGTTCGTCATTAATTCGCTGTATGTTCATCATTTTATAAAACTCTCCTTTTCAATCCAAAATATTTCATCTAAGGATTTATTCACGGCATAACAAATGTTGAGACATAATTTTAATGAGGGATTATATTTTCCTTTTTCTATTAAACTAACCGTTTGCCGAGTAATGCCTACTTTTTCAGCTAATTGTTGTTGTGTAAGGTCCACTTGGACACGCGCAACTCTTAAGTTGTTTTTCAAGGCTTTCAAACACCTCCTATAATCAATGTAACATATAAATTACATAATTCAATATATAAGTTACATATTGCAGATGTTTTCATACAAGCATCTTTTAAAATCTATCCGAAAGTCCTTTAATGCTAAGGTTCAGGCATACCCCTTGAGGTATATTGAGGAGTAGCGTATAGTTAAAGTTGAAGTCAGATAAGAACGATTGTAATTTAGGGGGATGTACATTGGAAAACATACAACAAACAGAAGAAGTAGGACAAGCATTGCCTAGCATCGGATCGCCTGCACCAAAGTTCGAAGCTGTTACTACACATGGAACAAAATCATTGGACGACTATAAAGGTAAATGGGTTATTTTATTTTCGCATCCAGCTGATTTCACGCCTGTTTGTACAACAGAATTTATTGGGTTTCAGGAAATATATCCACAGCTCAGAGAAATGAATACAGAATTGCTTGGGCTTAGTATTGATAGTGTTCATTCGCATATTGCATGGGTTCGGAATATTGAAGAGAAGTTCGGAACGAAAATTGAGTTTCCTGTGATTGCAGATTTATCGATGGATGTTGCGGGTAAATATGGAATGATTATGCCGGAGGAAAGTAGTACGGAAGCATCTAGGGCGGTATTTGTCATTGATGACCAACAAGTTGTTCGAGCAATTATTTACTATCCATTATCTACAGGCAGAAACATGGATGAGATGGTGCGATTAGTAAGAGCGCTCCAAACGACAGATGAACATCATGTTGCTACTCCAGCTGATTGGCAAGAAGGGGATAAGGTTATTGTTCCACCTGTTGCAACTCAGGAAGAGGCAGATAAGCGCATGAAAGATGAATCTATGGATTGTGTGGACTTTTATTTCTGTAAGAAAGATTTATAAAACGAAGCTTCTATATGAGGATGCTCATGCGTCCTCATTACATATGAAGGGGGAAAAGGCAGTGGTAAAAGAACAAAGGCTTCGGTACTTTCCAATTGGATTATTTGCGAGTGTAATGGGTTTTGGGGGGGTGACGTTAGCGGTTCGTCAAGGGGAAGAATTGTATGGATGGAATCATCTTTTTTCTACTATTTTATTAAGTCTTACAACGCTTATGTTTATCCTCAATGCGGCTGTATTGATATATCGGCTGATTCGATATCGGGGGGATGTTGTTCAAGACTTTAATCATCCCGTAAAAATGAATTTTTACGGAGCAATTTCGATTAGTCTATTACTGCTCGGGGTGGCTTTTTTAGCATTCAGCAAAGATTTGTCCTTTGTCGTTTGGATCATTGGAGCGGTGTTGCAAATAGGATTAACCCTTCTCATATTATCACGAGTAATATGGCATCATACATTTGAAATAGCTCAATTTAATCCAGCATGGTTTATTCCTATTGTAGGGAATATTATTGTTCCTATTGCTGGGTCTGTACATGTGTCTATGAGTATTAATTGGATGTTCTTTAGTATTGGGGCGCTATTTAGTATCATTTACATGACAATTTTTATGAACCGGATCATTTTTCATCCGCCATTACCAGGGATGCTACTTCCTATGTTTTACATATTAATGGCACCTCCAGCAATTGGCTTTGTTTCGTATATGCGAATGGTTGAAACACCGGATTCATTTGCGTATATGCTCTACGGAACTGCGTTTTTTGTTGGGTTGTTGTTGGTATCTCAAGTGAAGAGGTTTTTTACGGCGCCACTTTCAATCGCTTGGTGGGCATTTTTATTCCCGTCCGCTGCGATGACGCTTGCAACGATTTATTTATATCATGCAAATGGCGAAGTATTTTATCAGTGGCTTTTCAATGTTCAATTAGTTGGGTTACTCGCTCTAGCAGCGTATTTAACGATTCGGACGATTCAACTAGCTGTTCAGAAAAAACTATGTGTCAAAGAATAAAAAATGGTGACTTGGATAGGAGTCACCATTTTTTATACCCACTTTCGTTCACTGCCTTCTCTAGTCGTAAATCCTAGCTCATCGAAAAGCTCTAGCAAGGGAACTAAGTTTTTTCTGGATAAATGTAAAATTTCACGAGCTGTTTGTAAGGTGAAACTTTCGCGATTTGTTTCGTGTTCGAGTTGGTTCAAAGCTTTCGTAGTCGCTTTGGCAGAGATTAGTCGTTCTTCATCAAACATATATGCCCGCTTTTGATGGATCAGGAAATAATAAAACTCTCTTTGGATCTCGTCATTTACTTTTTCACCAGCAATGCATTCTTCCCATTTATCGACTTCGACGCCTTGGCGGATGAGCGTATCCTCAATAGCTAGTAGTTTCTTTTCCCAAGCAGGTGGGATATGTGGTGTAAATTCACTCAAAGCAACAAATTGTACTTCCATCTTCGCTCTCTTTTCGTTTTGTAAAGTGGAGAGTGTATGTTCCACAAGTGTGGCTGGATGCTGTTCGCTAACGGCTGAAATGAGTTCTGCTTTATTCATTCCTATTCGCATCGGCCATTTTTCATGAAAAGTTTCTAGGCGTGATTGTAGTTGGTCTTTGACTTGGTTGGATATAGATTCAGTTGTAAATAAATCCGGATCCACTTGGTGCAATTCTTGTTTCATCTCCGCAAATTCACTCGCAGAAATAGCCGCAAATTTTAAGATGTCTGTCTTTGATGCAACAGATGCATCTCTTAAAAAGGCGTTGATGCGTTCTTCAGGTGTACCTGCTTGTTTGGTTTCCAGTGCTTCGATCGTTGCTTGTCCGAAACGATGTTTTGTTGCATGGGCATCAATCACTGTGCCTCCCCCGATCGTTTCTACAGGCGAGGGTCGTCTAACAATACATTTGTCCCCTTGGGCAACGACAATTTTTTCTTCTAACTCAAGTTGGCATAGTACTTCAGCTGTTTCGTTTGGATGGATGTCATTTCGATCAAAGAAGATAATTTTTCCCATCACTTCGGCGGTTCCGATGTGCAGTTTGATCAGCTGTCGTTGTTTAATCAAATGTTTGATTGATGGTAAAGGTTGAAACGCAATATCGATGCGACTCGTTACCGCAAAAAAATCACTTTCAACTAATACGTCACCTCTAGAAATGGCATCATAAGCAATACCACCAAGATTCATTGCCGCACGCTGTCCGCGAGAGGCAGTCGTTACTTCATGGTTATGTCGTTGGATGCTCCGAATGCGCACGTTTTCGTCCGATGGGAGAACGGAAACGGCATCTCCTTGACTCACCTGCCCATCATAGACGGTCCCGCGAACAATAACTCCTTGTCCTTTGACGGTAAATACATGGTCAATCGGCAATCTGAAAGGAGTAGTTGATTCTTTTTTCGGCATTTGCTGAAGCTTTTCTGTGAGTGCTTCACGTAATTCAGGAATTCCTCGCCCAGATAAACTGTCCACAAAAAACATCGGTACATCTTGTAAAAATGTCCCTGCGAGGGTCTCTTTGATGTCATCTACAATAATTTCGAGTAACTCTTCATCTGCCTGGTCGATTTTTGTAATGACGATGGCGCCTTGTTCAATACCGAGTAATGATAAAATTTCCAAGTGTTCCCGCGTTTGTGGCATGATTCCTTCATCAGCGGCAATAACGAGAATGACAAAATCAATCCCCGCCACTCCAGCAATCATTTGCCGAATAAAGTTTTCATGGCCTGGAACGTCAATAATCGATACTTCCAGATCTTCTTCATCGATAAAAGATGCGAAGCCAAGTTCAATAGAAATATTGCGTTCCTGTTCTTCTTTGAGCCGGTCTGTTTGTACGCCAGTCAGTGCTTTTGTTAACGATGTTTTTCCGTGATCAATGTGGCCGGCCATGCCAATCGTAAAATAACGCATCATAAGTCTCACTCCTTGCTTCATACGTATGTGTCTCATATAATAGAACAGTAGATGGGGTCGGATAAGGAACTGGTGTCCTTCTTGGTCTTCAAAACCATTTGGGAGGCGCGTGCCGTCTTCGGTGGGTTCAATTCCCACACGATCCCGCCACTTTTATAAAAAGGCACTTACTAATGTGTGCATATCCTCATCATCAATCGTTCTGAAATCAAGTAACACTTTATCGTGTTGCACGCGAGCGATAATTGGAATTTCCTTCTTTCGTAACGTTTCTGCAATCTGGCTACTTGTATATTTCCCGTGGGTCACGTGCACAACGTACGTATCCATCTCTACTTCCGGCATTGTCCCTCCGCCGATTTTAGATGTGTCTTCCTGTATGTCAAAATTAAAATCTGCTTCCTGTTCGTTCATTTGTTGAATAAATGTTTCCGCCCGCTCGTGAATGGTCTTCTCGGACTCCACAATATCGCGAATCGTCGGAATTTCTGTCTCCTCTTGTTCCCGCAAATAAGATTTTAATGTCGCTTCCAGTCCTGCTAACGTAAATTTATCTACCCGAAGCACGCGAGCAAGTTGGTGCTTTTTTAGTATGTCGATGAATTCCTTTTTCCCAATAATTACGCCTGCTTGGGGTCCGCCTAATAGCTTATCCCCGCTGAACGAAATGAGGTCAATTCCTGCGGCCACTTTTTCTTGGACAGTTGGTTCATCACCTATTTTATGTGCTGTAAAATCAAATAGCGTTCCACTACCAAGATCTTCGAAAATAGGAATGTTGTGCTCTGTTGATAGGTGTACGAGTTCTTCGGTGTTGACTTCATCGGTAAATCCAATCATTTTAAAATTACTTTTATGCACTTTCATCAGCAATGCGGTTTCTTCGGTAATTGCATCTGCATAATCGTTTACGTGGGTTTTGTTCGTTGTCCCTACATCAACTAATGTCGCTTGGCTTTCTTTCATAATTTCTGAAATGCGGAAGGACCCGCCAATTTCGACGAGTTCACCACGAGAGACGATGACTTCACGCTCAAAAGCCAAAGCTTTGAGTACAAGATAAACCGCTGCCGCATTGTTGTTGACGACCATCGCAGCCTCTGCGCCTGTTAATCTGGTTAGATGTTCTTCTACTAAATCATGACGAGAGCCACGTTCGCCTGTTTGTACATCATATTCGAGGGTGGAATAAGAAGCAGCTGTACTCGAAATGTGGGCAATCGCATTTGCACTCAGCCGAGCACGGCCTAAGTTGGTGTGCAAGACAACACCAGTGGCATTTATAACTGGTTGTAAATTATTTGTCTGAAACAAGCGGACCTTTTCCGTGAGGCGGTTGAAAATCCGGTCGTTTAAAGCTTTTCTGGAGATTTTTTCTTCAGGAATGATGTGGTCGTGTAGTTCTGTCCGGACGATGTCCACTTGTTCTCTTAACCAGTCGGTGAGAACTTTGTCAGAAATGGCCTCAGTTTTTAATAAGTTTGTAAAAACGCTATCTCTTTTGAGTTGGTCAATTGCTGGTAAGTAACGGAATGTATTCATCATCAACACCATCCTTATAGTATTTGTTCGCTTTTTGGAAAGTTTCACTCTATAATTTTTATAAGAAGTATTTCTATTATAATACATAGGGGGTATAAAGATGACTGATCAGCTCAAACTCACACATTTATCAACGAAAGCTGGCTGAGGATGCAAAATCGGTCCTCGCGACCTGGCGCAAGTTTTGCGTCATTTACCTGAAGAAACAAGAGATTCAAATTTACTCGTAGGTGTTGAGCATTCAGATGACGGTAGTATATATAAATTAACCGAGACAATCGCGCTTGTGCAAACGGTTGATTTCTTTACTCCCATTGTAGATGATCCATATATGTTTGGCCAAATCGCCGCGGCGAATTCCCTAAGCGACGTGTATGCGATGGGTGGAAAGCCAAAAACGGTTTTAAACATTGTCGCCTATCCAATCGAACAACTTGGTCCAGAAGTATTAGCAAAAATTTTACAAGGATCCCATGATAAAGTAAAGGAAGCCGGTGCGGTTGTGGCTGGAGGACATTCAATTGACGATGCGGAACCGAAGTTTGGTTTATCTGTTACAGGGACGGTTCATCCGGAGAAATACTATCCAAATGTTGGTGCACGCCCAGGAGATGTCCTCGTGTTGACGAAACCAATAGGTGTTGGTATTTTAACGACGGCTTTAAAGAAAGAATTGTTAAGTGCAGAGGAAACGGTTCAAGTAACAGACACGATGAGCACGCTGAATAAGTATGCAGCTGAAACGTTGGCGAACTATACACCACATGCGGTGACAGATGTCACAGGGTTTGGTTTGTTAGGGCATGCGTATGAAATGGCGAGTGGAAATGAAGTGAGTGTTGTGATTGAACACGATCTTGTGCCTATATTAGCCGGGGCAAAAGGGTATGCGGAAGATGGAATCGTACCAGGAGGGTCGAAAGCAAACCACGAATGGTTAATAAATGAAGTAACGTATGGCGTTGACGTGACAGGAGCGGATGAACTTGTATTGTGTGATGCGATTACGTCAGGTGGATTGCTCATTAGTATGCCTGGGGAAGATGCGAAGTCATTTATTGAGGACTTCAAGGAAGAGCATGATATGGAAGCGGCTGTGATTGGGGAAGTTGTGCCGAAGAAAGATAAGACGATTTATGTGTCGTGATAAACCAATTTGTTGAACTGTGCTTGTGAACCTATATAATGATACCTATAGAGGTATGTTAAAAGGTGTATGGAAGCGGGTGAGATGATTGGAAAAGGAAGAAGAGAAGAAGTCTTGTGGTACAGGTGGGTGAGGCTCGCGTAAACAAACTAAGTCACGGTTTAAAATGCCGAATATATGACCTGGTGTTTACGTATGGCTCCTGGTAGGAGTCTTCATTTTACTATCCCAATTGTTTCGTTAAAAAGGAGTGAATGATCATGATACAAGTCACTGAAGCGGCTTTAAACAAAGTGAAAGAAGAAGTAAAAGATCTTGCACCTGATCAAAAGGAACACTTTATTCGCCTGAAAATGGGCATGGGGTGAGGTGGCCCATCGCTTCAATTGGCTCTGGAAGAGTCAAGTCAACCAAATGATGCCGTAACCGAAATTGATGGAGTGACATTTCTTTATGATACCGCTCAAAAACATTACTTTGAAGATGTTCAACTTGATTACCGCAAAGGAATGTTTGGCTCAGGGCAGTATACCCTTGTAGAATAATGTACGTAAAACAACGCTTGGTTCCGTTTTGGAAAGCAAGCGTTGTTTTTTTGTATTTAAACGTTTAATAATTGCTCTACGTCTTCTTTTGCTAAATAGTTTCCTATGAAAAATTCTCCAAATTCTCCGTAGCGTGAAGTAGCTGTGTCAAAACGCATTTCGTATACAATTTTCTTCAGCTGCAACACATCATCCGTAAATAATGTGACACCCCACTCCCATTTGTCAAAGCCGATGGATCCGGTAATAATTTGTTTTATTTTTCCTGCATATTTACGACCTGTCAAACTATGTTCATACAATAATTTTCCGCGTTCGTCTTTTTCTAACGTGTACCAATTGTCATCTCCATCTCTTTTGCGACTCATTGGATAAAACGAAATATGGTCACATTTCGGTAAAATTGGTTTCAAACGTTCTTGCGTTTCTGGTAATGTTTCCGGGTCAACGCCGTCCTTTTGTGGTCGATATTTAGCGAGTTCAACAACTGATAGATGTGAATACGTTGGAACAAGAAATTCAGCGAGAACTGATTTATTTAAAGCAGTTTCTACTGCTGCGAGTTCGTTCATTGTAGGTCTTAAAATCATGAACATGAGATCTGCTTTTTGACCAACCATATGATACATACAGTGGCTACCTTCATTGTTTTTTTCTACACTTTCCCATGATGAAAGTAATGTTTGAAATTCTTTGATTGCTTTTTCTTGAATATGCACTGGTGCTTCTTTCCACTTCGTCCAATCAATTGTGCGAAGGTCATGCAGGCTATACCAGCCATCCATTGTCTCTACTGCTTCTACCATGTATCCCACTCCTTTTTTTATCATCGTGCACGGTCATAATAGCACGAAAAAGACATTTATTACACAGACTTAACATATTGTTCATATTGAGTTCACAATTGTATGTCTCGTTTGTGCTAGAATGGAAATCAATTCAGAAAGTAGCAATGATACCTTTAAAAATCATTTACAAGAGGAGTAGATCTGTTATGCATGTGATTAAAGTTGGATTGAATTATCGCGTTGCCCCTCTTGAGGTCAGAGAAAAAGTAACCTTTTCTTCGAATGAAATAAAGAAAGCAACGCGACTTCTCAATGAAAAATATACTATTTTAGAAAATGTCATAATCTCTACGTGTAACCGGACAGAGATATTCGCAGTTGTTGAACAAGTGGACGACGGGATTATTTCACTTCAACAATTCATGAAGGATTGGTTTCAGTTACAAGAGAGTGAGTTCGTTAATTATTTTCAAAATAGTATGGATGATGACGCTATTCGACATTTGTTTACACTAGCTGTTGGACTAGATTCAATGGTTATTGGCGAAACACAAATTCTTGGGCAAATACGATCAGCTTTTTTAACCGCTCAAGAAATGAATGCGACTGGAAGATTATTGAATGAATTATTTAAGCGAGTGATTACTTTCGCCAAACGATCGCATAATGAAACTGGAATTGGAGAACATGCTGTATCCATTAGTTATGTCGCTGTGGAGTTGTGTAAAGAAATCTTCGGAAGTATCCAAGATACCCGTGCTGTTGTTTTAGGTGCAGGGGAAATGGGGGCACTAACGGTAAAAAATTTACAAGCGGCAGGTGTGGAGAAAATTACTGTAATCAATCGGACCTATGCGAGGGCGGTTAATCTAGCGGAAGAACTCCATGTCGAGGCATTGCCGATGGAGCAATTAATTAATGTACTAAAAGATGCAGATTTATTCATCAGCTCCACCGGCTCAAGTGAAGTGATTTTAGATAAAACTTCGCTGCAGGTACTCCGAGAAAAGCCTTTAACCATCGTTGATATCGCAGTTCCTAGAGATATAGATCCATCTGTGAAAGAACTAGGCAATATTGTTTTATATGACGTGGATGATTTACAAGGGGTTGTCGATGAAAACATCCACATGCGAGAAGAAGCAGCTGCAATCATCAAGTCCGAAGTGGCAACAGAAGTATGTGCTTTTAATGAATGGGTAGCCATGCTCGATACCGTTCCACTTATTAAAGCTTTGCATAAGAAATCGAATCAGATTCAAAAGACGACCTTACAAAGTATTCATCGTAAAATGCCAGATTTATCCGAACGGGAAAGGAGAGTCTTGGAAAAACATACGAGTAGTATTATTCATCAATTGTTGCGGGATCCTCTGGAAACGGTAAAAGATATGGGGAAACATCAACAACCAGAAAGAGATTTGCAATTGTTTAAACATATTTTTGGACTTGAAGTACGTGAGTAAAGGAGTGAAGGCATGCGAGAATTTGTAGTAGGAACTCGTAAAAGTAAATTAGCATTGATTCAAACGAACGGGGTCATTAAGCAACTGAGAGAAGCGGGAGTCGAACATCCCATCAGAATAAAGGAAATTGACACGATGGGTGATCAACGATTAAACGTATCATTGCCTCAGCTAGGTGGAGGCGGGGTGTTTCTTGAAGAAATTGAACGAGAGTTAATCGATCAGGAAATAGACTTTGCTGTTCATAGTTTGAAAGATATTCCTGCCGAGCTACCTACTGGACTGACAATTGCTTCAATCCCGGAACGAGAAGACCACCGGGATGCATTGTTACATAAAGACGGCTTAGGGTTAGTGGAGCTTCCCGCGGGTGCGGTTGTTGGAACGAGCAGTGTACGAAGAGTTGCTCAATTAAAGAAACAACGGCCAGATATCGAAACGAAATGGATTCGCGGACCGATAGATTCCAGGATTGATCAAATGCTAGAAGGGAACTATGACGCGATTGTGTTAGCCATGGCTGGCTTGAATCGTTTAGCCATTGGGCAAGATTTAATAACAGAGCAGTTAGATGCAGAAACATTTTTACCTGCCATGGGGCAAGGAGCTTTAGCCATTGAATGTCGGAAAAGTGACTTAGAAGTTATCGGAATGTTGGGAAAAATAAACGATGACAACGCGATGAAAGCGGCATTGTCAGAGCGGAAATTTTCCAATCACTTTGAAGAAGGCGAGCAAGCTCCGATTGGCGCGTATGCGTATGTTGAAGGAGACGTCGTTCATTTACACGGAATGGTGATGAATACTACAGGTGCAACAGCTATAGAACATAAAGCTTCGGGGACTGAGATAGATGCCGTTGCAAGAGAGGTGGCAGAGACTTTAATAGAAAATGGAGCACTTGAGATCATTGCTGCAGTGAATGAGGAGCTGGAACAAAATGCTCAATGATCTACAGCAGAAGCGGATATTAGTGACGAGAAATGAACCGAAAGCAAGTGAGTTTGCTGCGGAAATTGAGCGGCGTGGTGGAATACCGCTGATTGCTCCGCTCATTCGAATCGAATGCACATCTCTTAATCTGGCGAACCTCGAAGCTATTGAATCCTATGAATGGATCATTTTCACAAGTGCGAATGGTGTGCGTTGCTTTTTTAAACAGGTGGAACGTCAGCGTGTGAAGGGTGTGAAGATCGCAGCTGTTGGGGTGAAAACAAATGAAAGCTTGCGAGCTTATGGGCATGAAGCAGATTTTATCCCAAGTGTGTATAACGCGAAAACAATGGCGCCTGAATTTATCCGTGACATGCAACCTAAAGGAAAGGTGCTCATTGTACATGGACAATTGTCAGGAACGATTTTAAACGAAGCTTTCCTCCAAGAAAATATTCCGTTTGATTGTTTGGAAGTGTACGATACGACAGCCAATGCGGACGTGAAGTCAACGTTGCAGCAAGCTTTACAAGAAATTGATTGGATTACATTTACTAGCCCTTCAACTGTCGATGCATGTATGACGCTCGTAGATGATCCGGAAGACTTTTATAACACGCCTGTCTTCTCGATTGGAACAACGACTGAAAAGCGCGCTCTTGAATGTGGTTTCAAGTACGTTTATGTACCAGGAGTGTTTACGATTGAAGGGATGTTGGAGCGAATGAGTGAGTATATAGAAGAAAGGAAGCATGAAACTGATGAAAAAAACAAATTTTAAACGACACCGACGTTTGCGCACCTCTCACGCGATGCGGTCACTAGTGCGGGAAACGAACGTAACTGTAGATGATTTAATGTATCCGTTATTTGTCATGGAAGGGAAAAACATTAAACGCGAAGTGCCTTCCATGCAAGGTGTTTACCAACTATCACTGGATCATTTAGCTGCTGAAATAAAAGAAATCGTTGACCTAGGTATCCACGCAGTCATGTTGTTCGGCATCCCGAAAGAAAAAGATGCAGAAGGAACTGGTGCGTATAAGGATGAAGGGATCATACAACAAGCGACAAAACTGATTAAAAAGGTAGCCCCGGAACTCCTTGTCATTGCGGACACATGCTTATGTGAATATACGTCCCACGGGCATTGTGGTGTGATTGAAGGAGAAGAAGTGAAGAACGATCCATCGTTAGCGTTACTTGCCGAGACTGCAGTATCTCAGGCGAAAGCAGGCGTCGATATCATCGCACCGTCAAATATGATGGACGGATTCGTTATGACAATTCGACAAGCACTTGATGAAGCGGGATTCGAACACATTCCGATTATGTCCTACGCAGTGAAGTATGCTTCAGCCTTTTACGGACCATTTCGTGATGCGGCAGACAGTACACCTTCTTTTGGTGACCGGAAAACGTATCAAATGGACCCGGCTAATAGGCTTGAGGCACTGAGGGAAGCGGAATCTGACGTGGAAGAAGGAGCTGACTTTCTCATTGTCAAACCAGCTCTCGCGTATTTGGATATAGTGCGAGACGTGAAAAACACTTTCGACGTGCCAATTGTTGCATACAACGTAAGTGGAGAATATGCAATGGTGAAAGCAGCTGCACAAAATGGCTGGATAGATGAAGAGGCAGTTGTCATGGAAAAATTAACAGCGATGAAACGCGCAGGAGCAGATATAGTTTTAACGTATTTTGCAAAAGATGTAGCGAAATGGTTACACCAATAAGAAAGTGGAGGGTTGGAAATGAATTTTACACATTCAGAAGATGCATATAAAGAAGCGGTTGATCTCATGCCAGGTGGGGTGAATTCACCTGTTCGAGCATTTACATCTGTCGGCATGTCACCATTGTTTATGGACCGAGGAAAGGGTTCGAAAATCGTTGATATTGATGACAATGAATACATTGATTACGTCTTAAGTTGGGGACCGCTCCTACTAGGTCACGCAGATGATCGAGTCATTTCAAGGCTTAAAGAAGTAGCTGAAAAGGGAACGAGTTTTGGTGCACCATCTTTACTAGAAAATACATTAGCAAAACTCGCGATGGAACGCGTGCCATCGGTGGAAATGATTCGTATGGTTAACTCCGGAACAGAGGCCACAATGAGTGCCTTACGATTAGCACGCGGGTACACCGGAAGAGATATTATTTTAAAATTTGAAGGAAACTATCATGGGCACGGCGATTCATTATTGATTAAGGCAGGATCTGGAGTGGCTACATTGGGATTGCCAGACAGTCCTGGAGTTCCAAAGGGTGTCGCGAGCACGACGATTACAGTTCCTTACAATGATACGGAAAGCGTCCGCTATGCATTTGAACAATATGGAGATGACATTGCAGCCGTCATCGTAGAGCCTGTATCCGGAAATATGGGGGTTGTTCCGCCAGTGGACGGATTCCTAAAGGACTTACGAGAGATTACAGAAGAAAATGATTCATTACTTATTTTTGATGAGGTCATGACTGGATTCCGCGTTGGCTATACATGTGCTCAAGGTCACTTTGACGTCATGCCAGATATAACATGCCTTGGAAAAGTCATCGGAGGAGGCTTGCCTGTCGGAGCATATGGTGCGAAACGAGAAATTATGGAAAACATCGCTCCAACGGGAGATATTTATCAAGCAGGAACATTATCAGGAAATCCACTTGCCATGGCAGCTGGAATTGAGACATTGCGTGCTGTGAGTGAAACGGATTATGACAAGATGAACGAAAAAGTTGATCGGTTAGTTGCCGGTTATGAAGAAGCGGCAGAAAAGAATGGGATTGATTTACAAATTAATCGAGCAGGATCCATGGTTGGATTCTTTTTCACAGATCAGCCAGTAACCAATTTTGAGACAGCACAGACGTCAAATCTAGATATGTTCGCCAGCTATTATCGCGGGATGATTGAAGAAGGTATTTTCTTACCACCGTCTCAATTTGAAGGGTTATTTATGTCTACGGCTCATACGGATGCTGATATTGACCGTACGATTGAAGCGGTTCACAACGTATTTTCTACCATAAAGAAATAATGCTCTTATCATGAGAAAAGGATGATGATTATGTCTAAACAAATCAACGATACGATCATTCGCGCCTATCGCGGAGAAAAAACAGATTACACACCAGCGTGGTATATGCGTCAAGCTGGGAGGTCGCAAAAAGAGTATTTGGAAATACGAAAGAAACATACACTCTTTGAAATTACGCATGATCCAGAACTTTGTGCGTATGTGACGAGACTTCCGGTTGAAAATTACGGAAATGATGCTGCCATTTTGTACAAAGATATTATGAGTCCACTCCCTTCGATGGGTGTTGATGTAGAAATTAAATCGGGGATTGGCCCGGTCATCGATAACCCACTAAAATCAAAAAAAGATATAGAAAAATTAGGGGAATTACATCCGGAGGAAGACATTCCATATGTGCTTGATACGATTAAGTTATTAACGAAGGAACAATTAACGGTCCCTTTAATTGGGTTTAGTGGAGCGCCGTTTACATTAGCGAGCTACATGATTGAAGGAGGTCCTTCGAAAACGTATAGCAAAACAAAAGCCTTCATGTACAACAACGAAGACGCATGGTTTCTGTTAATGGAAAGGCTAGGCGACATGATCATTACGTATACGAAGGCACAAGTCGATGCAGGTGTGTCAGCGATTCAAATTTTTGATTCGTGGGTCGGGGCGTTAAGTGCTCCTGATTATCGATACTTTATTAAGCCTGTGATGGACCGGATTTTTACTGCGTTACAACCAACAGGTGTTCCATTGATTTTATTTGGCATTCACGGAAGGCATTTATTGATGGAGTGGAATGACTTGCCTGTAGATGTGATTGGTCTCGACTGGAGAACGTCGATTATGGAAGCACGGGAGTTGGGCGTTACGAAAGTGTTGCAAGGGAATCTTGATCCGACGATTTTATTGACAGATTGGGAAAATATTGAAAAGCGAACAAAAGCGATTTTGGACCAGGGGATGGCTGACGGTCGTCATGTATTTAATTTAGGACATGGAGTGACACCGGATATTAAGCCGGAAACATTGAAGCGATTAACGGAATTAATTCATACGTATTCGGGAAGGTAAAGTGGTAAATTACCGCTCATGGAATATGTTCGCTTTCCTGCGGGCGGGCGATAAGCCTCCTCGGGTTAAGGATGGTCGACTAAACCCGGCCTTTGCGGCCAACGTCGACATACCCCTTGCCGGGGCAGGGTCTTATCTGTCCCTCTGCTCCCGCGGGAGTCTCACATATTCCATTCGCTAGTATGAGAGTTTAATCTGTTCCTATGAAATAATAACTAAGATAAAAAAGAGGTGCGATGATGGGTAAAGAGAAGATTGGTTTATTAGTGATGGCTTATGGAACGCCGTATAAGGAAGAGGATATTGAGCGATATTACACGCATATTAGACATGGGAGAAAGCCGTCTCCTGAGGCGTTGCAAGATTTAACTGAACGCTATCAAGCGATTGGTGGAATTTCTCCTTTGGCGCGAATTACGGAAGAGCAAGGGAGAGCGCTAGAAGCAAAGTTGAACGAAATGCATGACGAGTATGAATTTGAGTTATATATTGGGTTGAAGCATATTGAACCGTTTATTGAAGATGCAGTTGAGTCGATGCATGAAGCGGGGATTACTCGTGCTGCGTCTCTCGTTTTAGCACCACATTATTCGACGTTTAGTGTGAAGTCTTATAATGGCCGTGCGCAGGAAGCGTCTGACAAGGTAGGCATCTCACTGTCGTCAGTGGAAGATTGGTATGATGAAGATGGATTTATCGAATATTGGGCCCGTGCGATCAACGATACATACACTGATATGACAAAGGAAGAGCTAAAAGAAGCGGTCCTTATCGTTTCAGCGCACAGTTTACCAGAAAAAATCTTGCAAGACGATGATCCGTATATCGAACAACTCACCGAAACAGCAAGACTAATTTCTGAACGCACAGGGATAAAAAATGTTGAAATCGGCTGGCAAAGTGAAGGGAACACTCCTGATCCATGGATTGGACCTGACGTTCAAGATTTGACGCGGGATTTATATGAACAAAAAGGCTATAGAAACTTTGTCTACGCACCAGTAGGGTTTGTTTCGGACCATTTGGAAGTGTTATATGACAATGACTATGAATGTAAAGTCGTTTGTGATGAATTAGAGGTAGGCTATTTCCGACCAGAAATGCCGAACACAGATCCACTCTTTATTGAAACGTTAGCAACAGTTGTGTCAGAAAAACTTAAGAGTGATGCGTAATGAAAAAGAACATTGTAATCGTAGGCGGAGGAATTACCGGACTGACCACCGCCTACTATACGCAAAAGGAAATTGAACGTCTCGATTTGCCTTATGAAGTGCAACTGATCGAAGCAAGCGATCGATTAGGTGGAAAAATTCATACGGTTCATAAAGATGGATTCGTGCTCGAGAGAGGAGCGGATTCATTTTTAGAGCGGAAAACCGCAGCGGTCAAATTAGTAGAAGAGCTCGGGATCTCAGACAAATTAGTCCGAAACAGTACTGGGCAGGCGCACGTACTCGTTGGCGAGACATTGCATAAAATCCCGGGTGGATCATTTATGGGAATACCTGTGCAGGAGGACAGTTTGACTGATGAGAAGATTATTTCTGAAGCGGGGAAAGAGCGTGTGCAAGAAGAATTAGATGTACCAAAAGGAGAAGCGGCAGTCGACCAGTCATTAGGTGAATTTTTACGAGGTCGTTTTGGGGATGAACTCATTGAAAATCTAGTCGAACCGCTGTTGTCAGGGATTTATTCTTCAGATATTGATGAAATGAGCATGATGGCGTCCTTTCCTCAGTTTTATGAACTGGAGCAGGAGTATGGAAGCGTCATACGGGGCTTGCGAGAAACACTCCCAGCAAACCGAGCAAGTACAGGGAAGAAAAAAGGACAATTCCTTTCATTTGAAAATGGTTTAGACACATTGGTCGATGCTTTATATGAAGCCATTGGAAAAGAGACCGTTCGGTTTGAAATAGCTGTGGAAAAGATTACGCAGCAGAATGATAGGTATTTACTGAAGCTAAGTGATGGTCAGACGTGTGAAGCGGATGCAGTAATTATGACGATTCCGCACAACCATTTACCAAACATGTTTGCTGAAGAAAGCTTGTTTAAACCATTTGCACACATGCCGATGAGCTCAGTCGCAAATGTCGTTTGTGCATTTGATGAATCAGCAATAAGCGAGAGTGTAGACGGAACAGGCTTTGTTGTTTCAAGGAACAGCGATTTTCGCATGACCGCTTGTACGTGGACGCATCGAAAATGGCCATTAACAACATCTGAAGGGAAAGTGTTACTCAGGACATACGTTGGTAAACCTTCTGATCAAGAAGTTGTCGGGCTGTCTGATGAAGAGATTACTAATATCGTGTTGCGTGAACTCGAAGCAACAATGAACATTACAGACAAACCTTTGTTTACTTTTGTGTCAAGATGGCAAGAAATGATGCCGCAGTATCGGGTGGGGCATGTAGAAACATTGAAGTCAGTACGAGAGGATCTAACGAAGCAATTACCAGGGATTTATCTTGCAGGAAGTTCCTATGAAGGCGTAGGAATTCCGGATTGTGTGAAGCAAGGGAAAGAAGCAGCGAGTGAAGTTATGCAGTTTTTGCGAAAGAACTTTAAATAGTATTTTTTCATAAAAATATTAAAATAAAAGCTAAAAAACTTTAAACATTTACGAATCCCGCCGATATATGTAGTAGAACATCAAAAATAAGGTGTTCGCTCGTGAGACACACGGACGTGACTCACAAAAATACAACTACATGGAGGTAGATGAATTATGATTATCAATCATAACATTTCAGCACTTAACACACACAGACAGTTAGGTGCAAACAACAACGCAGTACAAGGATCTTTAGAAAAACTTTCTTCAGGTCTACAAATTAACCGTGCAGGAGATGACGCAGCAGGTCTTGCAATCTCTGAAAAAATGCGTGGACAGATTCGTGGTCTTGATATGGCAGTTAAGAACTCACAGGATGGAATTTCTCTTATCCAAACTGCAGAAGGTGCTTTAAATGAAACACATGACATTCTTCAAAGAATGCGTGAATTAGCAGTTCAAGCTGGTAACCTTGGAACACAAGAAGAGGATGATTTAACAGCAATCCAAGACGAAATGCAATCATTAATTGATGAAATTGATGGCATTGCTGAACGTACGCAGTTTAACGGTAAAGACTTATTAACAGGTGAATTTGCAGAGAGTGAAGGAGATCTTATTTTCCAAATTGGTGCAAATGCAGAGCAAAATCTTGCTGTTAATATTGATGCGATGACTTCTGAAGCACTTGGTCTAGGTGAGATTAACGTTTCCGAGTTCTCAGAGAGTACAGATTTTGATACGGTTGTAGAATCGATAGATAAAGCTATCAAAGATGTTTCATCAACACGTTCAGGTTTAGGTGCGGTTCAAAACCGTCTAGAGCACACAATCAACAACTTAGGTGCATCTTCTGAAAACCTAACAGCTGCAGAATCAAGAATTAGAGACGTTGATTATGCCGAAGCTGCTTAACTAAGCAGAATGAGGCACAGTCGTCCTAACTGGTAACGGTTAGAGAGTACGATCGGGTGAATTGCTGGAAACCCCTTAAGAACTTGTCTTACCACAACGCAACTGGAAACGGTAAACGTGAAGGTTTAAGAAAAGACGAGATTGGGCAATCAGCAGCCAAGCGCCTGTGGCGAAAGCCTGGCGAAGGTTCAACGACTAGGATAGACCATCTAAAGCGTAAGTAATGATGATGAAATCCGTAGGTGAAACAAGGATGAGTACCTTGTGAATCCGAAGTGCCCGACCCCTACTAGAAAACTAGAGGGTGAAGATATAGTCTAGTCATTTATGAAAGTAAATGTTCGCACGATGGCGAAAGAAATGATGGAGTTCACGAAGAACAACATCCTAACTCAAGCATCACAAGCAATGTTAGCTCAAGCACAACAGAATCCTCAAGGAGTTTTACAACTTCTTCAGTAATGTTGTGACCGGGCGTCTAATCTGGTAACGGATTAGAGCGACAACTGGGTGAATTGCTGGAACATCCTAAAGTGTCTACCACCACAACGGAACTGGAAACAGTAAACGTGATGGTTTGAAAAGGAAGACAATGCAACAATGGACAATCAGCAGCCAAGCGTCTGTGGCGAAAGCCTGACGAAGGTTCAACGACTAGAATGCACTACCTAAATGCTAAGCATAAGGTAATGAGATTCGTAGGGTGATGAATAATCATTCGAAGAGCCCAGCCCCTAAGAGAAATTAGGGTGAAGATATAGTCTATTCTATGCTCGAAAGACATAGTGGCGAAGCAAGCCAACCAACAACCACAAGGTGTTTTACAGTTACTTCAGTAATTTTAGATTATGGTTATCAAAGAACTCTAACCTTAAGGTTAGAGTTCTTTTTTAAGAATTTATACTATAATCGGTCACCCGTGAATGCTTAGAAACGGAGAAATACAATAAAGGTAGTTATAATAACTTTTTCTTTCTCAATTCTTTTATCTTATAAACAACCGACCAATAAGTTCTATCAAGCTCCTTTGCAATTAACTTGTCAGTTACGCCGGCTTTTTTTAAGGTTATTATTGTTTGAATATCTGAGTCTGTATATAGATTCCTGCGCTTAGAAGAGCTGATTTTGATGTGAACATCCTCGCCATACTTCATTTTGATATGGTCAGTTTTACTTTTAATATTTTCTTTAACACATGTTTTATATTTCATAGAAGTAATGTCTTTTACTTGGGGATTAATTGTATTTAGGAAATGTGTGACTTCAGATTCCTTGTTAAGTTTTAGGAGACTCCCATGTCCATCAGGATGTCCAGAAACGACAAAATTAGTTTTAAATGTTTGATTTAGATGGGTGGCTAATAATGAATTTTCTAGTCTTGTTAAATTCAGTGTGTAGAGTACGATGCTAGGATAGCAACGTACGGTGTTATTCTTCTTATTATATCTGTAAGAGATGATCAAGCTTCCATCATCTAAATATAATGTGGCTAAAAACATAGGATGAGTACATCTTTTGAGTACATTTTTTGTTGCAGTTTTAATGTTTTTCGAATATAGTTCGGAACGCAAATTCGTGAAGTAGGGGTGGCTTATAGAACGTAGATAATTTCCTTTAATAGAAAAGTGTAAATCCTTTAGTTGTGTTAATTTCCATTCGCGATAAGCTCTCTGATTTTCACCGAAGTGCTCCTGGTAATAACAATTAATACTTCTTTCTGCTCCAGTACTAATATAGCCATCACCGAATAAAGAACCTAATATAATCTGTTCTTGAATGTATGTGAACTTTAATTCAGGTATATTTTCTTCATACCAATTCTTACGATTGACAATCAATTGTTTCTTTAAACCTTCTAAATATATTTCACATTTTTTAATCCCATTCTTCTTAGCTATGGTTCGAACTTGACTAACAGATAGTTTAAGTTCGTCTGCGACTAATTTAGTAGAGTTAATAGGGAAATTATCTTTTATATAAGCAGTTATTTCACTATTGTTCATCAGTATTCTCCTCCTTTACAGGAGCATATGTTCTTATCTAATTATAGCATTAATTAGACGTTAATCATAAGGATATAGAATACTTTTAAGTTTATAAATTCAAATTTATGTTGTCAATTTGATCTGTGTACTTTTGCTAGGTTACAAATAATTGTAGTTATTTTAAGAAGGATTCTGTTGCTGTCTAATACTCTATTATTTTACGATATCTCTTTTTATTTATGGATAAAGTCAATGATAGTGAGTTAGACACAATCTAACCAAATTCATATAATAGATTAATTAGGCGTTAAGGCCTATTTCGACCTTTGTATGTGTGGTACTATAGAACTATAAGTGTTTTTACAAAAATAGGAGTGATTACATGTATGACATACTCAACATATTGCAATTGATTTTATTTATTAGCTTTATTATAATTTTTTATTTTAAGCTTACAATGATGAACAAGCAGACTATGCAGTTAAAAAATCAAATTGAAATTCAGAATGAAAAAAATGAAGACATTGTGGTGAGTAAAGCAGAACTATTGTTTGAAAAAATAAAAGAAAATCTAGAGGAGGTTATGGAAAATGATAGAACGCAACTTTATCAATTATATAAAGTAGAGCTAGCAAATTTAGAAGAAACAAAAAAAGATAACATACTAGCTATTGATCAAGTAATTGAACAACTGAAGTTGGATCAAATGGATCATATTCAAAAGCTTGATCAGTTTCAAGAAAAGATTGGACAAGACTTTGAAGGAGTCAAAGTTGCATTGGTTACACATGTAAATGCTAGAGACGCTGAACATGACTTGTGGCTTGAAAGAATTAGTCGGGTAAAAAATGAACCGCAAAAAGCTATTGAAATGGTTGAATCTGCTTTAAGTCAATTCCCGTATTCACGAAGTTTATTTGAAGTGTATTTAGAGTTGTTAAATCCATATTTGATTAATCAAGAACAGAAAATCAAGAAAAAAACAGCGGAGAAGCTGAATCGGGCAAGTCGAATTTTCTTAGATTATTGTTCTGTTGATAATTGGAACTTTGCAATTGAGAAGCATAATGAAATATTAAAATATGGCCAGGAAATAATGGTTGAAATCTATAAAGAAAGAAAAGCATCGACACATACATTACTATCAAAATTGGAAATTAACGTTGATCAATTAGAAGCAGGCAATGCCGTTGAGGATAAAGTAGTTGAACGAATTGAATCTTTGGAAAGTAGTATAGATAAAGCTTTAATAGAACGAGAACCACAGTTGTTGTCTACATATAAACGTCTTTCGAAACGGTTAATCAATTATTACAGTAAAGATCAGCAAGAGGATGAGGTTGCTATTCGAAATTATAATCTTAAAGCTGTAAAGCAAATAAAGGAAGCTTATGATTATTTTGTTCAAGATGAAAAAGCGCATCGGACAGGTGTTAATTTGTCTTATTTTATTGCTCGTTTATCTGGATGGGATACCCAGTATCTGAAAGAAGAAACACAAATTTATTTTCAAGCTATTTACTCTGAGATATTTGGAAAATTAAATTCAAGTGTAAAGCCGAATTTTACTGAATCCATGTTAAATAGTAACAAAAAGGTTGTGTGATGGTGATGTGGAGAACCCAGTTAAATCATTCGAATCATCGCTTCCATTCCTCTAATGCGAATGGAGAAGGAATTGCATCTACAGCACTTGGTACCTCATGGTTGAATGATAAAATCTATGAGCAGCGAGAGGCAGACTATCTAGTATATGAGGAGAATACAGTTAACGCATTTGAAGATTTACAAACGAATTTGAATGACACTGATTCCATCACCTCTATGACTTATGCAAGAACTCGGGGTGTAACAGACGAATGGACATCATTAAGTTTTTTTGCTGATGATAATGTTAATGCACCAGATGATGTATTTCAGTATGTGGATGATAGTGGGGCCGTTAATTCATTTACTCAACACGAGCAAGGATTAATCAGAGATTATAAGATAGGCGATGGATACCCAATTGAGGGGATTGAAGGGCATCATATTGAAACGGTTCGTGCAAACCCAGATAATTTAACATTGGCAGCTGATCAGGACAATATTGTCCTCGCAACAGAAACCGGTCACCACAAACACTTACATAGTGGTGATAATCTTAATGACACAAATACTGACTATGATGGAATGTTTTATGGAAATAATGAAAGGCTTGAATTAACGCTTGATTATAATCAAAATGAAATAATTCCTACAATTGGTGAACAAGCTGGGTTTGTCATAGGAGGTTCTATCCTGTTATTTGGGACTGTTTCAATGACTATTGAAGCATTGAAATTTAAAAATGATCCACGGCCATGGAAACAAAAAAGAGTGCAATTTATTAAAAAGGGATTATCAATTAGTATTGTTGGCGGATTGTTAGCTGGAGTAGGGTTTATTGCTAAAGAGTCTTTTCCGTTGTTAATGTCATCAATTGGTGATGTATTTAGTGGAACAGTAGTAGAACATGCCTTTTCATCAATTTTATTATACAATGGCGTTTTTTTCGTTGTAACAGTATCTGCAGCGATGATTAAATACTGGAGAGAACGGCAGAACGGTATTGATAGAGATAAAGTCCGGCCTGAATTCGGCCAAATAGTCATGATTGCAGGTGCTGAATTTATGGCCTTTCAAGCACTAGGAATAGGCTTTGATGTTCTGGGTGGCATGGTTGGTGAAGCTCTACTTGATGGGCTCATACCAGACCCGACAGGTATTATCATTGGACTTAGGGTTGGATATGGTCTACTTAAGATGGGCAAAAAGGCTTTAGAGCACAACGATAATAGAAAGGCTGTAAAAGAGTGCACGAGAATACGGCTTAATCATTATTATGGAGAAGCCATACAATTATAAGTTGAATGCAGTAATAAAGAGAAGTTCTATCTATACTATCTAGAGAATTTGATATGTAGAATGTTAAAGTCTGTGTTAGTCATCTTATTTTGTGTAATACATATATTTTAGTCGCATCAGCGGTCGGGTAGGAATCATTCTATTAGAGAAGTTTGTACTGTATGTCTACTCGTTTTTAAGCTTCATCTGATGGTTCGTGGTTATTTATATCTAGTTAATTTAACTGATTTAACTTTAAATAAACTGTTTAATTTTGACAAATTATATACTTTTATCTGTTATTATGCTATGTTCAATAACATAGAACTAAGGGTTCATGTTAAAAAAAGATTGTATGAATCTAAAGTATGATTTACTTTTTAAATCACTTCAGTTTTATAGGCATTTTTATGTTAAAGGCTTTAGGAAGTACTCAATGAGTTATATTTTTAAGGAGGGGCTAACGAGTGAAATGTACTAATTGTGGTTTTCAACAAGACGAAGGAAAATTTTGTGGGAAATGTGGTGGTGACCTCTTACCTGTGTCAGAGGTTCATTCTACAGAAGAGGTTGCGGCATCCAAGGAGATGAATGTAAATAACAATCAACCACCAGTGACACCTGCAGCTAGCCAACCGAATGCAACGAATGATTCTTTAGAAAGAGTCAAAGAAACTTCTCGAGCGTATGGCGGGTTTTTTGTGAATTACTTGAAACATCCATCCCAGGTGTTTACGAGAAAGTCTAGTGAATTAACGAATGCGTTAATTAGCATTGGGCTTGCAGTATTGCTTACTATTTTGACTTATAATGTACTTATTAGTAATGCGTTTGGCGATTATTCGTATGGTCCATCATTTGTTTCTGTGTTTTTTAATACATTGATTGGAATGGCGATTCTTCTTGCTATTATTATTACGTTATTATTCTTGATCAATAAAATGTTTGGAACAGATGGTACATATACAGATATTGTTAGTATTTTTGGGGCGCATATGACGCCGGTCATTATTGTTTCAGCAGCAGCTTTTCTTCTTGCTATTTTAAAATCGAATATGTTTGCGACAATGCTGATGATGATTGTATTAATGCTCATTATATTTGTTATTCCGTTGTATCTCATTAGTAGTTTACTGACGAGACGTTCAAAAGGAATTGATCCGCTTTACGGGTATGTATTATATATTGTATCGACTTTTATTACTCTATCCATCGTCATGGTTATTCTAGCAGACTCTGCGCTAGGAAATATGGTTGATATACTGGATGACTTTATGTATTATATGTAATTACCGGCTTTAGCTGTTCAGAGAATCATGGGGAAACCTGTGATTCTCTTTTTAAATTTCTAAAAGTAAAGGTACGTTTTCGACTGAATAATGATAAGACTGCATAGAATCGTGTTAATATAGAAGGGGACTTATATTTTTTAAGCAGAATCATCAAGGATGATGTACAGGGGGTTCCATCATGTTTTGTTATAATTGTGGAAATAAAATAGAAGAGGATCACAAGTTTTGTGAGTCTTGCGGAGTTGACCTGCAAGTAAACATCTATGAAAAAGTGGCGTCGACTTCTGAGGTTCAGCCGGATCGGTTTCAAGATCAAGTGAAAAGTACGTTTATGCAAGCGACTGAAAGGGTCAATCGAATGGTGGGTGAAGAAGGTAGTGTTGATGTCGATTTAAAAGACGTGTTTTCGGATGTCTTTAAAAAACATACGAAAGAAGATGCGGAAAAACTGTTTATTTCTGGGACAACATTAACGACTCCAGATGAAAGAGACATTTCGACTTCTTGGCCGAAGCCATGGTTGTTTGGTAGGGTTTTTCTTGTGTTAGCCGCTACATTTATCCTCTTATATATTGCTACAGATGTATTTGAAAATCTAAATGCAGTACCAGGTATGATTATAATCGGATCATTTGCCGCACCTACATCTCTATTAATCATGTTTTGGGAAATGAATGCTCCAAGGAATATTAGTTTCTATGAAGTAGGGAAAATGTTCTTTGTTGGCGGGGCCGCTTCGATCGTTATAACGTTAATTTTATATGAAGTGTTTCCTGTGTATGATATTGATTTCACGAGTGCGATTGTTATTGGTGTAGTAGAAGAAATAGGTAAATTAGCAATCATTTTATACTTTATTCGAAAGGTAAATCCTAAATATATCTTAAATGGTTTATTAATTGGTGCAGCAATTGGTGCCGGGTTCGCAGCTTTTGAATCTGCTGGGTATGCGTATAGATCTGGAATCTTTTTAGGAGAAAGTGCGATGTTGGACATTATCTTTATGAGAGGCTGGATGTCGATCGGCACGCATGCTGCGTGGAGTGCAATTGCCGGAGCTGCGGTTGTGTATGTAAAGCGCAATGAACCTTTAACAAGCGATCATATTCTTCACGCAGATTTCTTAAAATTGTTCGCTGTGCCGATTGTCTTACACGCGGTTTGGGATATGCCCTTAGAGGCATTGCATAATTTTTATTTCATATTTATTGTTTTAATTATTGTTGCATGGATTTTCATCTTTTCATTGATCAGTGCAGGATTGAAACAAATTGTACGTTTAAATAGAGAGTAGGGCTTGGGATATTCCCTGGCCTATTTTTTATTTTAAAGACACTTTAATGGAGATAGGAAAACAAGTTTTTATGAAGGGATTTGTTTATTATTCTGACTGTATAATATGATACAATAGACATAATGAACTGGTTAATTATTCCTACTCATTTTACATATATATGTATGTAGTTGTCGTCTTTGTTAGTATTTATGAAAATCACTCATGTATTTCATTATGTTGTATATGGATGTGTGTAAATTGAGAAAGTGGCGTATGTTATTATATGTTTTTCTAGGGCTTGTCTTTATAGGAACTATTTATTTTTCAATTGTGAACTATACGAGTACGAAAAAGTTTGTGTTGCAATCTGTGGAACGAAATACAGAAGTATTGCTGCATAATTTTATTGCGGACGTCGATCGATTTTCTTTAGAGCGCACATCAGACATTGAATTGCTAGCAGAGCATATTCCTTATGTGATGGAAAAGGATGAAGATGTGACGCTGTTTTTATTAAAACAAACGGAGGCGATGCCTAATTTCGTTGCGCTTAGTTTTATCACTCCAGATGGAATGATCCAGTCTGCAGATGGTAATCATTTTAAAGTTCAACAGCAAGGTTATTTTGAAAAGGCCTTAAAAGGAGACGTTGTATTCAGTGATGTCTTTCGATTAAATCAGGATACGTCTCAAAATGTAACGTCGATATTTGTTCCGGTTGTGAATCATGATGGAGAAACGGTTGGTGTACTTTCGGGTGTTGTTAATTTAAGTGATATCGTTAGTGAACTTGTTGAAAAATCAAAGTTGCCTGGAACTGTTTTTTTATTAAAAGATGATGATGTGTTCTTCACATCGAATGAAGATGTATCTTTTGAAGAAACGATTCCACATAGTGATCAACTGTTGGAACATATTAATGGGCAAAAGGTAGGAAATTGGAACGATTTTGAAGATGAGTTACGCTTTATTAAATATGAAACAACATGGAATGATTGGGTTGTTGTCGTTGATTCTATTTCCAATCAAGCAACAGACGAAATACGTTGGGCTTTTTGGCAGAGTACGGTGCTCGTGGTTAGTGGTATTGTTATTATTGTCATCATCTATTTATATTTAATACGATTGCAGCGACGAGAGGAGTTGCAAGCTGAAGAGGATTTATTAACCGGACTTGGAAATCGCGCGCGTCTGGAATCGAATATAGCCAAGAAAATTTCCCAGAACTCTGAGGCAATTGTTACCTTTTATTTAATTAAAATAGACCGATTTTCAGAAGTGACCGAATTGCTTGGATATGATGTAAGTGAACAGCTGTTATTCGATGTTAGTAATCGTTTGAACCATGTACAAAAAAAGATAAATGCTTATCGTGTAGGAGATAGAGAATTTGTAATAACTGCCGACTACGACTCGCTAGAAAGACAAAAGAAATTCGCAGCTGAGTTAGTTGAACAAATGGCGCAACCGATTCATGTTGGTCAGGGGAAATTTGTGGAGTTGACTGTTAGTATCGGTGTTCGGACAGCTGATATTAAAGAAGACATGAATGTTATTATGCAAGATGCATTGTTTGCGAGCCGTGAAGCTACAACGCAAGGCGGAAACCAATATGTTTATTTTACAGACCAACTAGCACAAGATAGCGAATACCAACGAAAATTAACAAACAATCTAGCAGATGCACTTAGCAATGAAGAGTTTTACCTTGTGTACCAACCAATTTATAGTTGCGCTGAAAATCGAATTGTTAGTTTTGAAGCGTTAATGCGGTGGAAATCACCTGTTTTAGGAGAGATAGGCCCCGGTCAATTTATTCCTTTACTAGAGGAAAGCGACAAAATTATTGATGCTGGACGTTGGTTAATCCGGGAAGTGGCAAAGCAAGTCGTCCGTTGGAAACGTGATGGATACAAAGATTTTGTAGTGGCGCTGAATGTTTCGCCAAAACAATTGAGATATGAAAGTTTTTTGGCAGATGTAAAACAAATACTGGCTGAAACAGGAGTAAATCCTAGTAATCTAGTCTTTGAAGTGACGGAATCAATTGTCGTTCAAGATACAGATGTTGCTTATGAAATATTAAAATCATTAAATGAGCTAGGTATTGAAACGGCAATTGATGATTTTGGTACAGGGTACTCATCCCTGTCTTTACTGAAAACATTACCGTTTCAGTATATGAAGTTGGATCGTGCCTTTGTAATGGAAGTTCTTAGTGATGGTGGAAAGTCAGAAGCCATACTAAAGGGGTTAATTGAAATTGCAAATAGCTTGAACCTCACTACAATTACAGAAGGTGTGGAAACATCGGAGCAATTGGAGATCCTACAGAAACTTGGTGCACACCGGATTCAAGGGTTTTATTTTAGTAAACCAGTTGTGCCAGAGAAGGCTGTTACGTTTCTAAAAGATTGATCAATAGATCGAGCGCTAGCTAGTATGGCTAGTGCTCGATTTGTTATATTCGTTGATTCTCTACATATTCTCTTACTGCATTAGTAGTTGAAGCAGAACCATATTGCTCAACTGCTTGGATGATATGATGGTTATGTTCAAACTCCATCCGTTCTTCTTTCTCCACAAATCCATCTGCATCGATCCACTTCCGACTACTGCGTTCACTATTGATGGATACCGTTCCATCTGGTAATGTTCGAGCAATTAGTAAGTCTTTATTAAAAGGAGACTCCGGGTGGTTGTGAATCATGTCTTTAATTCTGTTTACATCCTCGTGAAAATTCACTTCTACTGGATGAAAAGCATAGCGGAGGACCCAACCATCTTCTGTTAATTTCTCAGAAACGATTGAACCTCTTTCAGTATTTTCCGTTCGTAAGCGGAAGATACCGACTGGGGATTGGATCGGTTCTCTGTCTAACGGGAGAGGTTTTATCGCTAGGTTTGTTCCTGATCCGCTATCGAGCAAGTACATTTGTTTCTTTGTATAGTAAAGAATGACTGTATGTGTGCGGTCAATAATCCATCTTTTTTCGGGATCAGACCAAACGGTGGCTGATCCGAGCGTGACGTCGAAGCCTAATTCTTTTAGCACGAGATACAACGCTCCATTGATTTCATAACAAAGTCCACCTCGTTCATTCACAAGTAGTTTATCGATTAAAAACTGCTCATCAATCTCCTCATCGTTCTTGAGTAACACGTCTATATTTTCAAATGTAAATGTTTCAGCAAAGACTTGTTGAATGGCTGTCAGCTGTTCTAATTCATTTTCTAATGCAAAGTAATTTGTCTTATTCAGTTTGTTTTTTATAAATGATTGCATGTGTCTCCATCCCTCACGATTTCTGTAGTATATCTCTATTATAGGCTAGAGTTGCTTACAATTCGAATGAATCTTTTTCGTAAAGCTGTTACTGAGATGGCAGCGAGCATTGCACATATAGCGAATAAATTAACAGAAGTTGCAGACGGAAGTGAAGTTGAATGGACTAGTACTGAAATTTAAACTTTAATTCTATGAACAAAAGACCGCCTCCTTCCTTATAAAAGGTGAGAAGAGGCGGTTTCACTTGTTTATATATTAATCTTCTGCGTTTGGATCAAATGTGCGTTTTCCTAATTCTTTTTCATAAATGAATAAAGCGTTTTGATCGTGTTCGATACGTGTTAAATAATCGATATGTGTCTCGAATGTAGCTTCTTCTTCGACTTGTTCGTCTAAATACCAATTTAAGAAGGAGATGGTTGCATGTTCTCTTTCTTCCCAGGCGAGATCTGATAAGTCGTAGAAGTTTTGTGTGACGCCTTTTTCCTGTTTAAGAGCCACTTTGAATGTATCTAATACCGAATCAAAATCTACCTTTGGAGTAGATGTCGCAGTAATCTTCACTTGGATACCACGGTCATTGAGATACTCATATAGCTTCATTGCATGATACCGTTCTTCTTCAGCTTGTGCTAAATAAAAGTTAGCAAAGCCTGAGTAACTATTGTGTTCACAATATGCTGCCATTGCTACATAGGCTTGAGCTGCATCAAATTCGTTGTTCACTTGGTCGTTGAGTAAGTTTGCTAATTTTTCACTAATCATGTGTATCTCTCCCTTTTGAGTAATGTGTATATCATTTATTGTAACGTACATATGCATAAAATTATACAGAAGAGTTTATGTATAGAGGAAGAAAATGTATTACGAACACTTGTTCCGTCCCGGATTTTATAGTATACTATTCATAGATCTACATCCAGACATGCATCCACTATTCTAAAAGGATATGGTATAATGAATGTAATTGATTTAGCGACTACGAACAAGCCACGACAACATTTCATCAAGGAACAAATATCACACTACACAAAGCATGATCAACTTTTCAAACAGCTTATTGAAGCATTTTTCGAAGATTTTATGGAAGCATTTTTTCCTGAATTTCATGAACAAATTGATTTCAGGCAAATCACATTTTTATCTGAAGAGTTATTCACTGGCGTATTTGATGGGGACAAACGAATATTAGATCTCGTTGTTGAAGTAAAATGGAAAGAAACAGACGCACTTATTATCATCCATGTTGAACCACAAAGTTACAAACAATCGGATTTTAATAACAGAATGTTTAGTTACTTTAGTTTGTTGTATAATAAACTAAAAAAGCCAATTCTTCCAATTGCCATTTTTAGTTATGCAGATGACTGGGAAGAAAATGAGTTTAACATGAAGCTGTTAGATTTTGAAGTTCTTAAGTTTTCTTATAAAACATTACACTTGCAAAAGATGAATTGGAGAACTTTCATCAACGAAGATAACCCAGTCACCGCAGCATTGCTAAGTAAAATGGGTTATAGAGATGATGAGCGCGTACAAGTTAAGTTAGAGTTTTTTAAAACACTCGCACGACTGAAATTAGATCGTGAAAAAACGGATCTATTATTAGGCTTTTTTGAATCATATTTAGCTTTAACAAAAGAAGAGGAGGCGGATTTTGTGAAACAGGCAAAACGGTTAGATAATGCGGATGAAATATTGGAGATTCCGATTTCATATGAGGAAATTGGGAAGGAAAAAGGGAAAGAAATAGGAAAAGAATTAGGTCGAGAAGAAACACAAAATAAAATAGCACTCAACATGCTAAAGAGGGGATTGGATATTGAAGTTATTACTGAAACGACGATGCTAAGTCCCGAAGAAGTTGAGGTTCTGAAGAAGCAGTTGGATTAAAAAAAGTAAGAGCATTATGTTTACGTTGAGCTTTTCATGTAGTTTATACGCTTGTTCTAAAAATCATATGTTTTTTAGAAGAGGAGGCGGATTTTGTGAAACAAGCAAAGCGGTTAGATAATGCGGATGAAATATTGGAGATTCCAATTTCATATGAGGAAATTGGGAAGGAAAAAGAGAAAGAGATAGGAAAGGAAGTAGGAAAAGAATTAGGTCGAGAAGAAACGAAAAATAAAATCGCTCTCAACATGTTAAAGAAAGGATTGAACATTGAAGTTATTACTGAAACGACGATGCTAAGTACCGCTGAAATTGAGATTTTGAAGAAACAGTTGGATTAAAAAGCAATCTATGAATCACGTTTATGTCGCCAGGTTCATGTGAATTAAGGAATTGTTCTAACATTCATCGGTGTTTTTAGATCAGGAGGCGAGTTTCATGAAACAGGCAAAGCGGTTAAATAATGCAGATGAAATATTGGAGATTCCAATTTCTTATGAGGAAATTGGGAAGGAAAAAGGGAAAGAGATAGGAAAGGAAATAGGAAAGAAAATAGGAAAAGAATTAGGTCGAGAAGAAACGCAAAATAAAATAGCACTCAACATGTTAAAAAAGGGATTGGATATAGATGTTATCATAGAGACTACAATGTTGAATGCAGATGAAGTGGAACAATTGAAGAGACAGTTGGTTGAATCATCGGAATGAAAGGAAAAAGTTAAAACATCTTTAGTTTCGGCCATGTTTGCCAAGACTAAAGATGTTTTATACTCTTTACCCGTTAAGGCGAATCAATCGTTCATCTCTTTATTTTGTTCTGCAATATAGATTGCATTTGGTATCGCAAGCTTTGCAACATCAAATTCATAATTAACAATTCCCGGTTTATTTACATTAACTTCTATTAAATAAGGTCTAGCATCTATGTCTAACGCTATATCAAGTGCGATTTCATTAAAGTTCCCGGTATTAAATGATGCAAAACAGTCTGCAACAACAATAGATTTAGATTTAATTAGTTGTTTTAATTGTTCGGTATTGACCTTCGGGAAATTTCTATCAAGGAAACCAAGTAGATTACCGATATAACCACCAGTTATAGTAGTGGATATAGTAGCGTATCTAACACCAATCCTAGGATAAATAGATGCAAAGTCCCACTCATCATTCCGGTTTTTAAACATATGAACGCGAATATCAAAAGGACTACCATCAATAGTTCTTGTATGTATATATTTCTGAACTATAAATGTTCCCTTACTTATCAATTCGTTCAAATACTTTCTAAGAGAAATCTCGTTATACTCTTTTTCTGTATCACTTTCAGTAACAAAGTAATTATTTTTTTCTCGTTTAGAAATATAATGAACTCCCCTTGCAAAAGAGCCAACTTCAGGTTTAATAATTACAGCTTCATATTCGTCTATGTACTGAAATATGTCTCTTACTTTGTGAACCCTCTGATAAGGGATGATAATATCATCAAATGTACTAGTTGAAGAGAGTTGATCATAGACTTCTAGTTTACTCATTGAGTTTCCATGAAATTCATTGGTAAATGGTATTCCTTCAAGTTCTTCATACACATCGTTATATCCCCGAATACCTTTTAAACGAAGTCGGTCATAAATTACATCCGGATATTCGACAATTTTTGAGATCCACTTTCCATTTTCATAGAATTCCCCTCGTAGTAACATTTCGTTATAGTCAATATCCTGAGGTGAAAATGTATAGAATTGTACATTTTCGTAGTGTGCTACGTATGCACAAGCGGTTGCTAACTTATCGTCATCATTTGTTGCTTTTAACATACCTACTCGATGGCGGTTGTCCAGTTTTTCAATAGGAAGTTTACTCGTTTTAGCGACAAATTGATTTTCACTAAGTTGAAATTGATTTTGTTTTACAATACCCTTTTCAGCAATATATTTGGCATAACCAATTGCATGGATTGCTCGCTCTTCTTCATGATATGTCGATTGAGGTCCGTTATTCACTTCGTGTAACCAAAATCGACCAGTGTGATCAATAGCCAAATCAAGCCCAAGCTCGTGTAAAGAAAAATTATGTATACGGTCGAGGTATTTTGTTAGATCTAATGACAAGTCTGTTAGTTCTTTGTTGTACTGCTCTCCAGTTTGTTTTCCAAACTGGGTCGTTAAAAAGGGAAGTAAATCTTCTGTCCGTCCTCCTCGACTGATGTTACTCAAAATACTTTCCTTACTACCTATGCGAGGATATATTTTTGTAATTTGCCACGTTCCTTTAGAATCCTTTTGTACGTGCGCACGGATATCATAAGGCTCCTTATCAATTGTATGACAATCAATATATTGTTGAATCATATAGTTAACCTTTTTATGAAGAAGAGTATTTTGAATCCATTCCTGAAAATTTTCCTTGTTGTATATTCTTTCATGTCTATGATCAGAAACAGTAAAGCGATTTCCTTTTTTCTGAACAAAGTAAATTCGTTCACCACGTGCTCCTAATATGGGTTTGACAACAGCAATGTCCTGTTTTTCAATGTAATCATATACGATTTGCTCATCGGTAATCATCTTAAAGGGGACAAGTAATTGAGCGAAATTTCTATGTTTGACCATCATTTTAGGCAGAAATAATTTATTTCCTACTCCGAAGCTAGTAAAGGGAATGAGCCTTCTCAATTTTCTTTCCGTAATGGATTGTTGATGTTTAGAGGCAAATCCAATGTTATCAATCACATTAGGGAAATCGACAGTTTGTTTTGTCCATTCACTATTTTTAAAAACAGTAGCATGAATTTTTTTCGTTTCAAATTCCACGTCTTCTGAAGAGAAAAAGATTAAATGAACGTGTTGTGCTTCACTTTCTTTAATAAGGGCATTTATTCGTTCTGTAGGATAAATCTCTTTCGGGTTCACTTTGTCATGGAAAACACCTATTGTAATTGTGCGATTATGTGACCCTTTTAAAAACGATTTATTTAACTTTCTTAAATTAGGCGTTAAGGAAAACTGAACAATCTCAGCAACTTTCATTAAGTTCTTTTCTTCAAGTTCCTTGGCAATTAGAACTAAATTAGGCTCAATTTTATTGAGAATAACTTTTGAGTCATCGGTGTCAGTCGTATACAAGCGAAGCGTTTGGTTAATTGCTTCATATCCTTCTACAATCGAGCTAAAAATGTGAATGCTTTGCCCAAATTGTCTCTCCTTTATATTACTTATAAAATGTTCTGTTGCTTCTATTAACGTTTCAGATATATTTTGTAATTGGATGAGTTGTTCATCCTTCAATTTTGTTTTCATTCCAATGCACTCCTTAAAATACTTCCTACTATAATATATCGGTTATTTATAGCTACTATAAAGGATTATTTGATATTACAAGAGCGAATGTAGGATTTCCATATTAGAAAGCATAAGAAACACCTCTTGCTTCACTAAAGGTTTATTTTAGTTGAGACAAGAGGTGTTTCATATACAATCATTTATATTCAATGAGCATTTTTCAATTTAGTCAACATGCACTCTTTTCATTTTTTCTTTCGGTTTCATTAGTTTAATTGCGAACATAATCGCAAATGCGATCACCATTCCGACCGCTATCACACCATATTGGAAGCGGATTTCCGGATTTCCGGCAATCCTACCAATTCCGTCAAGAACAATTGGTGATAAAAATTGTCCGATGTAAATGGAACTTGACACTACGGCAATGACTTTATCTGAATGGTATGGATCGACTTGGCTAAGTGCTTTTACGTTCACAAGTGGGAAAACAATTCCCTGACCAAATCCTACTAAGCTAACACCTAAGAGTACAATTGGAATCGAATGAGTGAATGTTAAGATTCCAAATGCAAGACCCATAACAAGTATAGCTACAGGAATGATATATTGTTTCAATAGCATTTCTAAACGAACTAAAATGATACTCGTAATCATTCCACCAACGGTAGAGAATGCAATAACAATACCAGCGATTTCTGATCCACCTAGGTTGCTTTCCTCAAGGTAAATTGCCATGTTTGTCGCAATTGCATAGTATACAAGCATAACCCCACAAGCACCAAGCGCTAAACCGAAAATAGACATTGGGATTTTGGATTTTCCAACCCCCTCTGGAGCTTCTTGTGGTTTGTCTTTTGGTAAAAAGAAGAACACGAGTATAAAGATAATGACACCAATCCAGTATACGTTAAATGGTACTCTCCAATTAAACGTAGCTAGATATCCAGCAAGTAGCATCGTAACAATTCCGCCGAAGTTACTGAATGCTGTATTGTATCCCATCATTTGTGTTTGTTCTTTTCCTGAGAAATAGTCACTAATCAATGTGAATGATAGTGGCATTACAAGTCCAACACCTGCTCCAAGAGCAAATCTGAATGCGAGTAGCATTTCAATCGTATTGGTAAACTGGGCACCAACACCGGTAATAACATAAATGGTTACCCCGATTAACACGATGGACCGTTTCGATATTTTTTTCGTTAAATAACTTGATATAAACGAAAAAGGGATAATAATTAATGATGGAGCGGTTAGGACTAATTTAATCAGCGTAGGATTTGAATCCGAGAAGTTTTCCGCGATTAATCCTAGTGCAGGAGAGATTGCTGCTCCCGCCATTACAGTCGCCATAGCGATAGAAATAATGGTAGGTTTTAACATTCGCTTCATAAAACTACAAAACACCCTTCTGCCAATCTTTGTTTAGAAACAAAGTAAAGGCTTAATAAATATATGTGCTAATTGTGTAAAAAATTGCACAGTGCTACACAGTATAAGCTAAAATATAAACACGTGTCAATTAAGTTGTTTGTATAGGAATGTATGGAGTAAATCAAACAATTAGGTGGACTATAGTACGAGAATTAATTATGCATTCTTTTATTGTCCAGTCCCTTCTGTTATTCTATCTATAATAAAATCCTTTTAAGGAAGGTGAGCGTGATGGAAGGGCTTCTCGTTATTGATGTACAAAATGGAATTGTGGAATTTGGCGACTTTTCGCAGGAGCTAGCGTATATCAATCAAATCATTGAGGATTTCGAACGAAAACATAAACCAGTTATTTTCGTGCGTCATGTGGATGATGCGGAAGAAAGTCCGCTGTATAAAAATGGTAGAGGATCTGAAATACATTCTTCAGTACGTAAACATGCGGATACGGTGATCGAGAAACAGACGCCTAGTTCTTTTTATCAGACGAGGCTTTCAGACGTTTTATATGAACAATCCATAGAGCATGTGTATATCGTTGGGTTTAATACCGAGTTTTGTTGTTTGTTTACTGCGATTGCTGCATTTGATCGGGGCTACAAAGTAACGCTCATTGAAGATGCTACTGGAACAGTGAATACCGCTGAAACATATGAAATGCCTGGTCTCGATATTCGTGATTTTGTTGGAACTGCGCTTCATTGGTCGAATGTAATTGAAGTACTCACGTATGAGGAATATGTAGAAGAAAAAACTGAAGCATGCGAAAAGAAGTAAAGTTTTATGCCCCTAAATAACCCTTTTATTCGATTATATAAGTAACCATCAAAATAGGGGGCTTATATATGAAAAAAGTGTTTATTGATGCAGGACATGGAGGAAATGATCCAGGTGCTTCGGGGCATGATTTAAAGGAAAAAGATATTACGCTCGCCATCGCACGACAGACGAAGAACTATTTAGACAAGATGTTTTCGGGTGTGGATGTGAAGGTGTCTCGGACGAAAGATCGTTCTGTCACTCTAAAGGAAAGAACAAATGCAGCGAATGCGTGGGGAGCGGATGTGCTCGTTTCTATCCATGTGAATGCGGGCGGTGGTAGAGGCTTTGAATCTTATATGTATAATGGAGCCTTTAAAGGAAAGGAAAAAACTCGCGAGATACAGAAGGTTTTACATGAAGCGATTCTCGAGGAAACTGGTTTTGTGAATCGAGGAATGAAAGAACAAAATTTTCATATGGTGAGAGCTTCTCAGATGCCAGCTGTATTAACCGAAAATGGATTTATTGATCGAAAGGAAGACGCGGTTTTATTAAAGTCAGCAGCTTTTTTAAACAAAATCGCTAAAGGACATGCGGTAGGAATAGCGAATGTTTTACGATTACCAAAGAAACAAGGAATCGTAAGTCAAGTCATGTACCGAGTTGTGACGGGTTCATTTGAAAATTATACGTATGCGAAAGAGCTGGTGCGGTTGCTTGCTAAAAAAGATATGGAAGCCTTTATCGATCCACATACATCAAGAGGAAAAACGTATTATCGTGTTGTGACTGGTTCTTTTCAAGAGCTTGCCAACGCTAAGAAGCGGGTGTCGACACTCGAGTCGTATGGATTCGATAGTTTCATTGTGAACGTGTGATCCATCAAAAGCATTCATCCCAGTAGAAATAACTCACCTTATAACAGATATTTCAATAGCAATTTGACAGTATAATGAATAAGAAAAAAGCACAGATCATTCTGTGCTTTTTAATGTTATAATTTTCTATACATCTATAACAATCGTGCCCTACTCTTGAATAATTTCCTTATAGTTCACTCATACCTATTACAATCATTCGCTATGATCGTAACATATTCTCCAATTTGTCTTTTACTAGTGGCCATTCTTGGTTGATTACACTATAATACACGGAATTTCTTAAATAACCGTCAGGCATAACTACATGATTTCGAAGCACTCCTTCTTTTACCGCACCCATTCTTTCAATAGCTTTCTGAGACCTCACATTTCGACTATCTGTTTTTAGCTGAACACGAATTGTCCCAAGGGTCTCAAAGCAGTGTTTCAAAAGAAGATACTTACATTCTGTATTTATTCTAGTTCGCCAAACTGTTGGAGACAACCATGTCCAACCAATTTCCAGGTTTGAGTTTGGTATGGATATATTTAGAAAACGAGTGCTTCCCACAATTTTTCCTGAATCCTTATCGAATATAACAAATGGAAGTTCGGTTCCTTCCTCCTTTGCTTGAAGTGCTTCATTCACAAGATGCCTCATATCTTCAATCGATTGAACGTTTAATGGCATATATGACCATATATCTGGATTGTTTCCCGCTACAAATAATTCCTGTATATGATAAACATCCATAGGACGTAACTCTACTCTTTCTCCTATTAGTTCGACTGGTGTTATCTCCATAATATTTCTCCTTCTTCTTCAGTAATCTGGTCCGTTTGATGACATAAGCAAACCATCTTTTCGTACAACTATATTAACATGAAAAATTCATCTCTGGATGTTTTTTCTTCGTAGTAAATGCTCGTCCCGTTTATTGGTACGTGGTATTATATCCATGTAGAAAGAAGGGATTGTGTTGGAAGAAGTTGAGAAGAAGATCAAGTGGAAAGATTTTATTGCGTTAATTAAACAAACGAAACCATCTTTTTGGATGATGTTTTTTGCGATATTTACGAGTCTGATCACGACAGCGGTTGGGCTCATGATCCCATTGTTTACGAAAAGTTTAGTCGATAACTTTTCGTTGGATTCACTCAGTCCGAAGGTTGTCATTATTTTAGTCGTCGCGTTTGTCGGACAAGCGGTAGCGAGTGGGTTGTCGATTTATTTGTTAAATTATGTTGGCCAGCATGTTGTGGCCGAACTGCGCGGGCGGTTATGGAATAAATTTGTAGCGCTACCGATTCCGTATTATGATGCAAACCGCTCTGGTGAGATGATTAGTCGGATGACGAATGATACGGCGATTGTGAAAGATTTGATTACGGATCATTTGACGAGTTTTTTTACCGGAATTATTTCGATGATTGGTGCGGTGACGATTTTACTGTTTATTGACTGGCAAATGACGCTCATTATGCTCATTGCAGCACCTTTGACATTAGCGATTTTATTTCCATTAGGAAGACAAATGCACAAAATTTCTAAAGGACTCCAAGATGAAACGGCTACTTTTACCGCGCATATTAGCCAAGTGTTGTCTGAAGTGAGATTGGTAAAAGCGTCAAATGCGGAACAAAAAGAAGTTGCTACAGGTGGAGAAGGCATTCAAAAGCTATTTGATTTCGGGAAAAGAGAAGGGAAAGTGCAAGCATTTATTTCCCCGCTCGTCTCCCTCGTAATGATGTCGCTCCTCGTTGTTATTATTGGTTACGGTGGCATGCGGGTCGCTTCGGGAGCGTTATCTGCCGGAGATTTAGTAGCGTTTATTTTATATTTGTTCCAAATTATCGTTCCAATGGCGAGCTTTTCTATTTTCTTCACCCAATTGCAAAAAGCTAAAGGAGCAACTGAACGGATTGTCGCTACGTTGGATGAGCCGGAGGAAGTTGTTTTTGACGGGGAAAGGATTGCAAATATGCAGCAACCGCTTCGGTTTGATCGCATTTCATTCGCATATGAAACGGATACCCCAGTGTTAAAAAATGTTTCTTTCCAAGCGGATCCTGGAAAAGTGACCGCAATTGTAGGACCAAGTGGAGGAGGGAAAACGACGTTGTTTTCGATCATCGAACGTTTTTATCTACCGGATGAAGGGGATGTCTTACTCGGAGATGACAGTATTTATGACTTTTCATTATATGCTTGGCGAAGTGAAATTGGGTATGTTTCTCAGGAAAGCCCACTTATTGCAGGAACAATTCGCGATAACATTACGTATGGACTGGATCGAGAAATATCGGAAGAAGAAATAGCGCAATCGTTAGAAATGGCGTACGCAACAGAATTTGTTCATGAGTTTCCTGATAAGCTAGAAACAGAAGTCGGGGAACGTGGTGTGAAATTATCCGGGGGACAGCGCCAACGAATTGGAATAGCTCGTGCTTTACTACGGAATCCTAAATTATTGATGTTGGATGAAGCGACGTCTAGCTTAGATTCGAAATCAGAAATTGCTGTGCAGCATGCGCTTGATAATTTAATGAAGGGGAGAACGACTTTTGTCATTGCCCACAGATTATCAACGGTTATCGACGCGGACAAAATTATTTTTATGGATGACGGTGAAATTACTGGAGAAGGAACGCATGAAACGTTGTTCGAAACACATGCGTTGTATCGAGAGTTTGCGACAGAGCAGTTACGAATCAATGAAAGTCATTAAAAAAACTTGAGCGCCATGGAGGGCTCAAGTTTTTTAATGGAATTAAATTCCGCTCATAATATGATATCCAGAGTCTACGTGCATCACTTCGCCGGTCACTCCGCGAGCCAAGTCACTGATGAAGAACATTGTCGCATCTCCGACTTGATCTTGGTCCACATTTTGGCGGAGAGGAGATTTTTCTTCCATTACAGAGTTAATGTCATTAAATCCAGAAACACCTTTTGCAGAAAGTGTACGGATCGGACCTGCAGAAATGGCGTTTACGCGAATGCCATATTTTCCAACATCTTCAGCTAAGTAGCGAACGCTTGCTTCGAGGGACGCCTTCGCAACCCCCATAATGTTGTAGTTTTTCACGACGCGCTCAGCACCTAAGTATGTTTGTGTAACGATGCTGCCGCCTTCTGTCATGAGCTTTTTCGCTTCATGGGTAACGGCAACGAGTGAATACGCACTAATTTCGTGTGCGAGTAAGTATCCTTCCCGGGACGTGTCAGCATATTCGCCTGTGAGTTCATCTCTATTTGCAAAAGCAACCGCGTGAACGAGTCCGTGGATAACGCCAACTTTTTCTTTTATTTCTGCAAATGCTTGTACAATGCTTTCGTCATCTGCGACATCACATGTAACACATGTAGCTTCCATGTCATTGTCTTTCAGTAATTTTGTGAGTTTTTTAAATGAGCGTTCTTGTCTATTCGTAAAAATTAAATTTGCACCAGCTTGATGCAATGATTTCGCAATTCCCCAAGCAATACTTCGTTGGTTTGCAACTCCCATTACAACAACATTTTTACCTTCTAGTAAACGAGTCAAATCCATTCCCTCCTGAAAAATAAATAATCATTCCTATCTATTCTGTATTATAGCCTATCTAATGTATATTCAAAAATGAAAGGGGACAAAGCTTCAATGAAAGGATGATTCTAGGCGATACATAAGTGATGCGTCAAAAATCTAACTCGAACTGTGATAAAATTAAACGCAAACTGCACTTGCGTTTAAAAAACAGCTCAAACCGTGGAAAAACTTGACGTAAATCCCGGATACGTCAAAGAAACCCTCCATTCGAGTGAGAAATTAAACGCAAACTGCACTTGCGTTTAAAAATCAGCTCAAGCTGCAGGAAAACTTGACGTAAACCTCGGATGCGTCCAAGAATTCTTCCATTCAGATGAGAAATTTGACGCAATCCATATTTGCGTTTAAAAATCAGCTCAAACTGCGGGATAACTTCACACAATCCCCACTTCCATTAAAAACATCCCCAGAATCCACAAAAATCAATACCTGCAAAGGATCAATTGACTTCCCAATCCCCGTATAATCTCTTAATATATGACTTTTTCAATTAATATTCGCCAATTTACAAGATTATACTTGTCTAAAAGTAAAATCTATTGTATGATATTCTTTGTGCTTAGGGAGAGTTGAAACGAGCGTGTTTATCACACGAAATATCATATATTTGCTCTTTACTTTTGATGGTAAGTAGTGTATAATTAATTCGTTCGCTTTTTTAGGCGGTTTACAAGTGCATACGTGCAAGTGTATATTTGAAGTAAGGCCCCTTGGTCAAGCGGTTAAGACATCGCCCTTTCACGGCGGTAACACGGGTTCGAATCCCGTAGGGGTCACCATTTTTTTATTTATCCAACCTTTTCAAAAGGTTTATAGCATGTTGGAGGATTAGCTCAGCTGGGAGAGCACTTGCCTTACAAGCAAGGGGTCGCAGGTTCAAGCCCTGCATCCTCCACCATTTTTATGTATGCAGATATATTGATGCCGGTCTAGCTCAATTGGCAGAGCAACTGACTTGTAATCAGTAGGTTGGGGGTTCAATTCCTCTGGCCGGCACCATTTTTTTATCTTTTGTATAAAAACTTTATGACTGTTTACACTATGGAGGGGTAGCGAAGTGGCTAAACGCGGCGGACTGTAAATCCGCTCCCATCGGGTTCGGCAGTTCGAATCTGCCCCCCTCCACCATCTAATTATAATTAGTATGAATGTTGGGCTGTCGCCAAGCGGTAAGGCAACGGGTTTTGGTCCCGTCATTCCTAGGTTCGAATCCTAGCAGCCCAGCCATTTTTATGCAAAAATACGGAAGCCACCAACCGTTACTAGCATATTTGAAGGTGCATTTCTAGGGTTTAAAAGGCTAAGCATCCTTCATACGTACGAGCCATTAGCTCAGTCGGTAGAGCATCTGGCTTTTAACCAGAGAGTCGGAGGTTCGAATCCTCCATGGCTCACTTTATTTATTTTAAAAGATATACATCATATATAGATATTTGAGTGAACAAGGTGGTATGATTGTAGACAACCTTGTTTATTTGCATTTTATACAATTTTTTAACATAATAGATACAGTTAAAATGTTTCTAAGCATAAGGAATGAATTCCATAAATACCAAAATCAGCTATGCCAATACAACATGTAGTTTCGAAAGATTCAACGAAACTACAGACGTGCGTGAAATAGCGTAAAATACGTATTATGAAATTCATTGATAAGGTATACTAGATATACTTTATGTATAGCATGAGGTTCAATCGTTCACCTGAGAAACGAATGGTACATGTACAAGGGCACATATTATTGAGCTACTAAAAGGATGAGATTTGTGAAAACTTCTAGAATACCTGGATTTTATAAACATTCAGTAGAGGAACGCCGGGCACTAGTGTCTCGGATGCAACAATTTTCAGATGAAGAGATTGAGCAATTGTCTTCAGCTGTCTCTCTACCTGTTGAAACGGCTGATAAAATGATCGAAAATGTCATTGGTACATTTGGTCTACCACTCGGTTTAGGATTGAACTTTTTAATCAATGATAAAGAATATGTTATACCGATGGCTGTAGAAGAAGCGTCTATTGTAGCATCGGCAAGTTATATTGCTAAAATTGTTCGAGAAGCTGGTGGATTTAAGACAGAAGCAACGGAACGAATTATGATTGGTCAAATTCAAGTGGTTGGCTGTGAAGATTTCCAAGCGGCAAAGGAACAAATTGAAGCTAACAAAGACGAATTGATTGAAAAAGCAAATGAAGCTTATCCGAGTATTGTTCGCCGTGGTGGGGGAGCGACGGATATAGATGTTCGCATATTAAATGAAGATTCAGATTCAACATATAGTCAAATGCTTGTTGTACACGTGTATGTAGACACGCGTGATGCAATGGGAGCTAATATTATAAATACAATGGTGGAGTCACTTGCTCCAACTGTTGAACGTATTACCCAAGGAAAAGTGTATTTACGTATTTTATCAAACTTAGCAGACCGTTGTTTGGCACGAGCTACATGTGTCATTCCGCCAGAGTTACTCGAGTCAGATGGTTTTTCAGGAGAGGAAGTACGAGACGGAGTGGTACATGCCTATGAATTTGCTGCATCGGATCCGTATCGAGCGGTTACACACAATAAAGGAATTATGAATGGAATTGATCCAGTCGTTATTGCAACCGGCAATGACTGGAGAGCTGTTGAAGCTGGCGCGCATGCATATGCAGCTCGCAACGGAAGCTATGGATCAATGACAACATGGTCTGTTGATGAACAAGGAAACTTAGTTGGAGAGATAGAGCTCCCGATGTCCATCGGAACAGTCGGTGGGGCAAGCAGGGTTCACCCAACTGCAAAATTAGTGCAGAAATTGTTAGATGTCGAGTCAGCGAAGGAACTTGCTCAAGTGATTGTGGCAGTAGGTTTAGCACAAAATCTAGGAGCACTAAAAGCTTTAGCTACGGACGGCATACAGAAAGGGCATATGGCTCTTCATTCACGATCTGTTGCTGTTGCCGCTGGAGCTACAGGGGAGATGATTGATATCATTGCAAATAAAATGGTTGAAGAAAAAGAAATCCGTGTAGGTAGAGCAGAAGAATTACTAGAGGGGACTTTATCATGAGTGCAGAAAAAGCAACTGTAACTCAAAAAGTCGCTGTCGGTACGGCACATAGTAAATTAATATTAGTTGGGGAACATGCGGTTGTACACGGACAACCAGCCATTGCAATCCCATTTCCGCTCGTTGGAGTAGAGTCAGTCGTTGAGCATGTTCCAGGAGCACTTAAATTAGATAGTACATTTTATCATGGTCCACTGGAGTCTGCGCCTGAATCATTGTCAGGTGTGGTGCATTGTGTGATGGAAACTCTTAACACTTTAGGAATTCCGAAAAGAGACTTGCTCATTCGGATTAATTCATCCATCCCTCCAGGCAAAGGATTAGGTTCAAGTGCATCTGTTGCGATAGCGGTCATAAAATCGTTATTTACGTATGCAGATGAACCATATACGGAAGCAGATTTACTTCGTTTAGCAAATGTGGCAGAAACATTTGCCCATGGATCACCAAGTGGTATTGATCCGCTAACGATTACATCTGAATGTCCGGTTTGGTTTGAGAAAGACAAACCATTTGATTTTATTAAGCCAAAAGAAGATTTATACTTTATTGTTGCTGATTCAGGTCGTATGGCAGATACAAAGTCGGCGATTGAATCTGTGACAGAAATGTTGAAAATAGCACCGAAGAAAATCCAAGAAAATATTGAGCGGATCGGTGAAATTACCCATCAAGCTCGATATGCCATTGAAAAGGTAGGCAAGAACTTACTTGGTCAATTGTTAAATGAAGCACAAAAAGAGTTAGAGTCTCTTGGAGTTAGTGATGCAGGGTTAAATCGATTAATTTACTGTGCTTTGCAAGAGGGAGCTCTTGGAGCGAAATTAACAGGCGGCGGAAATGGTGGATGTATTGTTGCGTTAGCGCAAGATGAGCTACATTCACAACAACTGACAGAAAAGTTGAAGCGCCTCGGAGCGCAAGCTGTTTGGCCATTTGTGTTACATCAAAAGAAATAGTGAACAAAAGGGTTATTTGGTCGTTTAAAATAACCCGTTTTTTTCTGTATATAAAACGGATTCTTACGAAGGTTCATACGTAAATCGTAAGGTGATTAGCATGTGTAAAGGAAGATATGAATGAAGGCAACTGCAAAAGCGCATACGAATATTGCGCTCATAAAGTATTGGGGAAAGCGAAATGATGCGTTGATTTTACCAACGAATAGTAGTCTCTCTTTGACATTAGATGGTTTTTATACAAAAACTTCTGTTCATTTTAAAGAAGAATTGAATGAAGATGTTTTCGAGTTGGATCAAGAGATTGTTACGGGAGTTGCATATGAACGTGTGACGTCTTATTTGGATTTGATTCGTTCTTTTGCGCGGACAGATTTACATGCTGAAGTACAGTCGACGAATGCTGTTCCAACAGCAGCTGGCTTTGCGTCATCAGCTTCAGGATTTGCTGCACTTGCAGCGGCATCGACGAAAGCTCTTGATTTAGATGTAACAGATACAGATTTATCGAGATTGACGAGACAAGGATCTGGATCTGCATGTCGTTCTATTTATGGTGGATTTGTTGAATGGAAAGAAGGAACACGGGATGACGGATTAGACTCGTATGCAGTTCCGATTGCACCACAGGAACATTGGGATGTTCGCGTTGCTGCAGTTGTTTTGACAGCTCGTGAAAAAGATATTTCTAGTCGTGTAGGAATGAAACGTACAGTAGATACATCTGTGTTTTACCAAGGATGGTTGGATAGTGTTCCTCATGATTTATCTGAAATAAAAGATGGCATTCAGGTGAAAGATTTTGAAAAAGTTGGCTCGATTGCAGAAGCGAACTGTTTAAAAATGCATGCTACGACACTAGGAGCTACACCTCCATTTACATATTGGCATGATACGACAATGGCAGTTATGCAAACGGTCCAAGGATTACGTGCTGACGGGATTCCTGCTTATTTTACCATTGATGCTGGACCGAATGTTAAAGTGCTTTATTTACCAGAACATGAAGAGAAAGTTCAACAGACACTCAGTTCTACACCTGGAGTGACAGATGTTATTTTAAGTCGTGCAGGTAGTGGAATATCGTACGTATAGAGGTGAATACAGAATGGGAACAACGCCATTAACAATCAAAGTACCCGGTAAATTAATGATTGCCGGCGAGTATGCGGTACTAGAAAAACACCAAACATTAGTAGCGATGGCTGTCGACCGTTTTGTTTACGCAACTATTACAACAGATGGTGAACAGGTAGTTGATTTCGTTAATATAAATGTACGAAATGTTTCTTGGCAGCTAGAAGATGATCAAGTAATGTTCGACACGACACATAAAAAACTTACCTTTGCCAAACAGGCAATGGAAGTATCCCTAAAGTACCTACGAGAGCAACAAATAGCAATTCAACCATTTGCTCTATCTGTTCGTAGTGAACTTGATGATGCATCTGGTGTGAAATATGGACTTGGGTCAAGTGCAGCTGTTACGACTGCTATCGTGACAGCCATTTTACACGCACATCTTGAGGAAAACCCTACAAAGGAACTTTTATTTCGCTTATCTGCTATTGCTCACGTGCGCACGCAAGGGACGGGGTCAGGGGCAGATATTGCAGCGTCCGTGTATGGTGGAATGATTGAATATACATCCTTTCAAGCAGATTGGTTGCTTGCAGCTGATGAACGTGTCGATACGATTACTGAACTTATTCAACTAGACTGGCCGTATGCGTCTGTACAACCAGTCACATTACCGGAAGACTTACGAGTATATGTTGGCTGGACTGGAACTCCGGCATCAACGGTCCGGTTAGTGGATCAAATATTGTTGTTAAAAGAAACGGATCGATCAACGTTCGATTCATTTTTACAGAACAGTGAAAAGTCTGTTCAACTCTTTTTGCAAGGGATGAAGGATTCTAACCACGATCAGGTGTTTAAAGGAATTGAAGCAAACCGGGTAACCCTAGCTCAGCTAGGAGTTGATGCAAATGTACCTGTTGAAACACCGCTTCTGTATAAGCTGCATGAAGGTGCTGTAAGCTTAGGTGGAGCTGGAAAACTCTCAGGTGCAGGTGGCGGCGATTGTGGAATTGCCTTTTTGCCACAATCCTCATCAAAAGAAACGCTTTTTTCTACATGGGAACAATCAAATATTCATCCACTTCAAATTCAGTTAACAACTGAAGGAGCTGTACGCCTATAAAACGACTGTGTTCATCTACAGTCGTTTTTTTTGATGGAAATGAATAAGTTGTATAGACTATACGATTTTGCAAATGGTATATAAGGAAAACATTGGTGGATCTCCAGGAAGGGGCTTGGAAAACTGCATATATATACAAAAATATGTCGAGTTGAGCCACTGTGTACAAATTAGGTATAATACATATAGAGGAGGTAATTGCAATGAATAAAAACATCTCAGTTATTGGTGTACCGATGGATTTGGGCCAAAGTCGACGCGGAGTTGATATGGGACCAAGTGCTGTACGGTATGCAGGTATGAAAGAACGATTAGAGAATCTTAACTATACGATTAAAGATCTTGGTGATGTACAAATAAATCATGGACTAGAAGAGGATCCAAATGAGCCATTACATAATCTACGTCGCATCGCTGCAGCGACTGAAGAGTTAGCTCATATTGTTGACGAAGAAGTAGAGAGTGGGGCATTTCCACTTATTTTAGGTGGGGACCACAGTATCTCTATTGGAAGTATTGCAGGGATTGCGAAGCATTATGAAAATCTAGGTGTCATTTGGTATGATGCCCACGGTGATTTAAATAGTGCAGAAACGTCCCCTTCTGGTAACATTCATGGAATGTCACTCGCGGTGAATCTAGGAATCGGACATCCTTCATTAACAGGTATTTTAGGAGACGAACCAAAAGTAAAACCTGAAAATGTTGTTATTATTGGAGCGCGTTGCCTAGATGAGGGTGAGCGTGAACTTATTAAAGAACGCGGGATTAAAGTGTTTACGATGCATGATATTGATAGAGAAGGTATGCCACAAATTATGGAACAAGCGATTGCATATTTAAAAGATCGCACAGATGGTGTTCATTTAAGTTTAGACCTAGATGGACTTGACCCATCAGAAGCGCCAGGTGTTGGAACTCCTGTGTTTGGTGGGTTAACATACCGCGAAAGTCATGTAGCAATGGAGTTACTTGCACAATCAAAATGTATTACGTCAGCAGAGTTTGTAGAAGTAAATCCAATTTTAGATGATAAAAACAAAACTGCAGAAGTTGCTGTTGGCTTAATGGGATCATTATTTGGCGAATGGCTTCTATAAAAAAATATACATCACGTGGAAGACTACCTGTTAAAAGATATAGGTAGTCTTCTTTTTTTTGCTATACTAGTCTTAACTTGTGCGAGCAGTCGGGAGGGGTGTACGGATGAAGAGGCTATCAAAGCTAACACTCATTGGTATCGTAGCAGGAACGGTTCTAGCAGCTATTTTAATCATCATTTATTGGATTACCGGAAATATGGCGTTTTATCTTTTATTTAATGTCGATTACATCCCCATTTTAAAGGAGATGCGACCAACGATCCTTATTGAAATTGCCTTTCATTATATTTTCTGTATCGCTAGTGTAATTATTCTTTATTATGTACTAGAATTCTTCCGACTCGAGCAACGGATAATGATCTATGTAATCGTCTATACAGGTGGAAGTGCTATTTTATTTTATTTAACGTTGTTTACCAACCACGAACCGCACTCGACAGATGTTTTAGCGTGGCTGTATTGGACAGGGGCACATATGATGTATAGTGTAATGGTAGGAATGTCGGTAAGGAAATGGGTGTAATTTCTGGCGCAATATATGAAGCACCTCCTTTCTTTTAACTCTCTAGTTCATTGAATTATTTGCACATATTTCTGCATGCATATTTAAGAGAGTATCTAACTGTTGACTTACTTTGATGACTTCTTCAGAGGTAAAGGTATTCGTTTGACTCTGAGAAATCATTTGTTCGCGACACTCTTCAATTTCTTTCAGTAATGATTGATTCATATAAAGTCCCTCCTATCACCTACATCATAATAGGAAAAAAGAACTGAAAAAGCAAGTTAATTGGCTAAATGTTTCAAACTTGTCAAATGTTCAGTCGATTTATGTCGATTCATGTCAAATAATTTTTTAAACAAAATGAATCTTTTATGGCACGTGATACGTATCACTACTGATGCCAAAAATACCGCATCTGTTAGCGGAGGTACTACATATGGATATGTTAATGATTCAAGAAAAAATAAACCAAGTAAAAAAGGGAGATCAATCCGCCTATGAAGATGTTGTGAATCACTTTCAGCATCGGATTTATCATCATTGTTATCGCATGATAGGGAATGTTCATGAGGCTGAGGAGCTTGCACAAGAAGCCTTTATCCGTGCATATGTAAACATCCATTCTTTTGATAACAATCGAAAGTTTTCTACGTGGCTATACAGAATTGCGACGAACGTTACGATTGATCGTTTGCGTAAGAAGAAGCCGGACTTTTATTTGGATGCTGAAATTCCCCATGCTGACGGATTGGATATGTATACACAACTTCCAAATGATGACCGCTTACCTGATGAGGAAGTAGAAGGTTTGGAATTGAAACGATATATTTATCAAGAAATTTCGAATTTATCACCGATTTATCGAACGATTATTATTTTACGTTATTTAGAAGAGTTTTCATTAAAGGAAATTAGTGAAATTCTTGATATACCGCTCGGAACAGTGAAGACGCGGATTCATCGCGCACGCGAAACATTACGGAAGAAACTTCGCAATGTATAAGGAGGATGATGGCTATGGATTGCAAAGAAGAAGCTGTTGATCTTATGCATACGTATTTAGATGGAGATATCACAAAAGAGGAAGAAGATACGCTCCGGAAACATTTAGAGCATTGTGAAGACTGTCAAAAACATTTTCATGAATTAAATCGAACTGTGACACTGTTACAAACAAAAGATGAAATGAAAGCTCCAAAAGATTTTACGAAACAAGTGTTGCAGCAATTGCCTGCGGAAAAAAAGCATATGAAATATACGAGATGGCTTCGAAGTCACCCGATTTTAACAGCGGCCGCAGTGTTTGTACTTTTCTTTATGGGTAGTCTTGTTTCCGCTTGGTCAGAAGAAAACAAATTGGTTGTGTCTAAAGAAGAACATTTAATTATTGAAGGAGACACGGTTATTGTTCCGGAAGGAGAGACAGTTTCGGGCGATTTAGTTGTGAAAAATGGGAAATTAATTATCGATGGAATTGTTGATGGGAATGTTACCTTAATCAACAGTATGCTTGTCGAAGATATAGATGAAACAGGGTTACTAGCTTCCGCTGGAGAAGTGAATGGCGAGCTGAAAAACGTTGATCAAATGTTTGAATGGGTTTGGTACAATATTAAACAAACGTTTCATGACGTGTTTTCTTTTAAGACTATTCAGTGAAAAAAATGATAGTAAATCTTGAACTATATGGACATCATAAGACCAGCTACATCCACCAATATGTAGCTGGTCTTCATTTTTCAATTCAAAACATGCGCATGTCGATTGTAAACTATGTTATAATATATAGTAATAATTGAAAATAAAGGAAGACTTTAAACGTTAAAGGCAGAAGGATGTGTGGGCATGAATCTTTGGGGATTTGATGTATTAAATATAGCTCGAATAGTAGTTGATATTACACTTGTTTGGTATGTATTATATAAATTAATCATGCTCATCCGTGGTACAAAAGCAATTCAGTTAATCAATGGAATAGTAGTTGTGCTTGCTGTTCGTATGGCCAGCTTACTGTTTGACCTGCAGACGTTAAAATGGTTAACAGGTCAGGCTATTTTATGGGGGTTCCTCGTGATCATTATTTTATTCCAGCCTGAGTTACGCAGAGCGCTTGAACAGCTAGGACGAGGAAGCATATTTTCTCGAATGAGCAAATCTGCGGAGGAGTCCATGGAAAAGTCGATTGATGCGATTGTAGAGTCATGTGAATACATGGCGAAGCGTCGTATTGGAGCACTGATTACCATCGAACGTGAAACAGGTATTGATGATTATGCTGAAACAGGTATACCTATTGGAGGAGAATTGACCCACCAATTACTAACGAATATTTTTACACCGAACACACCTTTACATGATGGTGCAGTCATTATAAGAGAAGATGAAATTATCGCTGCAGCTTGTTATTTGCCTCTATCGGAGGATCCGCTCATTTCTAAAGAATTAGGAACACGGCATCGAGCTGCTATCGGAGTGAGTGAGGAAACAGATGCAATCACAGTCATTGTTTCAGAGGAAACAGGTGACATTTCATGTACGAAAAGTGGCAAGCTACGTCGAGGCATCAATGAAGAAACATTGCGCGAGTATTTACGTGAAAATTTGGTTGTAACAATGAAAGCCCCTGAAGCGAAGTTTTGGAATTGGAGGGGGAAAAACAATGGATAAGTGGTTCCAAAGTAAATGGTTTGTAAGAGGATTGTCACTGGCATTTGCTATCTTGTTATATGTATTCGTAGGAATAGAAGCGCAAAATACTCAAGTGGACTCACGTTTTATCCCTACAACTTCAGATGAATACCAAGAAATTGAAAATGTGGAAGTTGATATTCAAATTGATAGTGATCAATTCGTTGTAAGTGGGGTCCCTGAAGTTGCTAAAGTTACACTTCAAGGCCCGCATAGCATCTTAACGCCTGTTGCAAGGCAGCAAAACTTTGACATTTTTGTAGATGTCAGGGGATTAGAAGAGGGCGAACATACGGTACCGATTAAACATGACCGTGTACCAGATGAATTAGACGTGTTCATTGAACCGAGTGAAGTGGATATTACGATTGAAGAACGTGCAACAGAAGAAATAGAATTATCGGTTGAATATATGAATATGGATGAAATGCCGATTGGTGCTGAACTGGGAGAAGTAACTGTCAAACCAGAATATGTAACAGTGACAAGTTCAAGAAGTGTTATTGAAGAAATTGCTATGGCAAGAGTATATGTAGATGTATCAGGTTTAACGGAGTCTATTTCCAATCGGGAAGTTCCAATCGTTATTTATGATAATCAAGGAAACAGCATTAATGCGAATGCTGACCCAGATAAAGCGGCCGTCTCTGTTGAGATAAGCAACCCAAGTAAAGAGGTAAACATTCACGTTCAAACGGTAAATGATTTGCCAGAAGGACTGGAATTGGTTTCAACAACACCGGATATCTCAGAAGTAGAAGTATTTGGTACGACGGAAGCATTGGAAGGAATCGATCAGATTGAAACAGAAGAAATCGATTTGTCGGAGATTGATGAAACTGGGGAAGTAGAAGTTGATTTAAAGACACCTGAAGGAACAAAAGTAGAGACACCATCCATTACTGTAGAAGTAGAATTGGAACAAACGAAAACGGTAGAGGACCTAGAAGTTGAACTAGAAAATGAAGATTCTGGACAAACAGTGACGTTTGATAAGAAGAAAGATGAGAAATTAAGTATAAAAGTTGTAGGAAATGAAAAAGATGTTAAAGACTTGACTGCTGAGGACTTCCGTGTATTTATCGATGTAGAAGGACTTGACGAAGGTGAACACGAAGTCCCTGTAGTCATTGAAGGACCAGATTCAGTAACATACACCAGTGATGTAGAGGATGTAAGCATAACAGTCGCATCTTAAGAGTGAACATATGAATGAACTATTATTCTATGAATGCGGTGAAATGATGGATAAGGAATAACAAATCTACATGATTGGCTCTCATTATAAATGAGATAGGGAAAAAGGAGATGTACAAAGATGGTTAAATATTTTGGAACAGATGGAATTCGAGGAGTGGCTAATGAAGGGTTAACACCAGAGTTGGCATTTAAAATAGGACGTGCAGCTGGATATACATTGACAAAGGATCAAGAAAGTTCAAAAGTGTTGATTGGAAAAGATACACGTATTTCTGGCTACATGTTAGAAAGTGCTCTCGTTTCCGGTCTGTTGTCCATTGGTGTTGAGGTTATGCGTTTAGGAGTAATTTCTACTCCAGGTGTAGCATATTTAACAAAAGCGAATAAAGCAGAAGCAGGTATTATGATTTCAGCTTCGCACAATCCAGTGGAAGATAATGGGATTAAAATATTTGGTCCCGATGGTTTCAAACTATCTGACGAACAAGAAAATGAAATTGAGCAATTATTAAATGAAGAAGATACTTTACCACGACCAACAGGTGAAGACATTAAAGTGACGAATAATTACTTTGAAGGAAGCCAAAAATATTTATCATATTTAAAAGAAACAGTGGACCGAGAATTTGATGGCATTCATATAGCGCTCGATTGTGCACATGGAGCGACCTCAAGTCTTGCAACACATTTATTTGCTGACTTAGAAGCAGATATTGATTCTATTGGATCGTCACCCAATGGATTAAACATTAATAAAAATGTTGGGTCTACACATCCCGAAGCTTTGCAAGATTTTGTGAAGGAGAAGGAAGCAGATATAGGACTAGCATTTGACGGGGACGGAGACCGATTGATTGCGGTCGATGAGAATGGTGAGATTGTAGACGGAGATAAAATTTTATTTATTTGTGCAAAATATATGCATGAAAAAGGATTTTTAAATAAACAGACAGTTGTTTCAACAGTGATGAGTAACTTAGGATTCTATCAAGCACTGGAGAAAAATGACATTCAAAGTGAACAAGCAGCTGTTGGTGATAAGTATGTAATGGAAATGATGCGCGAAGGTGGCTATAATCTTGGTGGGGAGCAATCTGGCCATATTATTTTCCTTGATTATGCTACGAGTGGTGATGGAATGCTTTCAGCACTACAGCTCGTGAGCGTGATGAAAGCTACTGGTAGAAAGTTATCCGAACTAGCAAAAGATATCACGATTTTGCCACAAGTGTTAAAAAATGTACGAGTAGATCATAAAGACGAAGCAATGCATCATGCAGATGTAGAAGCAAAAATTGCAGAAGTGGAAGAAGAACTAGGTGAAGATGGTCGAGTACTTGTCCGTCCATCTGGAACGGAACCGCTTGTGCGTGTCATGGTCGAAGCGCAAACAGCAGAAGACTGTGAAACGTTTGTTGATCAAATTGTGACAGTTATACAAGAGACGTGTGGGATCGAAGAATAAAAACTACTGGAAGAAGACTGTCCTTCGTTTATATGTGAGGGCAGTCTTTATTTGTTTAAGGGGGAACATGTATGCTGACTGTTTTAATTGTAGATGATGATGCACATATCAGGGAATTACTGCGTTTATATCTTCGTAAAGAAGGATATAACGTCGTTGAAGCCGAAGATGGGGTAGAAGCAGTTGATCGTTTAGATGAAGAGCAAATCCATTTAGCTGTTGTAGATATTATGATGCCCAACATGGACGGGTATGAATTATGTAAGGAAATACGTACTTTTTATGATCTTCCAGTCATTATGCTTACAGCAAAGGGAGCTCTTGCTGATAAAGAAAAGGCATATGACGTTGGGACAGATGACTATGTTGTAAAACCTTTTGAACCAAAGGAAGTAATCTTTAGAATTAAAGCGTTATTACGCCGTTATCAAATGGTGAATGAAGAACTGATCCATCTTGGGAAAACGACCATCAATCGAAAAAGTTATGAAGTCCAGTCGATGGGGAAACATGTCATTCCGCCTTTAAAAGAATTTGATTTATTATGTCAGTTGGCGAGCTTTCCCAATCAAATATTTACGCGTGAACAATTGATTGAAACTGTTTGGGGAACTGACTTTGAAGGAAATGATCGAACAGTTGATGTACATATTAAGCGCCTGCGTGAACGATTTAAAGATCAAGATGATTTTACGATACGAACTGTTCGAGGGCTCGGATATACCTTAGAACTTCAACAAAAATAACTGAATGGATGATCAAGAAGCATATTCAAAATAAGAAGGTGTTATCCCATGCGAACATTATACGTGCGAATTATTATGACGACGATGCTCATTATGATTGCAAGTTCTATCCTAGGATTTGTCGTTACAAATATTTACTACCATAACTTTTTAAAACCGCAAAATGATAAAAAAATTACAGAAATTGCTTATCAAATTTCTGATATGTATGAGCATAATACGAACCAGCCTATTTCTGATTATTTACAGTCCATCTCGCAAATTGGCTATAAATTACATATGATTGATGCGAATGGTCATGCACAATCATATGGGAAGCCATTCTCTGATGAAGGCGTGGATGCAGGGGTTGTGTCGTCTATTATTGAAGGAGAGACGTTTCACGGGATTGAAGCATATCCGTGGAGTCCTTTTGTAACAGGATTTTTTGATCATACGTTAGCAAATACGATTGGAGTTCCGATTGAAATTGATGGGGAAAAACGGGCATTGTTTGTCAGGCCATATATGATGCAGCAGTTTGGAGAGTTACGAGTATTTTTAGCTATTTTACTGACGTTATTGCTGTTCTTTAGTTTTGTAATTGTCTTAGTAAGTACGAGATACCTCGTGAAGCCGATTAAAAACTTAACAGATGCCACCCATAAAATTGCGGCAGGCAACTATCATATTAAGTTAAATCTAAATCGAAAAGATGAAATTGGGAGACTCGCACGAGATTTTAGTCAGATGAGTACAAGTTTAGAGCGTACAGAAGAAAAGCGCGAAGAATTTGTCGCAAGTGTGTCTCATGAAATACAGTCACCATTGACGTCGATTCAAGGATTTTCTCAGGCGCTTCGTGAAGAAGACATTCCAGTTGAAGAACAACAACGATATTTATCGATTATCGAAAAGGAAAGCAGACGCTTATCTGTACTGAGTAGTCAATTATTGACATTGTCTTTTTTAGATAGTGAAACAGATTTAGAACAATTTGTTCCATTGAATATCGAAAAGCAACTAAAAGAAGTGATGTCAACGATTGAATGGCAATTACAAGAAAAGAATTTGTCCGTTACCTTAGAGAAAGAAGAATTAGATATAAAGGTACTAGGTGATCCAAAATTACTGTATCAAGTATGGATGAATTTGCTAACGAATGCGGTGAAGTACACGCCTGAAAATGGAGAAATAAAAGTTGAAATCATTAACTTGAGAGATGAAGTAGAAGTCTATGTTTCTGATACAGGCATTGGTATATCAGAAGAGGATATGGCTCATTTATTTGAACGTTTTTATCGTGCAGATAAAGCCCGGACAAGGACAGACCATAGTACTGGTTTAGGGTTATCCATCGCACAAAAAATCATTGAGTTGCATGAAGGGTCTATTACTGCAAGAAGTACATTAGGTGAAGGTTCAACATTTATTGTCACGCTGAAGAAATGATTATCTCTCTCGAGGCTAGTTTGATATACTATAACAACAGAATGAATTTCATAATTACCTAAAACAGCTTTTTCAATCAATATGTAGTTAAGAAAGACCTAACGAAACTACATATTGAAGTGAAATAGCGTTAAATACGTATTATGAAATTCATTAAACAACTTAGAGTGGAACCGGAAAAATGATCAAGGAGAGTGGACGATGGTACCGATGAATCAACCGACAGTAGAACAGTTTTTTAGAACGTTTGCACTCACAAATTTTGAAGTTAGTAAGGACGAAAAGAAATTGTTTTTCACGTCCAATATGAGTGGGAAAATGAATATTTGGGCAATGGATTTACCGGGGACGTTTCCATATCTTTTTTCACAATATGATGAGAGTTGTGGAGGAATACAAACGGATCCCGAGGGACGTCACGTATTTGCGCAGTTTGATAAAGACGGGGATGAAAACTATCACATTTATACTTTGCCGTATGAAGGCGGGATCCCGAAGCCTTTTATTACTGGAAAGTCTGAAGATAAGTTTTTCTTAAGTGAGACGAGTGAAGATGGAAATCGCGTGTATTACAATACGTCAGAGGGAAATCCGTCTTTCTTGAATACGTATGTACATGATCTAGGGACAGGTAAGAAAACACTTCTACATGAAGGGGAAGAAGCGGCAACGACACTATCTACCGTGTCTCCAGAAGAAAAAACGTTTGTATATACGTCAGCTTTTGCCAACACATATGTCATTAGCTTTGTTGATATTGATGGAGAGAAAGTTGACTTAACCCCAAATCGTGAGGAAGTGCACGTCAGTGGTGGGGCAGTATATGCCAATGAAGATCATATTTATTTCATTACGAACTATGATAGCGAATATGCGTATGTAGCTTTGTTTGACATAAAAACGCGTTCATTTAAGCCAGTGCTCACGTTTGAAGATGAAGGTGTGTCGACGATTAAATGGGACAAAAAAGAAGGTTTATTATACGTAGTTACTGAAAAAGGTGTACAAGATTATTTATATTCGTTTGATGTATCTACAGAAAAGCTTGAAGCAATTGACACTCCTGTAGATGTTGTTGCACAAATCCAAGTGGCCGCATCAGGAAATGTCTATGTCCTTGGAATGAGTGCATCAAAACCAGCAAATATGTTCAAACGTGAAAATGGAGCATGGGAACAATTAACAAACAACCGAGTGCTCGGTGTGAGCCCAGAAGAAATGGTTGAACCGGGTGTTGTTACGTACAAATCCTTTGATGATATGGAAATTGAGGCTTTGCTTTTCAAACCTCACGAAGAAAATGACAATGGGTATACGGTCTTTTGGCCGCATGGTGGACCGCAAGCTGCGGAGCGAAAGTTTTACCGGTCATTATTCCAATGTTTAGCGTATGAAGGATATACCGTATTTGCACCGAACTTTAGAGGGAGCACAGGCTACGGTTCAGAATTCGTCAAACTTGTCGAACAAGATTGGGGAGAAGGGCCACGTCTTGACTGTATGGCTGGTGTGGACTGGTTATTTGACCAAGGAATTACGTCGAAGGAAAAGCTCTTTTTAGTCGGTGGAAGTTATGGTGGGTATATGGCACTTTTACTCCACGGACGTCATGCGGACTCATTCAAGGCAGTTATTGATATCTTTGGACCGTCAGATTTAACGACATTTGTCGGATCTGTACCTCCACACTGGAAGCCTATGATGGAGCGTTGGTTAGGTGATCCGGAGCGTGATAAAGAACGGTTTATCAAAGATTCTCCGATTACGTATTTAGATGATATGGTGAAGCCTATGCTCGTTATTCAAGGTGCGAAAGATCCACGAGTAGTGAAGGAAGAGTCCGACCAAATCGTTGCGAAATTGCGTGAGATTGGTAGAGAAGTAGAATATATTGTGTTAGAAGATGAAGGACACGGATTTTCGAAAAAGGATAACGAGATTTATGTATATACATCATGTTTAGAGTTCTTGGACCAACACCAAGACTAGCTAGGCAACACAAACCGCGTATAGGAGATTTCTCCATGTATGAGTAAAATGTTTGTGGGGGAACATACGAACTATTTATATAATTTAAATTATATAAATACAGGATTTGTATGAGATTATGTGGAAAACACATGAAAAAAGGCCCTTTCTTTTGTATAGTTAAAGTCACAACACAAC
>JAPFDS010000039.1 GCA_026168805.1 Caryophanales bacterium | reverse complement strand
TATTCAATCATATAAATGGATCTTTTTATATTTAAATATAGAATACTCTATCAAAAATGCCTTAAAAAAGATGTAAAAAGGTAATGAAGATAATGGGCTTCTCTAATATTTTCTTGGAATCGATTTGTTAAAGCCTCTTTTTCTGTCGTAGCTTTCTTGAGCTATTTTTGCAGCATCCTGATCCGATAACACAGAAGACGGTTGATTCGTTCCTAAACCGCTTTCGCTTTGATTGATTGACATAGACTTTCACACCCTTTTTTTGTATTATAACTTAAAGAGGTGGTTTTTTGAAAAATCTAATTACTCCATTCCTTTTGTTTTTCATTTTATTAGGAGGTTGTTCTATGAGCTCAGATGATTACGACAAGGAAACAATTGAAAAGGCTGAAATAGCAGCTGAAAGTTATTTAAAAGAAAAATATACAGATATAGAGACAATTGAAATCGAAGATGTTTATCAGGGAGAAATGGGTGGACTGAGAGTTAAAGGAACAGTTAATAAGAAACATGAGTTTGTTATGGGTGTGAATGAATCGGATTTTACGATTGGAAGTATAGGTACGGAAGAAGGTTTTCCTGAACGTAAAAAATAAAATGAATAAACACTTTACCGATAAAATGCCGGTAAAGTGTTTATTTGATTATAACTATTTATGCTTTTTACTTATGTATTTTAGCTAAACTAAAATAAGACTGAGACTTTAAATGGTTGCACATCGGCATGAGTACTACTCAACTGTTATATTCTCTTTAGCATCCTCTTCTGGATCCCCTAATCTTATTCTTACAGATTCATCTTCTACCATGGTGAAAAACCCAAATTCATCAGAAGTTTCAAATCCTGCCAAATACTCATCGTAAAGAGGCTGAGAAACAATTGTTGCATTTAATTCTTTTGGATCTCTGTCGCCACTAAAATCTATAGTTGTTAATTCCACCTCTCGCCCTGTATCATCCAATGTATGTGTTAACGTATATTCATGTTCTTCAACTTTATCACTTTCATTTTCAGCTATTTCAATAATTTCTTCATTAGAAAGGTCTTGAATTTCCTCAAACGATATAGATTTTCTATTAATGCTGTCATATATTGTGACTGTTTCATCTTCAAAAACAAAGATTTTTTGTGGGCTTCCTGTTCTCTCTATGTCATCATAATATGACCTGTTTTGAAGCCATACAGGATATTCTTCAATTGCTTCGCTAAATATTAAGTTTGTTACTTCTTCAACAACCCTGCATCCTGAACAACATCTTCATCATGCTCACTGCCATTATTATCCTGATTTACTTCCTCATTGTTACTACATGATGACTGTTATTATTTCCGTTCCGTCTATATACCAGAGCCAAATGGCATTTTAATGGAACTTGCGACCGATGGACCTGGGTTTGCGACAGATGAAGAGCTAGATCATTTAGGGGAAAAGCTTGCTCTTCCACCGATGTTAGAAGCATATAGAGAAGATATTGAGGCGGATTTGGAGCCGATTGAGTGAATCGTTTTTTGTGGAAAATATGTGATCTTATACATAGCTGTTAGCTGATGTATAAGATCATTTTTACTATAGGACGACTAAATGTCCAAATAACGATATAAGGGTTACACTAACGAGCCCTACAGAGACGGCCGCTATGAACCCGATATAAAATGGTTTAATCCCGATTCCTTTAAACATTTTAAAGTTCGTTGATAATCCTACTCCGGCCATTGCCATTCCGAGTAAATAAGTTGTTCCAAACGAACTACTCTTGTTGTAAATGGCCTCCCATGTACTTGATTGGAATAAGCCAAAAGCAGATCCCGTACTCTCTAACGTTGCGTCTCCAATGGTACGTAAACAGGCTAACAATAAAAACCCAATCACAAATAATGGAATAAATGTGTACCACTTTGGCAACTCTTTCTTCTCTGTTGTCCCCGTGGCTGATTTGTTAAGGTTTTTATAATATAAATAAGATACGAGAGGAATAATAACAATAATAAATAAGTTCCTTGTTAGTTTCGTCACCGTGGCTACGTCAACGACTTTTGGTATATTAAACACTTGATCGTAAATTAATGCTGCTCCGGTTACTTGAGCCGTATCATGGATCGCTGTACCTAAAAATAAACCTGCTTTAATCGGTTCATTCGCAAATATAATGTCTGCTAAAAATGGGTACAATACCATTCCAGTTAATCCAAATATAGTAATATTGGCTACGGCGTAAGATATTTCATCATCTTTCGCTTCAATGACAGGAGATGTTGCCATAATAGCTGTAACTCCACAAATTCCTGTCCCGCAAGCAATTAACGTCCCTAAAGATGAAGATTGTTTCATTTTATTTGTTAAATAAAGCGTTATAAATAGACCGGAAGCAATACAGGCTACGATAAGTGGCACGCCTAACGCACCTAGCTTTAAGGCCTCCATCAAACTTAAACGAAGGCCAAGTAATATGATTCCAGCACGTAATGCATATTTAACGGCGAACGATATTCCTTCCAAAAAGAAAGCCGGCACGTGGATGGTATTTCGAATGATTATTCCTACAATAATAGCAACAAAAATACCTGACACTGGCGTTTGACTTCCTGGTGCTAGGACGCCGATCTTAATTAAAACAACCCCAATTAATTCAGCACCATATATACCTACAAAGGTAACTACAAGACATAGTAATAATCCAGGGATCAATTTGGATAGAATACTATTCTCCCTATTCGATGAAGATGTGTTCAAGTCTTATTTCCTCCTAGTTCTGTTCTGTCGACACTTCTAATGTATAATCGCATGGACGTTCACAAGCAAGCGAAGTCCATACTAGTATACAGTAGCATAAAAGGTATCGTTCCTTCAGCTTTCTTCCCTTTCCTGTTCACTTCCCTCATAAACAACTATACTAATAGGTAGATAGACATTTTTAAGAAAGGGGATATTTAAAAATGGACGTTAAATTTCCAATTGGAACATTACAAGTTCCTGAAAAGGTAACATTCGATGACGTTGAGGAATGGCTTAGGGAAATTGAAACATATACGACTCGTTTAAGAGAGACGGTAGATGGTTTAAGTGATGAGGAATTAAATAAAGTTTATCGTGATGGCAGTTGGAATGTTCGGCAGCTTGTACACCACATTGCGGATTCCCAGCTCAACATGTATCAGCGGTTAAGACTCGCTTTAACAGATGACAATCCTACCGTTCCCGCTTTTGATCAAGACAAGTGGGCTGTTTTACCGGATACAGAACTTCCAGTGGAAAGTTCCATTAAAATGCTCGAAGGGATCAATGAACGCATTGTAGCTTTAGGCAAACATTTATCTGAAGAGCAATTTGCGCGGACTTTTTCTCTTGAGGGTGAAGACACAATCTCCGTCGCCACGAAAATTGCAAAATTATCTTGGCATGAAGAGCATCATTTGGCGCATATTAAGATTGCATTGGAACATTAAAAATGGAAAACGGGAAATGCTCTATGCATATCCCGTTTCTCATAAATACGTTCAATTATTCATTGCTTATTTCATCAACATACTCATCAGCAAGAATTATTAGCGCTTGATACGCCTTGTCAGAAATGACCCCCTCTTCCTCTTGATGGTCTAGTAACGTATAGAATCCATCCATATGCTTTAAAACTTTATCTATGTTGTCTTGTCCTTCATATACGGCAATTGCACTCAGATGTGTTTTTAAAGCACGCGCTGATAAATCATCAGAAAATTCCCCTTCTGATTCCAATGTTTCTACGAGGGACTTTATGTCAGCTACACTGACTTCTTCTCCTTCACCGTCCTCAACTTTGTGTTCTGCCAGCACTGTGACAATCTTGTCTTGGATTGTTGGCATGGAACCAGATTTGAAATTGTTGTTCAAGATAGAGAATATTAATTTCTCCCCATCTTTTGTCGTAACGTATCCCGTCAGTGTGGAAACACTAGTTGTTGATCCTGTTTTTGCGGTCGCATTTTCTTTTGTTGATTCTCCAGTCAACCGGTTTCTCAAAGTTCCTCCTACCATTCGATCAGATGCACCAGCGACAGGCAAGGAATTTAGAAAATCTGGGTACCACGCTCGATCTTGAGCTGCATAAAGCAGGCTCGTAAATTGTTCTGCAGGGATAAGGCCTTTATCTGACATCCCTGAACCATCTCTTAACATAATTGTATCTTTATCCACACCTAGGCTTTCAGCTACATCATAGATTACTTCTAACCCTTTGGACCAACTTCCTTCATCGTATTCGACGACGCCCATTTCTTTCGTTAACATTTCTGCATGACCGTTGTTGCTCAGCTTCATAAACGGGATCATAATATCCTCCAAAGGCATCGATTCCTTTGATGTTAGTTGCTCGGCATCTTTTGGTGCTGTAGCCCTCTTTGTAGCTACATCTTCTTTAAGGGTTATACCTTTTTCCTCGAGGGATTTTTTGAAAATATCAAGTGTATAAACGGTTGGGTCCCATACACTACTCCATGTACGACTCTTATTAGCATTTAATGGCATACTTCCGTCTATTACAATGTCATTTGTTCCATGTTCGCGATTTACCGAAACACTATTTGATGCATTGCTATCACCTGTTTCAGTATTGTTTACAATCGTCACGTGATCTGTTTCAGGAACAGTTTTTACTTCAGCCGGTTCCCCAACTTCGCTCCCTGGTGTTACTTCAACAATGACAGATCCTGTATCATAGTCATCATTTGGTGACATCGTAAGCGCGGAAATTTGTGCCGCTACATAGGACGGCTCATTGTCCCATGACATATCTTCCGAAAGTCTGACGTCGTCATACCAAGTGTCATCCCCGAGGATATCTCCGCTTATTTCTTCGATGCCTTGATTCAGTAATTCATCTGCAAACTGATCGAGGTCTTCTTTAAGCAGTGTGGGATCTCCTTTCCCTTTTACATATACATCTCCTTCTAACGTAGACCCAGATACGGCTCCATCTGTCAGAACTTCTGTTGTAAATGTGTAATCAGTTCCCAATGTTTCAAGTGCAGCAACTGCAGTAAATAACTTCATGTTGGAAGCCGGACGTAAACGAATATCGCTAAACTGTTCATACACTTCTTCTCCAGTTGTTGCGTTTCGAACGTGAACGCCTGTCATTGAATTCGCTAATACATCATCTGCTAATATTAGGTCTAACTTTTCTTTAAGGGTAGCATCTTCTTCTAGGCCTTCAATTTCAGTAATACCACTAGCAGTTGCATCACTTAATTGTTCACTTGAAGAAAAAGGTATTAAAACAACAACGATGGATAGGAGAACGATCGCCCACCGTTTTATAGATTCACTTATTTTCAATTTTTTCCACATCCCTTTACATACGTTATTTTTTACTCAACGTCTTCAAACTGCGTAAGTAGTGATTCTGTAGTAGCTTTCAGCACCTCATAAGCACTATCTGATAAATCACCATTGGCATTTTGATGGTCAAGTAATATTTCGAACCCTTTTAAATGCTTCAGAACTTTTTCTTCTTGTCCACCATTCTCAAAGTGCTGAACTGAATTGAGATGCATTTCTAGAGCTCGAAGATTTTCTTCACTAGTGAAATCCCCCATATCATCAAAATTACGAACAACTTCTTTATTATCATTTACAGATGTGACAACAATATCTACGTCACTTTTCTTTACAAAGGCAATCCGATGGTTAAATGAAATTTGGTAATATTCATCAGTTCCTTTGACAACTTGATTATTATGAAGTTGATCATATAACTTTGAATAATAATAACTAGATTGATATGGGCCATTAGCTACATACATTTGATCAGCAGGTATAGTGTATTGTAATGGTTCAATAGAGCCTCTTTGCCATTCTGGAATTCCTGTTTCATCATACGCTGCATCCTCAGGATAAGCTGTTCCATACACCGGGATGGAATCCTTTCCTTCTTTTGGTGTTATCATCATGCCGTTTGTTAGATTCGAATGATTGCCATGTGGATCATGAAACCAAGCTTTCTGGCCACCATAATAAATCGCAGACCAGTCACCACTGCGATCAACTCGAACAAAGTGCTGTCCGGCAACTGCTTTGTTCCCCCAGTCTGTTATTTCTATTGTTCCCTCTGTTCCTTCTGAATGAATAGCTGGATCACTAATTAAAGGAGATACTGAACTTGGTTCTGTGTGTAAATAAACAAAGTTTGATGGCTGTGGTTCCAACTCTTCTCCCTGATGCGTAAGTGGAGGTTCGTTTGTTTGAAAATCGGGATTAATGGTGACGACACCGTTTGCCTCCCAAGCATCCCCCTCATGTTTCGGAGGTTCCGAATCCTCCGCTCCAACAAGGTCCATGTAATGGTTCCAGTCCCAAAAAGTGCCCGGATCCCAATGCATGCTTGTTTGCGTACCTGGACTTGTTCCAGGCACGTTATCATGTCCGATAATGTGCTCTCTATTTAATGGAATATCATGACGTTCAGCTAAGTACTTTACTAGTTCTGCAGACTCATGATACATAGTTTCGCTAAACCAAGTCGCTCCCTCTACAGCAAAACCTTCATGTTCAATTCCAATAGAATGAGCATTGATATACCAATTCCCTGCTTGCCAAGCAACATGTTCTGGCTTAACCATTTCTGCTATTTTTCCATCGGATGAACGAATAACATATTGGGCACTTACATAGGACTGATCCTGGAACCAATTCACAGCTGAATTAAAACTACCTTCTGTATTATGAATAACGATATAGCGAATATCCAAGCCATCATCTGGACGATTGGCAAGATCATAGTTTCCGTAATCACTCAAATCATCAGAATATAATTCATAGTTTGCTGGAATGTACTCACAATTCAATCCTGACGGGCAATTAACTTGTATATTTTTATTTTCATTTAAATCTAATGCCTGAGAGGTCTCACGGTTTGGTGTAACATTCTCAGGTTCTAAAACGACATGTTGTCCATCTTCAACTGTATTTTCTGCACCTTCTTGAATCGTCTCGTACACACGATTCGAAAAGCTTTCAGCCTGTGCTTCATTTTCTGAACCGCTATATTTTGCGACCGCACCATACCAGTCTGCAAGATTAGTAGGCACTTCTCCTACTGTTTCTTTAGCATAAGACTCAAGTAATGCCGCTCCTCCCCGAATATTTTGAACCGGATCATTCTTTAAAATCTCCGGATCCAAGTCAAGCAACTCTGCAGCTTCTTCCAATGTGTTTAAATTTGCATAAGGTTCATTGGTTTCAGTTTCTATATCACCTTTAGCAGCTGTATCCGAAACGTGATCAACTTGAATCAAATGCATGATTCCATATCCTCCCGAACCACTTGGTTGACCATTATGATGGAACCAGCGTGATTCATTATAAGCTACGGACATCAAGATACTCACCGGAACGTTGAACTCCTCAGAAGCATCGATAAACGCATGTTGAAGAGCATCTTCATCTTCTGTATTAAAGTCCGAATCAGTATCCTCAGTAGCTTCAACATGATTTAGCGACATAGCAAACATAGAGACGGCCATCATTAAGACAATCGAAGCATATTGAATAGAGCGCAACTTTACAGTCATCATTTCTCCTCCATTGATTTGCCGATTACCGTAAGCGCTTTCAAATATCGGCGTTGTAATTACCTATCTTCTCCCGGTACTTGCAGTGCGTTAAAAGTCCATTCGAGATGTAAACTGTCACCCTGAAACTGATTTTGGTCTTCTCCGTTATCTACAAAGACAAATTTCACTATTAGATCATCAGATGTACCAGACTCTAATCCATCTTCACCTAAAAGTGGTGAAAAGACTTCTTCACTCACAGCCTCAGGAGTCATGCTCTGAAGATCATATAAAGACGTTTCATAGATCACTTCATTGACTTGATCAACGTTGTATAAAAACTCTACATGAATATGTTTTCCAAAATCTTCGGTATTATCTCCTTCAGCATCTACTACTTGATAATCTGTTTCCAAGAGCACTTTTTGAATATCAATTGTTCCGTTATTATGAAGTTCGAATGCCCTTTCAATAGAATCCCCTGGTTTTAAATTGTCTAAGTCAACAATTTCTGTTGGTTCAACAGAGAGATCAATAGTTCCAGCCGCAAATGTATTAGCAGATATTTCTTCATCACTAAAATAAGAGTACGTACCTCCTACAATCATTGATAAACCAATCACTGCAGAGATTACACCGAGACCTAATTTCTTCTTAATTCCCATGAATAAATTCCCCCATTTATTTATCATTTTTTGCCGGTATTTTACTTTCCACCTGCTTTAAGGAGCGTGTAATAATTAGTATGGAGTAACCAACTAAATAGAGACCAGGTAGAACTAGCAACAGCGTGCTACCTAGATTTGTATTCGCAAAATTCAACACATAGCCTAGATATGGAATAGTAAACCCTGTATATTTACCTGTAATATTTTGAGGTAGAATTGGCTGAACGTCTTTTCCGCTATTGTTATCTCCCTTCGTAATGTACTCATTTCCTACAACTTCAATAATTCTGTGTGTGACAAGAATGTTTTCTTCTGTAAGAAATGTGACAACGTCTCCTTCTTTTAACGTTTCGCTATTTGTCTTTTTATTGAAGATGATTGAACCTGTTTGTATTTCTGGCTCCATAGATCCAGATAAAACTGTTTTTATTTGATATCCAAAAACACTTGGTTCTTTTCCTGAGACTTTTGCGGATACAATTGTAAAGGCTAAGATTACTGTCACTATGATCAACACGGACGTTATAAAATTGACTATTGCATGTACAATTTTGCCTCTCTTCATTGGTTATTCACCTCATTCTTTTATTACATACATTCGCTCATATAAATCTAGTCAATTGATACCTCTGACGATGAAGTGAGGACTTCTATCACTCGTCGGCTGTTCCATCGTCTTGATTCTCGTCAACACTATTATCTAGACCAGTCTCATCTGGCTCTTTTTCATCCCGCTCCTCTACTTGTTGTTCATTGAAACTATCTTCAAAAGGAAGATGAAAATAGATTTGTTCTGTATCATTAAAAGTAGCTGTCGTTGGTGATGTTAGTTGTGAAATGATAAAGAAAGATAAAAAACATAGTACTAATAACTTGCACTTCATGTTTGCTCTAAACTTTCTGATAGTAGGCACTCCTCCTCATACACTTATTGCTCTGTACAATTCGAGTAAGTAGTCATATTTAACGAAGTATTTCTAATCACATGTACATTGCAAACATGTGAAGGTTGCGACCTAATGATGACGCTTACATTTATTCTCCTTTACTTTAACAGCTCTACCTCCTTTTACTAGCTTTATTTTTCAGAATAATTAATTGATTCGATTCATACTATTCATATTGAACAATAGCTGTCAAGCATATTCGCTAATATCCTTATATAGTCTCATTCTATTTTTTAACCAAAGGTAAGATAGACTCATTACCTTATACCGACATAGGTATTTACCCCTATTAAAAGTGATTTCAATAGAGATTGAATCATACGATTGTTCGTATATAATCAAAAAAGCCCCAAAGATTAGATATTATTATCCAACCTTTGGGGCTTCATAGAATATAAAGTACATATGTTTCTTATTCAATCCGCATCCGTCGGTAATACTTTATTTAACTCTAGCGTTTCTGCCGCTTCAGCATGCACTTCTTTAAACAACTCTGGATGATCTGAAAGTTTTTTTCCGTATGAAGGAACCATTTCTTTAATTTTAGGGAGCCATTTGTCATGTTCTTCTGGGAAACAGTCTTTTAAAATCCCTAACATGACATGTACTGCAGTTGAAGCTCCTGGAGATGCTCCAAGAAGTGCCGCAATGGTACCGTCACTTGATTTGACAACTTCTGTCCCAAACTGAAGCGTTCCTTTTCCGGCATCTGTATCTTTGATCACTTGAACGCGTTGACCAGCAACTACAATATGCCAATCTTCATCTTTTGCATCAGGAATGAATTCACGGAGTTCATCCATGCGCTCTTCTTCTGATAATAATAGTTGTTCAATTAAATATTTTGTTAGCCCCATTTCTTTTGCTCCGGCCGCTAACATCGTCATCACGTTATTCGGTTTTACAGAACCGATCAGGTCCATGTTGGAACCTGTTTTAAGGAATTTTGGTGAAAATCCAGCAAATGGACCAAATAGTAATGTTCGCTCATTGCCGATAAATCTTGTGTCTAAATGTGGCACCGACATCGGTGGTGCTCCTACTTTTGCTTTTCCGTATACTTTCGCATGATGTTGTTCAATGACATCCGGATTGTTACATACTAAAAACAGACCGCCTACTGGGAAACCGCCTACTTTTTTCGATTCTGGAATACCTGTTTTCTGGAGCAATGGTAAACTTCCACCACCTGCACCGATAAATACAAAATTTGCGGTATAGGTTTTCGTCTTGTTTCCAATTAAGTGGTGCACTTTCACTTCCCATAAACCGTCATCTCTCTGTTTAATACTTTTTACAACAGAGCTGTAATTCATATCTACATTTCGTTCCTCTAGATAGTCGAGTAGTTCTCTCGTTAATGCCCCGAAATTCACGTCTGTTCCATCGTCGGTTTTCGTTGCCGCGATTGGCTCTTCCTGTTTTCGGTCTTTTGTCATTAAAGGAATCCATTCACTTAATTTCTCTAGATTCTCTGAGTATTCCATTCCTTGGAATAATGGATGTTCCGATAGTGCTTCATGTCTTTTTTTCAAATAGGAAACATTTTCTTTACCTTCTACAAAGCTCATATGCGGAATAGGCATAATAAAGTCTTTTGGATCCTTGAGAACACCGTTTTTTACAAGATATGTCCAATATTGTTTGGAGACTTGGAATTGTTCATTAATGTTGACCGCTTTTTTAATTTCAACAGATCCATCTTCTTGTTCAGGTGTGTAGTTTAATTCACATAAGGCAGAGTGCCCTGTTCCCGCGTTATTCCATTCGTTCGAACTCTCTTCTCCCGACATGGTAAGCTTTTCAAATAGTTTCACATTCCAATCAGGTGCTAACTCATGTAGTAAAGAACCTAAAGTCGCACTCATCATGCCCGCGCCGATTAAGATAACGTCTGTATGTTCCTGTTTATTGCTCATAACAATCTTCCTTATCCGTATATTTTGATTCCTTATATAAAGTGTTGATTCTAAGATGTTTACAGTACAATCATTAAGTAAAATACTTGTTTAGATTTGTTTTTTACATGTATCATATCATTTTAACCTTACTCTTCTATTATATCCTATTTAACACATAACACATAGGGAAATAGTAATTTTTCTCAGGAAAAGTATTGAACGCTCGTACAACTGTAGTAAGGAATGATATTTTGCTTTGATTTTTCGAAGTTCATATGCAAGTACATAATATATTTGAGTGAAGTATTTACTTGCAGCTTCTTTTACGTATATGTTCATTTTATATTGGAGAAAGTAATAAATATACGTAATTTTAACATTTAACCAGAAAACGTTAATGTCTATGCGTAAAAACTAGCATTATTTACGCATAGGACTAGATATTTAACGATTAACGTGTATTATTTACTATTAATAATAAGTTGAGGTGAGTATATGAGGAGTCTTTATAAAGTTTTTCGCGAAAGTGACCACAGTGTATTTTCTAGTACGTATAAGAAAAGGATTTCTTTTGAATCAACTGTGAAACTTGGAATAACGATTAAACCTATGAACCAGCCGAACATCTATGAATTATACTATGTCCCAACCAATGAAATGATCGAACAAGTAAGTTTGATTCACAAAACTTCAAATAAGCTCAATAAAACATTTAATAACTTACCTGATATTGCAAAAGAGCAATTCATTTTCGAGAGGATTGTTGATGAGTTATATCACACAAATGAGCTAGAAGGTGTGAAAAGTACAAAAGCTGAAATTGCCAGAAGTGTGAAAGATATCGAGCTAGTTAACAAGCACAAAAAAAGGTTTCACAGTATGATTAAATCTTATCAAGGACTTATCAATGGAGATATTGATGTACCAACAGATCCAGAAGATATAAGAATGATTTATGATGATATTACTGAAGACGAAATCGATGAAGAGCACCTGCCTGATGGAAAAGTCTTTAGAAAAGACATGACTCACGTGTTAAAAAAGTCAGGTTCGCAAAAGGTCATCCACCGCGGAGTGACTCCAGAACAAGATATTGTTGACAAGCTAAGCGAATTGTTACATCTAATGAATGATACACCACACATCCCACCACTCGTGAAGGTTGCCATTGGGCATTATTACTTCGGTTATATTCATCCATTCTACGATGGAAACGGAAGGACATCTAGATTTATTAGTAGTTTGTATTTGTCAGATATTATTGGAGAAATAGGAGCGCTATCTCTATCACAAGGCTGTTACACGTACACTCATAAATATTTAACCAGTTTTGAAATTACAAATAGTCTCATGAATAGTGGAGAAATGAATGATTTTATCCATACATTTATGGATATTATTTTAGATGCGCTTAAAGATATGCTTGCTGAGTTAAAAGAAAAAGTTGAGTTGTTAGAGATTGCAATTCATAAATTAAAACATGAACCAAAACTTAAAGGTCAGTCAGAATATCTATTTAATTTTATGTTTGTGTTAGCTCAAAATCATTTCTTTGCACATAGTAAAGGGATAACTGTTAAGGAACTTTCAAATATATCTAATTTATCGACCTCAACCGTGCGAAACCTATCAAAAGAATTATTAAACCTTTCATTAATTGAACAAGAAGGTAAAAGACCAGCGTATTTCTTTATTAAAGATCAGTATTTTGAAAGTTAACGATTGAAAAGTCGATTGTAACACTTAAATTAAACATATATTTTGTTTTTAAACAAACAATAGAAAACACTCCTTCATTATGCTATGCTTGAAGCAAATAAATGAAGGAGTTGTTGAGATGGAAAGAAAGTATGTTGCTGAGCCTTACAAGATTAAAGTTGTTGAACCGATTGCGGTGACGACGCAGGAACAACGAGAGAAATTTATTCGAGATGCTGGGTACAATACATTTTTGCTGAATTCTGAAGAAGTATATATTGATTTGCTCACAGACAGTGGAACAACTGCGATGAGTGACAACCAATGGGCTGGCATGATGCAAGGAGATGAATCATACGCTGGTTCGAAAAATTTTCATAACTTACAAAAGGCGGTCAAAGATTTATACGGATTTAAACATACAGTACCTACCCACCAAGGAAGAGGTGCGGAAAACCTCCTGTCACAAATTATGATCCAAGAAGGGGACGTAATCCCTGGAAATATGTATTTCACCACAACGAGAGCTCACCAAGAGTTAAACGGCGCAACCTTCAGAGATGTCATCATAGACGAAGCACATGACTCCACATATGACCACCCATTTAAAGGGAATGTTGATCTAGAAAAATTCCAAGCATTAATTGACGAAGTTGGGGCGGATTACATTCCGTATATTTGTTTAGCAGTGACCGTTAATTTAGCCGGTGGTCAGCCTGTTTCCATGGAAAATATGAAAGCGGTTTCAAATGTGTCGAAAAAGCACAACATAAAAGTGATGTTTGATGCCACGCGTTGTGTTGAAAATGCCTATTTTATTAAGGAAAGAGAAGAAGGGTATGCAGACAAAACAATCGCAGAAATCCTGCACGAAATGATGAGCTATGCCGACGGATGTACGATGTCAGGAAAGAAAGATACCCTCGTCAATATCGGTGGATTTTTAGCCTTAAATGATGACGAATTGTATCAAAAAGCAACGGAATTAGTTGTCGTCTATGAAGGAATGCCTTCGTATGGCGGAATGGCTGGACGCGATATGGAGGCCATGGCACGAGGGATGTATGAAGCTGTCGATTACAATTATATTCACCATCGTGTGAGCCAATGTCAATATTTAGGGGATCGCCTTGAGGAAGCTGGAGTTCCGATTGTCAAGCCTGTTGGAGGGCATGCGGTGTTTTTAGATGCGAAGAAATTTTACGATCATATTCCACAAGATGAATTCCCAGCACAAACATTAGCTGCACAAATTTATTTAGAGTCAGGTGTACGTAGTATGGAACGAGGAATTGTTTCAGCCGGAAGAGATGATGACGGAAATCATTATTACCCAGAACTGGAACTCGTTCGGTTAACCATTCCACGTAGGGTATACACGTATGCACATATGGACGTAGTTGCTGATTCGATTATTGACTTGTATAATGAACGTGCAGGTGTAGAAGGTTTGAAAATGGTGTATGAATCACCGGTGTTAAGGTTTTTTACCGCACGGTTTGAACCGCTTGAATAAGACAACAACCTCTCTCCAAATCCAATTGGGGAGAGGGTTTTATAAAGGAGACATCATGATGCCAACATGTCAAAACTGTCATTATACATGGTCATATACGGACGCACTGAAAAAAATGTTTACGGTAAGCGCAGGGAAAATATGTCCCAATTGTAAGGAAAAACAATATGCAACGAAAAAGACAGCGAGTAAAATTATGTATTTAATATTCTTTTCCATTGCCGTTGCGCTTGTATTAGCCTTCACTTTAGGCGCATCTTTATTAAATGTCGCTATTTTGTTTGTGTTATTTAGCATATATGTACTGGTGTATCCATTTTTGCTAGAGTTGCAAAATGAAGAAACTGAGAATTAGAGACATTCGTTCACAATTTTAACGAATACGTCACCCACGTTGGACAAGGCTCGAATGGAAATGAACCTAGTACGCTCATCGCCGCTTCATCCGTTGTGTCAAACTCTCCAAGTAGTTTCGAAACACCCTGCTTTTTTGTATAGAGAATTTGACGTTGCACAAGGAGCCGGATCATCTCTTGATTGTTGTCACGTGTTGCTCCACACCAGCCGAGTTCAAACGTGTCTTTCTCATCTGATGTATGCAAGAAACTGTAGGCTATTATTTCGCCTTCCTCTGCGTAAACAAAACTGCCTTTTTCAAGAAGATCTTCGGCAAAAACAAGCTCCTTCCACACGTCTTGTCCAATGTTTTTTGAGACGGGATTATCCATATGCGTCTTCGTATAATTCCGTTGAGCGAGCTCTACAAGTTTGTTTGCTAACTCCTTGTCTTGTGACATTTCTTCGACCGTTTGAATATTGCTGTCTAACGTAAAAATAGGAACGAGAGCATCTTCCACTTGCAAGATAGGCATGTACGTTCTTCTACATTCTTCAAAACCATTCTTCTCAAATAGATTTTTTAATCCAATCGACGTTTCCCATATAGATGTTTGCAGAGGGAGCAGATTTTTTTGTTTTTGAGCGTGCTCGGTTAACACTTCAAGGAGGGCTCTTTCAATATCCTCCGCCCGGAAAGAAGGGGCTACATATATTCGAAAGTACAAACAGTTGGAATGAAATGCACTTTTCCATGCGAATACGGTGCCGACTACTTCTCCTTCATGTAGTGCTGTGCGAGCAAAAGTGGTATTCGGTTGTTCAATAATTGAAATCCCATCTTCATCAAAACATGATTTTGCGATTGTTTTCAGCTGGTCTTTATCTTCTTTTCGGTACTTCCTCATGGAGATTTTTTTGTTTATTTGCATGATGATCATCCCTTTCCGAATATTGCCGAGGATTCATCCACTGTAGCCGCTTCCTCTTAGATTCTACATACATTATATGATAAACGGAAGGTTAGGTCTTGGATTTTCGTGTGCTTACGATTTACAAGCACTAAGCGACTGGTTAGGTCCGCGATTTTCGGGTACCCATGATTTCCAGGCACTAAACTACAGCTTAGGTCCTCAATTTCCGGGGACCCACGATTTTCAGGCACTAAACTACAGCTTAGGTCCTCAATTTCTGGGTACCAACGATTTTCAGGCACTAAACTACAGCTTAGGTCCTCAATTTCTGGGTACCAACGAATTCCAGGCACTAAACACGAGGTTAGGTCCTGGATTTTCATGCCCACGCGTTTTCCAAACACTAAACAGATTCCCGCGCACTTTTCTTCTACATCTTCAAGTTCCTTCTTGTCGCTTTCTTTTTTCATATGTTGTAAAATGATTCATAGTTATTTTCAACGTAAAACTTGTGCGTTTAACAACATAGATTGTTTGAACATCAGGAAAAGGGGATTTTGTTATGTTTCGGATTCAACCTGTACAAAAAATTTCGTTACGTGAGGCGCTCTTACTAACCATTATCGTGTTAGGTACAATGAGTATTGCAATTATTTTCATGGAGGCACCGCCACATATTCCGCTTCTCTTGTCACTCCTTGTGCTCATCATTTACGGACTGGCGAAGGGGATTGCGTATAGTGATTTAGAAACTGGTATTACCGAAGGGGCAAAAGTCGGGATTAGTGCTGCCTTGCTTTTCTTCTTTATTGGAATTTTAATCGCGTCATGGATGGTCGGTGGGACGATTCCAACTCTTATTTATGCAGGGTTCCATCTGGTCACTCCGCAATTTTATTTAGCGATCGTTTTTGTCGTCTGTGCGATTGTTGGTGTGGGAGTAGGTAGTTCGTTAACGACGGTTGGTACGGTCGGACTTGCGTTTATTGGAATTTCTGAAGCAGTGGATGTTTCTCTTGCAATGACGGCTGGAGCGATTGTATCAGGGGCGTTTTTCGGGGATAAAATGTCGCCGTTATCAGATACGACTAATATGGCTTCATCCATTGTAAAAGTTGATTTATTTGATCACATTAAAAATATGATTTGGACGACAGGTCCAGCATTTGTGATCTCCCTTATTTTATTTGCGATTCTTTCACCAAGTATTGAAACTGCGAACTTTGGTAAAATGGAGTTCTTTCAACAAGGACTGCTCGATACAGGACTGATTCATTGGTACAGTGCGGTAATCCCTTTACTCGTGTTATTTATCTTTTCGATTCGGAAAGCACCAGCCTTACTCGCACTTGCGGCAGGCTCATTGAGTGCAATACTCGTTTCACTCATTCATCAAGTGCCAAATGTAAAATCGTTATTTGATACACTATTTAATGGCTTTGTTTCTGAAACAGGTGTTGAAGAAATTGATACACTCCTTTCCCGTGGTGGTGTGGAAAGTATGTTTTCAACGATTGGGATTGTTCTCCTAGCCCTTTGTTTAGGTGGATTGTTATTTACGCTTGGAATTATTCCACGACTTCTTTCATCGATTGAAGGCATGTTGAAAAAGGTTCGTTCGGTCATTACCGCTTCAGCGTTAACAGCTATCGGTGTGAACTTTTTAGTTGGTGAACAATATTTATCCATATTATTGACGACGGAAACATATCAAGCGCAATATAAAAAAGTTGGCTTGTCCAACTTAAATTTATCCCGCGTTGCTGAAGATGCAGGAACGGTTGTAAATCCACTCATCCCGTGGAGTGTTTGTGGGGTTTTCATCACTAGCGTTCTAGGTGTAAGTACGATTTCATACGTACCGTTCGCATTCTTTTGTTTACTTTGTCCCGTGTTAACCATTTTGTTTGGTATTACAGGGAAGACATTAACGTATACAGATATTGAGAAAAATTAAACTGAGTAGCACTGCACATAGTTGAACGTTCATCTATGTGCAGTTATTCTTTAGGAATTATTTCTCAAAGTATTCGATATCATCCTTATACGTCTTATATCCTTCTTCATATTCCATAATTCGCGCGACTTCCAAAATGAAATCTTCGTCATATCCGGCTCTCCTTAGTAAATGAAAGCCCATTTCCATGCCTGACGAAATACCTCCACCAGTAATGATTCGCCCAGCATCAACTACTCGAGCACGACTTATTTTACATGTAGGGGCGATGTCAGCTAATCGATCAATAGGAACCTTTCCTAAATTCGAGCTCTCCAGGCGATCTGGTTCTTTTCGATTGGTTGCTGCAATGCCGTCTAACAGACCCATCTTTCCATAAATCCATGAACCTGTACAAACACTTGTTAACAGTGTTGTTTCAGGCAGGTTTTTAATAAATTGATGCAATCTTCTGTTCTGTGTTTCCTGACGTGTCCCGAAGCCACCTGGAATTAAAAAGGCGTCCATATATGGCTCATCTTGAAAACTATAATTCGGTTGTACAGTAAATCCCGCTTGTGTCTGAACGGGTCTCATCGCGTCTGCAATCAAGAATGCCTCTAAATCCGGATCCAACCTTCTAGCAACCGAAAACACCCCATGTGGTGCAGCATAGTCAACTATTTCTGCGTCTTTAAAAACGTAAATACCTAATCTAAATCCATCTACTTTAACCATTTATATCCTCCTTTGGTATGCAAAAAAATAGAATTATTTGAATCTTTAACGATATTCTATCATACTTATCACTTTCTATGAGTCTCTGCGATTTTAATGCCAAATAACAATCATTTTCCAGTTTATAATGATATGGTATTACATAAGAGTCCGTATGATCGTCGCACGTATTGAAACAATAATTTTTCAAAAGAGAGGTGTTTTCGATGAAATTAAATCTAGATATAATCAAAGATCATTTAATAGATGATATGTCTGTAAAAAAGCATGGTCATTCCACTATGAAACTCACACTCTCAAGACCCTTGTTATATGATGGAACGCCCATTTTTAAGTCGAGCCATGTCTATATTGCTTCACAAGATTTTTTACCAAAACAACCTCAATTAGAAGCCGGAACAGCTATCATTGTCATTGGCACGAATCTTCCACAAGCCTATTACTCTGACCAATGCCAGCTGCTCCTCTTAGATACTACGGAAACGATACAGATGGTTTTTAATCGGATTCAAAAAATATTCGACACGTATGATGCGTGGGATGCAGCATTACAACAGATTGCGATGAAAAGAGGGAAGATAGCATCTTTATTAAAGGCTAGCCGCAATGTTTTGTGCCATCCATTATTTATGTTAGACAAAAGCTTAGATGTGACAGCACATGCATTTCCTGCCAATGAAAACCAGGATTTGGATAAACAATTAACATTTAAGACGGAAGATTCCTTTATCCAATCTACTCTTCTAGAGGCTGCGAATAAAAATAAAGGAATCTACATGTACAACAAGACCGAATACAAAGTGATGTGTTTACATGTATTCAAAAAAGATGTTTTTGTTGGTGGAATGTATATGAAAGGTGATTCTTTTCGTCCGAGCGATCAAGCATTATTGCTTCACCTGAAAACATATGTGGATTTTTTACTAGAACAATATCATGAAATCCATAGTGTGGATACGAATACGATCAAAGAAGCATTTTACAACGTATTAAACGGTACTATTTTCAACAATATGACCCTATTAAAAGAACTAAAAGTAAAAGGCAGCCATGACGACCGGTATGTATGCATTAAATTCAAGTTAGAGGATAACAGTAAAGTGATCCCAGCCACATTGGTCTGTGAACAAATAGAAGATATACTACCAAATACGGTTGCGATCGTTTATGAAAATGTAATCGTAGCTTTTATGAATGTTGGGTTGTCTGATACAGAGCCGAAATCAAAAGGGTCGATCTTCATTAACTTTTTACAAGCGATGGGGTATAAGGTTGGACTAAGCAATGAATTTACGGATATACTCCAGGCAAAAAGCTATTTCATTCAGGCCTGTGCAGCCATTGATATTGGGTATCATAAGAATTCTGACTTAGAAGTGTATTATTTCAAAGATTATGTCATTGAATACATGTTATCTTTGATTACGAGCGAAATCCCAACGGAATTAATTTGTCAACAAGGATTGTTACGACTATTAGAATACGATCAAAAGCATAACACCACATATTACGAAGAACTCCGCATGTATATCAATTGCAATATGAACGCTGTGCAAGCTGCCAAGAAGTTATATATGCACAGAAACACGTTACTCATCCATTTAGAACATATCCTAAAGTTATCGAAAATTGATTTAGAAGACCCAGAAGAGCGTATGTATGTACAATTGTCATATAAGTTATTGGAGCGCGAACAAACGAATTAAATATGCATGCCAAAAAACCTTTGTGCAATGTGTACAAATTTATCTGAATGTATGCAACATTGTATACATTGAGACAAGTACATGGAATCACTATAATGTAGAGTAGAATGAAAAGTTTTCATATCATTTAGGAGAGGAGATTATATTATGAGTAATGTCGACTTGAGAAATGAGCATGAAGCTGTACGAACAAGAGTTGGATTCCATGATTTCACACACGAAATGTTAGAGGTAAAAGGGCCAGACGCGGGAGCTTTTTTAGATAAAATGTTTGTAAACAACATCTCCGGATCAGACGTAGGTGAGGGACAGTATACAACGATGCTAAATGAAAGCGGCATCATCATTGATGACGTCATCATTTTCCGTATGGAGGATGACCTATACTGGGTGTCCACATTGTATATTCAAGAAATGTTTGATTGGTTCGGTAAATATTCAGACGGATTTGATGTGGAATTTAAAGATATTAAAAATGTAACGACGATGTATGCCGTACAAGGACCAAAATCTGCTGAGGTAATCAATGATTTCCTCGCTGAAAGTATTGATGATTTGAAGTTTAGTAGAATTCGAGACAATAAAGTAGGAGATGTTCCTGTTCGAGTAGCACGATTCGGATTTACAGGAGAACTAGGGTATGAATTATATTTCCATCCGGATCATGTTGAACTGATTGAATCAAAACTTCAAGAAAGTGGAAAATCAGCGGATATCAAAAAGTTAGAAACAGATGTTGTTTTATCAAGCCTGCCTTCTGAAAAAGGATATATACTCATGAGGGACGTAGATGAACTCAATCCAGTTGAAGCAGGACTAGGTTGGACAGTGGATTGGGACAGTGACTTCGTTGGTAAAGGTGCCATTGAATCGTCGAAAGGCAATCCTAAACGCAGCCTTATCGGATTCACGGTTGATAACGGTACGGAAGTAGAGTTAGAATCTGCTATCAAAAAAGATGGAGAAGTGGTAGGTAAAGTAACGAACTGTGCCTATGGGTTCACCGTTGATGAAATGATTGGCTATTGCATCATCGATAATGCTAAAGCCAAAATCGGTGACAAAGTAACCATCGGAAATGATAACACAGAGGCAACGCTTACGAAGCGAGTATTTTATGATCCTGAAGACCAACGTAGAAGAGGCGAATAATACATTAAAAAAGTCGTATGAGGTTTGTGAAAACACATCCCCATACGACTTTTTTTTCTTTAAAATTATACCGCTTCAGCGGCCTCGACGTCTTCTTTTGGCTTACGTAATTGTAACGAAAAGTACGTAATCGTTCCTGCAACAAATAGTGCAATGAATCCGAATAAAACTCCTGCATTTTGCCACATCACTGAGAAATCTCCACTGGAAATTACTGCTTTAAATCCAGCTACTGTGTACGTCATCGGTAAAAATAAATTCACCGTTTGTAAACTTTCTGGAATTAATTCAAGCGGGAACGTTCCAGCGCTTGTAGTAAGTTGTAAAATTAAGATGATAATCGCGATGAAGCGTCCTGGATTATCAAATGACGTTACGAAGAATTGAATCAACGTAATAAAGGTAATGCTCGTAATGATCGCAAATATGAGGAATAACGGAACACTTTGTACTTCCAGTCCAAGTCCCCATAATAGAATGGCACACGCAATAAGTGCTTGAATTATCCCGACTGTAAAGAGCATAATTGCTTTACTCGTAAACCATTGGAAGGCATTTTTAGGTTGACCTGCTGCTGATCGCATTGGGTACACAATGGATAACAACAATGCTCCAACAAATAAACCAAGAGATAAGAAATACGGTGCAAATCCTGTACCATAATTAGGTACTTCATTTACTCCTGCTTGCTCGACAACGACTGGGTTTGACATCATTTTAGCGTTCTCTTCACTCGTCGTAATCGAGGATTCATCAGCCGCTTCACCTAGCTTTTCAGATAGCTCCCCTGATCCTTCTGTTAGATCATCGGAACCACTGGCTAATGTATCGACTCCTTCGTTTAATGTTCCCATACCTTCCGTCACGTCGCCTGCTCCTGAAGCAAGTTCATTTGAACCTTCCACAAATGCGCTCGCTCCATTCTTTAATTCGCCAAGCCCACTGACAAGGGTTTGTGATCCATCTGCCAATTCATTCACACCTGACTGAGCAGTGGCTAATTGGTCATTGAAAAAAACCATTCCTTCTTTTAATTCCGTCTGTCCACTCGCAAGGGTTTGGGCACCTTCTTCTAATGCAGTTCCGCCTGCTTGCAACGAACCAATTCCTGTTTTCAGTTCTTGTTGACCAGCGGCGAGTGTTTCGGTACCTGTAGCAAGTGTATTTGCTCCTTCGCTTAATAACGTAGCATTTTCTTGTAATTCAGCTGTCCCATCTGCAAGTCCTTGGCTTCCAGCAATGAGCTTTTCAAATGCAATTGATAATTCCTTTTGCATTTCTTCAGGTGCTTGAGCAATCAATGGTTGAAGTTGTTGCTCCAGTTCGGTAATTCCCCCATTGAGGTCTTCTGCACCTATTTTAATCCCATCTGCCCCACCTTTCCATTGTGACAAATTATCCGATAAAGCTGCCGCACCTTCATTTAATTCATCTGTACCTGCGATTGCACTATCAAGTCCTGCAGATACATCTCCTAACCCAGTATTTAAATCTGATAAATTCGTTTCTAAACTACTTGCTCCTGTTTCAAGTTCTGTCGCACCTTCAATAAGGGTCGATTGCCCGTCAACTAACTGTCCAAGTCCATTATTCACCTCGGAAATTCCATTTGTTAGTGTGCCTGCACCTGAGGATGCATCTTGTAACCCTGCTTCAAGGTCGGTCGATTTATCAGCGAGCACTCCGATTCCATCTTGTAGTTGCACAGAACCATCGGCTAACTCTAATGATCCATCTCGCAATTCGGTCACACCATCTTGTAGTTCAATCGTTCCATCATGCAGTTCACTAGATCCTTCATGGGCTGTTTCAAATCCATCTGCGAGCTCATGAACAGAATCAAACATTGTATCAGCATACGTTTCGATTACCTTTTCTTCCAATGCCGCCTCAATTTCTAACATAGCTGTTTCACCCATTTGAGCGGCTAAAAAGTTATAGCTTTCGTTCGGAACATAGATCAATTCCATGTGTTCCGGTGTATCCTCAAGCACGGTTGTTGCCTGTTCTGAAAAATTATGAGGTATTTCAATGAGTACATAATAATCCTCATTTTGCAGTCCTTTATATCCCGTCTGGGTTTCAACAAAATGAAAATCAAACGTTTCCTCTTCTTTTAATTTCGTAACAAGTTCATCTCCCAGATCGAGATGCTCACCTTCATAAACAGTTCCTGTATCTTCATTAACGACTGCAATTGGGAGAGAATCCAAATATGTATATGGATCCCAAAATGCCCACAAAAACATTCCTGCATATAAAATGGGAATGGCTAACACCCCAAAAATAGCAATCACTACTTTTTTATCTTTCCAAATCGATGTTGCTTCTTGCTTTACTAATGATTCATTCATGTTCTTACTTCCTTTCTTGTACGAGTGACTATTTTATTCACTTAGTCATTTTGGTGCAAAAAATAGGGATTACCTTCATCATGCATCTGACCAAGATAATCCTTTAATAATATAGAGATCAAATAGTTCCGCGATTTCTTCTTTTGAAAGGGGCGTCCGTTTCTTTTCCCAATCAAAAATGAATGCGATATACATCTTCAATAATACAAATGCTGTTTTCTCAGGATCACACGGCTTAATTTGCTTGCGTTCAATAGCAATCTCAACTTTTCCTTGGATGAACGATAAAATTTCCTGTTCCACTCGATCAATCATTTCTTGAACGACTGGTGTACCAACTTCTTGGCCTTCTTGAAATATTTTAATCGTTAATTGGTGTTCCATTCTGAATTCCAGCATATTATACAATGCTTGATGAATATTTTCTTGAAAATCCCGAGTAGGATCAATGGCTTCAGCAGCAGCACGTTTCATATCTGCAATTAAATTTTCGACGATTTCATCAAATAGTTCTTCTTTATTTTTAAAAAATGTATAAATCGTCCCTTTTCCAACATTTGCTAGCTTAGCTACTTGATCCATCGTTGTTGCCTTATAGCCAAACAAGGAAAACGACCTCGTCGCCGCTTCGACGATATGTTCTCTCCGGTCAAAAGTCATTTGTATGCACCTCTTACTTGTTGTGACTAAAATACTGATTTGGTCACTTGGTTATTTACATAGTAGCATGGTTGTTTTTTAGATGCAACTGTTTAATCATCATTCGAACAAATATCGGTAATAATCTGTTTCTAATATTTTCGTGGAATAATAAAATTGTGCTTCAACACGAGCTATCATTTCTTCTACATACGCTTCATCCACTGACGTTTCTCCCTCATGTGGAATAAATTCTTCTGTTTCGCTGTTGTATTTTCCTTGATTGGTTATGAAACTTTTATTTAAAAATGGAATGAGTGGATCCGCCTCTGAAAACAGATCTTTTCCGACCATTAATCTCGAGTCATATTCTAGCCCCATCATATTCGATAAAGTCGGGAGGATATCAAAACTAGACCCTTGTTTATCAATCGTTTGAGCCTCCATTCCTTCTGCGTACAAAATAAAATGATTTTCATACAACTCAAAGTTTTGTTCAACCGTATGTCCTGCAAACTCATCAATGGTTTCGTCATCCAGTCCATATGGATAATGATCTCCACTTAAGGCAATTAATGTATGATCCAAAATACCTTCTTCATCAAGTCTGTCTAGTAAATATTCCAGTGCTTGATCCAGTTCAACTTGTGTCGCTATGTAAGCTTTCGCTTGTTCGGAATATGGAGCATCTGCTACTGCATCCCGGTTTTTATAGGCCATTTCATTTCCTTCAAACGAATATTGCATATGTCCGCTAACGGTCATATAGTACGTATGAAATGGCTCTTCATCAATATATTCATCCACCGTCAATTCCATCATTTCAAGGTCTGACGCAGGCCACGTTTCAGTCACGTCAAGTCCATTGCCAAGTCCTTTATAGTCATATCCTACATTCGGATGTGTTTTATCACGACCGTAATATGTGTACGTATGATTGTGGTAGGCTTTCGTTTCATATCCGAGATCATTCAACTGATTTCCGAGGGCAAATGGAAAGGAGTTGTTTGCCGACTCTTCAAAACTCCAAACCCCATTTTTCGGAACTAAACTATTGAGTGCCACGTACTCACCATCAGACGTGCTCACTTCCCAAATCGGTGTGTAGAAGTTCGGAAAATAATACCCGTCATAAACAAGTTTGTGCAGAGTAGGGGTATATTTCTCATCCACGGCATACGGATTAAATCCTTCCGCTGTTAATAAAATTAAATTATATCCTTCATATTTCCCTGTCATTTCATTTTGTTCGGTCGGTTCTTTTTGTGAAAAATACGTATGCAGTTCGTTGATTTCCTCATTTTCCTCTTGTTCCATCAGTGATTCAAAATCGATATCCAGCGTTTGATCAATCATCTCTTCTTCACTTTCACTGGCATCTTTATGTTCGTCGTCTTCCTCAGGATTGCTGTCCACAGGTTCACCGGGCTCATCAAACGTCGGGGGAGCGGATAGGGTTGGCGACCAATTCGTAAGTGTTCGTTGAATATCCAGACGCATAGATGTAAGCAGTCCCAAATTTTCCGTAGCGAATAAAGGAAAGTGTTGATCATAGTACAGTTCATAGGCAGAATGTTGCCCTTGATCTCCTGTATGAACAAGTCCAATTGCACTAAGCTGAAGGACAATCCCAGCAAAAAGATATATGCCAAAGGTAAATAAGTTTCCACGCTCGAATGTAAAATAATTTTTTCCAAAGATGGCCAGTATACCAACCGGAAGGACGAGGAGCAAAATCCATAACACATGTTCCCCAGTTGTTTGTAAAATATCTTGCCAAAATTGTGTCACTGCCATTCCTTTTCCAACAGAATATACGCTGTAAAACGTTTTGAAAAATGCATAATAAATAATCTGAGAGATATAAACAATCGAAATAAGTGCTAGTAGGATAATCGAAAGGATAAAAGCAACACGCCGCCTAAAGAACATGACAACAATCGCCATCACAATAGCAATGACACTCATGAATAAAAATGATGTACTTATTTGTTTGATCGAAAACTGCCCATAAATATGATAATGAAAAACCGTTTCCATAAAAGCAATCGACACGATAAAATATCCGACGAGAAAATCGCCTTTAAACATACGCATAAGTACTTGCAATCCCCTTTTTTAGTCTTTACGTCATTAGACGTCCAGCGTTGTGTGAAAGTTTCATAGCCTCATCAGTGTAACCAAAAAAAGCCCTACATACACAACGGTATGTAGGGGAGAAGGTTTTGAGACGTATATATAACAAAGAGAAGATGGTGTTTCTACTCTTCTTCAATAAATATAGTTAAAATGCGGGCACCTCGATTATCTACTGGAATGAAAAGATGCGGTTTTGTACCTTTGAAATATGCACTATCTTCCTCTTCCATATGAAACTCTTCTCCATCGTAATGTAAATGAATTTCACCTTCTAATATGTAGATAAATTCATCTTGTGCATGTGTATATGGATCATGTCGTGTATTCGCATCCTTTGGGGTTACATGAACAATCGTTGGTTCAATTTGAGAAAATTTTGAGCGATTTGCGAGTAGTTCAAATGAATATCCCATTTCTACATCCCCAACAACACATTCACGTTGCTCACTTGGTAAAAGGACGATATCTGTTTCCGGGCGGTCATCGATCACCCAAGACAGTGGGATATCAAGTGCCTGACTGATTTTCGAAAGAGTTGCTACTGCTGAAGACGTTAGTCCATTTTCAATTTTCGATAGAAGGCTTTTGGAGATTCCGCATATATCTGCGATTTGTTGCTGCGTCTTTTTTTGCCGGAGTCGTGCTTGTTTAATTTTTTGACCGATATGCTCTAAATTAATTGAAATACGTTTCTCCTCCTTGAAAAACTGATTGGATGTGACTTAATAATAAGGTAGCGCCGTATATCCGTCAAGATATGTTGCCCAAGGCAGGGGATTCATGATGCGCTTAAAATTTTGCAGCATACACTTGGTTTTTAAACGAAAGAGGCGGTTGCGTCTAATTTTTCGGACTCAAGCGCAAATTTTTAAACGCAATAGGCAAATGCGTCTAATTTTTCTGACCCAAGCGCAGATTTTTAAACGCAAATGGAAAATGCGTCTAATTTTTCTGACCCAAGCGCAGATTTTTAAACGCAAATGGAAAATGCGTCTAAATTTCCAGATCCAAACTCAAATTTTTAAACGCAAACGACAATTGCGTCTAATTTCCCAGACCCAAGCGCAAATTTTTAAACGCAAACGACAATTGCGTCTAAAATTCAGGACCCAAACTCAAATTTTTAAACGCATTCTCATCCTCTCGCCAAATTCCCACACAAAAAAAGGGCTCTACGTGAGAAACCCTTTTTTAAAAGCGATTATTAAGATAATTGTGCGGTTGCGTAGGCTAAGTTTTTACTTGGAAGTTCTTTTCCCAACTTCTTTTGGATAAAGAAGGAGGCTTCTTGTAATTTCTGTTCATCGATTCCTGTTTGGATCCCCATTTGATGCATTAAATATAACACATCATTTGTGGCAATATTTCCTGCTGCTCCTGGTGCATATGGACATCCGCCAAGACCTCCAACCGAACTATCAAATCTTGTAATTCCGTATTCCATCGACTTCATAATGTTTGCGATCGCCATTCCGCGTGTATCATGATAATGCATAATAATTTTATGCGGAGGGAAGGTTCGTAAAATCGTTTGGAGCAATGTTTCGACTTGGAGTGGAACGGCTGTACCGATCGTATCTCCTAATGACACATCATCGACGCCAAATTCATATAATGTTTCACATACGTCTAATACTTTTTCAGGGGAGATGGCTCCTTCGTACGGACAATCAAATACCGTCGAAATATAACCCGTTACATGTTTACCTGCACTCTTCGCCTCAGCAATCACTTCTCGTAAGACAGGATATGTTTCGTCAATCGTCTTGTTAATATTTTTCTTATTATGCGTTTCACTCGCAGACATGAACACCGAAGCTCCGTCGATTCCCGCTTCGAGTGCGAATTCTAAACCTTTCATATTCGGAATCAGTGCTGAATACCGAACATCTGGATGTCGTTCAATCCGTCTACCTACCTCTCTTGCGTCTGATAAAGCAGGTACCCATTTCGGATGCACAAATGAAGAGTACTCAATTTCTTTGACACCTGTTTTGGAGAGCATATTAATCCACCGTACTTTATCCTCTGTTCGGACGAATTCCTTTTCGTTTTGGAGTCCGTCGCGAGGACCTACTTCTTTTATTTGAATGGAATCAGGCAGCTGGCTAATCATTATTCATTCCTCCTTTTCAAATCCTTGTATCCGCTTTCAATACTACTTATATTTAATATTCAATTATAAAAATTATATTCATGTGTGTTTACACCTATTCAACATTGTTGAATACACTATAATATATGCACCAGCTATAGTCAAGTGCATTGATTTGTCATTTGAATTCGATTGAGATTTTCAAATAGCTTTGTTATACTACGTCTGTATCACCTTATTTCAATAAAAATATTGAAGTGAGTGGAGGAGCAAAAACCATCAGTATGTGAACGGAGAGGGATGTGACTCAGAGATGTTTACGGAAAGGGGAATTTGCCGAAGTTTTAAGAAGGCTCATCTTTTTTAAAGCTGGGACTGTGTTGAATAAACGCAGGACTGTCATATAGACGTTCTATATGGAGGGCTAACTTACGCATTGAAACGATTGATAAGCAAATTGTGGCTAGTAAACAAAATGCTTGTTTCATATGCAGCAGCGGTCTCTCGTTGCTGTTTTTTCGTTTTGTGAATAGTTACCCCTTATTATGCATCATACTATTTTTATAAGGGTGTGGGAAAATGAATTTTGGTAATGTCGTAACCGCTATGGTTACCCCATTTCAAGAAAATGAGATGATTGATTATCAACAAGTTCGAGCATTAATTACACATTTAATAAATAATGGAACAGATAGTATCGTTGTCTCAGGAACTACTGGAGAAAGTCCTACGCTGACAACTGAGGAAAAGATTGAACTATTCAGGTTTTCTGTCAAAGAAGCCGATGGACGTATTCCGGTAATTGCTGGAACGGGTTCCAATAATACAGCTGAATCAATTGCTCTAACAAAAGAGGCAGAAAAAGCCGGTGTCGATGGAATTATGCTTGTAGTTCCTTATTACAATAAACCTTCTCAAGCTGGCATGATTGCTCACTTTGAGGCAATTGCCGCATCTACTTCTTTACCGATTATGTTGTACAACATTCCAGGTAGAAGTGGTGTAAGCTTACATTTGGAGACAATCATTCATTTAGCGAAGGTACCGAACATTGTATCTCTTAAAGATGCGAGTGGCGATGTTATTCATATGTCACATGTGTGTACGCGCATGCCAGATGACTTTTCTCTGTATTGTGGAGATGACGGGTTAACGTTGCCTGCTCTATCCGTTGGTGCGGTTGGCGTTGTCTCTGTTGCAAGCCATGTAATTGGATCCGATTTACAGAAAATGGTTCAAAGCTTTAAAGAAGGAAATATCAAGCAAGCTCAATCATTGCATTATGAACTCTTACCTATCATGGAAGCTCTCTTTGCAGCACCTAGTCCTGCTCCAGTAAAAGCAGCGTTAGAAATGCGCGGAGTTCCTGTTGGCAGTGTTCGCTTACCGCTTCTTCCTTTAACTGAAGAAGAGCGAACGACTTTAGCAACCTTTCTCAAATAAATACGAAAAGCATCCCTTTAGATAAAACATCCTTTTATCTAAAGGGACTTTTTTTGTTCAAAATTAATATTTTTCATACATTATGTAAGAAATAGTTTACACTATGTATGAAATATGTTACTTTACAAATAGGGGGTGCTCGGCATGGCGTGTCAGCAAAAGCGTGAAATTACCAATCGCATTGTTGTATTACGAGCGGAGCGGGGTCTATCACAAAAAGAACTCGCAAAACAATTGGGAGTGAGTAGACAAACGATTTTATCTTTAGAAAAAAACCGCTACAATCCTTCCTTAAAACTAGCCTTTGATATCGCTTGTTTTTTTGATGTAGATCTTACAGATGTATTCAAATATGAAATAAAGGAGGAAATCTAATGGAAGTCTTGTTAGCCTTTTTGCGAATTGGCTATGTACTCGTCTTTTTCGGAGCTTGTTTTATTATTTTTAAATTTGAATGGGGCTCTGAAGGCAAAGATGAACGCGGACGCACCATTGCAAATAAATCGTACGGGATTATTTTTCCGTTACTTCCTTTTGGGTGGTTCGTACTGTTTCTTTACGATGATTATATTTCACCCATTCCATATGAAACATACAAACTACTTATCTGGTTTCTCATTACGGGACTCATGATTATCCATGCCATTAACTTAACTGTACTGAGAAAGTCTCATTAAGTAACTACCATTTTGTTTTGAAAAAGAGATCTTTTGGAAGGATTAGAAGAAAAAGAACCGATCATAATTACCGATGATTTTGAAACGAATACAATCGTTGTTTTTTACCTAATTATAAGCCAGAGTATTAGGAATAAGTAGAGAGATGAAGGAGGAGAGGTAGGTCACTGATTTTTTGGATAGCCCTTGGAATTGCTCTTGTTCTAACGTTTTATCCGATTGTTTCTGGTAAAGAATTATCAAAGGAACAAAGAAATTCCATTTATCGAAATTCGTTTATATTAGTAGCAGTTATTGGTGCCATTTTTATTTTAAAGATGAACCCTTTTATTATCATGTTCGGTGCACTTATTGCGGGGGTTGTTTTGGATAAAAAAACCTATACGAAAAAAAGAATGCTTATCTATGGGGGGATTGTTGCTGCTGGTATTGCTATATTCATCTTTATTTTTCGTTCAAATCCAGCGTACATGACAAAACATATATTGAAACATCCTGAAACTACATCTGCATATGTCGCTATCGACGGGGAACCAGTCATTACACATGAAGATGAAACCATTCGTCCACTTGCAAGCGTTGTTAAAATTGTCATTGCTCTAGAATATGCCTATCAAGTAGCGGATGGAACAATTGATGAACATACCGAGGTTCCTATGGAAGAATTAGACCGCTATTATGTCGAGGGGACAGATGGGGATGCGCATCCTGATTGGAAAGAGCATGAAGGATTAGAAGATGCTACATCGGTTGAACTAAGAGAGGTTGCTCTCGGAATGATCCTCTATAGTTCCAACGCCAATACCGACTATTTAATGGACGTATTAGGTGCAGACAACATCAATGAACGACTGCAAGAAGAGGATATTTTACCGCACGACTCCGTTTATCCGATTGTAAGTTCACTTCTCGTTGTTCTTGATGAAAAAAGAAATTCTGACTCGAAAGACTGGTTAGAAACGTTAGAAAAAATGGATCAAGACGTATTTGAGGAAAAGGCATTTGCCATTCATGAACAACTAAAAGAAGGATCATTTGATTCATCTGGTATTGATGAACTCTCTATGAAAGAACAACGGGTTTGGTCTGACCGCCTACCTGGTTCCGCGGCAAAGACATATGGAGAGCTGTTACGTAAGATTGTTGCTGAAGACTTTGACGATGAAGTCAATACGATTATGCATGATTTGCTTCGGGCAGGTCCAGAATCGAATCCTCAAAATAAAGAATTATATAATGCTGTCGGTACAAAAGGTGGGTCCACTGCCTTTATTGTGAACCAAGCAATGTTTGTGGAAACATTAGACGGCACACAATATGAATTTGTTATTTTTACAGATGACTTATCCCTCTATCAAATGTTAATGGTTAGTAATAATTTAAATCATTTCTTCGTTGAGTTTATCAATGATGAAGAATTTAGAACAGATACAATCGAAGAGTTTAACTAAAAATAATCCCTCCAATGCCTATATTGGAGGGGTTACATGTTTAATACCGTATTTCTTCTCTCGTATGTGTTTGATTCAAAAAGGCTGGGTCTGGATCAAAATAGCGTTCATCGTAGTTAAAGTGAAATTCATTATGATCTACATATCCTGCACCCCATGTTGGGTCCATTTCAATCCACTCGTCATCTACCTTCACTTCTACCCATGCGTGCAATTCACCTGCGTCTCCAATCACATAATGGGCTTCCATACCGAGTGATCGAAAGAGTGCAATTGCTAAATAAGCATAATCTTGACAAACACCTTTTCCAGAGTCGAGCGCTTCAATCGCACTATCATATAAACGCGTAAAACTGTTTTCTGTTTCATATTTTTCAACATCATATGCGACATTTTGAGCCACAAAGGCATAGATTGCTCGGGCAATTTCTCGCTCAGATGTAATTCCTTCGGTTATTTGTTCAGCCTGTTCGATGATGGAAACATTGTCAGACTCAATCCCTTGAGAAGGAAGAAGATCTCGTTGGTCTTCAACACCGTCTACTTCAAAATAGGCATTTGCGATTGTTTGAAAATATTGAACTTCTTCATCAGGCTGGGTTAGATCTGGAATCATGATTTGCACTTCGTATTCACCAGGTCCAAACCGGAAATATGCATTCCCCTCAAATGATCCATCTACTACAGGGAAAATATAACTTGCTTCTTCCTCTTCTTCATAGGAATATACATTTGTGATCACATGGGTAATTTCATCCGCATCTGGAAGTGATGTATCAATGGTTCCTTTAATTTCATATGCGTCATCTTCTATAAACTCTTTGCTTGTATATGTTGGAGAATCTAGTTCAATTCCATACGTACGAGCTTCTTTATACGTATCAACTTGGGCAAATGACACATCTACTTGGTTATCGGCATAGATGATTGCTGATTGATGATAGTATTCATCATCTTCATTGTATAATTGTATGGATATCTTATGATTCCCTTCGCCAAAATACAGTGGAATGTCTCCAGAGAACGTTTGGTCAACGACTGGAAATGTAAGTTGTTCAATCATATCGTCTTTCTCAATTTCTACTAAGACGGCGTCACTTTCATACGCTTCTCCTACATGACCTTTTACAAATATTTCTTCATCTACCTCATTCATACCTACCGTTGGTTCTTCAATCTGTACATGTTGCTCTATGCCAAATTTTGTATAGGCAACATCTTGCTTCACTTCATCATCTGTATTTTCAACTGTAAAAGTAGCAACATCGTAGTACGTATCTTCTTCACCTGGTTTATTACTTGGTGCACGCATACTAATTTCATATGTTCCCTTACCTTCATGTACGGTAATCTCTTCACTAAATTCTCCATTTTCAATGGGAGTATAGTATTCAAAGTCTTCCGTAGAGTTTCCACTTATAACAATCCATATATGATGATCATCAAGCGTTTCTTCTACTTTACCCTTCACCGCTAAAGAAGTGGCTATTTCATTCTTTTTATACGTAGGAGCATCTAATTGAAAGCCAATTTCTTGCCCAAAAGAGGTTTCTGCTATTTTCTCTTTCATCACCCCTAATGGTTTATGGTCTTCTTCTGATTGATCCACTGAAGGAGAACAACCGACTATAACACTAACTAATAGTATTCCAACCCATATTCCAATTCGCTTCACACTCAAACACCTCGTCTTTATTTCTCAACCATTCATGACAGCCCTTTCATGTATCATACTATGAATGTGATTTAGATTCACTCTAAATCATATTTTTTGTACATTCGAATCGTTCATATTGGTTCTTCCACCTGATAGTAAACCATCATGGTAAATAGAACATTGACTCTTCCCTTTTTCTTTTGCATGATACAGCGCAATGTCTGCTTTTTTATAAAGTGTATCATGGTCCATCCCATGGTCCGGTGCAAAACTAATTCCAATACTTGCAGTAATATCAAAGTTATCCAAATCTTGTTCATTGGTAGTCGATGCTTTCAACTGTTCAATGATCCGATTTGCGAATTGTACAGCTTCTTCTTGATTCGTATGTGGCATGACAACACAAAACTCATCTCCACCAACTCTAAATGCCTCATCTTTTTCACCAATGGTTTGCTTGATTGTTTGTCCAATGAGCTGTAATAAATAATCCCCTCGGTCGTGACCTAAGTAATCGTTAACCGGTTTGAAATTATCTAAATCAATCATCATTAAAGCCGTCGTTTTATTTTTGTCTTTTTTGTTTTTGGATAGAATATTTCCCAAGAAATCATCAAAGGCTGCTCTGTTTTTCAAATCTGTCAAACTATCGTGATAGGCAAAATAAACTTGTCTAGATACCCACGTATGGATCAATAAAGAAACGACTAATATGACGATTGAAACGGTTGAGAGTTGGATGAAAAAAGAATTTCGATTACTATTCAATGTCGCCTGAAAGTCCGAATCATCATAAATGATTTCGACCGTTTTCTCTCCAGAACTACCTGTATCATAGGGTGATGCATAAGGAATATAGCGATATATGGCCATTTTGTTTTTCCAGTTATTTTTAAATTCAACGATTTCATGTGTGGAGAGTGCTTCTTTATTAGCTTCCCTTCGTTCCTCGGTAAGATTTAATTCCTCTACCGATTTTCCTAGTACATTGCCACCTATGTTTACAACATTAATTTCGTTCACGGAAGGATATTTTTCCATTTGTTGATCAATCACATTCAGAAAGTTAAACTCTTCAAATATTTCATCATCCTGTAAATTGTATCCTAGTTGGATGATGTGTTTACGATCGGGAGTTGCCATATAACTATACATTCGAATCATTCCGGTTTCTTGTTCCATGTCCATTCGATCCACAAAAAATTCACCGGAATCGCGTCTTTCATTTAAGATTTCAGATAAGCTTGCACAACATTCGGCAAAATCCATGCCTATATCAGATGATAAGCTACTGTGAGTGATGACATTTTGTTCGTTAATAATATAAATATCATTATTCATCTCTTCACGCAATGCGGCAAAGTCCCAGTCGTCAAAACTAGACGTTTCTTCATACAAACGTATTAATTCTTCAGTATTTTCTTCCATTTTTGATACCGTTTGCTGATCAAAAAGTGAGTAGGCTTTCTCAACCGTTGTAATAGCATCAATGACATTTTCTTCAATTTGACTTAATTGAAATTCATTGTGTTTAATCCATGTTTGCTTGTGTCGTAAGTAGTCAATCGTTGCAATCGCAAATGCAAGAATCATTGCGGATACAATTAAAACAATGGCTAATCGTAATCTTTTCTTGGACTCCATTTTCGGTTTTCCTCCTGGATCAATCTATCTATACGCACTTTATATTTTCCTGCTTGTATAAAGTCACTGGATATTTCTGTAAAAAAGTAAACATGCGAAAGGATTAAGAGTCGCTCTTAATCCTTTCGCTTATTATATCACCTTTTTGTTTACATGTACTAATCATAGGTGTACCTCTTCCCCATAATTAGCTTGAAGTGTTCAAGTCGCTGATGCATCTTCATACGAGGGATTATGAAGTTAACACCATACTCTACCTACAATGATTAAAAGAATAAACAACACTACTATTAACGCAAATCCTCCAACTCCTGTGCTTCCACCTGTAGATGGTCCTCCTGAGCAACATGGATTTCCGTATCCTGCTCCGTATGACATCATAACACCCCCTTCTTTCTTATATTGCTAGCATATGTAAAGTAAGGGCGTTTGTTATAGGTATTCGTCTAGTTTCATTAGTTTGGGCATTTTTAATGCGTAGATTTATCATTTCAAATGTTGCTATAGTATGATAAAGGTATCAAGTAGGAAAGGTTGATGGAGTCATGTATGTCCAACAAGTAAATGACGATCTACTGATACGAATGATGAAGGTGAGCGAGAAGACAGAACTATTTGCTCTTATTGACCGGAATCGAGCGTTTTTACAACGGTGGTTAGCTTGGGTACATCAAAACAAATCCGTTAAAGACTCTGAACGATTTATTAAACATGCTTTTGAGTCTTATGCAAATAGAGAATCGTTAACAGCCGGAATATTTTACAAAGATACGCTTGCTGGGATCATTGGTTTTAATTCTTTAGATTTTATGAACAAAATAGGTACGATTGGATATTGGATGGGCGAAGAGTTTGAAGGGAAAGGGATTATGACTGCATCGGTAAAAGCGCTGATTGCACATGGATTTAAAAACCTTCAATTAAACCGACTGCAATTATTTGCTGCTGTCGAAAATCATCCAAGTAGAGCAGTTGCCGAACGATTACAGTTTACAAATGAAGGTATTGTTCGGGAGAATGAATGGGTCAATGGAAAGCCGATGGATCAAGTGTTATATAGTTTACTCCGGCGGGAATGGAATTAATAGTAGAAGAATACAAAGAGGCTGGGGTAAAATTAAAGTTAACTCAAATACGGACATTCTAATGTAACAAGCGGAATTACTCGCTTCGGAAATATACTTCGCTTTCCTGCGGGCGGCTGGCAAGCCTACGCAGGCTATCGCCTTGCGGGGTCTTGCCTATGCCTCTGCTCCCGCGGGAGTCTCCGTATATTTCCTACGCTATATTAGAGTGTTATTCGTATTTTGGGAGATACAACTTTGATTTGTAGCATACAAAAGACACGCCCTTACTTTCAAGGACGTGTCTTCTTATTTCCCAGGAAATAATCATTTTCTAGCTTTTTCTACATTTGCAAATGATGCAATTGAGCAAACAAACCGTCTTTTTCAATTAATTCGTCATGAGAACCTTCTTCTTCAATTCCATTTTTCGTTACAACCATGATACGGTCTGCGTTTTTAATCGTTGCTAATCGGTGAGCAATAATTAATGTTGTTCGATCTTTCGCTAATTCTGTCAATGCTTCTTGAATAATTGTTTCTGTCGCAGTATCAAGTGCGGATGTTGCTTCATCTAAAATTAAAATAGATGGGTTTTTCAAAAACATACGCGCAATAGCAATGCGTTGTTTTTGTCCACCAGATAACTTGAGACCTCGTTCACCAACTTCTGTTTCGTAGCCATCAGGTAATTCTTTAATAAACTCTTCCATATGGGCTTGTCTTGCTGCTTCTTCAATTTCCTCATTCGTAGCATCTAGCTTTCCATATGCAATATTATCACGTAGCGTTCCTGTGAATAGAAACACATCTTGCTGTACAATTCCAATATGGTGTCTGAGTGATCGAGCCTTCATATCACGAATATCGATACCATCGATTGTGATTGCCCCTTGTTGTACATCATAAAAACGTGGAATTAACGAACAGATTGTTGTCTTTCCAGCACCAGAAGGCCCGACAAAAGCGATTGTTTCTCCAGACTTGATATCGAAATCGATATCCTCAAGAACTGGTGATTGTGTTCGTTCATAGCCGAATGTTACATCATTAAATGAAATATTTCCTTCGAGCGATGGAACATCTACTGCGTCTTTACGATCGACTACTTCGGGATCCACGTTAAGCAAGTCCTGGAATCGTTTAAAGCCTGCCATTCCTTTTGGATACAGTTCTAACAATGCACTAATTTTTTCAATCGGTCGCATCAGTACGTTCACGAATAAAATAAATGCAACTAACTCCCCGAATAATAACTCTCCTTGGTAACTTAAATATGCCCCGACAACGAGGATCACTAACGTAATAAACTTCGTCAGGAAATAAATATTTGAAGTTACCAGAGCCATGACACGATAAGCCATGAGCTTAGATGTTCGAAACGCTTCATTATTTTCTCTAAAATGCTTTAATTCAAATGGTTCGTTTGTAAACGACTGTACTACACGTACACCTGATACAGCATCTTCAATACGAGCGTTGATCCCACCGACATTCGCATACATCCGTCTCCATGCTTCACTCATTTTAATATTGCTGTACGTAATAAAGAAGATTAAGATTGGCACCATAATTAAAATGATTAGTGCGAGTTTTACGTTTATCGTGAGCATAATCCAAAATGCCCCGACAAAAGTCATGACTGCAATAAACAAATCTTCGGGTCCATGGTGGGCAAGTTCCCCAATTTCAAATAGATCTGTCGTAATACGTGTCATAATATGGCCTGTTTTTGTATTATCAAAAAACCGAAATGATTGCTTTTGTACATGATTAAATAAATCTTCACGCATGTCGGTTTCGATATTTACTCCTAACTTGTGCCCATAATAAGTAACAACATATGTAAGGCCTGTACTCAGCAAGTAAATAAATCCGAGCCCAATGCTTACTTTTACAATTAAATCCCAGTTGTTTCCAGGAAGCAAGTCATCAATAAACCATTGGACTGCAACTGGAAAGGCTAACTCTAAAATAGCTACAATAATTGCACTTGTAAAATCCACTATAAACAGTCGTCTATGTGGACGATAATAAGAAAAAAATTGTCGCAGCATGTTTGCACGTCCTTTTCATGTGGTCAACGTGAATTATATGGCTAATTGAGAAAAATATCAATTGGTTTGCCTATATAGGTTCTTTTCAGTTTTATTCACATGTTCACAGTGCTTTTACTGACATATCCACAAAGTTATCCACATATGCACAAGTGTTCGTAGCTATTTTGACAAAAATTTATTTGTAAACACTATATATTGAATTTAGTTCATTCATAAACATTTTACTGTGGATTAAGAGACCTTTTTGTGTATAGTTTGTGTGTAAGTACTATGTTTGTGCATAGAAATGTGGATAATATGTTATCATGTCTCTCATTAAAATTCATTTGTTGATGCGGTAGAGCACTCCAAATACGATATGTCATTTAAATACTTTGGTATATGGCACCTGAAGGCGATGCAATCAATCCTAGATCATTACTGAAATTTCGTCGACTTTGTTTAAAGGATTGTGAGTTATTAGAGAAGAAAAAAGCTTAGAAAAAGCGTGAAAAAATTGAAAACGTGAAAATTGAAATGAAATATAAGCAGTTTGGATTTATTTCATTCCAATTTTCTTTCATTTTATTAAAGCACTATGTTTTTTAGTAACCTCAATAGCATGAGCCTCGATAGCCCACAGGAAGTGATTTTAGAACTCGTGAGTCCAGTTCTCATGACCTTTACTCACACCTAAATCAGATGCAGACGTCATGAGCGCTGCTCTCATGACCCCTACTCACACCTAAATCAGATGCAGACGTCATGAGCGCTGTTCTCATGACCTCTACTCACACCTAAATCAGATGCAGACGTCATGAGCGCTGTTCTCATGACCTCTACTCACACCTAAATCAGATGCAGACGTCATGAGCGCTGTTCTCATGACCTCTACTCGCACCTAAATCAGATGCAGACGTCATGAGCGCTGTTCTCATGACCTCTACTCACACCTAAATCAGATGCAGACGTCATGAGCGCTGTTCTCATGACCTCTACTCGCACCTAAATCAGATGCAGACGTCATGAGCATCGCTCCCAACTCCAGCAAACAAAAAGACTGCCTAATTTTTAGACAGTCTTTTTGCACATTTAACAACAATCAGATTCACGGATCTTTTTCACTGCATCCTCGGTCGCTTCCCTTTTCTCTTGTGGGAGTTTACATATATTTCCTACGCTGAATTACAGTGTTATTCATATTTTGGAGATACAATTTTGATTTGCCCTAAACTCGTTTCTTTCATGTATGATTTATTGTGTTCCTAACGTTAAAGTCGTTTCTTTCTTTTCACCTTCGCGATAATACACTACCGTTACTTCATCGCCAATTTCGGATTCTTCATAAAGAATCTTCCGCAAATCAATGGAATTTTCAACCTCTTCGCCTTCAATTTCAACAATGACGTCTAATCGCTTCAAACCACTGTTGTCTGCAGGTGATAATGGTTCCACACTCCAAATATATACTCCAGACTCTATATCTTCAGGAAGGTTAAGGGAGCGATCCCACTCTATTTTAGGAATGTCTTCCAATGAATACATTTCTACACCTAAGTATGGTCGCGTAACTTCTCCACTTTCCTCCAACTCATGAACAATTGGCAATGCTGCATCAATTGGAATCGCAAAACCGATCCCCTCTACAGATGCTTCATTAATTTTCATCGAATTAATACCAATCAGATGACCTTCGACATTAATGAGTGCACCTCCACTATTTCCTGGATTTATTGCGGCATCTGTTTGAATCACTTCTGCTTGCCAATCTGGTCGGCCATCTTGATTAATGTCTACAGGAATTGTTCGGTTCGTTCCACTCACTACTCCTACGGTGACGGATCCAGAAAACATATGGCCTAGCGGGTTACCTATTGCGATTGCTGGTTCTCCTACTCTTAATCCTTCTGAAGAACCTATTTCAATCGGTTTATCAATTTCTGACGCATCCACTTGTAACACGGCTAAATCCGTATATATATCACTACCTAACAGCTTTGCATCAATCGTCGTCTCGTCCGTTAATACAATGTCAATCTCATCCGCACCATCAATGACGTGGTGGTTTGTGATAATATAGGCATGGTCGCCTTCCGATTTATAAATCACACCGGATCCTGTGCCAGCCTCACTGTTTTCTTGTTGCGTCCAAAAATCAGATGATTGCTGGACGTTTGTGACACCAACAACACTTGAAGATACATCATTGACTACGTCGGTTACTTGCGTAGAAACATCTACATTTACTTGTGTTGGAAGTTCTGTCTCTTCATCAATTTCTGTTTCCTTAGACGTATTTTCTTCATCCTCAGCTGGATCTGTCGTTTCGGTTGATTCATCTTTTGCAAAAAAGTCCGTTACCAAAGGAACAACCGTCAGTCCAATCACGGTTCCAATCACTACTCCAATAACAATTGCAAGAAACCAACTTTTGCCTCGCCTTGGAGGTTCCGGTTGTGGTCTGACATGTGGACGAGGGGTGTATACTTCTTTTTCATTATCCATAAACCATCTCCCTTTCCTACAACCTACATTCGCTATTAATCAAATGTTGCAATCTTACCTACTTCGTATAACGTTGTCGCTCGATGTGGATCGGTATCCAGTAATGGCACATCAATGCCTCGTTCCTGAAGAACTTGATCCACTGTCATACGGGCAATATCTTTCATATTGTTATCTTGACTTAAATGGGCTAAATAAATTCGTTCTGTTTCATTTCCAATTATATCTGCAAGTGCAAGACCACTGTCAATATTTGATACGTGTCCTAAATCACCAAGAATTCGTTGTTTCACGCTCCATGGATAGTGGGACATTCGCAGCATCTCAACATCGTGATTTGCTTCAAATATATAAGCATCTGCTCCTTCGACTATTTTTTTAATCCGTTCAGACACATACCCTAAATCTGTTACGAGAGCTACCTTTGCATCGTTACTATGAAAAGCAAAAAACATCGGCTCTGCCGCATCGTGGGATACACGAAATGATTCTACATCTATGTCTCCAAACGTTTGAACAGAATCTGTAGCAAAATGAAATTTTTGGTCTGGTGTTAATTTCCCTAATTTACCATCCATTGCTTTCCATGTTTTTTCATTCGCATAAATGGGCAAGTTATATTTACGAGCAAAAATACCAACGCCCTTTATATGGTCCGAATGTTCATGGGTGACAAGAATACCTGATAATGTAGATGGGTCCACACCAATTTCTTTAAAATGAAGATCCATTTGTTTACCACTGAGTCCAGCATCAACAAGTAATCGTTGTTCTTTGGATTGTATAAAAAAGGCATTCCCTGTACTTCCTGATGCAAGTACACTAAATTCGAGTGACATACATTTATTCTCCCCCAATGATTCTATCCATCTTCTCATGTAATTGTTCGAGGATAAACGTTTGCATGACTTCTTCATCCTCTTCTTCTATGTCTTCCATTCGTTCAATATATAACTCCAAGGTTTCTTCTAAAAACTCAACCTCATCTCCCGCAAAAACAAATCCTTCAATTGCATTTACAAAATAGTTGCGCTCTTCATTTACGACAACTTTCCATGTAGGAACAAAAATCTGTTCACCATCTTCTAGTGGAACACGCGTATGAAAGCCAATTCCTACATTCGTTATTTCATCGCCTGATTTAAGTTCATTCGCATTATATAATGTTTCGACAGCCGTCATTGGTTCAATCAGTGACTTTTCCTCTTGTCTTTGCTCCGTTTCCCCAAGCATCGTTTGTGTATAAAAAACCGCTTCATCATCATCATTTAAATAAACGAGAACAACTCCATTTTGATTAAAGTAAACAGAACGGTCTTTCTTTTGCTGGAAAAAAATAATGACGTTTGTATCTTTGTTCCAATTCCAGAATTCATACTCCTCTGCATAAGGAATTTCATCTTCGAATAGGTCTTCAATATCGCTTGTTGAATCACTTTCGCGAATTGGAATTGTCTTTTCAAACAAAGATACGATAAACGACTCATTGATCAACAGCATTTTTTGGCTGTCGGTATCACTCAATTCATCAAATTCTTTCGTAAAGGTTCGTTGATCAACGGATAAATACGTTTCTTTTAATTCTTCTTCAGGTAATTCACCTATCTCAATATCTTCTAATTCAAGTTGATGTTCAATCGTTGATTCTCGAGGTTCTAGTACGTCGACATCTGCTAATTCACGTTTTTCGTTAAATTGATACAGTAAATATACATTTAATAACAGAAAGACGAGGATAAACACATTTTTTATTTGATTCCATTGCATCCTCTACATCCCTCCCTGACTATATGCAGATAACTCATCAAAACGTATCCGTTGCCACTTCCCATTATAAAGCATAAACCAGGAAGGCTCTAATGTGATGCTGTATGACTGTGCATCAATATCTGATACATAATATCCAATCTTTACGTCACTTACTTTTTCTACATGGTATTTGTCCGTCTTTTCCAAAAAGTAAATCACATCATTTCCTGATGGAAGTTCTATCAATTCACCACCAAGAGGACTTACTAAACGAAACAATGGTCGATTGTATTTGTACAGACGTTGGTTTCTCCATTTCTGTTCGATTACAGTAATATTCGAATCGTCAAACACTGGATAATCCTCATAATGCATTTGATATCCAATACGATTGGCTGTCTTATCTATATCAAACAGATAAAAATCTGCTGTCCATCCTTTATGGTCATTAATATGTTCCAAACTTTTGTCAATAAGGTCCAATGAGCTCATCCGATCAGATCCATTCTCTAATGGATTGGTAAATTCTAGCCCTAATCCATTATCGATGACTCGCATATCCCGTTGGCCATCGATAAAATACGACTCCCCGAAGTTAGGTGTTACAACAAGAGACGGATTTCGAAACAACGCATCCACAAAGGTCCTTGAACCAATAAAATCCAGTGTCAATGTTTGGTGGCGTAACTCTACTGGGTCCATTGGAATATGCAATGGTGTATTCTCTTCATTGTATATCATATATGTCTCTAGAAATTTTTTATCTTTCAGAAGTTCTTCCATTGTCATGAAAGCTGTTTGATCATATACATTAAACTGGATATAGTTTCTTTCATCGACGGATAAAAAGTAAAGCGTAACGGCACTTTGTTCTTCCTCTAATGAGATAAACATCCGTTCGAAGTTCCAATTTGGTAGGTCAATATCATCTGCAAGTGTAAATATACTCTTAACCGCTTCAATTGGCAAAGCTTCAGGATATTCTACTTCCATATATGGTTCTTCTATATGGAATTGGTTATCCTCTTTTTCTACGTATTCTGTAAGTGACCATTCTTGCATGTCTTCATACATATTGACTAGTCGACTTGGGTGATTAAGACCAAAATACTCATTTGAAATATGGAAAACAGCCTTGTTCGGTACGATTACATCTCGTTTCGTCCGTACCTCACCACCGGCATCAGCCTCTGGTATATACGCAGGATCTGTGTTATGCGCACCACTGTAATCTGTCTGATAGCTCCACAAACTAAATGTAAGAATTAAACTAAGTCCAATTAAACCTAGGAGTAAAAGTGTTTTAAATGTCTCTAGTTTCATACATGTTTCCTCCGCTTCTGATTCATTAGCGGAAGTGTGAATAGGAATGTTGTTCCTTTGCCTTCAATACTTTCCACCCAGATTTTTCCGTAGTGTGCTTCCACCAATTCTTTTGTGATTGCTAATCCTAAACCAGATCCTCCTAAACGGCGTGTTCGTGCTTTATCTGCACGATAAAAACGATCGAAAATTTTATCCTTCGTTTCATACGGTATTCCAATACCTTCGTCTTCTATTTCAATTAAAATTTGTTGATTGTTAATGTCATACATACTCACGCGACAAATAATTGTTCCACCCTCAGGTGAATATTTTATCGCATTGGAAATAATGTTATCTAAAATCTGTGTCATTTTATCCTCATCTAACCATACATAGTAAGGTCCTTCTGACAATTCTCTTTGTAAGGTGATTTCGGATGTAAGATTCAGCTCAAATCGATCAATGACCCGGTTGAAAAATGAGATGAATTCTGTTCGTTTACGATAGAGTGCATCTTCTTTATAATCCATACGTGATAACTGGAATAAATCACTCACTAAACGGATCATGCGTTCTGTTTCATTTTGTGTTACTTTTAAAAACTTAGGAGCAAGCTCTTGATCTTCCCATGCCCCATCGGCTAATGCTTCTAAATAACTACGCATAGTCGTTAGTGGCGTCCTTAATTCATGGGATACATTCGATACAAACTCTCTACGTTCTTGTTCGACTTTTTCTTGCTCAGTCACATCTGTCAACACAGTGATGAAACCGGTAATTTGATCATATTCATCAAAAATACTCGAAAATGCCGCACGAACGAGGAAAATCGTATTTTCATCACTTAAATCAATCATGAGTGAACCACTTTCTTGTAGTTCTGAAATGTGAACAATGCGATCACTTACTTCGAGTGTATCTAATAAAAAATTCCCCATTAATGTATTGGGATTTCGATTGAGCAATTTTCCTGCCGCATCATTCATTAACGTTATTTTACCTTCCATATCTGTTGCAATAACACCCTCTGTCATATTCGCTAACACAGAAGAAAGTTTACGCTGTTCTTTTTCTGTTGAAGCAATAGAGTGTTTTAATCGGTCATTTAAATCATTAAAGGTTTCAGCGAGATGACTGATCTCATCTGTTCCATACACATTTACTTTTTGAGAGAAATCGCCTCTGGCCATTGTTTGCGCTTGTCGTCTCATTTCAATAATCGGCTTCGTAATGGTTCTTGCAACAAGAATTCCTATTAATGCAGAAACAGTAATCGCCAATATGGACCCTTTCAAAAATATATCGTTAATATTTTGTAGTTGGCGATGTACACCTTCTAAAGAGGAGACAACATACACTACACCTGCTACATTTTCACTTTCGTCAAATATCGGCTCTACTTTTACAAACACTTGGTTGTCCGTTTTATAATCATACAAGACATTTTCCATGGGCGAGCCAAATAAAAGGGCATTTTGAACGATTTCCTCTACAATCTTTTTCCCTACAATTTCGTAGTTTTGGAAATCATTCGTCCCAATCACACGACTTTGACTATTAATGACGAGTAGGTTTGTAAATGTTTCCGTATTAATTTCGCTAATAATTTCTTGTACTTCTGATTCTAATGATGGGTCGCTTCCATCTTCAGACCGCTCTTTATTAAAAGCATTCTCTAAATTATAGGAAAGCAAGTCTACCCGATCGTTCACAGATTCCTTAAACGACTCTGTTAAATCTTCTTCCAATGCTCGAGCAAAATAGGAACCTATTAACTGGACAGCAACAAGCAACAACAAAATATAAATCACAATAAACTTCAATTGAATCGAACGGAAAAAGCCTACTTTTTTCATTCTACATTACTCCTGATCAGGATTTCGCAAATAGTACCCAACTCCACGGCGTGTAATGATCCAGTTCGGATTACTTGGGTCCTCCTCAATTTTTTCACGAAGTCGTCTTACAGTTACATCAACCGTACGTACGTCTCCAAAATAATCATATCCCCATACAGTTTCTAACAAGTCTTCTCTTGTCATAACTTGTCCAATATGACGTGCTAAATAGTACAGTAATTCATACTCTCGATGTGTGAGGTCAACCGCTTCACCATCTCGAGATACGGAATATGCATCTGGGTGAATGGTTAAGTTACCAATATGAATATCTTTTACTGCTTTTGTTGGTTCTGCTGGTACTTGTTGACGACGTAAATTTGCCTTCACACGTGCAATTAATTCTCTGTTACTGAAAGGTTTTGTTACGTAATCATCTGCACCTAGTTCTAGCCCTAGTACTTTATCAATTTCAGAATCCTTCGCCGTTAACATAATAATTGGCATTGTTTTTGTTTTTCGAATTTCTCTACACACTTCATTCCCATCTTTTTTCGGTAGCATGATATCTAACAAAATTAAGTCAGGATCCTCTGATTCCGCAAGTTCGATTGCTTCATCTCCGTCATATGCACAGACAACTTCATATCCCTCTTTTTCTAAATTAAACTTTAATATATCTGCAATTGGTTGCTCATCATCCACAACTAAAACTTTTAAATCCATCGTCTTCCATCCCTCTCTTTTAAATATCGGTCTATAAAATTTCATTCATATTTTCGTTCAATCGTAGTTCACTTTTAATGAAACGCCTGTTACTAAAACACTTGTGTAAACAGTATATACGTTTCTATTGTACATCAAATATGTACAATTAAAACAGAGGCTTCTTTCCTATGTGCATACATCATGAATGTACGAAAACCTCTTCTATTAAGTATAACAGACTTTCGATGAGATGCCTTATGAACGCTTATAGAATTATATGGATTTTTCTAACGTATTTTATTCTTGTGGGTAAATTTTAGGGGGAAACTGGGGATTGCTTGACGTACTTCGAGATTGCGTCTAATTTTTGACGAGGGAACCGGAATTTCTTGACGCATTTCAAGTTTGCGTTTAAATTTCAGCGAGTAACCCGGAATTTCTTGACGCATTTCGAACTTGCGTTTAAATTTTGGCGAGAGACTCGGAATTTCTTGACGCATTTCAAACTTGCGTTTAAATTTTGGCGAGGGAACCGGAATTTCTTGACGCATTTCAAGTTTGCGTTTAAATTTCAGCGAGTAACCCGGAATTTCTTGACGCATTTCAAACTTGCGTTTAAATTTTGGCGAGGGACTCGGAATTTCTTGACGCAACACAAAAAAACGAACAACAATTGTTGTTCGTTTTTTCTAGCATACTTTTATTTTGGTCGATACACACTTTTGACGACGTTTGTTTGTGTGCGGTCTGGACCGACGGAGAAAATCGATAACGGGATGCCTGTTAATTGTGAAATACGCTCGACATAATGACGTGCGTTTTCTGGTAATTCATTAAGTGTTTTGACACCTGTAATGTCCTCATCCCATCCTGGCATTTCTTCATACACTGGTTCACATTCTGCTAATACATCAAGGCTAGCTGGGAATTCTTCCATCACTTTCCCTTTATATTTATAAGCAACACAGATTTTCAATGTTTCGATTCCTGATAACACATCGATTGAGTTTAGTGATAAATCAGTGATTCCACTGACACGACGTGCGTGACGAACAACGACACTGTCAAACCAACCTACACGGCGTGGTCTTCCTGTTGTTGTCCCATATTCACGACCTACATCACGAATTTGATCCCCAATTTCATCGTTCAATTCTGTTGGAAACGGCCCATCTCCTACACGTGTCGTATATGCTTTAGATACTCCAACAACATTATTAATTTTCGTTGGACCAACACCTGAACCGATCGTTACTCCACCAGCTACAGGGTTTGACGATGTAACAAATGGATATGTTCCTTGGTCAATATCAAGCATAACGCCTTGAGCACCTTCGAATAATACGCGCTTGCCTTCATCAATGGCATCATTTAATACAACTGACGTGTCACAAACATATTTAGCCATTTCTTGTCCATACGCATAAAATTCTTCAAAAATTTCGTCCACATCTACTGGATCAACTTCGTATACTTTTTCAAATAAACGATTTTTATCTTTAACATTTTGTTTGAGTTTTTCATAAAATACATCTTTATCTAATAAATCAGCAATACGAATACCCATACGAGAAGACTTGTCCATATATGCTGGACCAATCCCTTTATTCGTCGTACCAATTTTCAAAGCGCCTTTTTCTTCTTCTTGTAAGCTATCTAATTTAATATGGTATGGCAATATGACGTGCGCTCGATTACTAATACGTAAATTATCTGTTGAAATATCATGATCGTGTAAATAAGCCACTTCTTTCATAAATGACTTTGGATTAATAACCATTCCGTTTCCAAGCACACAAATCTTATCATCAAAGAAAATTCCCGATGGAACTAAATGCACTTTGTATGTCACACCATCAAAAATAATTGTATGACCGGCATTGTCTCCACCTTGGTAACGAGCTACGACTTCTGCATTTTGTGAAAGGAAATCAGTAATCTTACCTTTCCCTTCATCTCCCCACTGTGTTCCTACTACTACTACTGAGGACATACTGCACCTCCATATATGATATGTAATATTTGTCTTCAAATGTTTACAATCTATATTTTAGCAAGAATTATGTGCAATGTCAACGCCAAACACGAACATTAATATACCTTTATGCCTTATTGTTCGCTTATATCAAAAGTTACTTTCCTACATATCATTCGTTTACAAATGATTTATATGCATCAAAAAAGAATGGCTCTTTTGAGAAATGTCTTCTCATGAACCATTCTTAACCTTAGGCAGGTGGAACGTCCCCTGCACCATATCGATTATCTAAATCAACGAATTTGTTATATTCTTTTACAAAAGCAAGTTCAACTGTTCCTGTTGGACCGTTACGTTGCTTAGAGATGATAATTTCAATAATATTTTGTTGTTCGGATTCACTATCATAATAGTCATCACGATATAAAAACCCAACAATATCCGCATCTTGCTCAATACTTCCTGATTCACGTAAGTCAGACATCATTGGACGTTTATCTTGACGCTGCTCTACCCCACGGGAAAGCTGTGAAAGTGCAATAAGCGGAACTTCTAGTTCACGGGCTAATGATTTAAGTGAACGGGATATTTCTGAAACTTCTTGTTGACGGTTTTCTTTTGATTGTTCGCTTCCTTGAATCAGTTGCAAATAATCAATAATAATCATGCCAAGACCATTCTCTTGCTTTAAACGTCGGCATTTTGAGCGAATATCACTTACCCGAATACCTGGAGAATCATCAATGTATATACCAGCATTGGATAAACTTCCCATTGCCATCGTCAGCTTTCCCCAGTCATCTGATTCTAAGGCACCTGTTCGGAGACGTTGTGAATCAATATTTCCTTCTGCACAGAGCATTCTTGAAACAAGCTGCTCCGCCCCCATCTCTAAACTAAAAATCGCGACATTTTCATCTGTACGGGTCGCAACATTTTGCGCAATGTTTAAAGCGAAGGCTGTCTTACCAACGGAAGGACGAGCGGCAACAATAATTAAATCATTTCGTTGAAAACCAGAGGTAATTCTGTCTAAATCAAGAAATCCTGTTGGAATACCGGTCACTTCATCGTCATTTTGATGACGTTGTTCAATATCGTCATAGACTTCAATGAGTACATCTTTAATGGATTTAAAAGCACCCGCATTTTGTCTACTAGAAACCGTTAAAATATTTTTTTCTGCTTCATTTAACACATCATCTATGTTATCTTCACGATCAAAACTTGTAGACACAATATCTGTTGCTGTCCGGATTAGCCTCCGTAAAAGTGCTTTTTCCTCTACTATTTTACTATAAAAACCAATATTTGCTGCGGTGGGAACGCTTCTTGCAAGGTCGGTTAAATACGTTACGCCCCCCGCTTCATCAATTGTCTGCTCGTTCGATAAGAGAGTCGTTACTGTAATGACATCAATCGGTTCACCTTTGTCAGATAAACGCATCATTGCATCAAATATACGTTGGTGACTCGTTCGATAAAAATCGGTGTGGATGAGTAATTCTGAAGCAACTGAAAAAGCCTCTGGTTGTAGGAAAATAGCTCCTAGAACTGCTTGTTCAGCTTCTATATTGTGCGGTGGAGTTCGATCATATGCAGTTGTAGACATGTAGCACTCGCCTCCTTTTAAAAAAAATGTATCAGATATCTTTCACTACATGAATACAACATGTAGTTTCATAGATTTCTAACTACATGTTGCATTGATAGGGATCATTTTAGAAATTATGCTTCCATGACATGTACATGGATAGTTCCTGTTACTTCCGGATGTAATTTAACAGGTAACTTTCGATGTCCTAATGCACGAATCGGCTCATCAAGTTCAATTTTACGTCGGTCAATTTTATAGCCGTGCTTTTTCTTCAAGACCTCTGCGACTTGTTTATTTGTAATGGACCCAAATAGTCGTCCGCCTTCTCCTGCTTTTGCCTTTACATCGACTTGAATGTTATCAAGCTCTTCTTTTAAATTTTTAGCTTCTTGTAATTCTTGCTCTTCAGCTTCAGCAGATTTTTCTTTTTGTTTTTTTAATGCATTTAAATTTCCAGGAGTCGCTTCTTTTGCCATATTATTTTTCAGTAAAAAGTTTTGAGCGTACCCGACAGATACGTCGACTACATCCCCTTTTTTTCCTTGTCCTTTTACATCTTTTAATAAAATCACTTTCATGATTCGTCTCCTCCTTCAGTGTTTTCATCTAATATATCTTTTAATAAAGATGTTGCTTCTTCGATTGTTGTATCAGCTATTTGTGTGGCAGCGTTGGTTAAGTGACCTCCGCCACCCATTCTTTCCATAACGACTTGAACATTCACGTCTCCAAGTGAACGGGCACTAATGCCAACTCGCCCATCCTCTCGTTTTGAAATCACAAATGCAGCCTGCACATTACTCATCGTTAACAATGTATCTGCCGCTTGGGCAATAAGAACATGGTCATATACTTCATCCTCATCGGCTTGGGAAATAGCAATACGATCTTTGAAAATTTCAGTACGTTCAATTAACTTACTGCGCTTTACATAAACATCCATATCTTCCTTCATAAACTTCTGAACGAGTACAGTGTCTGCACCATTTGATCGTAAATAAGAAGCTGCATCAAAAGTACGTGACCCTGTTCGAAGTGTAAAACTCTTCGTATCAACAATAATACCCGCTAACATTGCAGTTGCTTCAACCATTTTTAATTTCACTGTCTTCGGCTGGTACTCGATTAACTCTGTCACCAGCTCTGCGGTTGAAGATGCATATGGCTCCATATACACAAGGGTTGGGTTATCAACAAATTCTTCTGCACGTCTATGGTGGTCAATAACAACTTTATAATCTGTTTTATGAAGTAAACGTTCATTCGGTACCATGGACGGCTTATGTGTATCGACAACAACGACTAAACTACGATTCGTTGTAATTCCTTCTGCTTCTTCTGGATGGATAAAGTGCCTCCAAAGCGAATCTTCTTCTTTAATCGCCGAAATAATTCGATTCATGCCAGGATTTAAATCTTCCGGATCAAAAACAATATAGCCATCCACATCATTTGACTGAGCAATATTTAATATTCCAATGGCCGCTCCAATCGAGTCCATATCTGGTGACTGATGCCCCATAATCATAACTTTATCACTTTGTTTCACAAGATCCCGAAGCGCATGAGCAATGACCCGCGCACGTACACGCGTACGCTTTTCCATTGGATTCGTCTTTCCACCATAGAAACGCGCTTTTCCGTCATCATCTTTAATCGCTACTTGGTCGCCTCCACGTCCTAATGCTAAATCAAGACTAGACTGGGCTAGTTCACCAAGTAATGGAAGTGGAACCTTACCTACCCCTACTCCAATACTTAATGTGACTGGGTTCTTCTGCTCCTCTTCCGCATCAAGCTCCCGAACAACATCAAGAATATTAAACTTCACCCGCTCAAGTTGTGCGAGTACTTCTTGTGTACCTATTGCTAAAAATCGGTCCTGAGACGTTCGCTTTAAATATAAGCCATATTGCAATGACCACTTATTTAAAGCTGCCGTTACGCGTGAATTCAATTGACTCTTAAGGGTGTCTTCCATATTTTGAGTAATTTCTTCATAGTTATCTAAATAAATAATCAAAATAACTGTCTGATCATTTTCATACATCGTTTGAATTTCAATTTCAGACGTACGGTCAAACACATAGATGAGATGCTCATCTGGTTTCATTTTCGCTTGCAGTTGGTTTCCTTCTAGTGAAAACCATAGCTCTTCACGCTCATCTTCAACGGCTGAAATGAATTGATTCGATAATACTTCTAGCGATTTACCTATCAATACTTCCTCATCCCAAAATGTATGCATATATGGGTTTGCCCACTGAATTTCATGTGCATCATTATAGAGGACAATTCCGATCGGCATCTCAAGTAGGGCCTCTTCACCCACTTGTTTTACTCGGTGCGATAAATTAGAAATATAAATATCTAACTCTCTCTGTAACGCTCGCTCTCGTTGTAGATTTGCTATAAAAGCAACAATAACTACCAGCGCCATACTTAATCCAACGATCCAATTGTAATAAGTAATAATCACAACTAAAACAACGGAAAGAATCATTTGAATAGGTATGTGTCTATTTGGAAAAAGTTTCTTTAGCGATTCTGACATACAATCAGCTCCCTACGTCACCGAATCTAAATTTTAACAATTAATCTTTAATTGAATTTATTCATCCCGATCAGATATCAACTTCCGCATATCAAATCCAATATCAGCAATCCCTAGTAAACGAATGATAAATAGGAAAAAGAATGGAAATATCACCGTTAACACAATCGCTAAAACAGGGATTGGTCGCGGAATCTTTTTCTCATGGGATAAGTAAAACAAAAATGAAAAACCTTGTATAAGTAAGAGAGCCCCTAAAACGACAACAATATTTTCCGTTGCTGCCATAAATGTGCCCGGTTCTCCACTTTGGAATAAGGTGATGATTAATACAATCAAGTATATCCAAATAACAACCGCTGGAAAGCGTAATGTGCGGAATGGCGGGAATCTAAAGTTCTCTTTATGAACGCGATTGATGACTTTATGTCCAATCCACTGAACAATAAATCCATAAATACTACCGGATAGTAAAATAAAAGCCGGAATGAGCTTTGTAAATGAAAGCATTTGATTTTCAATGGCTTCCAGTTGATCTGCAGGAACCGTTCCGATCCCAATATTTTTAAACATCTGTTCACTTAATGCAACAGATTCCTTTGTGAATTCAATAATTTCATGTTGCCAGTTCACTTGAAAGATTATTTGGATATACACAAAGATAATTAATAGCCCAATAATACCACCAAGTGCACCTCTTGACCACACATCATATGGTCTCATACCATGATTGAGTGCAGATCCGATTAAAACACCTGTCACTCCTGCTAATACTGAAATAAGTAACCCTAAGTCGCCAAATAAGATAAACGACAAAAGGACACTAATGATTGTAAAGACAAGCGCTTTTTTCCAATCATATTTGTATGCAAATAACAAAAATGGGAGAGGAAAAAGAACCGTAGCAGGTAAAATAACGAGCGGGATAAAAGCACTCGCCACAATAAGCACAAGAAAAATCATTAAATAAAGAAATCCATCTTTCATTTGTTCTGTATCATTCATATAAGCACCTCAACATCTATTCCTTCACTATTATAATGAATTTTATAATACGTATTTAATGCTATTTCACTTCAATATGTAGTTTCGTTGAACCTTTCTTAACTACATATTGTATTGAAAAGCTGATTTCGGTAATTATGAAATTCATTTATTTCATGTAAATTTCAATTGAATATACAATTTTCTTCTTTTTCTATGATACCACGATTGAAACTTCTTTTGGGAAAAGACGATATAGATTTTTCATAATATCCATTATACACAATTCACACGTATAAACGTAAATGTCATCATTCCGCTAACTGTTTCGTTCCATATTTTCATACATTCGTTTATAATAGGATAGGAGTCAAAACTATTCATACAACATACCAGTGATCTATATAAACAGTTGAAGGATGAATTCGATGATTTTTTGGAATGTATTTAAAGAAAGCTTAAAGCTCCCACGTAAAAAAGCTTTATTTACACTGAACCGTACGGGAATGGATATCGTTGTAGTTTATTTATTCATTCTATTACTATTTGTTTCCATTCCTCCTCTAATTGACCGGATTAATGATACACAAATAGCAAATGTACAGGTGAAACAATTTTTTAGAATTATTTACTTTTTTATTTTTTATTACTTACCCTTAAACGTCATTGTTTTTTCGTTTATTTCAGGAATCGCCTATCTTGGTAAAGGAATTGCATATGTACTTAAACGTAAATTGCACTATTCTCTTCTTTGGAAAATGACCGCTTATACAACGACCATTCCGTTTGTTGTGTACACTATAATTGCACTCTTTTTCCCAATATCTGATTCTATTTTATCAATAGGGATTGTGTACACTATCATTATCCTTATTCGGCTCATTACTATTTATCCAAAAAGAAGAGATGCTTAACCTTTACATAAAAAGAGTCTAAGACAATAGATTTAAAGCTATCTCATATTCAAACATTCTAATTTTAAAAGTAGAATTACCCGCTTCGGAAATATACTTCGCTTTCCTGCGGGCGGCTGATGAGCCTCCTCGTGCTCCGCACTGCGGGGTCTCATCTAGGCTTTTGCTCCCGCGGGAGTCTCCGTATATTTCCTACGCTAAATGAGAGTGTTATTCGTATTTTTGGAGATACAACTTTGCTTTGTCCCAGCCTCCTTTACATAAAAAGCCCTTCTACAAAACTGTAGAAGGGCTTTATTTATATAATTTACTCTGATAATGGCAATAAAGCCATTGTACGAGCGCGTTTAATTGCAGTCGTTAATTTACGCTGATACTTAGCTGAAGTACCAGTTACACGACGAGGAAGAATTTTTCCACGTTCAGAAATAAATCTTCTTAGTAAATCTACATCTTTATAATCGATATGTGTAATACCGTTAGATGTGAAAAAACATACTTTACGGCGTCTTGGACGTCCACGGCGAGCTCCCATAGCTACCCCTCCTTGCAAATTGTTTCCGAATCTTCATTGAACGCTACGATGTGTGGGCGTAACGTTTTACATTTCTTGTGTGTATATATATGTGTTTCATTGTGTGTATTATAATGTGCAATCAAAATAATACAGAAAAAACAGCTCATTGTCAACAGTTTCCCATCATAAAAACGCTCAAACGAACAAATGTCGCTTGAGCGTAAATATTACTCTTCAGAATCATCGCCCGCACGGTAACGATGGTATGGCATATTGTTCCACGTGCGTTCTTTTGCCGCTTCTTGATCAATATCTTCTGGTAGGTCTGCTAAAATTTGTTTCGCTACCTGAAGCTCTCGTTCTGCTTCTGCTTTATCCTGATACATAAACTCATCGCTCGCAGTTTCTGGAGCTACCGCTACTTTAGATTCCAAATCTTTGACGACCATCTCTTGTTGATGCTTCATTTCGGCACGGGCTTCCGTTAACCATTCGGATTGAATCGCTCGGTCTGTATCTCCTACATAGCTAAATTCATCAAATATATCTTGATAAATTTTATTCGCATTTGATCGTACATCCATATGAGCCAACTCTAAATCCCGAATCGTTAACTCTTTTGGATCAATTGGTTCTGTTCGTTTATGTCCACCTAAACGTGTTCTTTTTGTATAGTATGGAAACACACTTTGAATGGTTTTCGCAACAGGTAAAGTTGCCTCTCCATGCGCGTCCACCCCTTTCGGCTGAATACCTTGTATCGCAATACGAGCTGATTCAGGGCGAACAATTTCTTTAGGCGGTAGCATTCCGTGTCTCAGCATTTCACGAATCGCTGTACCCGATATTTGGATACGATATTGTTCATCGTGTGGACAAGATTTGCTTGATCCTAGATTATCACATCTCGTACAATAAAATACTTCGTGGAATAAACGCACTTCAATACCTAACTCTTCCGGTGAAAAATCATCGAAAATACTATGGCTCTCATATTTGTCATAAAAGTCACCGATTCCGGCATGATCTCGTCCAATCAACGCATGGGTACAACCGTAGTTTTTCATAATCAGTGCGTGTAAAACCGTTTCACGAGGCCCAGCAAATATATATGTAACCCGAAGAGGTGTTAACATCGATCGTTCTTCCGGATAATACGTTTCCAGCACACTCTTGTAGGCTAAAATTCGGTACTCACTACGTGTATATTCCTTCTTCGCCATCTCCACAAGTGGCTGTAACAATAACCCATCCACATCTTCCAAAATATTTTTATGAATGTATTCATGTCCTCGGTGAAGTGGATTCGCTCCCGTAATAAACCCTGCAGCAGAACCAAACTTCTTCTCTTCATAAAAGATTCTCCATGTATCTTTTGGTTCCAAACGCAATTCTTCAAATGGTCCCCAGTTCACACGTTGCAGAAGTGTTAGCTTCCCACCAAGTGCTGTATCGCCCATTCGCCTGAAAATCGAGTCGACTCCTGGATGGCTTCGATCTGTCGTACCAAATAAATGAGAAGCTCTAAATTCTTTATCATAATCAAAAATATCTTCAATATTTAACAATGCAACCGGTTCTTTCTTTTCATTCGTTAAGGCAATTTCATCTCCAACCGAAAGGGATGCAATGATTTCGCTGTTCACACTACCAATCGGAGCAAAGCTTAGTGGCACAGGCCAAACAACTCCATTTGCCAAGCGACCTTCCTTCAAGACGGAAACATAGTCATCTTCATTCATAAACCCTTCATTTGGCGATAGTACGCCTGTCGCAATCATTTCAATTGTAATAACCGCTTCCAAATCTACCATAATACTAGGTAAGCTTTTAGCTCTTTCAATCTCTGATTCTTTTTGATCCTCTTCTACAACACGGTGAACAAGTTTTCCACCATGAGGTTTTTGAGGGTATTTAGAAAAGTCTAATCGTTCCATTGATGTATTCCTCCTCATGTAGTTCATCGTTTGAATCTATTTTTTCAGTCAAACGAATGGTTGCGCTTCCAAATGACTCATAAAAGAAAATAATCTGTTAACTTAGTATAATGCGGTAAGCAATAATTGTAAAGATGTCCGATTTGTGAAGTTTTATTCTTTGTCCTACAATACCTTTTTTTAGATACTTAGTATAGGTTGACCTACAAAAGGTGAAGGGGGCTTAGTCGAAGAACCAGAAAATAAATAAGTAAATATAAAAAAAGGATTAGACTAGAAATAAAACATCTAGTCTAATCCTTTTTTCAGTACATTCACCCCTACGTTCGGGGTTTAGGCTCTCTTGTAAATACCCCCATAACCGCAGCAATGATTAGGAGAACTGCTGACATAATATACGCTGCGTTGTATCCTCCTGTTGAGTCAATAATTTGACCCGCTATAATCGGTCCAACTAAACCACCTACACCCCATGCTGTAAAGATTAAACCATAGTTTGTACCTGCATTTTTAAGTCCAAACCAATCCCATGTTGTTGCTGGGAAAAGGGCTAATAATGCCCCATAGGTTGCTCCAGTGACAACAGCACCAATGGTTAATGTTAGATTTGTTGTGTACGCTGCGAAGGCAAACATATTAATCGCCTGTAATAGAAAAACAATGATTAATGTAGCTGTTCGTCCGATTTTATCGGAGACAATTCCTGTAATCACTCGACCACCGGCGTTACCAATCGCTAAAAATGCTGCGAAAATAAATCCAGTTTCAAGTCCGCCTTGAACAGATGCAATCGTCGCAACGTGTCCAATAATAATTAAACCGGCTGAAGCTGAAAATGCGTACATTACCCAAAGTGACCAAAACTGTGGAGTTTTCATCATTTCACCTGGTGAGTAATCATTACCTTCCGCCACAGCAGTTGCTGCCACCTCATCCTTTTGTGGATCTTTCTTCGGCTTTGGCGGCTCTCCACCAACAGGCACCCAATCTTCAGGAGGAGCTTTCATAACGAAGGCCGATAATACTAGTAAAATGGTAAAAAACGCTCCTAAATAAAAGAATGCAGTTGAAACACCAAACGCATTAATAAGCCATTCAGATAGCGGTGACACATACACAGGTGCTAAACCGTACCCTCCGACAACAATTCCGGTAATCGTCCCTCTCATATGAGGCTTAAACCATCTTGTTGACGTCGGTGTTGGTGCTGCATATCCAAAGCCCATAGCAGCTCCTGCAATGATACCAAAACCAATAACTAAACCAATTACATTTAAAAAGATACCCGCTACAACAAGTCCAGCTCCCATCAATATCCCTGACATGAGTAATATGAGTCGGGGACCGAATCTATCAAGCATGATACCTGCCGGGACCATAAAAAGTGCAAATACAATTATCGCAGTACTATAAGGAATAGATGTTTCTGTTGCGGTAAACCCTAAATTATCTTGAAGCGCCTTTGAAAATACACTCCATGCATATAGAACACCTAAACAAAGGTTAATAATTGTTCCGAATACAGCTACAACCCAAGCACGTGAATTATTTTGCTGGATGTGAGTCAAATAATCGACACCTCCAAAATTTACTTGCTATCAAATGATCTTCCAGTACATGAATAAGAACCCCGCTATAATGTAACGGGGCATTTTCACAACTCGAAATCCATTTCATTTAACGATAATGATCATAATCAGCTAAATTCCAGACGCGATATTTAGTATCCTCTGGAGTAAGCGACGACGGAATATCCTTCACCATTTGCTTAGCTACTTCTAACTCTTTTAGCGCTTCTTTCTTATCTTGATACATATATTCATCTGACGCTTCCTCAGGGGCACTGCTCACTTTCTCTTCTAAATCAGCAATAACCATTTGTTGTTGTTTGTGCATATTCGCTTTCGCTTGATCCACCCATGTTGGTGATGAATTTCGATTAATATCTGCAGCTGAAGCATATTCTTCATACGTTTGCTTATAAATGAGATCTCCATTTGTCCGAACATCCAAAATCACTGCTTCTAAATCAGCATTTGTCAGATCTTCTTCTTGCAATGGAGTGTCACGCTTTGGTCCGCCTAATCTCGTGTGGGTTAAATAGAATGGGAACATACTCTTAATCACCTGACCTACAGGCAAGATCGCATTCCCATCTTCATCCCGACCTTTTGGCTGAACCCCTTGCATCCCCATCATAGATGATTCAGGACGAACAATTTCTTTAGGAGGTATAATTCCGTGACGTAACATTTCACGAATTCCTGTACCACTAATATTTATACGCACACTCTCATCATGAGGACAAGCCTGATGTGAAGTTGTTGTATTGCACCTGACACAGAAAAACACTTCGTAAAACAACCGTACGTCTATGCCTAGCTCCTCTGCTGGAAACTCATCAAACACGGTGTGGCTTGCGTATTTATCATAATAATCACCAATTCCAGCATGATCACGTCCAATAATTGCGTGTGTACAACCATAATTTTTCATAACGAGTGCATGTAAAATGGTTTCTCTCGGCCCTGCAAAAATATACGTAACTCGAAGTGGAGCCAACACAGTCCGCTCTTTTGGATAATACTCTTCTAGCACACTACGATAAGCTAACATACGATATTCATGACGTGTATACTCACGCTTCGCCATTTCAACAAGTGGTTGTGCAAGTAAACCATCAACCTCTTCTAACAAGTTCCGATGCATATGCTCATGCCCACGATGCATTGGGTTCGCTCCAGTAATAAAGCCAGCTACTGATTCAAACTCCTTCTCTTCATAAAATAAATTCCACGTATCTTGTGGCGTTAGCCGGAGTTGTTCAAATGGGCCCCAGTTTACACGATTGATCAGTGTGATCTGTCCACCTAAAGCTTTATTCCCCATCCGACGATAGATTGCATCTACTCCAGGATGGTGACGATCCGTCGTACCAAATAAGTTTTGAGCACGGAATTCACGATCATATTCAAAAATGTCACTTACACTCAATAACGCAATCGGTAATTCTTCATGGTCGATTAAAACAACCTCATCACCTACATCAAGTGATGCGACAACTTGTTCGTTTTGGTCGCCAACCGGTGCAAAGCTTAATGGAGTTGGCCATACTAAGCCATCTGCAAATCGGCCTTTTTCCAATACGGAAATATAATCTTCCTCATTCATAAAGCCATCATTTGGCGACAAGACCCCAGTGGCAATCATTTCAATGGTTATAGCCGCTTCTAAATCCACCATAATTGCAGGTAGAGTTTTTGCTTTTTCCAATGCTTCTTCTAACTCTTTCCCTGTCGCCACCCGATCAATTAACTTACCACCATGGGGTTTCTGTGGATACTGCTCAAATGCTTTCTCATCTAAACGAACTGTTTTTTCAACCATACGTTTCTACATCCTCCTTAAATTTTTAAAATTCTTTCATATTCCCGAAACATTACCTTCATAATTATCAAAATTAACTGATAATTAATCTTGAATGTAGGCGTGCACTTCCTAAACAAAGGTGCTGACAAGCTCTTGGGGGCATGTGTAAATCCAATGTAAGCGTTTACATTGGATTATGAAAAAAACACTAGATGTAGTTGGAATCTAGATGTGGTCATGCTAGAGGTATTTTTGGGAATTGAAAGTCATTTGTGCCCTAGATATTACAGATGTATTTTAGAGCTGTCAAGGCATTTTCCTCAATCCCCACATATTTAACTGAATATTAAGGTTTTTATAAAAAACAAATAGGATGAATATATGTCCCCCCAAGTTATTCACGAATCCCTATAATATATGGGGGCGATTAAAGAATTATGCCTCTTTTCCTACTGAATCTCTTGTGGTTCTTGCATAAACCATGAAATATATGAACATTGTTTACAAATTAATATAATAGCATCTCGGTTTGCCCAGTCGAGGTTAAAGAACGTTGCTCCTTTTGTATTCAGCTGTCTGTAATCTTTATCAAACGTGTCATGTTGACAACAAGGACAAAGAATCGTAATATCACCCATCTTATATCTCATCATCTCACCTCCCGTTTTAGCTTGCTTATATTTTCTTACTTTCTTATAAAAATAATAACGTAATAATTGTACCGAAACTAAAACCAAGAATATGCACAATAAATGCACCTAATCCATAAAAGTTCCCTAATATTAAATATGCGAATGTATAATTTACAGACCAGTTTCCAAATTGCAAATGGAGAAATGATTGATCATACACGTGCAAAATAATTATACAAGCTATGAGAGCATAAATTCCAGGAGATGCCCCAGTTCCTTTTGTGTAGTTTGAAAATAGAGCATAAACGGTATATGCCGCTATATTTCCGATTAAATAAATAGCTAAAAAGTTCCAACTTCCAATTTTATCCTCGAGGATAACCCCTACAAAATACATCCCAAAAGAATTCCCTAATAAATGCAATATGTTTTGGTGAAAAAATGAACCTGTCAGTAATCGATACCATTCTTTGCCCTGCATGTTATTAAAACTCTTTCCACCACCCCATTCTAAAAAGGTATTTTTAAATATTAATTTATCCAATATAAAAAATAAAACGTACAGGACAATAATTATTGTATAAACATTCGAAAAAATTTGTATAAAGATTGTACCATCTCCCTCCTTTGATTTAACTGACCCGACTACGCTTCGTACGTTATATTACAACTCTTGAATCATCTCTACTCTGTTGCCAAAAGGATCTCTGAATTCAAATCGGTCGAATCCTGGTATGGGGACTCCCTCCATTATTTGAATATCATGTTGTTCCAACACATTTTTCCAGTCTGAAAGATTTTCTACCAAATAAGCTACGTGTGCTTTCGTTGTTTGTCTGTCAAAACCATCCTCTGTACCGACGTGAACGCTTCTGTCTCCAACCTGCAACCAAAATCCTCCGCGCCCCTTGAGTGAATCCGGTTTTTCTATCTCTTCTAGGCCCAAAATATTACAATAAAAGTGTCTACCTTTTTCTTCTGCACCTTTTGGAATCGTAATTTGTGCATGATGCAATCCAATAATCATTTCATTTCTCCCTCCCATGATGAATGAACTTCTTATCGATCAAACGGAAATTCATTCTTGCTCGTCAATCTGACTACAAATGGATACAGTAACATGATGCAAACTCCTAAAATTGGGATGAGACTAAGAGTGAGCACCTTAGAGACATCAAACATCAATTTGATCAGAAGCGGTAATAAAATAATTACATTTAAAAAAGGAGCAATAGTTCTAGATTTTTTTGACTGATACTGTTTTTCACCACAGTATGGACAAATCATTTCAGACTTCATCGTCATCATCTTTTTAAACGTCTGCTTCCAACTCCATTTGTTATGACAGTTTGTGCACGTCGGCATTCCATTCCCTCCTTATCCAACCCTTGAGTCACTTTCTTCGCGCAATGAGCTCTAACGTCTTTAGCAATGCATCTCTTTCCTGTTTTCGAACAAATTTTACATTAAGCGTAAATGGGGAATATCCCGTAAAGCGATTCATAATTAATCTTGCCTTATTATGAAATGATAATGCTGCAAAAAAATCATCTTCTTGATATAAAATAATCTCAACAGGACCTTTTGGTGGAATCTTTAGATGATCAATATCTTTAAAGTAAATGGTTATTTCACTTTTCGTAAACGGATCCAACTGAATATATTCATCCGTAATCGTGATATACGGATACCCTCGAATCATTTTCAATATATTTGCGACGGTAAAGAAACTAAACAAAACAATGATGAATAATAACAAGGCAGTGAAAAACAGAGATTCCTCCGGGAAAAAAATGACTCCTAAAACACTAGAAACAACAAGGAATATAGTAAATATATTTCCAAAAAAAAGCCTTACTTTCGAATGATAAAAATCCATTTTCGTTTCTACCAAATTAAAAACTCCTTTAACATCCAACTATAAATTTCGGTTACTTTCCCCTAATGAAGCACTATTTTTGAATTCTGTCAACGCTTAACGTACAGTTAGATTGAGTCAAGTATTTGTGGGTGCTAATTATATAACCCTGAAACTACTTTTGTATTTAATTGAAAGTCACATGTTTAGGACGCTTTTTATAGAATACATCTTTTAAATAAAGATAGTAAATAAAAATCCGAATATTTTT
>JAPFDS010000063.1 GCA_026168805.1 Caryophanales bacterium | reverse complement strand
TGAATCAATTTCATAATAGCTATTTTAAAAAATACAAAGACCTACAGAATTTTAAATATGGGATTTTTTTAATTAGAACTCAAATTTATGCAGATTGCTCTTGATATAATTGTGTACTAATGCGATCTGCTGCTAACTTTGAAGCATTATAAATAAGCGTTACGATATCAAAGTGAACTTTCGCGCGTTTTCCTGTTCGATAACGAACATTGTTAAGCTGAAAGAACTCTTTTAAGTAAGCATTGACTCGTTCAACCGCTATACGAAAATTATAGATTTTTTTCCAAGCAATTGATCCGCGTGCTGGTGCTGAATATCGTCTAAGGTCAGTCGTTACTTTCATTTTAAATACCTTTTGACAGATACCTTCATTAGCTAAAGGACAGTCTTTACATTCTTTTGGGCTCGTATATTTCAGTGTTTCGTATTTAGCGTCATAGCTGTCATACCGATATGAATGCTCTCTAAAACAAGTAGGGGCAAAATGCTTATCGAACCCGATGGGTTCGGATTCATTCCGTTTATTATAGGCAATCACTGATTGTTGGTTCATTTGATATACTTGCATATAAATTGCTTCATAGTCGTAACCAGCATCCATCGTTTGATAGCGAATATGAGAAAGTGGCAAATTATCGATTCCCTTCAAGAGCGGTATTGCAGCTTTACCGTCATTTAAATTTCCTGACGAAAAAAGGGATTGTAAGATATATTGGCTCGAGGTCCCTACAGCTAGATGGCCTTTGTATCCGAACCAAAATTCATTTCTACCTTCGCTATTTTTCTTTACGCCCCATTCCGGGTCTTGAGGAACTTCAGCGCGTAACTTAGTTAAAGGAATGTCTAATTGTGCTTCAATTTTCTTTTCATAAATTGGCAGATTTGCTTCTTTTTCAGCTTGTTCCTTTAGCCATTGTTCACGCTCTGCCTTTGATTTACGCCCGCGCTTTTTGGGTGCTGGTTTTGGCTTTTCTTGCTTTGGCTGCGCTTGATCACGGGCTCCAAAATGAGTTGCATCAATAGCGACTGTGTCATCTATGATAAAGCCTTCTGAAATGGCTTGAATAATAAGCTTTTCTTGAGCTTGTTCCAAGATGTTGGAATCACTTAACTTCGTTAGAAGTCTGGAATAAGACGCCTCAGATGGAATCTCATCTGAAACCAGAAACCCACAATTAAGCTTAAAAGCAATATCGTGATTAAGACGCTTGACTAAATCTTTTATCGTCGGAATGCGCTCAATATAACGAATAAAAACAGAAATAATCATGGCTGCATAATTTAGTTCTATAGGCGCACCAATTATAGACTTTTTACTAACTTCATAATAAACAGCATCCAAATCTATCGCTGAAATAATCGCATCATATTTTTGGGTAGGTTCCATATCATATAATTCTTGGATGCTAAATAAACTTGGTTGTCGTATAATGGTCATAGGGAGTACTCCTCCAGTCTTTTGGTTAGTCTTTACTCAACTACCATTATACAAGATTTGGGGAGGTACTTCCTTTTTTATACTTTGAAACCCTTGCCCTGCAAGGGCTGTGAATTATGAAATTCACTC
>JAPFDS010000012.1 GCA_026168805.1 Caryophanales bacterium | reverse complement strand
TAGAAGACGGTTCTTCTATAATCCCTGGTTGCCAGTTCGATTAAAACTCTATTTGGTTCTTGAATATAAACAGAACAGAAATAACAACAGTCTATAAACACAGAATGGCTCTTCTCGTGAGGATCTAGTCTACCCATCCACCTTCTTAGTTCATCCTCGATGCTAGGATAACTCCTAGCATATCGAAAACCAAAGATCCCTGTTAGAAATGAAAACGTCGCCTGAGAATCAGCTACGGTAAAGACCACTGGACCTAGACCGACAATCCCCATCTCGATTGGAATCTCCTCGTGTGCAGATGGACGTCCACCAGCAACACCAATATTTGTCTCATCCGACACAAGCATGAGACGCCGTCCTTCAAAGTCTCGAAAGCGGATCGTTTGTCTGTCAAACCGTTCCTGGATTTCATCGTGTTCGATAGAATGATCTTCGAAACGTTTTTTCCAAAAAGAAAGAGCAGCATCACTTGGAACACGTAAAGAAGTTGTCGTAATACTGTTCGTTCCTTCATGTGTTCTCCCAGCATGTGGTATTTCAAATGCAGTAAACTCCGTGCCAGGGCGACCTTTCTCATCCCCATAAAACAGGTGATACATCGATGGCTCATCTTGATTCACCGTCTTTTTCACAAGACGCATTCCTAATGTTTTTGTATAAAAATTGACGTTTTCTTTTGCCGAAGCGGTTATGGCTGATACGTGGTGTAGGCCTAGTAATTGCATATAGGTCCTCCTCATTGGAAAATATCTTCTCATGTTATCTCATTCAATTTCTTGATATGTATTTTACGTTATTTCCCTATAATATGCATTTTAACTGATCTTTTATCACCCTTACATCTGGTACCTAAATTTAATCTATTCTGGTCCTTTTGACAACACCAACTGGTCGTTATAATTATCAGTAGATTCAACCAAATTAAATTAATATGGAAAGTAGTAAAACTGTACAGGTAAGCTAGACTTTCAAAGTTTTTCTTTCACGAGGATTGTAAACGGTTACTTTCCATAGTCAAATTTGTAAGGGTAAACATGTCTTACGATTCATGTGTAAGCAATTTCTGTTAAGGATTCAGATTCCGGAAATAGGCGAGATAAATTTTTAGGAGGAAGTATTATGTTATATATAAATGGTGAATGGCGCCAAGCGAACTCTGGCGAAACATTAGACGTTATTAATCCAGCAACAGGAGATGTGTTGGAACAAGTTGCATCAGCAGGAAAAGAAGAAACAAAAGAGGCAATTGAAGTTGCAAATGAGGCCTTTTCTTTATGGAAAAACAAAACAGGAGCAGAACGTGGAAAGTACTTAATGGACATTGCACAAAAGATGAAAAGTAAAACAGATAGCTTAGCAAAGACCATTACTTTGGAAATGGGAAAACCGTTAGCTGAAGCGAAGAGGGAAGTCATGAGTTCGATTGCATATATTGAATGGTATGCAGAGGAAGCGAAACGGATGTATGGAGAAACAATTCCACCTTCAGATCCAAATAAGCACCTCATGCTCCTAAGAGAACCTATAGGAGTTGCTGCCGCAATTACACCTTGGAATTTTCCAATGTCAATGATTGCTCGAAAAATTGCTCCAGCTATTGCTGCAGGTTGTACGATTATCATCAAACCAGCTCCAGATACGCCTTTGTCAGCAATTAGAATGTTTGAGTGCTTTCATGAAGCTGGACTTCCAAAAGGAGTCGCTAACTTACTCATCGGATCTGCGGAAGAAATTGGTCCTGAATTGACAGGTAGTTCAAAAGTAAGGAAGTTAACATTTACAGGATCAACAGCTGTAGGAAAAATGCTTATTCGAGATACTGCGAATACTGTAAAAAACCTCTCCATGGAACTTGGTGGCCATGCTCCATTTATTGTATTTGAGGATGCTGATCTTGATGCTGCTGCAGAAGGCGCAATGGCAACAAACTTTATAAATAATGGCCAAACGTGCATTTGTACAAACCGAATTTATGTAAAGGAAAGTATTGCTGAAGAGTTTGGTAAAAAACTAGCAGAAAAAACAGCTACTTTAAAAATAGGGAATGGAATGGACGAGGGGACGCAAGTAGGCCCGTTAATTAATGAAAATTCATTCAATAAAGTACAAAGTCATGTTGAAGATGCTTTAAAACATAATGGTAAAATTTTATGCGGAGGAAAACCGTACGAAAGGGATGATTTAAAAGGTTACTTCTTTGAACCGACTGTGATTGCTTCTGCCAATGACGACATGTTAATTGCCACAGAAGAAACATTTGGACCTGTAGCTCCAATCTTCACGTTCAAAAATGAAGAAGAAGCTATTCATAAGGCAAACGACACTCCTTATGGACTCGCAGCTTACTGTTTTACAAAAGATTTAGGTCGTGGGTTACGTATGATGAATGCACTTGAATATGGAATAGTAGGTATTAATGATGCTGCACCAGTAACTGTCCAGGGGCCTTTTGGTGGCTATAAAGAAAGTGGTATTGGACGTGAAGGTGGAAAGTCAGGGATTTTACAATATGTTGAAGAAAAGTATGTATCCATTGGTATGAAATAAAAATGAGGAGGCCCAAATGAATAAAGAATATCAGCGAACAGATATAAGAAGGCCGACGTTATTTGAGGCTTTAATTCCAATTGTTTTTATGGTATTCGCATTAATTGTAGGGATCTTTATTTATGATACAGATCCACATATCCCCTTATTACTGAGTGCGGGTGTAGCTACAATTGTAGCCTTTAGATTAGGATTTAAGTGGTGGGAAATCGAAAAAGGGATGTTAGATGCAGTTCGATTAGCTCTGCAAGCGGTTGTAATTCTTATGGTAATCGGAACAATTATTGGGTCATGGATTGCGGGTGGGATCGTTCCAACAATGATTTATTATGGCTTGGACATCCTTTCCCCTAGTTATTTCTTAGTTGCAGCATGCGCAATTTCAGCTATTGTATCCATTGCTTCTGGAAACGCGTGGACTGCTGCTGGAACAATTGGAATCGCTATCATGGGAATTGGTCATGGTCTTGGTATTAATCCAGCTATGGTCGCAGGAGCAGTTATTTCAGGTGTGTATTTTGGAGATAAAATATCACCTTTATCTGAAACAACAAACTTAGCTCCAGGAATTGTTGGTGGAGAGTTGTTTGAACACATTAAACATATGCTGTTTACAACCGTACCGGCTTTAGTTATATCGTTAATATTGTTTGCTATCTTAGACTTTAAATATTCTGGTCAAGGTGCAGGACTTTCAGAAGTTCAATTACTACAAGCGGAACTGAATGATATCTTTATCATTTCTCCATGGTTACTCATTGTTCCCATGTTCGTTATTGTTATGATGGTCTTTAAGATACCTGCACTACCAGGATTAACGATAGGTTCAATTTTAGGAGCTATTTGTGCAATTATTGTACAAAAGGTTCCTATCGGGGAAGCAATTAACGTTTTATATTATGGTTATTCAGTTGATACAGATGTTGCAGTAGTTGATAGTTTACTAAACAATGGTGGAATAGAATCAGTAATGTTTACAATTTCACTCATCATTATTGCAATGTGTTTCGGTGGAGTACTCGAGTTTACTAAAATATTTGAAGTAATTGTAGAAGGGATTATGACATTCGCAAGAAGCACAGGGAGTTTAATATCTGCAACAGTTGCTACATGTATTACTGCTAACGTTGTAGGCTGTGAACAATATATGTCTATTATTATACCAGGCCGGATGTATGCAGATGAATATAAAAAGAGAGGTTTGAAATCCAAAAACTTATCGAGAACACTAGAAGATGCCGGAACAATGACATCTCCACTTGTCCCATGGAACACATGTGGTGTATTTATGGCAGCAACATTAGGAGTACCCACTTTTAGTTATTTACCATTTGCATTTCTATGTTTAATTAGCCCTCTTATTGCTGTAATCTATGGATTTACGGGCTTTAAGATCTCATATAAAAAAGAAAAACAACCGAAATATGTTGCTGAAGAAATCGCACAGTAAACTGTGAAGAAAGTATTAAATATTATGATAGGGAAATTATAAGAGGAGGATTTACACATGACTACACAAAACTTGAAAGACACAAATGTAAAAGAATTAACGGAGTTAGATAAAAAACATTTCATTCATCCAGCAACTCATTTAAAACAATTTTCAGAAGAGGGACCGAACGTTATTTTTTCAAAAGGGAAAGGGATCTATACTACAAATTTAATAGATAATAAAGAATATATTGATGGTATGTCAATGCTTTGGAATGTGAATGTTGGGCATGGACAGCAAGAACTAGTAGATGCAGCAAAAAAACAAATGGAGAATATTGCTTATAGTTCATCGTTCAAAGGGTTTTCAAATGAACCAGCTATTCGTCTTGCGGCAAAACTCGCATCTCTCACACCAGGGGATTTAAATTCTGTATTCTTTACTTCTGGTGGATCGGAATCCAATGATTCAGCGCTTAAGTTAACAAGATTTTATTGGGGACTGAAAGGAAAGCCTGAAAAAAGGAAGTTTATCTCTTTAGGTAAAGGCTATCACGGGGTAACTTTAGCATCACAAACAGCGACTGCTATTCCAGCGTTTCACGAATTTGCAGGATCATTTATTGAGGATATTCACCACGCACTACCTCATGAATTAGAGTGCGAATTAGGTGATAAAGACCATCCAAATTACACAGAGTCTATCCGTGGAATCATCGAACGTGAAGGAAGCGATACGATTGCTGGAATTTTACTTGAGCCGGTTCAAGGAGCAGGTGGCGTAAATATTCCTCCTAAAGGTTACATGCAAGCAGTCCGAGATATTTGTGATGAATATGACATTTTAATGATGGCTGATGAAGTTATTACAGGATTTGGCCGAACTGGAGAAATGTTTGGTGTGAATAACTGGGATGTAGTACCAGACACAATGTCGATAGCTAAAGGACTCACGAGCGGTTATTCCCAGCTTGGTGGAGTTATGGTGAATGACGAGATTAAGAATACACTCGATAATTACGATGCAGTAATGGCTCACGGTTTTACGTATAGTGGACACCCTACAGCTTGTGCAGTAGCTTTGAAAAACATTGAATTACTTGAGCGTGAGAACTTGGTTAACAACTCGAAAGAAATGGGAGATCATTTACAAAAAGGTTTAGATTATTTAGAGAAAAAGCACCCAATCGTAACAAAATCACGAAATGTTGGATTACTTGCAGCATTTGAATTATATGAAGATCCAGCGAATGATAAACATTTTGCTGAAGGTGTATTTCCTTCCAATGCAGTTGTCGATGAGTGTTTTAAGCGTCAATTAATCTTAAGAAGTGCGGGTACGCATAACCATATTGTAGCGATTGCTCCACCGTTAACTGTAACAAAAGAAGAAATAGATAAAATGATTGAGATTATTGATGAATCATTAACAGCATTTCAAGAGAATTTATAAGTCCAATAATAAACCAATGTAAAGTTTCGCTATTTAGTGTGACTTTACATTGGTAATATCTATTGTTTAAAAGTACAAGGAGGCGGAAGAATGGCACCTATAGAAGAAGTGAACACGAAAGGCCAAGTGGTCATTAGACATATGAAAGAAGAAGATTTAAAAGAGGCTGCAGATTTATCTTATCGCTGTTTTGGACCTGATATGTCTCTCAATTATAATCAAATAAAGAGTCAATTTGAAATATTTCCAGAAGGTCAAGTGATAGCAGAGTATGACGGCAAGATAGTTGGAAGTGCTTTAAGCCTTATAGTAAATTTTGATGAGTATGGATATGAGCATTCTTATGAGGAAATATCAGGAGATGGATATATCCGAAATCATAATCCGAATGGGGAAAATTTATATGGGATTGAGGTTGGAGTTGATCCTGACTACCGTCAATTAAAAATCGGGAAAAAATTATATGAAGCGCGAAGAAAGATATGCCGAGAATTTAATTTAAAAAGTATTATGATCGGTGGTAGAATGCCTGGATTCCATAAGTATGCGGATGATATGCATGCAGAGGAATACGCAGAGAAAGTGATGAACGGAGAAATTTATGATCTTGTCATGACATTTCAGAAAAAGAACGGATTCGAACTACGAAAAGTTATGCCTAACTACTTAGAAGGCGATGATGAGTCATTGGAATATGCAACATCCATGGAATGGATGAACGACGAGTATAAAAAATAATAGCATAATATTCGTTCAGAGGAGTAATAACATTGAAAGAAAAAATCAGAAAATATATTGAAGAGAATAAGACAGAGTTAATTGAAACCATTCAGGAAATTGTCCAAATAGAAACCGTCATTGGAAACGAGATGGCTGGACAACAGTATATGAAGAAGAAATATGAAGAACTTGGATTGGAAATTCATGAGTTTCAGCCAGATTACGAAAAACTGAAATCACATGAAGCCTTTGTCGACTCAGGCATTGATTATGCTGGTCGTAAGAATCTTATTGGTATTCACCGTGGAACAGAAAACGGCAAATCTCTCACACTTCATGGTCATATAGATGTTGTGTCACCAGAACCTACTTCAAATTGGACAGTAGATCCGTGGGGTGGCGAAATCATCGATGGAAAGTTATATGGTCGAGGATCCGCTGATATGAAGGCTAGTTTAATAGCAAATTGGTTTGCTTTGAAAACATTAATCGCATTAGACTATCCGATTAAAGGGGATGTCCAGCTTCATTCTGTCCTTGAAGAGGAATCCGGAGGCGGCGGTGGCGCACTAGCTTGTATGGAAGAAGGATTCTTAACCGATGGCTTGATATCATCAGAACCGCATAATTTGCAAATGACTATTTCACATGCGGGAATTATGTACTTCCGAGTAAAAGTAGTTGGGAGAACGGCACACGCTGGTCTTGCACACGAAGGAATAAATGCGATCTCCAAAATGTATAAAGTATATAACGCATTAGAGGAACTAAGTAACTGGCGAGCTGAAAACGTTCGGTTTAAATTATATGAAGAAGGCTCCGGTCAATCTGTCCATTTAAACCTTGGCGTACTCGAAGCAGGTGACTGGGTGTCCACAGTTCCTGGTGAAGCAACTTTAGAAGGCCGAATAAGCTTTATCCCGGGAGAAGATCGAGCTACGATCAAACAGTTAATCAAAGACACGATTCAACAAGCAGTTGCAGGCGATGAGTGGCTTGAAGAGCACCCGCCGGAAATTGAATGGTTCGGGTGGTCGACAGAACCATGGTATCAGGATCCAGAAGACCCTTTTGTTAAGGAGTTTTTGAATACAGCTGGGAGCGTTTTAGAGCGTGATGTACATACAATTGGTAGAGCAGCAGGAAATGATGCGCGCTTTACACAATATTATAATCGTGCCGGAATCTGTTTCGGACCGATTCAAGAAAACATGCATGGCCCAGATGAAAATGTGGATCTAGATAGTGTCGTTGAAGTAGCGAATGTATTTGCGAACTTCATTGTGGATTGGACAGAAAGTTAATTGGATGATGAATCATAAATACAACATGACGCTAGTGAAATAAATTCACTAGCGTTTTTTAAATACGTGTACAAAAAAAGGAGATGCATTCATCTTTTCATCTCCTACATATAGTATTATTATAGTTGACCAATCGATAAATACTTTGTTTCCAAATAAGGCTCAATACCTTCGATTCCACCCTCACGTCCAAGACCACTTTCTTTCATGCCACCAAATGGAGCATGTGCTGCGGAAGGACCACCATCGTTCCAACCGACGATACCAAAATCAAGATGATCATGTAGGTAGGTACCTGTGCGATAATCATTGGTGAAAAAGTAAGCCGCAAGTCCATATTCTGTATTGTTTGCGATCTCAACGGCTTCTTCTAGCGTTTTAAAAGTTGTAATGGGTGCCACTGGTCCAAATGTTTCTTCATGCATAATGTCCATATCATCCGTTACATGTTTAAGGACTGTTGGATGGATGAAGTACGCTTCATTTTCATGATCTTCATCATATTTGTCTCCTACGAGTACTTCAGCACCTTTTGCAACTGCGTCTTTCACTTGTTCAACAATCTTTTCATATCCTTTTTTGTTAATAATGGGACCAATATCTGTCCCTTCTTCCATACCGTTTCCAACTACTAGTTTCTCCACTTCTTCTTTTAATTTTGCGGAAAAAGCATCTACAATATTTTCGTGAATAATCAGTCGGTTGGCACAAACACAAGTCTGTCCGGCATTTCTAAATTTCGTTCCGATGGTTTGGTTCACGGCGAAGTCTAGATCAGCATCTTCTGCGACAATAAGCGGTGCATGTCCTCCGAGTTCCATAGTGACATGCTTCATCGTCTCCGCACTATCCTTAATTAAAGATTTACCTACGGGAGTTGATCCAGTGAATGTAATCTTTCGAATATAGTCGCTATCAGTGAAAAGACCTCCAATGACACGTCCGGATCCATTTACATATTGAATGGCACTCTTTGGAATACCGGCTTCATAAGCGAGCTCAATGATTCGTATAGCTGTTAAAGGTGTTTCAGCAGCAGGTTTTACAATAAATGTGCACCCTGCAGCTAAAGCAGGAGCAGCCTTTCTTGTCATCATTGCAGCCGGGAAGTTCCATGGCGTTATTGCAGCAACCAGTCCGATTGGCTGGTGGCTAACGATGATTCGCTTGGATTCTGAATTAGCCGGTATTGTTCTTCCATAGATCCTTTTTGCTTCTTCTGCATACCAATCAATATAGCTCGTTGCATAATCTACTTCACCTAAAGATTCGTGCAATGGCTTTCCATTTTCTTTTGTCATAACTTCAGCAATAGAGTTTTTATTTTCTTGAATTTTATCTGACCACTTACTTAATAAGCGTGAACGTTCATGAGCATCAAGACGAGACCAATCATTAAAGCCTTCGTAACATTCTTTAATCGCTTGCTTTACTTCTTCTTTAGATTGTATTTTTACTTCTTCTATAAATTCCCCAGTCGCAGGGTTGTTTACTCGAATGGTCATGTTCATTCCTCCTTTGTATTTAAAAATTAGTTAGAAAAAGCTTGTTCTAATATATCGAAACCTTTATTTAACTCTTCATCGGTAATATTTAGTGGTGCTAAGAAACGAAGCACATTTCCTTTTAAACCAGCAGAAAGTAGGAGCAAGCCATTTTCATTCGCATATTTAGTAATGGCGCCTGTCTTCTCAGGATTAGGCTGTTTACTTTCAGGATGGTCAACTAATTCAACCGCAACCATAGAACCTAAACGGCGAATATCTCCAATACACTCATGTTTATGAGATAGCTCAGTTAGTTTACTTTCAATCTTATCTCCGACCGTTTCTGATTTTTGAAGCAGATTTTCTTCTTCTATTACATCAAAAACAGCAAGTGCAGCTGCGCAAGCTACTGGGTTTCCTGCGAATGTACCACCTAATTCACCAGGGTTTGCAGCATCCAAAATCTCCGTTTTACCTACAACAGCACTTAACGGAAGTCCTGCTGCTAATGATTTGGAAACAGTCATTAAGTCTGGCGCAATATCAAAATGTTCTGTTGCAAATAATTTTCCTGTACGACCCATACCTGTTTGAATTTCATCGGCAACAAACACAATGCCGTGCTGTTTACAGAAATCGCTTACATACTGGATAAACTTTTTCGGAACGATGTTGAATCCGCCTTCTCCTTGAATAGGCTCCATCACAACACAAGAGACCATCTCTGGAGCAACCGTAGAGAGGAAGAAGTCTTTGAATTCCTCAATCTTTTGGTTCACATAATCATCATCTGATAGATGGTCTGGCTTCTCATACATGTACGGGAAAGGTGCCTGATATGTTTCCGGAGCAAATGGACCAAATCCAAATTTATATGGCTTTACTTTACTCGTCATTCCCATTGTGAGATTTGTTCTACCGTGAAATCCACGATTAAAAGATACAACAGCAGGACGGTTTGTATATCGTCTAGCTAGTTTAACAGCATTTTCGACTGCTTCTGCGCCTGAGTTTAATAGAATGGCTTGTTTGTCAAAGTCTCCTGGTGTTACGTTGCATAATTTTTCAGCTAATTGAATATATCCTTCATACATCATGACGTTGAATCCCGGATGTAAGAATTTATCCACCTGTTCCTTCACTGCCTCGGTAACTTTCGGATGACTGTGACCAACATTCAAAACTCCTATTGCACCCGCAAAATCAATCCATTCTTTTCCGTCTTTATCTGTGATTGTAGACCCACTTGCTTGAGATGCGATATTTAAATTACCATTACTTACAGCTTTAGATACGTACTTTTCTCTTTTTTCTTGTAAGTCTTTTGTCGTTATATCTGATTTTAACATATAAATTCCTCCCTATTTAAGTGTATTATGACTGTTTTGTGGTACAATGAAAAGTGCCAGATACACAATAATAAAGGCACCAGATTGGGAGGGATTTTATGTTTTTGACTCTAAAAAACAATGATCGTGGAGATTATATTTATCAAAGAATTTATATGGAGTTAAAAGATCATATACTGAATGAAAATCTCAAAGCTCATGAAAAATTGCCATCTAAGAGAAGTTTAGCGAATCAGTTAAATGTGAGTGTGAATTCCGTAACAAATGCTTATGAACAGTTGATTGCTGAAGGATATATTTATACAAAACAAAGAAGAGGTTATTATGTAGAGAACATCATGCCATTTTCCTCTACAAAAATGCCTAATGATAATGAATTGCCAACTGATTTAAAAGAAACAACTAATGATCGTGAGGGGTGGTTATCTTTTTCACATATGACAGCAGATATATCTAAATTCCCATTTGATAAATGGTTACAATGTCAAAGTGAGGCACTAAAAAACCACAAAAAAGAACTCTCCGAAATTCCCCATTTTCAGGGGCCTTTCCTAGTGAGGGAATCCATCGCAAAAATGATAACAATCTCACGTGGTATAAAATGTGAGCCTGAACAGATTGTTATTGGATCAGGAACACAGCCTTTAATACATACGTTGATGGAAACGCAAGATAATGAAACAGTGGCTGCTATGGAAGATCCAGGATACTCTCGTATTTATACACTTTTAAAAAATATGGGATTTGATGTGAGAACTCTTAATATAGATGAAAAAGGGGCTAGTATCAAAGGAATAAACTCAGATATTAATTTCCTATTTATTACTCCTTCCCACCAGTTTCCAACTGGAAAAATCATGCCAGTATCTAGAAGAATCGAACTGCTTAACTGGTCTACTGAGAAGCCGAATAGATATATTGTTGAGGATGACTATGATAGTGAGTTTAAGTATGAAACGGATAGTATTCCTTCCTTGCAAAGCTTGGATAGAAATCAGCGAGTCATTTATACAGGAACCTTTTCAAAGACAATTCTACCTGGATTACGGGTAAGCTACATGGTGCTGCCCCCAAAATTATTAAGAGAATATCGAAACCGCAATCAGCACCTAATACAAAGTGGTAATTTATTAACGCTTTATACATTGCACTATTTTATAGAACGCGGTGAATATACGAGACATTTAAAAAAGATGAACTTAATATACGAAAGAAAAAGAAGGAAAGTAATCGATGAGTTAGTACAAACCTTTGGCCAAGATGTAGAAATAGAGAATATTCCAGCCGGACTACACTTTTTAGCTAGAATTAAAACAAATTTATCATACAAACAATTTGAAAAAAGGGTCGATAAAGAAAAATTAGAAGTGTATTCAATCAGACGATTCCAATTAAAGAAAAGGAATTACAAAAAAGACAAAATTGAACTAGTGATTGGCTTTGCAAATATTAAAGAAGAGCAAATATCAGAAGCTGTGTATCGATTGTCAAAAGCATTTGGGGAGAGTATATAAAATTTCTAATTACCTGTATAACATAAAAGAATGTACTCTTAATTTGAATATTAATAAACAAAGTAAGTTATAGTGTGTAAAACTGGAGTTCGCTACTGGAAATATTAGATTTCATTAATCAATAAGAAAGGAAAATTGATTATTGCTTGGAATTGATATGAAAATTTCGTGATATAATCCCATTAGGCCTGTACCAAGAAATGCAGATTATGATCATAATCATTATCTAAAAGTAATTATGTAAGAGTTGCACAGATATATTTTCTACAAATTTCATCATAAAATGCTATAATTTAAGTATAAGTAGTTGAAGGGGTTATGTTATATGAGCGGTATTAAGCAAAGACGAATTGCAAGTTTGTTCGCAGGAGTTGGCGGAATAGATTTGGGGTTCAACGATTTGGCCGAATACGAGGTCGTGTATGCTAATGAGTTTGATAAAAATGCACGTAAAACTTATGAGCTAAACTTTAATCTAGAAGTAGATGAACGTGATATAAGGGATGTAAAGGAAAGTGAAATTCCTGATATAGACGTTTTACTTGCTGGTTTTCCTTGCCAAGCATTTAGTGTTGCGGGGTACCGTAAAGGTTTTGAAGATGAGCGTGGCGATTTATTTTTTGAAACGCTAAGAATAATTATAGCTAAACAGCCTGAAGTTGTCTTTTTAGAAAATGTGAAAAACATGGTAACTCATGATGAGGGAAATACTTTTAAGGTTATTCGTCAAGGGCTAGAGCAAAATGGATATTATTTAAAATGGGCTGTTTTAAATGCAAAGGACTATGCAAATGTCCCACAAAACAGGGAGCGAATCTATATAGTCGCATTTAGATCCAAGGAAGCATTTGAACAATTTTACTTCCCGGATCCAGTTCCACTCACTGCACAACTAAATCAATTTATTTCTTTTAAGGATCCAGTTAATGAAAAGTACTATTACACAGCGGAAAAGAACCCATCTTTTTATGATGAATTAGAGACTAAAATTAGAAGTCAAAAAACAATCTATCAATGGCGAAGAAAGTATGTAAGAGAAAATATGAGTGGGGTAGTCCCAACTTTGACCGCCAATATGGGGACAGGTGGTCATAATGTACCTCTAATTCTATCTGATCAAGGTATAAGAAAATTAACACCACGTGAGACCTTCAATATACAAGGGTTTCCTAAATCATTTATGCTACCGACTGATATGGCAGATGGCCCTCTATATAAGCAAGCCGGAAACAGTGTTGTAGTTCCTGTAATACGTACAATTGCAAAACGTATTACAGAAGCATTAAACAATACGATTAAAAATGAACGGGTTCTAGACCCTAACAAATCTATATTAACCTTTACACGGATGTTTGGTAGTAATATAGGTGAGTCTTATGCTGTTTCGAACTGTGATACAGAAGAAAAGTTAGAGGTTCTATTAAAGAAAAGTATGAGACCCTTATTAAATGAAGAGCAATACAAACGGGTTATTAGAGAAAGAGAGTGGAATGAATTTTATATGTTGAATTGAGCAGATAATAAGAGATCTTTTTTAAGGATCTCTTATTTATTAATGTATGAGGAAGTAAATAATCTTATAGAAAAGGTGTGACTCTATGACTAGTATATGGAATCAAATGAATAAAAAAGAAAAAGATGAGTATATAAAGTATTTGAAAATATTTGGTTCATTATCTGGTCTATTTAAAGATAATAAAACAGGTTCCAATGCCAAAAAACCATATTTGTACTATAGGAATCATGAACAATTATTTGCAAAGGTGTTTAAGAATGTGGAAGATTTAACGAGAAAGGATTCTGCATTTGATGTTATAGCACGACTAGACAACAAGAGGATTGGAATAGGACTTAAAACATGGATACATACACGTGATTCTACCTTTCAAAAAGTGGCAGAGTTTAACAAAGCTTCTCCGACTGAACTTGCTCCTTTAATAAGAGAAAATGAACATGAATATTTAATAAAGAAAGTAGCAGAACTAAGAAATGAACGAATCCAATTAGATAAGAGACAATATAATACAGATTATGATCTCTATCACAATATCACTCGTGATGATGGAGTGATGAATATTATGGAAACAAATTATGATTTCATTCAGATGGACTCTTTAAAGTTGATTGATCAAAAAAGAGGAACATATACCTTTACTGATACACTGAATCACTATAAGTTCTATTCCAGTAAAAGCGTATTATTAAAAGAGTTTAATGCTTCTCAAAGTAATATATTAAAGAAGATTCCTATTGTAAATTATGAGGACCCTTTTGAGCTCTTGCAGATGATAGAACTACCGGAAAACGATAAAGTGGATGATACAAAAGATGTCATTTATTTACCTATATACTCGGATAGAGACATGAAAGTCGAGGAAAAGTCCGGATTTAATGCATGGAATGCAGCTTCAAAAAGTAAGGGGAGCGGAATACCACGTCCCGCCTTCGAAGCATACATACCGATTTCTAAATGGATCCATCGAGTAAAACCAAACTTTTTTGGTTTTAATGCTCTTAATAAAGAGGAGAGAAATGCCTCATCAGCATTTTATTTACACCTACCAGATGGAAGGGCAATAGAAGCTATTGTTACACAGGATGCTGGCAAAAGTTTGCAAACCAATCCGCAAAATATTCTTGGAAAGTGGATTTTACATGATGTATTGGGGTTAAAGGAAAGAGAATTATTAACAATGGATCGCTTAGTAAAACTAGGGGTTGATTCATTAAAAATAACAAAAATTGATCATGCGAACTTTCGTATAGAACTAGCGGAAACATATGCATTTGAGAAATGGAAAATAGAAATGGAAGATAACATAAGAGAATTAGGTAGTAGAATGCCTAAATTACGAAGGGATTTATTTGAAGAAGAAAACATATAACTTTATAGAACTGAGGTTTTTAAAATGAAAATGGACGACGTGGATCAACAGGTGGAAGTGGTGGAGTTCCACCTGATCAATATGTGAATACCAGACATATAATGAATGATCTTGTTAGAGGGTTTTACAAACCAGCCAAAAAGCTTTATCTTATCTTGCAGAATAACGTAATCACTAGATAACTACGGTGAGCAAATACATTAGCTTGATAAAAACAACTTAAGTTTTAAATATATTGAATTGCAACCACCTAATAAACCAGAAGATGGAAGAGTAAAAGGTGACATACAGGCAGTGCGGTACAATATAATATACCTATAGGTTTATTATATAATCCGGGAAAAGGGAAAAACATTATTTTAGGTTTAGGTATAAAAATAGAAGAAAGAAAAAGTGGAGTTTTTATTGTAAAACCTACGAGATGATAATAGACCTACATAACAATTGCAACTGAAATATGTATTAAAAAGTTGTATTTGTGTGCTTTGAACCTATTTTTGATCTGCAAAAATCCATGCGTATGGTATATAAATAGATTGGAATACACAGTTTTGGTTGATGTATATAAATGGTTTGTGTAAAACAATGATAATAAATGATTACGTTGGATGACGGATCTGAATTTGCTGGAGGTTGCGAGCTACTCACTTGTAACAGATGTTTTCTTTGCACGACCTTACGCATCTAATGAAAGTGAAACTAAAGAGTATCAATATAAGCTAATTAGATGATTTATCCCGAAGGGGAAAAGGATAAAAGAAGTTACAAATAAGACAATTAACCTAATTGAGCAGTGTATGAATAACATCACCCGTAAAATACTACTAGACAGCTCGGAAGCCTTCTTTAAAAAACTGCAATTACTTGTTAGCTAGTAAAAATAAGTGATTATAAATATAGCAGAATTACACAAATCAAGTGGCTAACTTAAACTTGAAATTCTTGTATAAATATTCTTATTAAGGAATCGATATGAAACAACATTGGGACGATTTATGAAATTAATCTGAATATTTATATATTGACATTTTAATTTATCTCATTTATAATCCGGTTAACTGGATGAACCAGTAAACCAAATTTCAGGAGGGAAAGTTTATGGGATTATCTATTTGGGCACTATTAATATATATTCTAATCATTATTAGTTGGGTCCTAATTGTCAAAAGAAATATAGGAGAAGCGATGATTATTGGATTTATTGTAACCGCTTTATTTGGAGGTAAAGATGTTTTAGATTTGATGTGGTCAGGCTTAAAATTCGGCGCTACCCATCAAGTATTATTTGCAGCAATGTCTTTTGTATTTATGGCTTATTTAATAGAGAAAACTGGACTTATTAATAAATTGATTAATATTTTAAACTCATTAGTGGGACGTTTACCTGGTGGGGCAGGGTATGTAGATACAATAGCTTCAGCAATTTTTGGTATGATATCAGGTTCTGGATCAGGAAATACAGCAACAGTTGGAGCTATAACTATACCGTGGATGAATAAGTCTGGGTGGAAAAATGAGACTTCAGCAACAATAGCTGCAGGAAATGCGGGTATGGGAATATCGTTTCCTCCTAATGGATCGATGTTTATATTGCTTGGGGCCGCATCTGTTAGTGCAGTAGTATCAGAATCTCAGTTATATGTTGCGCTACTTGTTGCAGGGTTATATACATTAATTTATAGACTGCTTGTTGTTTTTATATTTGTAAAAAGAGATAAAGTGAAAGCGGTAGCACCAGAGAATATTCTAGGTATAGCTAGCTCATTAAAACAAGGTTGGACTTCCCTGTTGATTTTCCTAGGAATAATAATTCCAGTATTTGTAACAATTGGACCAATATCAGAACTTCTATCACAGCCTGCACGTATTGGTGAAGATGGAATAGGTGCAATTTCTATTATCGTATGGGTCCCTATATTAATATCTATTATTGCAATAATCGTGGGTTGGAACACTTTACCGAAGTCTGTAAATAATTGGTTTAAGTTTTTAGAGGGCTCTATCTCTAGCTTTAGTGTTATAGGTGTTATCTTATTATTCTCATTTGCGGCCAGTGATGTACTTAAGAGCCTAAAACTACCTGAACAACTTGGGGCACTTATGGATTCATTCGATTTGTCAGCTTGGGTGGTTGCTTTATTAATAGGTGTTTTAATTATATTAGTTGCATCTCCATTAACAGCAACTGCAACAGTGACTGCAATTGGTGCAGTTGCGTTTAGTGCTTTGGTTGCTGTTGGAATACCTCCCGTAGTAGCAGCTGTTACGATTTTAGTATTTGCATCGACTGAAGGTGCATCTCCTCCAGGTGGAGCACCAATATTTATTGCTAGTGGAATTTCGGGTATTGACCCTGTTAAAACTTTTATGCCATTAGTCATTTACTATGTAGTTCCTATAGGTCTTATAGGATGGCTTATCGCTATAGAAGTGTTACCGATTCCAACTTTATAAAAGGAGCTGAAATAAATGAGGGATTCTATAAAGGTTTTGTTTATCGTAAGTTTAGTAGGATTTATATTTTTGGGAATGTTGTTAGTAATAGGCCAAGCACTGGGATTAGTTGTACAAAGTGAAATGCTTATTATGAATAGTAAAGAGTATCTTTCGACATTTGCCTTTACATTAAGTGCAATAGCTGCTGTATTAGGTTTCATTCTTCAATATATTAAAGAATAAAATAGTAGAAGTTTGCTATAATTAAAGTATGTTATTCCAATAAAGGAGGATACTTTAATTATGAAAGTAGAATATAAAAGGTTATATGAACAAGTTATCCATATATTAAAGAATAAAGTAGATAATGGTGAGTATGTTATAGGAAATAAACTACCCTCTGAAAGAGTCCTTGCAAAAGATATGGAGGTTTCGCGTGGAACATTGAGGGATGCTTTTAGAGTTTTGGAATCTCAAGGAATAATTGAAACAATCCCAGGAGGAGGAAGGATATTAAAGGAAGATATAAAAGAAACCCACGGTGTTGGGCAAAAGTTTATTGACCAAATCAGAAAAGCAGCAATTTTAGAGCTTATAGAAGCAAGAGAAATAATTGAAGTGGGAATGGTCGAATTAATTTGTCAAAATGCAACAGATGAAGACTTGTTAGAGTTGAAAAATGTGGTCGAAAGTATAAATGACTCTGACAATGTTAACAGCCAGAATAAAGATTTTATTTTCCATTACTCTTTAGCCCAATTAAGTAAAAATAAAGTATTGATTAACTTTATGGAACTAAACCTAAATCTTATTAAGGAAGCGCGTGTAATTAACTTTTCAAAGGCAAAGAACCAAAGTGAAGCTCAAGATGAGCATTTACAGATAATAGAATCATTAATAGATAGAAATGCTGAGAAAGCAAAAGTAGCAATGGAAAAACACTTCGTAAATATTAAACGAAGAATAGAAAAGCAGGTGACGTAGTTGAATACCAACGAAACAATATTGCGATCTAGACTAGTTATACCGATTAATGTTGAGAAATTCATAAAAAAGGCAGCACAAAGAAATGCAGACGCAATCATTCTTGATTTAGAAGATAGTATACCTTATTCAGAAAAACAAACTGCTCGGAAATTAATAAAATCATCAACAAGGGAAGTAATAAAAGGTGGCAGTCCTGTATACGTTCGAGTAAATAATGAAGAAGAACATATTTTTGAAGATATATCTCACTCTGTTATTGATAACGTTACTGGAATTGTGGTTCCTAAAGTTGAATCAAAAGATGATATTACTAAAATAGACCAGTGGATAACTAATTTAGAAAATGAAAGAAACCTTTCTGAGGGAAAATTTAGAATAAGTATTTTAATTGAAACAGCTCAAGGATTCCTTAATATGGAAAGTATTGTTAAAGCCTCAAGAAGGATAGAGAGCATATCATTAGGTATGGAAGATCTAGCTTATGATATGGGTTTCACCATCGATGAAAGTACTTCACAAGCTTTAAATTACTTAAGAATGAAATTAATTTTAGTCGCTAAAGCTAACGATATACTTCCTTTAGGCCTACTAGGTAGTATTGCAAATTATACCGATTTAAAAGAATTTCAATCTTACTCAGAAAAGGCTTATGAAATTGGATATGTAGGTTCGAGTTGTATTCACCCTAGTCAAGTAGAAATTTTAAATAAAGCTTTTTCGAATAATCCTGATAAAGTACTAATGTCTGAACAAATTGTAAAAACATTTGAGACGGCTCTCAAAGAAGGAAGAGCCTCAGCAGTTTATAATGGTAAAATGATTGACTACCCTCATTATGAAAATGCTAAAAAAATTTTAGAAAAAGAAAAAACAATACATTTATTTGAACAAAAGAAAGAAGTAGCTCGAAAAGCAACAAAAGGAGATGTGTGATATGAGTAAGTTACCATTACAAGGTCTTAAGATTCTTGATATCTCTACTATGTTAGCTGCACCTTGGACTGCAACTCATTTAGCAGATTTTGGAGCAGAGGTAATTAAGGTAGAACATCCTAAATTTGGAGACCATGCTAGAAAATATGGAATGCAAAAAGAAGATATACCACTTTTGTGGAAATCACTTAATAGGAATAAAAAAAGTGTAACTTTAAATTTAAATTCCAAAGAAGGACAAAAGATTATTAAAGATAATATTCATCAATTTGATGTAATTATTGAAAATTTCAGACCTGGAACTCTAGAAAAATGGGGAATTGGATGGAAGGATTTATCAGAAATTAATCCAAGATTAATTATGTTGCGAACTTCGGGGTTTGGACAAGAAGGTCCATATGCTGAAAGAAGAGGTTTCGGAACAGTCGCAGAAGGAATGAGTGGGTTTACATCAATAAATGGAGACCAAACTGGACCACCCACCCTACCAGGTATACCTTTAGCAGATGGTGTAAGTAGTGCCTTTGGAGCGTTGTCAATTATGATCGCATTATATGAAAGAGAAAACGCAAATAACCAAGAAGGTCAGTATATAGATATTTCTTTATATGAACCACTAATGAGATTTTTAGAACCACATCTTATAGCATACGACCAATTAGGGGTTGTGGCAGAAAGAGTCGGAAATGGCAGTGTTCAAACGGCTCCACGAAATGCGTACTATACTAAAGACAAAAAGTGGATTGCTTTATCAGCGAGCACACAATCAATAGCCGAAAATCTTTTTAAAGCTATTGGAAGACCAGAATTAATTGAACATGAAAATTTCTCAACGAATAAGAAAAGATTAGAAAACGTAGAAGAACTTGATTCTATATTGGGTAATTGGATAGGTGATAGAAATATGGAAGAAGTAGTTCAGATACTCAATGAAAGCGGTGCTGTTGTTGGCCCGATGTATGATGTAGCACAGATATTTGAAGATCCGCATTATAAATATAGAGAAACTTTTACAAAAGTACAAGATAAGGACCTAGGAGAAATGAGAGTTCCAAATGTTTTTGCAAAGTTATCAAGAACTCCTGGGAAAATAAAAACAACAGGCCCTGACTTAGGGGAACATAATAATGAAGTATTTGAAGGGGTTTTTGGATATAGTTCTGAAGAGGTGAAAGAACTTAAAAGCAAAAATATCATATAATAACAAAGTTCGCACTGTAAGATTATACAGAAAATTTTACTTGAAACTTCATAGCTAGATACTGACTAATCGTGATTGAAAAGTGTCTAGCTATGAAGTTATGGATGTACTTTAATGGTCATCTCACATAAAAGCTAGTTTTAATGTGAGATGACTATTTTTGTCAAATGGTAAAATGATCAAGCAAAGGTTTTTTTATGCTCTCGTATAATTCTACTAATATTCTACAGGGAATTTCATTTGTTTTCTATTTAAAAAAACACGCTAGTGTATTTCCATCACGTTTCTTTTATAAGAGAAGTGATTATGTTGGTGTAACCTGGTTTTCCATAGTAGCAACTTTATAATTTTGATGTTTCTTCATTAGTAAACATGTCAAAAGTTTAATTCTCGAACCAATAACGTTTAGTTAAGGTTTATAATTTATTCCAAGAGATATCGTTATGGTCTTAGAGTTTTATAATTAACTTATTATTATTAAGTGATCCAATTCGCTTTTATTCTTTGGTTAATGTATTGACATTAGCTGGTTTTGGTAAATATGAAATTCACTCAGTTATATTCTTTTTAGGTACATGCTTAAAAATTTCCTGAGATTCAAAGAGTTCGATGAGTCGATTTACCCAGTCAAAAAACTCGATGGATTCCTTTGCGTCTTGTAAATGGTGATCAATTTCTTTTTGTTGTTCCTTGTTTAATGTTGTGTTTTGTTGTATATCCTCTATTTCTCGTAAAATACTTTGATCGATTCGTCGATTTCTTGTTACAACTTCTCTCCAATTTGATGTAAACAATGAAATGAATGTTTGATAGTAATTTTCTTCTACTGTATAAATATCTCGTCTCGAACCTTTCACGAAAACTTTTTCCGCGATATTCAATTGAACCATTTGTCGCAATAGTTGACTCATTCTCGTTTTGCTCATACCTGTACTTTCTGCTAATTCATTAAGGCCCATTGGTTTTTGTTCGTAATATATTGAAGCAATAATATGCCCCATACTTCTAGGGAAGCCATAAGAATTCATGTTTTCAGAAATTTGTTCACTAATACGATTGTTTATTTTATTTAGCTGTTGATCAATATATTCGCTAGAATCATTGTAGTCGTGCATAATACCCCTCTTTCCATATATGTTGCACTAAGTATAGCAATAAAGTTGTGTTAATCAAAGATTCATAAGGGGGAGGTTAAGCGAGGGATTGTATGAAAAACAAACCCTTTACAATGCGTGCAATAAAAATTGCACAGATTACACGATATATGAGAAAATTTTCAATTTTATTTAAAAGTTGAATTCTTGTAATGTAATAGATAGTTGTTTTTAACACAAGAAAGGCAGAGACAAAATGTACATATTAAAACGTTTTCTTATAATGTTTTTAACAATTTGGGTAATCGCATCTCTTACATTTGTCATTATGAAGTTTATTCCGGGAGATCCGTTTGCTTCAGATTCAAAACGATTAACAGAAGAGGTTTTGGAGAACCAACGTGCGAAGTATCATTTAGATGAACCAATTCCTGTTCAGTACGTGATGTATATGAAAGACTTAATCACGCTTGATTTAGGTACTTCTATCCAATCAAATACACGATCCGTAAACAGTATTATTAAACAAGGGGCACCTGTTTCGGCTGTTCTAGGTTTACAGGCATTAGTGGTCGCACTTATTTTTGGGTTGTTTATTGGAATTATTGCAGCGCTTTATCACAATCAATTTTTGGACTATGCATCTATGATGCTTGCGATTATTGGAATATCCATTCCTAGTTTTATTTTAGCGCCTTTTTTAATTAAGTTTTTAGCCGTGGATACTGGTATTTTACCAGTGGCTTCGTGGGGTACTTGGAAGCATACCATTTTGCCTACAATTGCTTTGGCTGCATCTCCGCTAGCAGTAATTGCCCGGTTTATGCGTTCGAGTATGCTTGAAGTCCTTAATCAAGACTACATTGTAACAGCAGATTCTAAAGGTATTTCTCGAGCAAGTCTTGTTATTAAACATGGAATTAGAAATGCAATTTTGCCGGTAGTATCTTTTGTAGGTCCCTTACTAGCGTCATTAATTGCTGGGACATTTGTGATTGAAGAAATATTCGCTATACCAGGAATAGGACGATACTACGTAGATAGTATATTTAATCGGGATTATCCCGTGATTATGGGTACAACTATCTTTTTCAGTGCAATATTAGTTGTGACACTATTTTTGGTCGATATTTCTTATCGCTTGATCGATCCTAGAATTAAAGTAAATAGTAAGGAGGAATAAAGTGTCTGAATTTAAAGTAGATAAATCATTATTTCAACCTGCTGAGTCGATTGATTACACAGAAAAAATGCGGCCTAACCGCAGTGCTTGGCAAGAAACTGTTACTAATATATTGAAGAGTAAAATTGCGATAGTCGGGTTGTTTTTTCTAATAGTTATTTTCTTCTTTGCAATATTTGGTCCTTCTATGTCGCCGTATAGCCATTCGGAACAGTCATTAACAAATGCCAATATGGCACCGTCTAAGGAACATTGGTTTGGAACAGATCATTTGGGGCGTGATATGTGGGTCAGGACATGGCATGGAGCACGTGTTTCATTAACAATCGGCCTAGCCGCTGCATTTTTTGATTTATTACTGGGTGTAATGATCGGTGGGATATCCGGTTATATGGCTGGTAGGAATAAAAGGGGAGATCGAATAGACAGCATTTTAATGAGAATTGTCGAGATCTTATACGGTATTCCTTATCTTCTAGTTGTTATATTGTTAATGGTTTTAATGGAGCCCGGTATAGTTACGATTATTATTGCCCTATCTGTAACAGGTTGGGTAGGAATGGCACGAATTATTCGCGGGGAAGTGCTGCAATTAAAATTAGAAGAATACGTAGAGGCAGCGGAAAAACTTGGAACATCTCATGGAAGGATTATTTGGAAGCATTTGATACCGAATACATTTGGTGTCATTATTGTTAATTTAACTTTTACAATACCAACAGCAATTTTTGCGGAAGCTTTTCTAAGTTTTATAGGATTGGGAGTTCAAGCTCCGCATGCAAGTTGGGGGACAATGGCTAATGATGCATTGGGAGTTGTCCTAAGTGGTGAATGGTGGCGTTTGTTTTTCCCAGGATTAATGATTTCCCTGACCATGTTTGCATTTAATGCCTTTGGTGATGGGCTTCAAGATGTATTTGATCCGAGGAACCGTGATTAAGGAGGAAACAGTATCGTGCACTTATTAGAGGTAAAAAACCTAGCCATTAATTTTAAGACGTATGGCGGTGAAGTAAAGGCGGTACGAGATGTATCGTTTCATGTAGATGAAGGTGAAGTTGTAGCGATTGTCGGTGAAAGTGGCAGTGGTAAAAGTGTTACCGCACAATCAATTATGGGACTAGTTCCCAGACCTCCTGGGATTATTAAAGGAGGCAGTATTATATTTAAAGAACAAGAGCTTTTACATATGACAAGAAAAGAAATGAGAAAGATAAAGGGTTCCAAGATTAGTATGGTCTTTCAAGATCCAATGACTTCTCTGAATCCTACAATGAGAATTGGAAAACAAATTGAAGAAAACTTATTCTCACATAAAAAAATGTCCAAAAAGCAAGTGAAGAAAAAAGCAATTGAACTGCTAAGACAAGTAGACATTCCTAATCCGGAATCAAGGTATGAGCAATATCCGCATCAATTTAGTGGAGGAATGAGGCAGCGTGCAATGATAGCGATTGCTTTAGCTTGTGAGCCAGATTTATTAATTGCAGATGAACCAACGACTGCTTTAGATGTCACGATTCAAGCACAAGTACTTGAGTTGATGAGGGAATTACAGAAGGAAACAAATACGTCGATTATACTAATTACCCATGACTTAGGTGTGGTTGCAGAGATGGCTCAGAGTGTAGCCGTGATGTATGGAGGAATGTTAGTTGAGAAGGGAACAGTCAATGATATCTTCCATCATTCAGCTCACCCGTATACGAGGGGATTATTAAAATCAATTCCTAATGTTGAAAGTACTGAGAAGAAAAAGCTCGTCCCGATAAAGGGTTCTCCACCAGATTTATTTTCACCACCGAAAGGTTGTCCATTTGCCCCACGTTGTAAGTATGCGATGGATGTTTGTATTGACCACATGCCACCGGAGTTTGAAATTGGGAATAATCACACAGCTAGATGTTGGTTGAATCATACACATGCACCTGGGATAGATGAATTTGAATCAAGGAGCGAGCCTTTATGAGCAAAACAATTTTAGAAATTGAAAATCTTACAAAGTACTTTTCCATTAATAAGAATGAAACTGTAAAAGCAGTTGATGACATTTCTTTTGCAATCAATGAAGGAGAAACCCTTGGTTTAGTAGGTGAAAGTGGAAGTGGAAAAACCACCCTAGGAAAAACTATCGTAGGCTTAAATGATTTGACTGCTGGTGAAATTATTTACAAAGGAAAAGATGTTAATAAGCTTTCAAAAGAAGACAAAAAGCGTGTAAATCGGGAGTTACAAATTATCTTTCAGGATCCTCAATCATCTTTAAATCCTAGAATGCGGGTGGAAGATATTATTGCTGAAGGTATTGATGCTCATAAGTTACACACAGGACAGGAAAGACAGGATAGAATATATGAGCTATTGGATTTAGTAGGACTTAGTGAAGATCACGTGAGGAGATATCCGCATGAATTTAGTGGCGGACAGCGGCAACGGATTGGTATTGCAAGAGCTTTAGCAGTTAATCCGAAGTTCATTGTTGCCGATGAACCAGTATCTGCACTTGATGTATCGATTCAAGCACAAGTGATTAATTTAATGGAACAATTAAAGGAAAAAGAAGGTCTTACTTACCTTTTTATTGCTCACGACTTAAGTGTGGTAAAGCATATTAGTGATCGAATTGGTGTGATGTATTTAGGTAAAATGATGGAATTAGCTGACGGTAATAGCTTGTATGAAGATCCAATGCACCCATATACACAAGCTCTTTTATCGGCTATTTCAATTGCAAATCCAAATGCTGATAGACGGGATCGCATTGTGTTGAAAGGCGATCCACCAAATCCTGCTCAACCACCTAGTGGGTGTCGCTTTAGGACAAGATGTAAGTTCGCAATGGATATTTGTGCGGAGAAAGTTCCTGAATGGAAAGAGGTTCGGGATAATCATTGGACAGCTTGTCATCTCTATTAAAATAATTAAAAATGTAATGAAATTAATAAATAAAATAAGGAAGGAAGAATAATTTGATGAGAAAATGGTTATTTGGAGTAGTATCAGTAATTACACTAACGTTAATATTATCTGCTTGCGGAGGAGATAGTGAGGGTTCTAATGATGATGGATCCTCAAATCCAGATGATATTAAACAAGAAATGACAGTTAATTTATCTACTGAACCTTATAGTCTAGATCCAGCGATAGGTGATGATAACCTCTCTGGTTGGGTAATGGATCATTTATTTGAAGGATTATATACAAAGGATAAATCAGGCGATCCAATGTTTGGAGTTGCAGAAGATGTAGAAATTTCAGAGGATGAGAAAACATATACCTTTACACTTCGTGAAGATGCAAAATGGTCTGATGGTTCGAATGTAACTGCAGATGAATTTGAATATGCTTGGAAGCGTGTATTAAATCCAGACACAGGAAGCGGCTTAGCTTTCTATCTTTATTATATTAAAGGTGCAGAAGCGTATAACCATGGTGATGGAAAAGAAGATGACGTAGGCGTTGAGGCTATTGATGATAGAACGTTAAAAGTAGAATTAGAATCTCCAATTGGATTTTTTGACCAATTGCTAACACAGTGGGCATTTCATCCTGTGAAAAAAGAATTGGTTGAAGAAGATGAGGATTGGGCAGGTGAAGCAGAGGGATATATCAGTAATGGGGCTTTTAAGCTAACAGAGTGGAAACATGATAGTGAAATTGAGTTAGAGAAAAATAAGGATTATCATGCTAGTGATGAAGTTTCTCTTGAAAGTATAAAATTCCTAATGGTTGGAGACGCAACGACATATTATCAAATGTTTACATCTGGTGAGCTTGATTATATCACCAATTTACCTTCAGATATGATTGACACTGTGAAAGATGATGACCAGTATGTAGAACAACCCTATTTTGGAACATATATGTATATATTTAACGTAGAAGAAGAACCATTTACAAATGAAAAGATACGTAAGGCTTTTTCAATGGGCATGGAACGTGAAATGTTAACAGAAAATGTTACAAAAGCAGGTGAACAGCCTATTTATGCAATGGTTCCTGAAGGTGTAGAAACTGATGGTGGAGATTTCCGTGAAGTTGGAGGAGACTATTTCTCAGAAGATCTAGAGGAAGCTAAGCAACTATTAAAAGAAGGTATGGAAGAAGAAGGTTGGGAGACTCTTCCTGAAGTGACATTAAAATATGATACAGACGAAACACATAAACGTCTGGCAGAAGTAGTACAAGAAACAATTAGTAAGAACTTAGATGTAGATATTAAACTATCAAACGAAGAGTGGAAAACATTCCTAGATACTACTTCTCAAGGAGATTTCCAAATGGCTCGCATGGGATGGACAGGTATCTTTGAAGATCCAGTTGTTATGTTGGATTATTTCGTAAGTACTACACCTGATAATGATACTGGATGGGTTAATGAGGAATTTGACAAACTAATTGCAGATGCGAAAGTTGAGCAGGATGATGAAGCAAGATATGAGTTGCTTCATGAGGCAGAAGAGCTTCTAATGAGTGAAATGCCATTTATTCCAGTTTATTCGTATGCATCAACATATATGGTCTCCGATGAATTCGAAGACTTAGCTTTTTATCATATTGTGGATCCTAATTTAAAATGGGTTAAAAAGGTAAAATAGTAAAGATTTTAACCAAGTAATTGAAATGAAAGATAGGCATGTATTATCATGCATGCCTATCTATTGATTTGAGTGAGATGGATGAAAAAAAGCCAGAAATTAAGTCTAATAAGTGTGAGTGTTATTATTTTTTGGTTAGTATCTATTTATTTTTTTAAGTGGGATATTCTAGAAATCATAAACGCTACATTTTTATCAGGATTAATTGGACTTTTAATTGGGGGAATTTGCTTAATTGTAAGTTCCGGTTTTGTCTCTTTATTTATTTCAGGATTTAAAAAAATAAGTATTGGTCTTATGAGCAAGTCGAACGCAATGGAACGGATAGATCTAAAAATGAAAAATGACACCTTTGTCCAAGATTTTAAACATCGTATAAAACATTGGATACTGAGGGTCGTTTTGTTATTTTCTACCGTATCTATTTGTATATCTATATTAGTTCTTGTTTATTATTATTCATAGATTAGTTGCATGTAAGCATATAAAGGAGTGAGATACACGATGAAAAAAAAGATATTTACTCGATTAGAAGAAAATTTTGACGAAATGGTTCGCTTACGAAGACACTTTCATATGTATCCTGAGTTATCATTTGAAGAAGTAGAAACAGCAAAGTATATAGCTGATTATCAGGAAGAACTAGGCTTGGATGTACGTAGAAATGTTGGAGGGAACGGAGTAGTAGCAACGTTAAAAGGTGGTAAGCCTGGAAAGACAGTTGCAATTCGAGCGGACTTTGATGCTTTGCCTATAGATGAGAAAAATGACGTTCCATACAAGTCTAAACATAAGGGAGTTATGCATGCTTGTGGGCACGATGCACATACCGCTATAGCGCTTGGGATTTCAAAAGTACTTGTTGAAATGAAAGATGATCTAGAAGGAAATGTCGTCTTTATTCATCAGCATGCCGAAGAAAAAGATCCAGGTGGTGCCAAAGCGATGATTGAGGACGGTGCCCTACGTGACGGAGTAGATGTTATTTTTGCAACGCATATGGAAAACTATATTCCTGTCGATCATATATTACATAATAATGAGTATGTATTAAGCTCTGCGGATGATTTTACGATTGAGATTAAAGGGAATGGTGGTCATGCTGCCTTTCCTCAGGATACAATCGACGTGATCGCGGTGGGAAGTCAATTAACAAATAATTTACAGCAAGTCATTAGTCGAAAAATAGATCCACTTAAATCGGCAGTACTCACATTAGGTGCATTTCAGGCAGGCGATGAGGCAAATGTAATTCCGGAAAAAGCAATTCTTAAAGGAACGGTAAGAACATTCGACAAGGGATTGAGGACACAGATATATGAACTCATTGAACAGATGATTGAGCATACCTGTAAAACGTTTGGAGCTGATTATGAACTTGATTATAACTTTGGATCCCCAGCTACAAAAAATGACCATAATATGAATCAGTTGTTAATCCATGCGGCAAAAGATGTTATTCCTGAGGAAAACATTATCCGAATGGAGCCGAATTTAGGGGCAGAAGATTTTTCATTCTTTTTAGAAGAAGTACCTGGAACGTATTTCTTTACGGGTTCAGCCAATGAAGAAAAGGGATTTGTTTATCCATATCATCATCCACAATTCGATATCGATGAAAAATCATTATTAAATGGTGCTAAGGTTTTAGTAGCTGCAACATTAGACTATTGGGATCAATACAATGAAACCACTTGAAAAGGGTGAGTAAACATGACAGATAAAGCTGTTAAGAGGTTAAGGAGAGAAGAAGTCCCAGAGGAGCTCACATGGGATTTAACGGATCTGTTTCAAACGAAGGAAGAATGGGAAGCAGAAGTAGATGCTATTCGGAATGACTTTGACCTTGTTAGGAAATATAAAGGTAGAATTGCAGAGGGTGCAGAAGTGTTGCTTGCATGTATTGAAGCTAGAGAAGCACTTAAAAAAAGATTTATTCATGTATATACGTATGCTGAATTAAATGTATCGACGGATGGGACAAATCCAATATTTCAAGCTCAATGGTCAAAGGTTGGTTCGTTAGAGGCAGCATTAAAAGAGGCAACTTCGTTTGTTAAAGTTGAAATTATAGAATTACCGGAAGGACTAATCGAAAAATATATTGCTGAAGATACCGGACTCGAGAAATATGCTGTACATTTACGGGACGTGTTAGAGGAAAAGAAACATTCATTATCGATGGAGACAGAAGAAGTCCTTGCTGCCTTAGAAGATGTTTTTTCGGCTCCTAATAATATTTATGAACGTAGTAAATCCTCAGACATGATTTTTACATCGACAAAAGATGAAGAAGGTCGGGTGTTACCGATGTCGTTTAAGTTATATGAGAATACTTATGAGCCTTCACCGAACAAATATGTACGAAGAAATGCGTATGAATCGTTTATTCAAACACTTAGTCAGTATCAACAAACCTATGCAGAAGTATATGCGACTGAAATAAAAAAACAAGTAACGATGGCTCGTTTACGTAATTATGAATCTGTGACAGATATGTTGCTTGAACCGCAAAAGGTTACGCAAGAAATGTATCATAATCAGTTAGATGTTATTCTCAGAGAATTAAAAGCTCATATGCGTTCATATGCACGACTTAAAAAACGTGTATTAGGGTTAGATACGATGCAGTTTTGTGATTTAAAAGCAGAGCTGGATGAAGAGTATAGTCCTAAAATTTCTTATGAAGAGGCGAAAGAACTAATCCTTGAATCAGTGCAAATACTAGGACCGGAGTATACACGCATTACAAAAAAAGCAATGGAGGAGCGGTGGATTGATTTAGCAGATAATATTGGCAAGTCAACAGACGCTTTCGTCTCGAGCCCTTATGGAACGCATCCATATGTTTTGTTAACGTGGTCAGGAACGATGCAGAGTGCCTTTACACTAACTCATGAGTTAGGTCACGCGGTACATTCTCATTTTTCTGGTAAACATCAAGTCATGATCAACTTCGAGAGCTCTTATTATTTTGTCGAAGCACCTTCAACGTTAAATGAACTTTTGTTAGGAAAGCATTTGCTATCTAAAACAGAGGATAATCGCATGAGACGCTGGGTTATTTTACAAATGCTTGAAACGTACTATCATAACTTTGTGACACATTTACTTGAAGGAGAGTTACAAAGAAGAGTCTATCGCTTAGCAGAGGATGGAACTGCTATTACAGCTACTGTTCTAAACAAAGAAAAACTCGACATATTAAAGATGTTTTGGGGAGACACAGTTGAACTTGATGAAGGCGCAGGCCTTACATGGATGCGGCAATCGCATTATTATATGGGCTTATATCCATACACATATTCGGCAGGCTTAACAGTATCAACGGCTGTTTCGGAAATGATCGACCAAGAAGGAGCACCAGCTGTTGAACGTTGGTTAAATGTGTTAGAAGCTGGGGGATCTAAAGCGCCACTAGAACTAATTCGTCAGGCAGGAATCGATATGACTGAAACGGAACCGATTAAACGAGCGGTAGAATATGTCGGTTATTTAGTAGATGAACTAGAAAAGAGTTATACAGACGATTAAATGAGTATTGTAGGAGAGGTATAATGACGTATAAAAAAAACGTAACAGTGTCAGACGCAATTGTACAAGAGCTTGTGAACATAGGTGTAGATACAATATTTGGTATTGTTAGTATTCATAATATGCCGATATATGAAGCGTTGCTAGAAGAAGGTTCTATTCGAATCGCCACGGCACGCGGTGAAAGTGGAGCAGTAAATATGGCAGATGCCTATGCTCGTTCGACGGGAAAATTAGGTGTTGTAATAACAAGTACTGGAGCTGGAGCAGGAAACGGAGCAGGTTCTCTTACAGAAACATGGAATTCAGGCACGCCATTACTGCATATTAGTGGAGAGGCAGATTCTAACTTTATTGGTAAGGACTTACGCTATATACACGAAAGTAAAGATCAACAAAAAATGATGGAAGGTGCAGGCAAATCCTCTTATCTGTTAAAACTTCCAAATCAAATAACTCCTTTTATGCGTACAGCTATAAAGGATGCCCTAGAAGTACCTAAAGGTCCAGTAACTGTTTCGATTCCGACAAATTTTCAAGCACAAATTGTTCCGTCCAACCAGTTGATTGCAGTAGAGACATGCAAAGATACAGAGCCTAACGTTGTACTTCCAAATGAAATAATCGAAGAAATCATAAAGGCTAAACGTCCGGTTATGTGGACGGGTGATGGAATCATTCATTCAGGTGCTTCCGAGGAGCTATTAAAGTTCATTGAAAAGATTAAGCCTGGTGTAGTGACAAGTGAATCTGGAAAAGGTGGTATCGATGAAGCGCATCCACTTTGTATTGGAAACTTCGCAGCTACACCACAGTTCATTGAATTACTTGAGAAATCAGATTTACTTATAAGTGTTGGAGTTCGCTTTAGAGAAACGGAAACAATGGAAGGTACACTGCCACTACCAGAAAATCATATTAATATTGATTTAAATCCACATGCCTTCAACAGAAATTATAATACAAAATATGGATTGATCGGGGATGCTAAAGCAGTACTAAAAGAATTAAATACAGTGTTACAAAGTAAAGATATCACGCCAGAAGAATCCTATGTTCATGAAGTAACAGAAGTACGTCAAGCTGTAAGGAAAGATCTTCGTGCAGATGTGAAACCATATGGTGAAATTGCCGACATTATGAATAAACATTTAGCTGAGGATACCATTTTATTAACGGATGTGACGATTCCTGGTTATACATGGGGGAATAAGTTAGTAGAGGTACATGAACCAAGAAATTACTTACATATGACTGGTGGAGGGATTGGACAAGGGCTTCCGATGGCTATTGGAGCCAAAGTTGGACAACCTGAAAAACCTGTTGTGTTAATTGCTGGTGATGGTGGGTTTATGGTAAACGCTGGAGAAATGATTACTGCTGTGCAAGAAGAAGCACCGATTGTTGTTCTCTTATTTGATGATAGTGGATATGGTATTTTACAATATTACCAAGAAGCAGCCTACGGTAGAAAAACAGGTGTTGACTTACAAAATCCTGATTTTGTCAAGATGGCTCAGTCAATGGGATTTGAAGCGGAAAAGGTAACTTCAGTAAAAGAATTTGAACAAGGTCTCGAGAACGCCTTAGCTAGCCAACAATCGTATATGGTTGTTGTAGATGTAGAAGCTGTTGGAATCTTAGACTATGAAGATTCACCAGAATACATTCGCTCATTCCGTCCACATACAAAGTAAAAGTTAAGGAAGCCATATAAAGGAGTCGTATCCATGTATGGCTTTTCTTTTTTCATCTTACGGTAAAAGACATGTTTTCAAGTAGGTATCAAATTTATGTTAAAGCAAATAAATGTCAGTTTGAGTATAGAAATGATTCATTAGATTGATTAGCTTAAAATATTAAATTGGGGAGACGTAATAATGAAACCATATTTAGTCGTAGATTGGAACGATACAGAAACAGATGCAAAGGGTTGGCTTGTCGTTTATAATTTGAAAAATGGTTATTCAGGTGGCGGGACGAGAATGCATCCATCAGTAACAAGAGATGAAGTCATCAGATTAGCTGAGGCTATGGCTTATAAATATGTTGCAGCTGAATCTGAAACAACGGGAGGTTGTAAAGCGGGGATTGCCTATGACTTTAAAGCTAGTGATGCTTCTGATGTGCTCAGAAGATTTCTTGTTGCTATGATGCCTTATATTGATAATGGAGTGTCCTTAGGAAATGACTTAGGTACAAAATATGAGGATATTTTAGACGTATTTGATGACTATGGAATAGATATTCCTCTAACGAAATCAATGAAGGAAGATCCGGTCGTCTTAAAAGGAATTAAAGATTATGACACCCTTTTGACTAAACGAATAGATGGTTTACTGATGAATGATATCGTTACCGGTTATGGTGCTGCATTTGCAACAGACGAAGCATGGAAATTTAAGCAGGGTAAAGCAGACGCTAAAGTTGTTATTCAAGGATTTGGTTGTGTAGGTGCTAGTTGTGCACTTAAATTACACGAACTCGGATATAAAGTAACTGGAATTGCTGATGCAAATATGCTTGTTACATGTGAAGATGGATTAGACATTCCTAAGCTAATTGAATATAAAAATGAATATGGTGAAATGGATCAAGACTCCTTTGAGGAGCACTATATTGTCCGCTCAAACTTAGAATGGTTGGAAGTCGACTCGGATATTATCATTCCATGTGCCCTTGAAGATGCCATACATGAAGGGAATGCATACAAAATTAATGCCAGCCTTATTGTAGAGGCGGCAAATATACCAGTCTCAGATGGTGGAGACGCTATTATCAGAGAAAAAGGCATTGATATTATCAACGATTTTGTTGTTAATCTAGGTTCTGTTCGTGCTTATGATGCAGTTGTGTTTGGACTTGTAGATCCGTCCCCACAGGCAGTCGTTAATGATATTGAAGATTTATGTCGCAAGAATGTTCGACACTTGTTTACAAAAGCAAAAGAAGAAAATAGATATCAAAGAGAAGTTGCAAATGAATTATTTAAACCAGAACCAAGCGACCAAATAGAATATTAGCTGTTACGCAAAAAAACCTTTTGATTTGGGTCTAACCACACCCAAATCAAAAGGGGTTTATATTATCTTTTATCCAATTCTTTTAGATTTAGAACTAGACTGTACTGCATCCACTCCAATAAGCTACGCCAATTCCTTCGTGCTCAATTTCGAATACATTTGTTTCAATCTTTGGTTCTCGGTCAATACGTAGTTCCTCATAAGACAAATGGAAAAACCCCGTTCTAGATTCTCTAAGCGTTAGAACGGGATTTCTATATGTATCAATTAGTTTGCATGGACTTTACAGGCTTGAATAAATTCTTGGTATATCTTTAATGACAATCCGTCATCACTTTCTAACATGCTTTCAGGGTGCCATTGAATTCCTAGGGCAAAATCATGCTTCTTACTTTCAATCGATTCGATTATTCCATCACTAGCCTTTCCACTTACTTTAAAAGAGTCAGCTATATTCCGACACGATTGATGGTGTAAACTATTTACCATAATTTTATCTTTTCCTATGATTTTATATAACAAACTGTCTTCAGAAATATCTACAAAGTGAGCGCCGTATTTTAGTAATGTCTTTTGGGTGTGCTGTAATAATTTCTTATCGTGCTGGGAATGGATATCTTGATATAAATCTCCACCAGTTGCAACGTTCAACATTTGCATACCTCTACACACACCTAAAAATGGCTTTCCTTTGGAGAGAAATTGCTTGATGATCGTTAATTCGAAGTGATCACGCATAGGTACTGTTACGCCCAATTTTTCAATAGGCTCTTCTCCATATAAGATTGGGTTAATGTCATCTCCACCCGTAGCATATAGCCCATCAAGGGTATTAGACAACTCCTCAATTTCTTGTTCTGTTTCTAAGTTGGGTAATAAAACAGGTATACCACCTGCTCGAACGATCGCTTGGATATTTTCTTCGCTCGTTCGATGGAATGATTGGTCTGTATCCATGGATACAGTAATGCCTATTAATGGCTTTTTCATTTTTTACACTCTCGCTTTTCTATAGATTATTGTCAATGAATTTACTATTTGCAAGATACTAAGTCAAAATATCTCACTATTGCTATTATTTAAAGGGTGTACTCCAGTTTATAAGCAAGAATAAATAAATTCGTTTACTGCAAGGTTATGAATGCGGCACTTTAATTTGGAACAAAATCCCCCCTCTAACTCAAACAAAAGTTAGCAGGGGGGAAGATAATACCTTCTATTTAATTTACCCAATCTGTCTCTTATCCCCACTAGACTGTACCGGATCGACTCCAATAAGTTCAGAACGAGTGGATACTAAGTGTTCTTGATATTCTTTACCTGTCATCATTTGGCCGTTTGGTGCTTTGTAAATGATGTGTTCAGCTGAGAGTAGTGTTGGTGAAGGTACTCCTGCTGCAGCTGCTACGTTGAATAGGCCTTCGCGCAATGAAACGATGTAGTTTGCTACGCGGTATTGTTTCTCTTCAACGACAAGTGCTTTTTCTTTTTTCGGATCTGTTGTTGCTACTCCTACTGGGCATGTGTTGTTGTGGCAAACTTGAGCCATAATACAACCGACTGAAATCATCATGCCGCGAGCAGTGTTGAGTAAGTCTGCACCGAGGCAAAGGGCGTATCCCATGGCGTCTGGTGTGACGAGTTTTCCTGCTGCGATAATTTTTACACGATCACGAATGCCGTGTTGTTTCAGTAATTCATCGAGTAGTGGAAGTGCTGTAAATAATGGTAATCCAACAGCATCTGATAATTCTTGGTATGTTGCTCCTGTTCCACCTTCAGCACCATCGATGGCGATGAAGTCAGGAACTTGATCGAGTTCTACCATTGTTTTAACAAAGTCTTCTACTTCTGACTTTGATCCTGCAACGATTTTCACTCCAACTGGTTTTCCACCTTCTCTGCGCAACATTGTTACGAAGTCTAGTAGTCCTTCAGTTGTGTTAAATTCTTTAAAACGGTTTGGACTGTCGATACCTGTGAATGGTTTTACGTTACGAATTTCTGCAATTTCTTCGGTAACCTTTTCGGCTTCGATATGTCCACCACGTGTTTTTGCACCTTGTGCGAGTTTTACTTCGAACGCTTTGATTTGTTCAATGGCTGCTTTTTTCTTGAATTCTTCTAGTGAAAATTCGCCGTCATGTGTACGTACGCCAAATTTTCCTGGCCCGATTTGCATCATGATGTCGACTCCACCTGTTAAGTGGTGCGGTGATAATCCACCTTCTCCTGTGTTCATCCATGATCCGCCAGCGAGGTTAAGTCCTTTGGAAAGAGCTGTAATTGCATTTTTACCAAGGGATCCATAACTCATTCCTGATTGACCGACGAGTCCTTTTGCGACGAAAGGTTTTTCACATGTATGTTCTCCGATGATGACTGCGTCTTCGTCTGCTAATAGGTTTGGTTCAATTGTTGCGTCTTCACGATGTTCTTTACGACCGATAATTCCTTCATGTTCAATTTCGAATACTTTTGATTCAATCTTAGGTTCTTGATCAATGCGTAGTTCTTCATGAAGCATTGGAAACATTTTATTTTGAATGTAAAATCCTGGTTCTTCAAAGTCTCTTTCTGATCCAAATGAGTGGATACGAGTTTTGTACTTACCGGCTTTTACAACGCTAATATATTGATGGCGAGAAAAGGGTTTCCCTTCTCTATTCCCCGAGAATAAATATTGTCTAAGTTCTGGTCCGATGTTTTCAAACACATAACGGATATTTCCAAGAACTGGATAATTCCTTAAAATTGAGTGTTCCTTTTGTTTCGCGTCTATAAAGTACATCCAAACGAAAAACACAATAGGTACTGTAATGACTAAAGCGATAATTATGAATATAATAATGGCTAATACTTCAACTATACTCAATTTGCTCCTCCACCTTTTTCTGTTATTAACCCCTGAGTAGTAAAAAAAATCATTTGTTCGTTCCTAATCCTTATTTAACGTACTACAGAATATGACAATATTCAATGATGAAAGCTCTATAAAGTGCATAGGGTCAACGTCTGTAAAAGTTATGCATGCTATAAACGTTGATTCTATAGGTGTGACAGAATTTTGTCTTTTGATTCATCTTAAAAATGTATGAATCAATCGAAATTGATTCACAAATAAACAATTCAAACAATATCAAATGACTCCGCTTACATATGTATGAAGGGTTCTCGGCATTATGCTTATTTTAGATGAATCGGATCATTTTGTACGTGAAAATGGCTTTTTTTCATAGATGGCATGATCCATTGCTTGTAGCCAGTATGTGACCAGTTGTTTTCCGTTGATCAGTTCAATTTCAAGATTTTTAGCGTATTCGTATGCTTGTGTGGTGAAATTACTTGTTGTTATAACGTATCCTCCTTGTGCTTGTTGTTGAATGAGATGGGAATGAAGTAGGGCAATTTTTTCATAAGTGATGTCCGCAGATTCAACGATGGCAATGCCGGGATATATTCCGTCGGCACGTTCGATTTCAAAGTGTGGATAGCCATATTGGGATTTGTAGGTAATATAAATGGTCCCTTGATCGACGCGCTGCATAATCTGAGCTGCGAAAGTGATGAAATCTGTTTCAGTTTCGGTTAAAAAGATGTTGGATGAGAGCTCTTTATCCGAAAAGCGCTCGAATATCCCTGCAGCAGCTGTACGCAAAAAATGGTCGCTCGCTACTAATCTTTCTTTTTGCAAGGTAGCTTTGCGACGTTCAGTATGTTGAATATACCAAATTAGTCCTCCGATAATTAAAAATTGAATAACGATCAATACAATCATAAGGAATCACCTCGTTAACAAGATGGGCAACACTCGTTAAAAATATTCATAATTTACAAATGCTTTTTGGTGTTACTATTGTTACAATATAATGAATAAAGGAGGGCTTCTGTTGGATATTGATACATTCTTTTGGGATATGCCCAATCTAGAAACAAAACGTTTACGATTGCGAAAGCTAACATTAGAAGATGCTGAAGATGTGTTTCATTATGGTTCAAATGAAGAGGTTACGCGAAATGTTACGTGGTATCCGTATGCAACGGTTGATGAAGCGGAAGAGTTTATTCGTCGAGTTCTTGCATTTTATGAAGCTGGCAGGCCCGCACCTTGGGCGATGGAACATAAGTCCACAGGTCAAGTGATTGGTACGGTTGGATTTGGCAATGTAAAGGAGCGCCACTCTTCGGCAGAAATTGCTTATGCGTGTTCGCATGACTTTTGGGGGAAAGGATATACGACAGAAGCGGTCCAAGAAGTGATTCGAATCGGTTTTGAGGAGTTGGACCTCATTCGTATTTTTGCAAAATGTTTACCGGGAAATGTAGCGTCTGAGCGAGTGATGCAAAAAGTTGGCATGATCTATGAAGGAACAGAGCGTAAAGCTGCGTATATTAAAGGAAGAAATCGTGATTTAAAAGTATATGCAATTTTGCATGAGGATTATTTTTCGTGAATGAATCCAGGAAAAAATATATGTGAGTGGGAGATAGTGTATATGGCGAAGAAGAAATATTATGTCGTTTGGCACGGGCGGAATCCGGGTATTTATACATCATGGGATGCTTGTAAACAAGAGGTGCATGGATTTACAGGTGCGCGGTATAAGTCCTTTCCGACGAAAGAAGAGGCTGAGGCGGCGTTTGCAAATGAGCGTGTGAAGCCAAAAGAAAAAAGACAAACAAAAAGTGCTAGTTCCTATGAAGAAAATAGTGTTTCAGTGGATGCTGCTTGTAGTGGAAATCCAGGCGATATGGAATACCAAGGAGTGTGGACGGGAACAGGAGAACCAATTTTTCACCATGGGCCCGTTGCATTTGGGACGAATAACATTGGTGAGTTTTTAGCAGTCGTTCACGCACTGGCGTTACTGGATCAGCAGGGGCGTTATGACGTGCCTATTTATTCTGATTCCATGACAGCCCTTGCTTGGGTGCGGAATAAAAAAGCGAATACGTCGATTGAACGATCTGAAAAAACAGCGGACATTTGGCAGTTAATTGATCGCGCAGAAAAGTGGTTACATGCTCATACTGTAAGAAACCCTTTACTCAAATGGGAAACGAAACAATGGGGCGAAAGTAAAGCGGATTTTGGTCGAAAATAACATGTGATGGGACGCTACGATTATAGAAGATACATATCTAAAACAATTCCTATCCGTATCGATATTCCATTCCGAATGTTGTATAATAAGCATAAGATTCATTTGAAGAATTTCCTCAAGGAGAAGTTAAAATGAAAAAGATTGAAGGAAAAGAATATTATCTTTCATTAATAGAAAAACCAGAAACAACGGTCGCTGACGATGTGGAAGCCGATTCAGAATTAAAACAAAAATTGCTTCAAGCTAAAATGGATATATTGAATGGAAAAACTTACACAACAGATGAAGTAGTTGAAATGATTCATCAAGGGGAACTCTAAATGAAGTTGGAATGGACTGAGCAGGCATTAGAAGGCTTTCGTAATATACGTAGCCAGCATAAATCTAATTTATAAGTATCGGACGCAAAAACTAAAAAATGCGTCCTTTTTTTATAAATTGTACAAAAATTACATTATTCAATATGGTCAAAAAATAGAAGTAAAGATAAATCCTTGTTTCAGAAAAGGATGCGGGGTTAAGTCCGAAAATAATAAAGTGATGGGAGAGAGGTTTATGCGTAAAATCTTTGTAAATGGGAAGTTTCATACGATGGATCAGATGCATCCATTGGCAGAGGCTGTTGTCGTGGAAAATGGTCGGTTTATCGATCTAGGGGATTCTACATCGATGAAGGCGCATTGGAATCATGGACAGACAGAAGTGGTTGACCTTCAAGGTGCATTTGTGACGCCTGGTTTGACGGATAGTCACTTACATATTGCAGGGATTGCGGAGAACATTCGGAATTTAAATGTGACGGATTGTACGTCAGCAGATGAGATGCTTGCGAAAATAAAAGCACATGCTGAGCAATTGGAAAAAGGGGAATGGATTGTCGGCCGTGGCTGGGATGAAAATGAATTTAATCATGGAACGATTCCAACGATTGAAGAGTTGGACCGGGTTGCTCCAGGGAACCCACTGTTCATTTCACGTATTTGTGGACATGCATCGCTTGTGAATAGCAAGGCACTTGACGTATGTAATATTCATCCAAATATTACTGTGCCTGAAGGTGGAACGATTGTGCTTGATGAGGCGACAGGGAAGCCGTCTGGACTGTTTCTTGAAGCGGCATCAGGTTTGATTCAAAAGCATATTCCAGATCCAAGTTATAAGGCGTATGAAGATTCAGTCCGAGAAGCGATCAAGTTTACGATGTCCAAAGGCTTGACGAGTGTGCATACGAATGACCCGCGCTTTTTAGGTGGACTTGAGCAAACGTATGCCATTTATGACACGTTATTGAACAAAGAAAAGCTCGGTCTTCGCTGTAATCTACTCATTGATCATGAGTTTATGGATGATCTATATGAACAAGGGATGTACACCGGCTACGGAAATGAAACGCTGTCGATTGGGGCGGTGAAAATTTTCGCGGATGGGGCGATTGGAAGACGAACAGCTCTTTTATCTGAACCTTATTCAGATGCCCTTGGTCAGTATGGGGACGCGATGTACAGCCAAGATGCGTTAACCAAAATTGTGAAACAAGCGCGAGGGCTTGGAATGCCGATTGCTGTGCACGTCATTGGAGACCAGGCGCTGGAAAATATGTTAGATGTTCTTGATCAGTTTCCGACAGTGGCGTATCGCGATCGATTGATTCACGTACAAGTGTTGCGTGAAGATCTCATTAAACGATTAGCTGCGCCCAGCCGAATTGCGGATATTCAGCCACGATTTTTAGCGGGAGATTTCCCGTGGGTACAGGATCGATTAGGGGATGAGCGTTCAAAACTTTCCTACGCATGGAAAACGTTGATGAATGCTGGCGTCATTTGTGCAGGGGGCTCAGACTGTCCAGTGGAACCGGTTGATCCACTTCTCGGACTTCATGCTGCTGTCACGCGCAAGAGACCGGATGAGAATCATAATGGATATTTCGAGAAGGAAAAGTTAACGATGGAAGAAGCGCTCGGATTATTTACGAAGATGGGTGCTTATCCAACCAATGAAGAAACGATTAAAGGAACGATTACACGCGGGAAACTTGCAGATTTAACTGTGTTTGATCGAGATTTATATAACTTAAGTGATCCTGATGAATTACTTGAAACAAACATTCAAAAAACGATTATCGGTGGTAACACGACATTTGAACAATAAGAAAAAGCAATTGACCGAATACTTGTTTGGTCAATTGCTTGTTTCTATTCAACATGCTTGATTTTCCATTTACCTTTTTCTTTTTGGAGTTCAAATGTTGTTTCTTCTTTCATTTCTTCCCCCATCATAAAGGAAACTTCTGCCTCGACGGTTGCTTGATCACCACTTTTTGAAACGTTTAATACATTGAAATTATTTTTAATTTTTATGTCATCCGTAAATTCAAAAGGTAAGCTATCTAACATCTCGCCAAGTTCAGCAAATCCTTCTCTGACAGTTGGATCAGCATCTTTTGAAATTAATCGTTCAGCCTTCTCCATCTCAAATGAAATAATATGATCAAAAAATTCCTCTGCTACATCTTCAGGTGCCTCTTTTTGTAGAAAGTAAATAAATAGACCGATACCAATCACGCCAGCAAGGACTATTAAGATCATAAAGTTATTATTAGGTTTATTCTTAATAGGTGGTTGTTCTGGTGCAGGTGGTGCTGTGTTGACTTGTTGTTGGGACTCTGAAGTATTGGAAATGGAATGGCCGCATGACGGACAAAACTTGCCCGCTTCCACTATTTCATTCCCACAGTTGGAACAAAACTGTTTGCTCATCTATGTCCCCTCCCTTCTATACTTATCTCACAAACTCTTCATGTGTTGTGTAAACGATATACAATTAAGTATATTATATTTTGCTGAAATAAAGAAGGGAGAATTTGGATGTATACTACTTCTTCTGTTTTGGAACGTTTATCTAGCTTGGTATGCACGGTCCCAAAGGTTTAGTTTGGTACCAATTCCACGTTCCAGCGCATTTTGGTATATTCTATATGCCCAAGCAACATCATAGACCGGTTGTCCACCTAAACCGTACAAAATGATATCGTCTTTCGATTCTCTACCTTGTACTTTTCCAGTAATGACGTCTCCAATATTTGTGACGATATCGGAAGTCATTTTACCTTCATGGATCCAGTCTAATAATTGTCTGCCGATGACACCCATGGTTGGGTTGTAGTATGGATACGTATCTTCATTTACTGCAGCTTCATACATTTTCCAGTTATCGACAACTAACTTCATGTCATTGATGGCAAAGTCTGGATCAAAGTCTCCGCTGGACGAAACGGTAAATAATGCCCCAGGCTTCACCCATTCTTTTTCAATTGTTGGATTGGCGTCTCCAGCTGTCGCCAAGTTAATAACGTCACTTTCTCGCACTGCGTCTTCGATTGAATCTACAATTTGTACGTCTAATGCTGGGAATTCTTTGTTGAGTCTTTCTTTTAGAAGCTCGGATGTTGACGTGTGAATATCGTATATTTTAACGGTATCTAGTTCCTTACACGCATCAATAATTGCTTCAGCGCTTGAAACCCCGATGGACCCCGCACCGATGACACCAAACACTTTAGCATCTGGATTGGCTAAGTATCGAGCACCAACGCCTGGAATAGCTCCCGTTCTCCAAGCACTTAAAAGGTTTGCGGATTGAAATGCTAACGGCGCTCCCGTATCCACATCATTTAACGTCATCATTAAGATTGATCTTGGAAGGTCTTTTTCAATGTTTTCGATATTGGAACCATACCATTTACAACCAGAGACACGATATTCTCCACCTAAATACGCTGGCATGGCCATAAATCTTCTGTCCGGTCCATTGTTCGGCATACCTGCATGCTCAGGTTCATCAGGGAAGTCGATTAACATACCGTGGGAATTGTCATTAACCCCACCCATAATATAATCTCCGCTACTCAGTAAGCGAAATACGTTTTCCATTTCATTGATGCATTCGTGCATATTCATGACACCAGCATCAATCATGTCTTGTTCGTTTAAATATAAAAAGTCTACTCTTGGTGTATTCATTTTCCTTCTCCCTTCTGACATCCTGTCGTTTCACCGGCAGGTATGCAGAAATTTAGTTTGATGTACGTTTAAGTTTACCAAAGTATTGATGATAATTCATACGTGAGAACTTGTGTGATTCAAGATATGATACGATAGTATTTTAAATCATTCGTTTTTGAATAGACAGATTGGGCGTGTGTACGATGTTCTTAAAGGGATCTTATCGAAAAATTGATCCAGCTTCAGCAGCGATTGTAATGGCGATTGGGATATTTTTACTTGGTACGATTGAAGCTTTTCCTTTTTTAAATATTCATGTAGGAAAGTTTCTAGCATTCATGTTATTAGTCATTTGGATCATTGTGTATGGATGGTTATCCTATCAATTTTTTCATCAAGATTTCCTCATTCCATTTATCAAACATCCGGTTCAGTCGTTTGCGATGGGCACGTGGATTGCAGGGGTTTCGATGTTGTGTAATGTGTTTTTGGAATACTTTCCTAACATAATCAAAATTACGCAAATGATGGCACTGCTCAATAGTATGTTATGGATTCTCTTTTTCGTAACTTGTATGGTTAACTTTAAGAAATTACTATTTGATGCACATGACTTCCCAATGCATGGGGTTTTGTTGCTTTCAACCGTAGGCACGCAATCGATCATTGTGTTATTACATAATGTTTTCTTCCAATTACCAGACATATTTTCTGAAACAATGATTGTCGTTGGTTTAGTATTTTATGGGGTTGGCATCTACCTCATAACACGATGGACCATTCAAAAAAAGAATTGGACGATTACGGAAGATTGGACAAATACGAACTGTATTATTCATGGGGCTCTGTCGATTACGGGGTTTGCTATGGTTACGACACAAACCTTCACGCCGATGATTGTACATCTATTATGGGTGATTACGTTTGTTCTTTTAGTATGTGTCGAGTGCTTGGAGCTGTTTCGGGCGATTAAGAGAATTCGAACGTATGGCTGGAAAAAGGGAATCTTTAGCTACCATGTTACACAGTGGTCGAGGAATTTTACCTTTGGAATGTTCTATGTGTTTACGTTATTAATGATTAAAAATCCAGTGTATGTATTATCCCAGAGTTTCCATAGCTTCCAGACGTATGTGATCGGTTTTTGGGCTTGGGTTGTCTTAATTGCTTTACTCATTGAAGCGGTTCTTTTTGTGAAACATTTGATGAACACTTCGGCTTTGTTTAATAAAAATGTACGTACATAAGTGGTGGGTATGATTGGAAGCAACAGGGATTAACAGATACACTACTTGTAGAGGATACATCATACGTACGTAAAAATGTTTTTTGGAGCTGGGGTTGTTATGAGGGTGTTTCATTTTCAAGGAAGCCGTATATTGAAGACAGGAATAGCGATATTTTTAACAGCAGTGATTTGTGAATGGTTAAATTGGCCACCGGTATTTGCGGTGATCACAGCGATTGTGACGATTGAACCAACCATTAGTGATTCCATTAAAAAGGGAATCATTCGGTTCCCCGCATCTGCGATTGGTTCTGCTTATGCTGTCCTTTTTATCGCCCTCTTTGGGAATTCTCCAGTGACATATACGTTGGCAGCTGTGCTAACGATTGTAACGTGTTACCGCTTGAAATTACATGCAGGTTTGCTCGTAGCAACATTGACAGCTGTGGCGATGGTTGAAGTCATCCATAGTAATTATCTACTAGCCTTTTTTATTCGCTTAGGAACAACGACGACCGGTTTGTTGGTATCTACTGCGGTAAATATGTTCGTTTTCCCACCCGATTATCGAAAAGATATCGTACAAAACATTGAAAGTATCGGTAAGCGGGCCGGAACTATTTTGGAAAAAACATTCCAAACAATTTTATATGATAAGCATGAAGACCGTAAGAAGTATAGAGCTGGGATTGACAAGCTGTATACCGATATTAAGAAAACAGAAGTACTGATTCGTTTTCAAAGTGATGAGTCAAAGTTGCATCCACTTGTTGGTGGAGATGAAGAGCAACTGCATACTGGGGAAAAACAATTAGCGTTCTTGCACAACCTTGATTATCATTTAGATAACTTAGTTCGCATGCCATTGCGCAATATTTCATGGACAATGGATGAGCGCGATATTATTATGAATGCTGTAAAAGAGTTGGCAAATGATCTGCGGCGCCCAGAGGATTATGATTCTAAAAAACATGCCTTGCAGTTAAAATACCTTACAGATCTTTTCTGGGAGGATAATGAAGAAATAACGAAGGGAAATGAAGTGCATCCAACGAAATTCCCACCTGAGTTAATTATTCTTTATGAATTAGTAACGATTTACAATTTAGTGGAACGATTTTACTATCCTTATCATAAAAAGTCCTCACACGAAAAGGAAGATGAACAATAAAGAGGGATACTTCAGCGGTGCCGCTTTGTTAGTGGCTGTATTTCAGGGATTCTCCATCATTGGGGCACTATCTTACGTGTTAGTGCCTCAAACAGGCGCGGTGCTCGTATTGCAGCGCCTATCCAAGTTTTTAGTGCCTGCATGAAGTGAGCCAAGCGAAATAGAGGCACTATCCGCAAAGATAGTGCCTCTATTGTTGTCTTCCTCCATCATTCTTGAACGATCGCCCCTTATCCTGACGCTTTCCGTGCACGCATGACGGTAACGATTAAAAAAATGATACTAATCGGCGCAAGGAAGATACTTGCGGGAAATGCTAGTAGATGGAGGGGTAAGATCATCTTCGAAAAGACACTTTTTAAGAAAGGTGGAAGTTGATCCTGTTTACGATAGAAAATAAAATGGAATAGCATATCTACCATCGCTTTTGTTAAAGGATACAAGATAAAATAGAGCAAAGCTGCTAAAAGAAAGTGGAGTCCCCAGCCATCCAATGAAAGGATTATGAAAGCAAATATTGAAAGTCCTAGGCTAAGTGCATATGACCTCATCCAATAATCCTTCGTCAATACCTCCTCTGCTTTAGGGGGTGGGTGGTCTCCATATAACAGATGATACAGATTTGTAGGGGCATCTGTGCGTCTTTCTAATTCTTGCACAAGAATTTTCCGATCTTCTTCTCTTATTTGCCCCCATGCAATGGGATATAATTTCTCATAAATGGATTTTCCTTTGCTTGAACTATATTGCTGAAACGTGATGATGTCGATCAGTCTGCGTATTGTTTTGTCGCGAATTTGATAGCCGTGAATGTTTCTCCACTCTATAGTAACAGGACGTCTAAGAAATCTACGAATCGTAATGGATTCCTCCGTTAACGTCATGTATGGTTTGTCAGTCGTCATCCATTTAAAAGGAACCATCATCATCAAAATAGCAAGTAGGCTACAAATAATGAGTAGGATGGCGGAAAATAAATACCCTTCATTGATTTCATTGTTCACATTCCAAATTAAAATGATGCTGATGAAAAGAAGGACAATAAACCACATAAAATTTTTAATTTTTGGGGGATATATATGTAGATCCTGTTCATGTTCCATAACTGTGCGCTCCAGATTATTATTTTTTTGATGCAAACCCTTCACTACTGCATTCGGGTTATTCTCCCACATCAAACATATTATAGGAGTCTTTAATTTCTAGTTCTTCTTTTAATGCTGCTTGTAAACGTTCATATTCATCAAAGTCTAAGTGATTGAAAGCTTCCCAGTATGCAAGTAGTTTTTCTATGTATTTTTGTTCTGTTTCAGAAAACTGTTCCGGATTTTCCTTGTATTCGATATGTATGGGGTTTGGAAAAACATTTTGCGGATGAAGCTCGTTTTCTTTTGCATACTTTTCTACGTCATCATACAATTCGTGACTTTTCATCCAGTCCGGATCTTTTGCTGCTTGACTTTCTATCTCTCCATTTAAAATTTCGTACTCTGTTTTTACTCTAAAATAATGTTGTACAATCTGTTCATATACGTCATCGGACATACCATCGATTGGGGACTTTGTTGGTGTATCCTTTGCACACGCAACACAAACAAACATCGTCATGAAGCCAATCATACAAATGGCGAATACTTTCATTCGTCCCTTTTTTATAGCGTTTGAAGATACGATCATGATCTTCCTCCTTCAGAAAAATAATGGATTACAAATATATCGTCAATATAAAAGCGATGATTCCTATAATGCATATACGAGCCAAGTTGTTTCTTATGTTATCATTTTCCTTTTCTCCAATGACACCTAAAAACCCGATTAAAATCATGGCGATTAATATGATTTGAAACGTCTTAACCATGTAATCTTCCTTTTTATCTAATCGTACTATATTGTTATGAATCTGTTAATACAACAAAGGAACCAATCTCAAGTGATTGGTTCCTAGTTTTGTGGAAATTGATTAGAAAATTAGTATGAATCTTCTACTTTCCATTTCTTATTCTCTTTCAAGAGATCGATATCAATGGACTCCGTTTCACCATTGACGTATGTAATATCCCCGTATACAAATGCGTAGTCTTCTTCTTCATCAACGTCAGTAACTTTAAAGCTCTCTATCTTATATCCATACTCTTCAGCGTATTCTTTTTGTTCATCCATTACACTTGGATCGTCTTTAATTTCGTCAATGATCCAGTCAATCTCATCTTTAAAATATTCATCGGCATCGCGTGCTAGAAGATCTTTTGCTTTTTCGTATTCAAAGTTTGACATGTGTTCCACAAATTTTGTGGCAATTTTCTCGGGAGAGTCATTTTTATTAAGCATAAATAAGGCCAGTATAGCAACAACTGCTGCAACTCCAATAAAAATCCATTTATTATTTGAATGGTTTACAGGTTTTTCTGTAATGTTTGGTGAAACTGAATGTCCACATGACATGCAAAATTTGCTGTCAGGCTGTAATGGGCTCCCACATTTGGAACAAAACTTTTGGCTCATGGTATTATTTCCTCTTTTCTCATTTTTGGTAGTCTAGAACTATTGTACTACACGTTTGCTTTAATTGGGATTACTTTTTTAAATTTAAAATAAAATGAGTTAATCGTAGGAATTGTACCTGTTTTCGTTTATCATAATACAATAGGATTAAGAACGTATAAATTGAAGGATATAAAGGAAGCGACGCTTATGTTAGAAGAAAATATTACGCGACTACATGTCGACGGAAAAGAAATTGTTTTAATTGGTACAGCACATGTGTCAAAACAGAGTGCTGAACAAGTGAAAGCTGTTATTGAAGCAGAACAGCCGGACTCGGTCTGTGTGGAATTAGATGAACAGCGATATGAATCGATTCAAAATAAAAATAAATGGGAAAACATGGACATTTTTAGTGTCATTAAAGAAAAAAAGGCTACCCTTTTATTAATGAACTTAGCTATTTCATCCTTTCAAAATAGAATTGCTAAACAGTTTGGGATCCAGGCTGGTCAAGAAATGATTCAAGGAATTGAATCCGCAAAAGATGTAGATGCAGAGCTTGTTTTAGCAGACCGAAACATTCAAGTAACATTCTCACGCATTTGGAGAGGGATTGGTATCAAGGGAAAAGCAACCCTGCTCTCGTCTATTGTATATAGTATCTTCAGTAAAGAAACGATTACAGAAGAAGAAATGGAACAAATGAAAGAACAGGATATGCTTGATTCTATGCTAAAAGAATTAACGGAAAATTTTCCCCGCTTAAAAAAGCCTTTAATAGATGAGCGCGATCAATATTTGGCTCAAAAGATTAAGAAGGCTCCAGGAGAAAAAGTTGTAGCTGTCTTAGGAGCTGCACATGTGCCTGGAATTACGAAACAAATAGAACAAGAACATAGTTTGACAAAGCTACGTGCAAAGCCACCAAAAGCAAAGTGGCCTAAAATCGTTGGATGGGCAATTCCTATTGCGATTATCTCGCTTATTTTATTCACATTTATGTCTAATCCGGCAGCAGGATGGCAACAAACATTAAGTTGGATTTTATGGAATGGATCCTTCTCCGCACTCGGAACGCTCATCGCTCTTGGGCACCCACTGGCCATTTTGACTGCCTTTATCACTGCACCGATTACATCACTCAATCCACTACTCGCAGCAGGGTGGTTTGCCGGGTTTGTGCAAGCGTATTTTAAACGTCCAAATGTTGGTGATTTTGAGCGGTTATCAGAGGATGTATTTAGCATTAAAGGGTTTTGGCAAAATAAAGTGACCCGCGTTCTCTTAATTGTCGTTTTTGCCAATCTTGGAAGTACGATTGGAACACTTGTAGGCGGGGCAGACGTCATTCGGCTCTTTTTTGAAAACTTATAAGGAATTGAACATTTGTTACAAATTGTCCAAAAGTTTGTGACGAATTAACTATAATATGGAAAAAACCATATACATTTTAGATGGTTCCTTTATACTATAGTTAATACTCCTAGTTTAAAACAAACTTTGATATATAAAAGCATTTATATAAAATCACAGAAATAGGAGGAGACATTATGTTCAAAAACTACAAAATTTGGTTGACTGCAATTTTAGTATTAGTAGTCTTTGCGGCATGCTCGAACAGCAATGACAAAGATAATGATGAAGAAGAAAATGCTACACCGGAAGAAGAGGAAACGGGTGAGTTAGCGTATAACCCGCCATCCATTGATGACCTTGATCCGGATGACCCAATGACAGAATCCATTCAATATGGTGAAGAACTTTTTAATGAAACAAACGTTGCACTTGATGAACATGTTGGAAACGAATTGTCATGTATGAGTTGTCACGCTGACGGGGGCTTATCTCAAAGCTCATCAATGGTAGGGGTAACGACTCAATTTCCACAGTTTAATAAACGTGCAGGTAAAGTCTTTACTTTAGAGGACCGTATTAACGGTTGTATGGTTCGCAGTATGAATGGGGAAATGATTGACCCAGCAAGTGAAGAAATGACTGCTATGGTAGCATATCTCGCATATATTTCTGAAGGAATTGAGCAAGGTGAAGATATCCCTTGGCGTATGTTGAATACGATGGAAGAAATTCCTGAGCCAGACGTAGCTCGTGGAGAAGAATTATACGAGACGAAAAACTGTATGTCTTGTCACGCAACAGATGGTTCTGGAACTGGCGCAAACAGTGGTCCAGCACTATGGGGTGACGATTCATTTAACGATGGTGCAGGAATGAGCCGTATGACTAAGATGGCAGGTTATATTCAAAACAACATGCCGATTGGTGAGGAATATGAGTTATCTGACCAAGAAGCAGCTGACTTAGCAGCATTCGTATTGTCACAAGACCGTCCAATTTATGACGGACATGATGAAGATTGGCCAAATGGAGGCCCGTCAGATATTATGAACCAAGAACGTCGCGATGCCATCCAAGCAGGTGATTTTGACTGGACTGAAATCGAGAACGTTATTCCAGCTGAATAAGTTACGTTTTACCTATTAAGCTCTCTCTTGCATTTCAGGAGGGAGCTTTTTTGATGTCGGAAATATTTCTATTCATTCCACTTTACAATCAGAAGCATTGTACGATATAAATAGAGGGGGTCAAAAGGCCTGTTTTTTTAATGGAAAGGGATTCAGGGAATGAAGAAAAGATTTTTTGCACTCATCATTGTACTAGGTTTTGTTCTTATATTTATTTCGACTAACAATCTACCAACAGTAGAAAGCGAACATGAGGAGGAACTTACTTCGCTCAATCGAATGGCTGTCAAGGCTGCCAACCTGGAAGTAAAAGGTGAGCTTGCTGGTGAAAAAATTGTTCTTGATGCTGGGCATGGCGGGTTTGATAGTGGATCCGTTGGACAGAATGAAACCTATGAAAAAGATATCGCCTTAAGTACCGTCTTAACTCTTAAAGACATGTTAGAAGATAAAGGGGCTACTGTTCTATTAACGAGAGATCGTGATGATTTTGTATCGTTACGCTCTAGAACACAGGTTGCGAGTACACATCGGGCCAATCTTTTTCTAAGTATTCATACGGACGGATTTGAAGATGCCGAGGCAAAAGGGATGACTACATATTATTATAGCGACCAAGATGAAATAATGGCTGATACGATTCATACATATATATTTAAAGACAACATAGACACCGAGAATCGTGGGGTCGATTTTGGCAACTATCAAGTGTTACGTGACACGTATGTGCCAGCTGTTTTACTAGAGCTAGGGTATATTACAAATGTGGAAGACGAACAATTATTAAACACCGAACAATTTCAAGAGACGGTTTCAGAGCGAATTGTGCAAGGAATTATACAATACGTCACAATGCGTACTGTAAATAATGATGAACACAATTATGCAGGAGAAGGGCATATGATAGCTAATTAATGTATGCTACAATTTATTCACAATAACGAATTTTTCATGCTATGATAGACCGTAAGAAATTACATCCGTTCGACGGGAGGAATAGAGATGAAGATCTATGCGTCTATTGATATGGAAGGGATTACAAGTTTACCAGATTATACGTATGTAGATGAACGTGTACATAATTATCCGTACGGTGCACAAATTATGACGAAAGAGGCAAACGCGATTGTTGAAGGTGCCTTTGAAAAAGGTGCAACAGACGTAACCGTCAATGATAGTCATGAAAATATGACAAACTTGATTGCCGAAATGTTACATCCTGAGGCAACGCTCATTTCAGGGGGGCGCAAACCTCTTTCGATGATGGAAGGGGTAGACGAAACATATGACGGTGTCGTATTTGCCGGGTATCATGCACGTGCAGGAATGCCGGGAATTATGAGTCATACGATTAGTTTAACGATTCGTAATATGTGGATCAACGATGTATTAGTAGGAGAAATTGGCTTAAACGCTTATGTGGCAGGCCATTTTGGGGTACCAGTCATTATGGTTGCTGGAGATGATCAGGCGTGTAAGGAAGCAGAGGATCTTCTGCCAAATGTTGTCACAGTACCTGTGAAGAAAGCTATTTCTCGTTCTTCTATGCACTCCTTGCATCCAGAAAAATCTCGAGCACTGCTAAAAGAGAGCATCCAAAAAGCCATGGCGCAAAAGGATCAAGTGAAACCACTTGTTCCGCCTAAAAACCCAGTTATTCGTGTAGAATTTAACAACTACGGTCAGGCAGAAAGTGCAGCCGAGATTCCAGGATGTACAATCGAGGAAAATACGACAATTGTTCGCTTTGAAGCAACAGATATTTTAGAAGCATATCGGGCGATGCTTGTGATGATTCGGTTGACAGGAACGACAACATATAGTTAGTTAATACTAAGGGAAGAAGCTCTTTCAACGTAGAGCTTCTTTTTTCTTATGATGACAGGTGGTGGAGTGTTTGAAGAAAAGGCGTGGATTATTATTTATTATTTTATCTGTCCTTATAATGACAGGTTGCTTTCAATCGAAGGATAGGGTTGGTTCGCAGCCAATGATGGAGCGGGAAGAACTTGCTCAGAAAGAACACCCATATCCGACCATTACACTTGCGGCTGTTGGCGATTTGCTCATTCATGACCGTGTATATAATGAAGCAAAAACGGAAGATGGGTATGATTTTATGCCAATGATCGAGTCAATGAAGCCGTATATAGAAGAAGCGACTGTCTCTTTTGCAAACCAAGAAACGATGATTGGTGGAGAAGAGATCGGGCTGTCTTCCTACCCTTCATTTAATAGTCCGAAAGAAGTTGGCGATGCCGTCCAGGAAATGGGATTTGATATTGTTTCCATTGCCAACAACCATACCCTCGATCGTGGCGAAGAAGCCATTTTAAGTGCGATTGATCATTGGAATACGCTCGATATTCCTTACGTAGGTGCCTACGAAAGTGCAGAAGATGCTCAAGAAATTCGCGTGATTGAAACAGAAGAAGGGATTTCTCTCGCATTTGTCGCATATACATATGGAACGAATGGAATTCCGGTCCCGGCAGGCAAAGATCATTTAGTAAACCTCATTGACCGGGGAAAAATTGCCGCGGATATTGCAGAAGCAAAAAAGTTAGCGGATGTTGTCGTCACAAGTTTACATTTTGGGGAAGAGTATGAAATCATGCCAAATGATGCACAAAAAGACCTCGTGCAATTTGTCACGAACGAAGGAGCGGATATTATTCTCGGCCATCATCCACACGTCCTGCAACCAGTCGATAGGGTCGAAGGAAAAGATGGGCATGTAGCGTTTGTCGTGTATTCATTAGGAAACTTCTTTTCAGGTCAGCGAGATTTTGAAAAGCAAACCGGTGGCATGTTACAATTACAGATTACAAAAGAGCCACATACAGGGAATATTCAAGTCCACTCCCCGTCGTTTTTAATGACATATGTGACAGCAGAAGACTGGATGATGTATCCGTTTTTTGAGTTAACAGACGAACAGTTAGAAAACCATGCAGACCTGTATGAAGAAAAGAAAGAACATATGAGGCAGTGGGTGCCGGAATTGGAGTTTATTGAAGGTAAGTAAAGTGGAAATGTCTATATTGTAGTAGATGTATGCAAACGCGCGAGTCATAAGTCATAGGTCTATATAATCAAAATGAATAAAAATACAGTATACATATGAGAATAGCTTCTTTATTTGATATAATAAAATAATAACTAGTAAATAAGATAGATATTTTCAAAGTATTGGGGGAGCCTTATGAACGTCATTTTGATTGATGATGAACAAATAGCCTTAGAATACTTTCAACTGCAATTAAAAAATATAGAGGACGTACACGTGATTGGTGCGTATGTGAATCCTGAAGAAGCCATGGAAGCAATCTTAAACCAAGCTGTAGATGTGGTTTTTTTAGATATCCATATGCCAGGAGAAGATGGGGTATCATTAGCCCAGCGGATCTTAGAACAACGCCCAGAGATCATTATTGTTTTTGTGACGGCTTTTGAGCAATATGCTGTCCATGCATTTGATTTAAATGCGATTGATTATGTCGTTAAACCTGTCAAAAGAAAAAGGTTAGCGGAAACCATTAAACGTATCCAAACAAAACTCGAAGGAACTCAAAAAGAAACGGCATCCCAAGAAAAAGATGTGTTTCGTATACAAATGTGTAAACAATTTCATATCGAACCGATGCGTGCATCTGCTCAAACGATCCGGTGGAGAACCGCTCGTGTGAAGGAATTGTTTTTACTCTTACTACAAAACCGTGAACAAGTTGTTCATAAAGATTATATCATTGATATCATTTGGCCGGAAATGGATTTTGAAAGAGCAAGTGCACAATTATACACGACAGTGTATCATATTCGTCAGGTTCTTAAAGCATTTAATGAACATTTTAAACTTGAAAACACCACAAATGGATATATTTTATTTACAAAAAATGTTGAAATTGATGTAGAGAAATGGGAACATTCTCTCCAAGCGTTACCGCCCTTAACAAGTGAAACGATTGATGCATACGAACGTGTCATGAACTATTATAGTGCATCCTACTTAAACGATCATCAATATATATGGGCAATGTCAGAAGCAAATCGTTTGGATCAAAAGTGGGTAAAAAAGGCGATAGAAATCGCGAAACAACATGAGCAAGACGGACGACACATGGAAGCATTCCAGTGGTTCCTTTCTATTTCTAAACGCTATCCAGAAACGGAAGAAGCCCACTTTGGTGTCATGAAACATTATGCCGAACAAGGAAAATCTGCATATGTAGCCCTCCAATATAAAATGCTCGCAAAAGCATTACACGAAGAGTTTGGAGTACAGCCAAGTACGTATGTGACCAATTGGTACAAGAGATGGTGTGATGTAAAAGACACGAATGAAATGTTATGATAAAATTATCATGGAAGTCACGCTTAGTAAAAGAATCACATTTGCTAGTATAGACGAATGTGATTTTTTCACATGGTTTTTTACCGCACACAAGTTATTGCACAACGATGAAAGGGTAGGTGGTTGACTATGCTCCATTCGATTTACCGTTTTCTAAGGTTACATAAATTAACACACCGCCTATTTTTTTGGGTTTTAATCTTTATGTTTTTGAGCAGTGCGATCTTCCTCGCTATCTATGTAAACACCGATCGAAAGGAACGTATTTCCCGAGCAGACGCACAACTCCAACGAACATTAGATAACCAACAAGAGATTATTGAATCGTGGGCACATGACCGGATGAGCCAACTTGAGAATTTATCAGAGTTAGATGAAGTTGTCGCTGGGGATAAAGATTCCATTTTCAAAACATTTCAAAGATATATATCATTTTCGCTAGAATTAGAGGCCTTATTTTATATTGACGAAGCTGGAGATATCGTGATCGATAGTACATCAGATTCAATCGAACCCACATATCAGCTAAATGTGAAAGATAAACCATATTTTCAATATGATCAAGGGGGCATAACTGTATCTGAAGAAATGTATATTCGCCTACAAGATGAAACAAATGTCATTCTGTTCACATCACCAGTATATGGAGAGGATGACCAGTTTCAAGGAATCGTTCTTGGTGCGGTGAACTTAGATACCATTAATAATTTACTAAAACGTACCAACTTAGGAATTTCTGGAGAAACATATATTGTCAATACAGATACAGAATTGTTGTTAGAGGTTGGGCATGAACAATTTGATGACAAAAGAAGAACAGAAATTCATACGGCTGTGATCGATGCTATTTTAGAACAAAAAGAGCCGCCTAAAACATATACAGACACGAGAGGCGATGAGGTTCTAGGACATTACAATCCATTATTTGATGATCTATTTTACATCATTCATGAAATAAAGGTAGAAGAAATTTTAAAAACCCATGATAAGATGGTCAAAACTATTCTCCTGCTTGGGGCAAGCATCATATTAGCGGCACTCCTGCTCATTTGGTTTGTTTTAAGAGACATACAAAGGTCGATTGCAAATTTTACAGAAGCCATAAGCACCATCCAAAAAGGAAATTACAATTATAAAATAGATAAAAAAACATATGAAAATAGCGCTCTTGAAATAAAAGAGGGCATAGATATTTTTGATAGCATGACAGAAACCATTCGATCCAACAGACAAGAACTAACGAGGTTGACAGAAGTTGATGCGCTCACAGAAGCTTACAATCGAAGAACATTTGTGAAAGACTGAGATCAACTGTGGCTCGAAGCCATTGAAAAAAAGCAACATATTTCAATTGCGTTTATAGATATTGACCATTTCAAAAGCTTAAATGATACATTTGGACATCTTGTAGGGGACAAAGTACTCATACACATAACAAATATGATCAATACATGTTTACAACCAACCAATGGTACTTTATATCGATATGGTGGGGAAGAATTCATCGTTTTATTCCCGCAAACAGATGAAGAAACAGCCTACACCCATGCAGAAGCCATTCGAAAAGAAGTGGAACGCGTCAAACTTATTGAGGAAAATACATCAAATGTAACAATCAGTATAGGAATCAACAGCACAATCCCGAACGATGTAGGTGCAACGAAACAATTTATTCAAGCAGCCGATGACGCATTGTACCAAGCAAAAAAATCAGGACGAAATTATGTACAAGTATTTCATAAGTAAAATCAATCCCTTTTCCACGAATAAGCGTGTAAAAGGGGTTTTTTTGTGGAAAAATGTCTGAAACATTACAAACTGTAAAGATTCTGTAAAGGCATGCTCTGTATGCTTATAAACGAGTTGGGAACACCCTATACATTAGGTATCGAACTAATAATTAGACTTAAGTAAGAGCAAAATAATTCCATTAACAATGCATATAAAAAAGGGAGGATTAGAATTGAAGAGAATTAGAAGGAACAGGGCAAGCGCGATTGTATTTACAATTGCATTATTATTACAAACAGTTTTTGCAAACGTTGGAATGACTTTCCAAGTGCAAGCTGAAGGGGAAAAACCATCTAGTATTCTAGCAAATGGTGAAATTGTAGAAGAAAACGAGGGAGAAGCAGTTGTTCAATTTAATTGGACATTAGATGAGTCTGTCAACACGGAAGACACATACACAGCAGCCCTCCCAGAAAATACCACCATTGCTGATGAGCAATCTGGTGAACTTTTGCATGAAGGGGAAGATGTAGGGTCTTTCTCAGCAACGACTGAAGGCGAAGTGTCGATCCAATTTAACGATGGAATCGCAGGCCTAGCCGAAGATGCAACAGGATCGTTTACGGTGAATGTTGTTGTGGAAGTGGAAGAAGTTGAGGAACAGGCTGAGGAGACTGAAGAAGTAGCAGAGGAAGATGCTGAAGAAGCGACTCCTGAACAGTCTGAGGAAGAAGGTACTGAGGAAGACGCAACGGCAGACGAAGAGGATGCTGATGCGGAAGAGGGTTCTGAGGATGATGTGAAGGAAGAAGAGAAAGCCTCTGAAGAACAGGAAGATAAGAACAAACGAAATGTGCTAGCGAACGAGGAAAAGCATGGATTCAAATTAGAATTAGATGAAGTTCTAGATTTAGATGATGAAGCCTTTGATGAGCAACATCCAATGGATCCGCATAAAGAATTTAAGTTGAAATTAGATTGGGAACTAGAAGATGGGCATAATTACGTTGAAGGTGATACTGAGACGTTTGATTTGCCTAAAGGGATTAAGATAAAAAAGGATATTGAAATTGAATTAAAAGATGAACATGGGCAAGTTATTGCTAATGCGATTGTCAAACCTGATAAAACAGTCGAGTTGACATTTACAAATTTTGTGGAAGGTCACAGTGCAGTTAGTGGTTGGATGGAGATTATTTCTGCATTGGATCCAGAAGAAGTAGATGAAGAAGATGGAGAAATCATCATTGATCCTATTGGTGAAGAAGGCGAATTGCGCATTCCAATTGAAGAATTGAACAAAGATAAAACAATTGAGAAAAATGGTCAACCGAATAAAGGTTATAACGCTGATGAAATCAATTGGTCAGTTACGATTAATAAAAACAAAACGTCTTTAGAGAATGCCAGAGTAGTCGACGAGCTGCCAGAAGGTACGGAATATAAAGAAGGTAGTTTGAAAGTTACGAAGTTAAAAGTTGATTTATATGGGAACGTACTTGGAGATGGAGAAAAAATTGAAATCACTCCTGAATTTGGTGAAAATGGCGAATTAATCGTACCATTAGGCGATACGAATGATGCGTATCGTGTGGAGTATGTAACTGAAGTAACGGATGATGAGGAAAAGCATTTCGAAAACAATGCGACGTTAAAAGATGATGAGTTAGATGATATTTCTGCTAAGTCAACCATCACGATTAACCGCGGTGAACCAATTAAGAAAAGTGCAGTAACAAATTATGATCCAAAAACAGGGATCATCGAATGGGAAATTGAATTTAACTACAATCAGAAAGACTTATCTGACGTAACGTTAAAAGATGCTTGGACACCAGAAGGAATGCTAGAGCTAGTAGAAGATAGCTTGAAGTTCCAAGAAGTAAGTATAGATGAAAATGGAAATGCACATCATGAAGGGGATGCTATTAATCTACCTGATGGTGCAAATTTAAATGTTATCGATGATGGATTTGAAGTTGATAACATTTCAACTGACAAAGCATATAAAGTTACGTACCAAACGAAAGTAAAAGATCGTGTGTTAGATCCTGAAGATGTTTCAAACACAGCCGGTTTTGGAAGTGAGTGGGATAGTTCTGGGACGCATGTCGGTCAATATTACGGTGCGAAATCAGCTGGAACAATCGATTATGCTGAAAAAACAATCGATTGGACGATAAGAATCAACCATGACGAATATCCGATGGAAAACATCAGTATTGAAGATACATTAGGTGATGGATTAACGTTATTGGAAGATTCGATGGAAGTTACAGTTGGTGGAGAATCATATGAAGGTTATACACTTTCAGGCGACAATCCATTCAAGATTGATTTCCCAGAAGACTACACAACCGATAAAGAAATTATTATTACGTATAAAACAGAATTTGACGCTGATGAAGTTCCAGATAATAAAGCAACGAACAAAGCAGACATTACGTGGACACCGGAAGGCGAAAAGGATTCTATTACAAAAGAGGTTGGAGCCGAAAAGCCTTTAAATAAGGAAACAGCAGATTATTCATGGAAAAATGGTTCGTATAATCCAGAAACAAAAGAAATCACATGGGAAATTATTACGAACTACCGTGAAAATGACTTTACTAATTTAATTGTCCAAGACAAACCACAAGGGAACCAACAAATTATAGATGGTTCTGCAGAGGTTAAAGAATTGAATATTGCGGCAAACGGTAGTTATACCGATGGAGATACAGTAGAAGATGCTGCAACGATTGATGAGGAAGCTAATACGTTAACTGTAAACCTTGGTGAAACAAGTAAAGCCTACAAAATCACATATAAGACTTCTCTTGAAGGCTTAGATGATATGCAAGATGAATATGTCAACGAAGCGGAAGTGCTTGATGGAGATGAAGTCATATCTGAAATTGACGCAAAAGTTGGCGTTGTGAAAGATAGTAAGTATGGTGATAAGTCGGGATATCAGGATGGAAAACAAATCCATTGGTCCATCGATGTAAACCTCGTCCAGCAAAAAATTAAGGACTTAAAACTTGTCGATAAAATTTCGGAGAACCAGGAGTTTTTAGAAGACTCCATCAAAGTGTATCACGCAAACATTGATGTAAATGGCAATGCTTCTAAAGGAGAGGAAGTTTCCTCTGATGACTATACATTAGACATTGATCAAGAAGCTGGAGAGTTTACGGTCAAATGGAATAACGAAGTTGAACGTGCATTTATCGTGGAATACTCGACATTGTTCTTTGAAAAGCACAATGGAGAGGTTAAAAACGACTATACAATCACTGGAGATAGTATTGGAGAAGAGGACAGTGATGCAAGTGGTAGTGATGATGTAACCATTGAACAATTAGGTTCAGGTGGCGGTGAAGGAATCGCTGGCTATCTTGTAATCGATAAAGTCGATTCAACACATGGTCAAGAGGAAACTAGCCTAGCAGGCGCTGAATTTGACCTTATCGATGCTGATACTGGTAATGTTCTTAAATCAGGAACAACGGATGAAAATGGTCAAATTGATTTTGGTCGTTTACTCTTCGGAGATTATCAGTTAAAAGAAACGAAAGTACCTGAGGGTTATGTCACACCTGAAGAAGAACAGACGATAACGATTGATAAAGAATATAAGCCTGGCGATGAGAAAGAAACCTTTGAATATACAGTTGAAAACTATGTACCAGTCTTTGCTGTTGAATTATCGAAAACAGATGATGCTAACAATGCATTAGCAGGTGCTGAATTTACACTGTTTGATTCAGACGATAAGGAACTTGCAACAGAAACAACAAATGAAGAAGGTAAGATTTTATTTGAAGACTTAAAGAATACTGGAACATATTATGTCCAGGAAACAAAAGCACCAGCAGGTTACGTGCTTGATGAAACGAAACATGAAGTAACGATTGGTGACAAAGAGCAAGAGCCAATAAAAGTTACAGCGAAAAATGCAACTCGTGGAAATGTTGTGTTAACAAAAACGGATGTAGATACAGAAGAAGCACTTGAAGGTGTTGAGTTTGAATTACAGAAGGAAAATGAGTCTGGCGACTATGAAAAGGTTGGAGAAACATATACAACGGATGAAAATGGTCAAATTCAAACAGGAAACACACTTGAAGCAGGAAGCTATCAGTTTGTTGAAGTGAAACCATTAGATGGCTACCGTACAAATGGTGAACCTATTAAATTCAATGTTGATGTGAATGAAACAGAAACGCTAAGATATGAAATGACGAACGAACAGCATAAAGGTTCGATCAAACTCATTAAAAAGGATGCCGCAACAGAAGATTTACTTGCAGGTGCAGAATTTAAGTTAGTTGATGCAGACGGGGAAGTAGTTGAAGAGAATTTAACTACAAATGAAGATGGCGAAATTGTTATTGACGACCTTTTCCTTGGCAACTATCAACTGATCGAAACAAAAGCACCAGCAGGTTATGAGTTAGATGAAACACCGATTGATGTAGAAATAACAGAAGATGAGCAAGTGGTTGAGAAAGACGCTACGAACAATCAGATCACTGAAATTTCTGTTGAGAAGAAGTGGAATAATGCAGGTGGAGATACAGAGTCTGTTACTGTAAAGCTTCTACCAACGGATCAAACTGCTGAATTAAATGAAGAAAATGATTGGCAAGCAACATTTGAAGATTTATATGTATATGACGAATCAGGTGAAGAAATTGATTATCAAGTGGAAGAACTTGAAGTAGATGGTTATAACTCAGTTGTAACAGGCGATTCATCAGATGGATTTATTGTGACAAACACCGAAACAACTAGTGTATCTGGTGAGAAAACATGGCTAGATGATTTAGATGAGCATTCAGCTATTACAGTTGAACTTCTAGCAAATGGTACTAAAGTTGCTGATGTAGAAGTTAACGAAGATACTGATTGGAAATACGCGTTTACAGAACTTGATAAGTTCGATGAATCAGGAGAAGAAATTACGTATACAATCGAAGAGGTTGAAGTAGAAGGTTATGACACAAATATTGATGCTACAGAAGACGGTTTCGATATCACGAACTTACGTGTTGGAGAAACAGAAGTATCAGGAACGAAAACGTGGTTAGATGATAACTCTGCAGAACGTCCAGAATCAATCACTGTTAATTTACTAGCGAATGATGAAGAGATTGATGACGTTAAAGTAACTGCTGAGTCTGACTGGAAGTATGAGTTTACAGAACTTCCTAAGTATGATGATCAAGGTGTTGAAATCACTTATACTGTTGATGAAGAAGTAGTAGAAGGCTACAAGAAATCAATTGACGGTAACGACATTACAAACTTACGTGTTGGTACAACAGAAGTAGACGTTACGAAGTTGTGGAAAGATGAAAATGAAACAGATCGTCCGGACACAATCAAAGTAAACTTACTTCAAAACGGTGAGTTTTATGAAGAATACGAAGTAACAAAAGAAAATGAATGGGAGCTAACGATTACAGATCTTCCGCAATATGATGACGAAGGTGTAGCTTACGAGTACACGGTCACTGAACATGATGTACCAGGGTACGCGTCAGATGTGGACGGATTTGAAATTACGAATACACGCTCAGATGTGAAATCAATTGAAATCACAAAGACGTGGTTAGATAACGACTCCAAGAATCGTCCTGATTCAATTGAAGTTGAGCTATACCGTTCAGTTGTTGATGGAGATAAAGAATTAGTTGATACAGTTACTGTGACAAAAGAAGATGGTTGGTCACTTGAAGTATCAGATTTACCAGCATTTGATGCAGAAGGTAAAGCATACACGTATGAAGTTGAAGAAAAAGCAATTGAAGGCTATGAAACATCCGTTAATGGCTTTGAATTAACAAACCTACGTGTTGGAGAAACAGAAGTATTAGGAACGAAAACTTGGTTAGATGATGATTCAGCAGACCGTCCAGATTCTATCACTGTTAATTTACTAGCAAATGGTGAGCAAGTTGATAAGGTAGATGTAACAGCTGAATCAGACTGGGAGTATTCATTTACAGAACTCCCTAAATATGATAATCAAGGTGTTGAAATCACTTATACTGTTGATGAAGAAGCAGTAGAAGGCTATGAGAAATCAATTGACGATAACGACATTACAAACTTACGTGTTGGTACAACAGAAGTAGAAATTACGAAGTTGTGGAAAGATGAAAATGAAACAGATCGTCCGGACACAATCAAAGTAAACTTACTTCAAAACGGTGAGTTTTATAAAGAATACGAAGTAACAAAGGAAAATGAATGGGAACTAACGGTTACAGATCTTCCACAATATGATGACGAAGGTGTAGCTTACGAGTACACGGTCACTGAACATGATGTACCAGGTTACGCATCAGAGGTGGACGGATTTGAAATTACGAATACACGCTCAGATGTGAAATCAATTGAAATCACAAAGACGTGGTTAGATGATGACTCAAAGGCTCGTCCTGATTCAATTGAAGTCGAGTTATACCGCTCAGTTGTTGATGGAGAGAAAGAATTAGTTGATACATTTACTGTGACAAAAGAAGATGATTGGTCACTTGAAGTAGCAGACTTGCCAGCATTTGATGCAGACGGTAAAGCTTACACGTATGAAATCGAAGAAAAAGCAGTTGAAGGCTATGAAACTAGTATTAATGGCTTTGACTTAACAAACTTACGTGTTGGTGAAACTGAAGTATCAGGAACGAAAACGTGGAAAGATGATCAAGCAAGCGACCGTCCAGAGTCCATCACTGTTGAGTTATTTGCAAATGGTGAAAAAGTTGATTCAATTGAAGTGACAGCTGAAATGGATTGGACGTATAGTTTCGAAGGTTTAGCAGGTTATGATGCAGAAGGTAAGGCAATTGAGTATACTGTAAACGAAGTAGAAGTTGATGGATATGAAACAACGATTAACGGCTACGACATTACAAATACACTCATTCCTGAAGATCCTGAAGAACCAAAGGATCCTGAGAAACCAACAACTCCCGAAGACCCAAGTGGTTCTGATAAACCAGGCGATAAAGGAGATGGAGATACGTTGCCTAAGACTGCAACAGATATCTTTAACTTCTTACTAGCGGGATTACTCCTACTTGGAGCTGGTTTTACAGTATTCTTCATTCAAAGAAGAAGAGCATAAATGATTAAACGAAAGGCATTTCCTCTCATGGTAGAGGAAATGCCTTTTCTTGTTCTAGCGCTTGTACGCTTTCTGTTCTCCCTATATAATGGGTAAAGTAATGAATAGCTGTCAATGATGTGTAAACCATATATCGAATGTGTATGAATAAAAAGGGGGATGGACATGCATATTGTGAAATTAGTCCGCTCCATCGGGTTTATTTTATTAGCCGTTGGATTGATCTATATTTTTGCGTTTGATCATGATGGATTCATGTATTTATTTGGCTTTGTGTTGGCGGTTGTGTTTGCGTTAGATGGTGTGATTGCTCATGATGAAGGGAAGCGCCGGAGTTTTGTTGTGATGTATTTTTTATTAGCGCTGTTTATGGTCGCTTTATCCATATCGCTTTTCTTGCAAGCATAATAAAAGCACAAGAAGTAGATACATTCTACTCTTGTGCTTCTTTTAATCTCTTTTATGCATCCAGAGCACACCTGATTTTGCGAGGCGAGGTAAGAGTCCGGTCATTGGTCGATTGTACATGTTTCCGAATCCATCTGAGCTTCCAAGTGAACCAAGGGATCCTTTTAGTTTAATGCGGCTTGGTTTTTTAGGCTTGCGGTGATGCAATACGTCACCTAAAATTCCCGCGATATGTTCCCCTTGTTGCCCGGCTAATTGGGCACTCATAAAGTGATCGGATGATGCACAGTCTCCAACGATATATACGTTTTTTCCGTCAGGTACTTGGTAATAATCATTGACGATGACACGTTGTTCGTCATCTTTTTCATAAGGTAGTGCACGGACTAAATGGTGTGGAAGGACACCTGCTGTCCAAATCGTGACGTCATTGACATAACAAATTCCGTTATTGCATACGCCATCTTTTTCTACATATTCGACGTTTGCATAGTGGAGTACTTCTACATCATTTTTCACGAACCAGTCTGAAACGTGTGCTTGGATTCGTTTATCAAAGGCTTTCAGTACACTTCCACCTCTGTCGAGTAATCGGATGTTTAGGTCTGGGCGACTTTCGCGAATTTCTGAAGCGACTTCAATTCCACTTAGGCCGGCACCGACGATTGATACGCGGCTATAAGCTTCTGAGTTTCCGACAGCTAAAGCTGCTTTTCGTGCTTTGGAAAATGTTTGGACACTTTGTGTGTATTGATCGGCCCCGTCAATACCGTGGTAATTGTCTTCACATCCAAGACCAATGATTAAATAATCGTAGGATATGACCCGATCAGTTTTTCGGTTGACGGTGATTGTTTCATTTTCAACATCAATATCTTCAACTTCACGGAAAATATATTGTACGCGCTCGTCTTTTGGGTATTGCATGCGTACGTCTATATCAGCAGCTGTTCCAGCAACGATTGTATAAAATTCAGTTTTTAATGAATGATATGGGTTTTTTTCAATAACTGTAATTCGCACATCTTCAGGAAGAGCTTGGCTTAATAGACCGTTTAATATTTTTAGGCCACCGTACCCTCCGCCTACTATGACTACATTTCTCATGACACGTCCCTCATTCCTGTACAAATTTGCTTGCACATTTCTCTATATTTAGAATACCAAATAAACTGCTATAAAACTAGTAAAATGGGGGGAGTTCACGTTGTTTCATACCACTCATTGATGCGTTTGTCGGTTGGGAGTAGAAATGTTAAAAGTCCCAAGATTGGTAATATAGAAATAGCAATCATTGTTGGGGTCAACCCAACCGTATCAATGAATGTTCCGAGCACGACAGATCCAACGGCTCCCATGCCAAACCCAAGTCCGCCGATGAGTCCTGACATCGTCCCGATTTTCCCAGGGACAAGCTCCTGTGCGTACACAATCGTGACGGAGAAACTGGATAGGAGTGAGAAGCCAATGACACCAAGTAACAATAATGAGAGAATCGGCCCTACATGTGGCATTAGTAATGCGGCTGGGGCTGGTAGGAGAAAGGACATTAAGATTACGTTTCTTTTCCCGAATTTGTCTGCGATGGGGCCACCAAAAAATGTTCCAACAGCTCCCATCAATAAAAAGGTGAAAATATAAATTTGCGCTTGGGCGATTTTAACCCCGTATGTTTCGATGGCATAAAATGCATAAAAATTTGCGATAGCACTTTGATACCATGAACGTGCAAACACAATAAAGACAAGGACAATTAAAGCGTTGCGAATGCGTTTTGCAAGAACAGGAGGTGTTTTAGCTCTAGTTTTGTGCTCTTTTTTCGATTGAAAAACGGATTTTACTTGTTCTGCATACCAACGGGCAATTTTAAAGAGAAAATATACAGCTAGTGCTGCGACGAGTGTGAACCAAATAGCTCCAAATTGGCCAAGAGGTACAAGGACGAGAGCGGTAATGAGTGGTGCCAAAGCTTGGCCTGTATTCCCGCCGACTTGATAAATCGATTGTGCGAGTCCTCTCCTTGGTCCCGCAGCTAAAAAGGCCACACGTGATCCTTCTGGATGGAAAACAGCTGACCCGAGCCCAATAAACACGACACAGATTAAAATGATTCCAAAGCTTGGAGCAAATGCTAAAGCGAACATGCCAATCATACTAAACGTTAGACCAATGGGTAACGCGTATGGCATCGGACGTTTATCGGCGGCTAATCCAACGACTGGCTGCATGACGGAAGCGACCATATTTAAGGTAAAAGCTATCAGTCCAAGTTGGGTAAATGTTAATCCAAGTGATTGTTCTAGAATCGGAAACATGGCGGGAATGACTGCTTGTAGGGAGTCATTTAATAAGTGACAAAGTCCAATGATGATTAAAATAGAATAAGAGGTATAATTGCTTGCTTGGATATTTTTATTTTGTGAAGTTGCTTGTTTTCCCATGGCCTTTTCCTTTCTTGTATGTTTTTTTCTAATGTACAGTGTGAATGCATCTAGTTAACTGTATTCATCATATGGCACACATGCATATTTATCTAGTATTTCACTCCGTATGTATCTATTCATTATATTAGTTAATTTGCTCTATCATTTGTTTTAAAATGATGTGGTCCAACATAGTGACTTTTCGCTGAGAAATGACTATACTTTAAAGCAGAGATCCAGTGACTGAACGGACTTAAAGAGGGAGTCGAATAGCATTGATGCATAAAAAAGAATTTAACGTTATATGGAAAATACTCGTTGTTGTTTTAATCTTTATTGCAGTTCTAACGTCTTTTCGACTCATCTGGAACGATACATATGAAAATCGAGATGATACACATATTACGGAAGGTGAGCTTGATCTTCGAGACGTGGATATGGATAAGGATACTATTATTGGATTGGATGGTGAGTGGGCCTTTTATCCATCGACATTTTTACAAAAAGAAGGCCAAGTGGCAAAGAAAGACGAGGAATATATCACTGTTCCAGGAGATTGGAATGATCACTTACATACACCAGATGAAAATGAAGATGCATTTGGATACGGGTCCTATCATTTGCGTATTTTAGTTGATCCAACAGACGAGACAACATATAGCATTCGTGTTCCAAGTGTGCGAAGTGCATCAGAATTATATGTGAACGAAAATTTACTCGCACATTCTGGGACGGTCGGAGAAACAAAAGAAGCCTATGTTGCAGAAAACCTCCCTTACTCGTCCTATTTTACGGCGGAAGATGGAGTCATCGATATTGTTTTCCACGTTACCAATTTCCAAGATACACGTGGTGGCGGACTCATTCGCTCGATTAAATTTGGCTCTGAAGAAGCAATCACGAAACAGACTGGTCTATCGACAGCTTTGCAACAACTCATTCTTGTTATCTTAATACTTCATAGTTTATATGCTGCTATATTATATTTTCTAGGAAATAAGGATAAGAGACTCATCTATTTTGCTTTATTCGTGTTAAATGCCATGGTACTGCTCGGATTAAGTTTTGAGGAAAAGTTACTGCATAAATGGTTACATATTAGTTATGTTGCTTCTTTCAGGTTATCCAACATTACCCTCGTTACAGTCGGGTATTTTTTATTTAAAAGTGTAGAAAACTACATACCTATATTGTGGAAAAGACAATCAATTGTTTATACAATTGCGTGTTTTGCATCTGTTGTGAGTATTTGTATATTGCCTGTGGATACCTTCTTAAACGTTCAGTGGTTTTATTATCTTTTAATATTCCTATCTGTCGGTGTAGCAATCTATGCCATTTTCCATGTATCCATTCGACAATTAAATCGAAATCTATTATTGCTATTATCACTCATCGCTTTTGTAAATAACTTTGTGTGGGCATTCATTTATTTAGTCGGTGGAATTAAAGTAACGTACTATCCATTTGATTTAATTATCGCAGTCATATGTTTAGCAGCATTCTGGTTCCAACATTATTTCGACATTCACCAAGAGGCTAACCGGATATCGCTTAAATTACAAGAAGCGGATAAGACGAAAGACGAATTTCTCGCAAATACGTCACATGAGTTGCGCAATCCGTTGCATGCGATTTTAAATATGTCGCAAGTCGTATTAGAACGTGAGCACGATCATATGCAGGAAGATAGTGTGAAAGATTTAGAAACGGTCCTATCAGTAGGGAGACGTATGTCTACGATGCTGAATGATTTACTTGATGTAATGGTCTTAAAGGAAAAAACGCAAATGGTCCATCAGCGATCGTTTCACGTGCAATCCATTCCGAATGGGGTTTTTAATATGTTGGATCATATGATTGAACGAAAAGATGTGACATTTGTAAATCGATTACCAGAAGATTTTCCACCTGTGTATGCGGATGAGGACAGGGTCATTCAAGTACTCTTTAATTTACTGCACAATAGTGTGAAACATACGAATGAAGGAACGATTTCAATTGAAGGATATGTAGAAAGTGGCAGAGCGTATATCATCGTTGCTGACACAGGTGTTGGAATGGATGAGAAAACAATGGAAACGATTTTCGAGCCGTATGAACAATCCCGTAAAAAAGGATCAATGGTTGAAGGTGGCTTTGGACTTGGCTTAAGCATTAGTAAACAACTTATTGAGTTGCATGGCGGTCTGTTAGAGGTCGAATCTGAACTTGGGAAAGGGTCGAAATTTATATTTTCATTACCCCTATCAGATGAAACAATCGAAGGAGATGCACAAACAGAAGTTGCTGTCACAACGCAACATATAACCGATGTAGCTAAAGAGAGGGAAGGCATTGCGTTTGAGGGATTGCCCCTGGCGGAAGTGGGTGACGTCTTTACGTCTGTTGACCGACCTCGTGTTTTAATTGTGGATGACGATCCTGTGAATTTACAAGTCGTACAATCGGTCCTTTCTGTAGAAAAATATGATATGACGACCGTCTTAAGTGGGGAAGAGGCTCTTGATATGTTGCACAAAAAGGATTGGGACTTAGTCATTGCCGACGTGATGATGCCGAATATGTCAGGGTACCAATTAACGCGCAACATTCGCAAACGATTTACCGTATCACAATTACCGGTTGTATTGTTAACTGCTCGCAATCAAATGAAAGATATTGAACAAGGCTTTTTATCTGGAGCGAATGACTATATCGCAAAACCGGTTGATTCATTAGAATTACGCTCGCGCGTACGTGCTCTCACAAGTGTGAGAAGGTCCATGCGTGAACATTTACGAATGGAAGCGGCCTGGTTGCAAGCACAGATTCAACCACACTTCCTATTCAACGCACTCAATACGATTATGGCTTTAAGTGAGATTGATCCTACGCGGATGCAGCGAGTTCTAGAAGCGTTCAGTGACTTTTTACGTGGGAAGTTTAATTTTCAAAATGTAGATGATCTTATTTCGATTCAGGATGAAATTGAATTAATTAAAGCTTATCTGTATATAGAAAAAGAACGATTTGGCGATCGTTTGCAAGTAGAATGGGAAACAGATGATGTCAGCGGCGTTTACATTCCGCCACTTACGATCCAGCCGCTGGTAGAAAATGCAATTCATCATGGGATCATGAGTCAAATCGAGGGTGGAACGTTACGAATTGTTATTCAAAAAGAAGAGCAGTTCGTTCGCATATCTGTAGAAGATGACGGGACAGGTATGACGGAAGATGAGCGGGAGCGTTTGTTGCAACGAGAGAATGAAGGGCGTACGGGTGTCGGATTGCTGAACACACATCTTCGCCTAAAACGTCAATTTAATAGTGGATTGGACATTTCAAGTGAACAAGGAAAAGGCACAACAGTTACGTTCACGGTTCCTCTTTTGGATGAATAAAATGACTGATTTTTGACAAGATGATCAAGTAGCGTGGTATTTTAATGAAAACTGTTTGCTACAGCGGATGAACTCCGTTATTATATGCATAGTGGTAAAATTGAAATGAGGGTACAAACGTGAGTAAACAATCAATATATGGATTAACATATGAACAGCTAACTGACTTTTTAGTGGAACATGGAGAGCAAAAATTCCGTGCGGAGCAAATTTGGGGTTGGCTCTACAATAAACGAGTGTCGTCTTTTGAAGGAATGAAAAATGTGAACAAGTCTTGTTTGGACTTGTTGGAAGAGCATTTTTATTTACATTCACTAACGGAACAACTGAAACAACAATCGTCAGACGGTACGATTAAGTTCCTATTTAAATTAGCGGACGGGAATATCATTGAAACTGTTTTGATGCGGTTTAATTATGGTCTGTCAGTTTGTGTAACGACTCAAGTCGGCTGTAATATCGGCTGTTCATTTTGTGCAAGTGGACTGTTGACGAAAAGTCGGGATTTAACGTCTGGGGAAATTGTGGAGCAAATTATGCAAGTGCAAGCACATCTAGACGCTGAAGAAAAAGATGAGCGGGTCAGTCATATTGTAGTGATGGGAATTGGAGAGCCATTTGATAACTTTGAAAATGTAATGGACTTCTTCTACATCATTAACCATAATGACGGGCTAAATATTGGAGCGCGCCACATTACAGTTTCGACAAGTGGGTTAGCACACAAGATTTATGAGTTTGCTGATACAGGCATTCAGGTCAATTTAGCAATTTCTCTGCACGCACCAAGAAATGAATTGCGTACGCAAATCATGAAGATTAACCGAGCATTTTCGATTGAAAAATTAATGGATTCTGTTGAGTATTACTTATCAAAAACCAATCGACGGATTACGTATGAATATATCATGTTGCAAGGTGTCAATGATACCGAACGCGAAGCAAAAGAGCTCGCACAACTCTTGCACGGGCATCGCCATTTAGCGTACGTGAATTTAATTCCGTACAATGCGGTCGATGAACATGAGCAATATCAAAGAAGTACAACGGAAGATATCCAAGCATTTCACGAGACGTTGAAAAAACACGGAATTAATAGTGGAGTGCGCTGGGAACAAGGTGCAGATATCGACGCAGCTTGTGGACAACTTCGCAGTAAGCAATTGAAAAAAGACGCATAACTAGCTTATCCACATGTGGATAAGCTAGCGAGACACAAAAAAGCATTCATGCACAAGTTGAATGCTTTTTTTGTGGATTGTTTTTAATTCTGTTATAGCGTCTGGATTTTGGGAAGAGCATAGGATCCAGGCACTAACATCTGTGATAGCGCCTCGATTTTGATAGGAGCTCTAAATCCGAGGACTAACCCTCGTGATAGTGCCTCAATTCCGGTAGGGGCGCATGATCCAGGAACTAACCCTCATGATAGTGCCCCAATTTCATCAACAGCCCCAAATCCAAGCACTAACCCCGTTCCAATCCTCATTCATCCGTCTTCTCTTTACTCTTTTTTTGTTTTTTAGGTTGGATCACCTTTTTTAACTCATCTTCAATCGTTGTATCAGCCATTTTCACTTTTGCACGATAGGATGCGCGTAAAATAAGGTGGCCGGAAACAGGTGCAGTCAAGAAAACGAACAGAATGACTAACATGACCCGGACACTAATGAAATGTTCTGCTAACCAGAAATATAAAAATACCCCAACCAACGTAATAAGTACTGCAACGGTTGTCGTTTTTGTCGCGGCGTGTGCGCGTGTGTATACATCCGGAAATCGGATGAGTCCAATCGCACTAATGACGCTCAAAATACTTCCAATTAAAATTAAAAATACACCGATATGTTCAAAGCTTACGTTTCCGCTCAATGATGGCACCCCTCTCTAAAAATTTAGAAAAGGCAATTGTACTAATGAAGGCTAAAATTGCCAAAATTAACATGACATCGAGAAATGCTTTTGTTTCATATAAAATGGAGACAATGGACATGGCAGAAATTAAATTGACCCCTATGACGTCCATGGCAATGACACGGTCTGAAAACGTCGGTCCAAGCAAAATACGCGTAAACGTAATTGCAATCGCTACACCAAACAATGTCAGGGAAATAACGAGGATCGTTGTAGTCATTAACGTGTCACCTCCATAATTGCATTTTCAAACTTCTCTAAAGACTTTTCGAGGTCGCCTTTTGTTCGTGTAATGTCCATCGCATGGATATAAAACACATTCCCTTCAGGCGTCACTTCCATCACGACAGAACCGGGTGTCAGCGTAAGTAGGAGTGCTAATGTTGGTACTTCCCACTCCCCGCGCAAAACGGTTTCATAGCGAAAGATCCCAGGTTCAATATCTATTTTTGGTGCTAAAATATGTTTAATAACCATCCAAGCGGATTGCAATGTTTCAGAAATAAAAATAAATACTAGTTTAATCACGGAATACAGGCGGTGTAAATAAAACCGCCCACCGAAAAAACGGCGCATGAGAAACACAATTCCGATACCAACAAGAAATCCAGCCGTAAATGTTGACACACGAAATACTTCTTCATCTTTAAATAAGACCCATAATAAGGCGATGAATAAATTCATTATAAATTGTGTAGCCATTGCACGTCACCACTTCCTACATTCGTATAATTATTGATCAAAAATCGCGTCTATATAAATGGATGGATTGACTAATGTTTCAGCACCGTCTATGACAAAGGTGGCAATACTCTCAGGAGCAAGACCTAATGCAAAAGTGAGTACTCCGAGTACAATTAAAGGAAACAAAATTCCTTTTCGAAGAGGTGGTTCGTCTTCAGCACTTAACATCGTTTCCCCCCAGAAACAGTCCATAAAAATGCGCAGAAGCGAATATAAGACGAACAGTGCTGAGATAAAGCTTAAAGCGAGTAGTACATAGGAGCCGGCTTCAATCGCACCTTTTCCAAGTAAAACTTTGCCAATAAAACCACTCAACGGAGGGATTCCGGCTAAAGCAAGCATGACGATAAAGAACAGCCAGCCTAAGATTGGATAGTTCCTGATGAGCCCGCTCATGCGATTCATTTTTGGGGAACCGGATAAACTAATCATCGTTCCAGCAATTAAAAAGAGCAGTGCTTTAACAATCATATCGTGAATAATATAGTAAATCGAACCTTCAATGGCAGTGTTCGTTCCAATAGCAAGTCCTACTAAAATGAAGCCCACTGCGATAATGACGTTATACGAAACGATGTACCTGATATCATTGGAAGCAATTGCTCCGATACTTCCGCTAATTAATGTGAGCCCAGCTAAAACACCAATAAGCATGTGGGTAATTTGTGGCTCATGATAAAACAACAGTGTGAATATCCGAAACATCGCATAAATGCCTACTTTTGTCAGAAGTGCCCCGAACAAAGCTGCAATCGCCGTTGGTGGTGCACTATACGAAGCCGGTAGCCATTGATACAGGAGTAATCCCGATTTTAAACTGAATACGATTAAAAACAGAATACTAATCACTGTTAAAATTGGCGTTTGTCCTTCTTCAGCAATAATTTGCGATAGGTGTGCTAAATTTAACGTTCCAAGCGTTCCATATACATACGCAATTGCCACGAGGAAAATCCACGAGGAAACAACGTTGATGGCGATGTATGGAATGGACTTTTTTAACTGAATCTTTTTTCCACCAAAAGCAATTAACGCATACGAAGCAAGAAGCATTACTTCAAAGCTAACGAATAAGTTGAACAAATCACCCGTTAAAAACGAAGCATTTACGCCCCCGATTAAAAAGAGGACGAAGGAATAAAAAAACATATATTCAAACTCTTTGCCCACTGAAAACATCGCGTACAAAAGACAAACGACGGTTACGATATTTGTTGTCACGACGAGTAACATAGAAAAGGAATCCGCAACAAATAAAATCCCAAATGGCGGCTCCCAGCCACCGAAATCTAACCGCATAATTCCTTCTGTTTGTACGTGCAATAATATAACAATACTCAAACCTACGTTGGCGAGCATTACGATTACACTGATCCAACGTTGGATCAAGATGTGTTTTCTAATAAATACGAGGAAGATGGCTGTTAACACCGGGAGAATCATTGGGAAAACAATCATATTATTCATTTCTTCTCCCCCTTAATATATACATATCATCTGATCCAAGCTCTTTATATGTACGGTAAGAGAGCACTAAGAAAAATGCTGTTACCCCAAAGCTAATCACAATCGATGTTAATATGAGGGCTTGCGGAAGAGCATCCACATAATCGGCGCCATTTTCTCCTGTAATCGGTACGTTTGTTCCGCCAAATCCACCCATCGTCATCAGTAATATGTGACTGGCATGTGTAAGCAAAGCTGTCCCTAAAATAATGCGAACAGCATTTCTAGATAAAATTAAATAGGTGGCAACAGTGACGAGTACACCTGACAGTATAATCATTAATGTTTCCATCGCTTACACATCCTCACTAATACTTAAAATAATCGTTACGACAACCCCAACAACAGCCAAAGCGACACCCGTTTCAAATATGGTCACTGTTGCAAATTCTGTTTCACCAAATAAAGGTAAAGTATATGTCGTAAACGTTTGATATAGAAAAGCTTCTCCGAAAAGCACAGACCCAAGACCACACGCAACGACAATAAATGCTCCACTGGCAGCAATCACTTTAAAGTCAATGGGAATTCCTTTACGAATCGTCTCCGTATCATACGCTAAAAAAAGTAGACAGAACGCAGACGCAAGAATCAGCCCACTTACAAATCCTCCACCAGGATTGTTATGCCCGGACACAAATAAATAAATCGCTAAGGTGAAAATAATAAAGACAACGACTTTTGTAACCGACTGTAAAATGACATCGTTAATCCGCATTATTTATCCACCTCTTTTTTACCTTTTAGTTTTACAAGTGTATATACACCAATTCCAGCAATGAACAATACGACAACTTCAAGCATCGTATCAAATGCACGGAAGTCAGCTAAAATGGAGTTTACAATGTTTTGTCCACCCGCTAATTCATCCGCATTTTCAAAGAATGAAGAAATGGAATCAACGAGTTTTCCATTGTGTACCGATAGTGCAGTAAGAACAACTGTCGCTCCAACCCCAAGAGATATGATGAGATTAGGGATATTTAGTTTGCGATCCGTTTCTTTTCCAACCCATGCCGGTAAAAAGTAAAAGCATAGTAAGAAAAGAGCGGTTGTGACTGTTTCAATCACTAGTTGTGTTAAGGCTAAATCCGGTGCGCGGAATAGCACGAAAAACATCGCAATGGAAAACCCAAGCAGTCCATTAAATAGAATTGCAGATAGTCGTGATTTAGCGAATAAAATCATAATCGCAGCAATGATCATAACGGTCGTTAAAATCCATTCAAATGCATGAATAGGTGAGTCATTTTCTAACGTAAATGAAAATGCTCCTGTATAGAAAAAGACACCAAGCGTTACGACGATCAAAAAGATAAAGATATATCGGAAGTAATCACGCAAATACCCAGTCATATACGTATTGGTTACTGTGGCTGCACTTTTTTCCAAGCGATCCAATCCGGAATTATACAACGTGTCAAAGGACCAATGGGTAGGAAACAGCTTGTATACGTTCATAAAATATTTTAATCCTAGGTATAGCAACGTTCCACATACAATCAGTCCTAGGGTCATGAATATTTCCGTATTCCATCCATGCCACCAAGAAATTGGTGTCGCGAGATGAGAAAGATCGATCCCAGGATAAATACTTGACGCTGCCGGAACTAAAATGTTTTGTTGCAAACCACTTGGGAAAAAGAAAATCCCGACAATGGCCATGGCTAAAATAGCCGGACTGACAAGCATGCCAATTTTTGGTTCACTAGCAATGCGCTCTTCATCCACATGAATTTTTCCGAAAAATGTTTTAAAGACGATGATTAAACAATAGATAAAGGTAAATAAACTAGCTACCCAAGCAATAACAGGAAATAGAACTGGGAGTGCTTCTGACGTGAAAATGTTTGCTTCCTGTACATGCAACATTGCGCTGAAAAACATTTCTTTACTTAAAAACCCATTAAAAGGTGGAAGTCCTGCCATGGAAAAGCTACCAATGAGTGCGATAGTAAAGGAAATTGGCATGAGTGAGACAAGTCCACCGAGCCTTCGAATATCCCGGGTTCCGACTTGGAAGTCGACAATTCCAATAACCATAAAGAGTGCACCTTTAAAGGTCGAGTGGTTCACCAAATGAAATACAGCCGCAAATCCAGCTTGGGTAAATAAAGTAACAGCTGTTGAATCTGTGACATAATATGCAAGTGAACCTACCCCAATTAAACTCATAATGAGTCCAAGTTGACTGACCGTCGAATAGGCAAGTAATGCTTTTAAGTCTGTTTGGCGAATAGCCGTAAACGATCCCCAAAGAAGGGTGAGCAACCCAATCCCACTTACGAGATAAAACCAAAGGATTTCACTAGCAAAAATCGGGGTTAAGCGGGCAACAAGGTAAATTCCAGCCTTAACCATTGTTGCTGAGTGTAGATAGGCACTTACAGGTGTTGGTGCTTCCATTGCGTCAGGGAGCCAAATGTGAAATGGAAATTGAGCTGACTTTGAAAAAGCTCCAAGTAGAATAAGAATCATCGTAGGAATAAATAATGCATGATCTGTATATGTGCCCACATCAGAAATGATTTCGCGAATACTATAAGAGTCAGTAATCGTATGTAACATGATGAATCCAATCAGCATGGCGAATCCACCAGTAATGGTAATCAATAATGATTTCTTTGCACCGTAGCGAGATCCTTTTCGATGGTACCAAAAGGCGATGAGTAAAAATGAGGAAATACTCGTTAACTCCCAAAATACATACAGACCGATTAAATGATCTGAAAATACGACACCGAGCATACTTCCCATAAATAAAAGTAAATATATGTAAAAATGGGGCAGAGATTCTTCTTTTGATAAGTAATAAATGGAATACAACGTCACAAGAATTCCAATTCCAGTAATGAGTAAGCCAAATAATACACTTAACCCATCCACATACGTCAGTAAGTGAATGTCAAAGGAAGGAATCCAGTTCATTATATAGGTAAATGTTTCTCCATTGGCAACTGGTTTTATGTATGGTAAAAGCGATATAAACACAATGGCAGGAATAGCGATCACAAACCAACCAAGGTGCAACCGAGACATTCTCCTGTACATAAACGGAATACATATTGCGGCAATAAATGGAATAAATATGGCCAAATTTACAGGTAACAAAAGTTGTAACCTCCTATTCGTACACAACTGTCTATACAGTTGCAAGGGTTCATCTGAAGCTGTTGTTGCATGAAAATGTAGGTTTATCTATTTAGCCGAATGTTAATCAACTTTATTAATTATAACGTAAACACGAGTATGATGCACTTCATACGAAAGTATATTTTATAGCAACTTAAGCAGGCGAGCAATAAATTAGATGAGCGCACACTCATCGGCTAGCTACTTTGTAGCAATTTTAAAGAAAATATCGTATGCTTGATTGAAATAAGGAACTCATTTTGTTATTATTAGTATTTTAAAAGAAATTTATTTCATTTAGTGAATTTCATAATACGTATTTTACGCCATATCACTTCAACATGTAGTTTCGTTGAACCTTTCGAAACTACATGTTGTATTGACACAGCTGGTTTTGGTAATTATGAAATTCACTCCATTATGTATTGTTTTTATTATTAAAATGCGAAGATTGGAGATAGTGCCATGGTAAAGGGAAAAGGCCAAGTGGACGAAAGTATATTAGTGTGTGTCTATTACGGTCCAAATGGTGAACGGTTAATTAAGCGAGGACATAAATTAGCGAAGGTACTGAATTGTCCAATGTATGTATTAACAGTGGATCCATTGCCATACGACGAATTTGATGCTGAAAAATCTGGCTATGTCGACCGTTGGGAAGAGTTAACGAATGAGCTTGGTATCGATGAATTTATTATGAGAGATAATGAGAAGCAACCCATTACTCGGGCAATTGCAGAAGTAGCGGATGCATTTCACATTACACAAGTTGTCATCGGTCAAACACCACAGAATCGTTGGGAAGAGATTACGAAGGGGTCGTTTGTGAACGCACTGCAGCGGGAATTATCTCCATTTACAGATATATATATCGTTTCGATTGACCGAGGGATTCGAAATGAAAAAGGGCAGATGTATGAACGAGGCGTTCGCGCATTTTTACTTAAAAATGAAGATGGCTATGAGCTCGTATTCTCCCGTTCGAAACATAATCAGTACGAAGGAATCTTTTATAAGGAACTTGGAACAGATTTTAATAATGGGATGTTTAAATTTGTTTGTGAAGGGAAGACCTTTGAAGTCCACGTGGCAGATAGTCACGTCACAGAACAAATTAAAGAACCACCGAACTTATAGAAAAAAGACGGTCTCCTTTTGAAATCAGGGAGGACCGTCTTTTTGTTGTTCTACTCATATTTATTTTCATGAAAATATGTAGGGAAGGGTGCAATTTTTCTCTTGTGGTAGAGAAGTGGATCCGCATCTTCTACATGCATATCAATCACTTCGCCAAATAATGTTGTATGGTCACCAATTTCTATTTGATTATGTGTTTTACACTGTAGTGTAGCCGCAGCACCTGTTAAAATAGGCAATCCATTATCTGACATTGTCCACTCACAGTTTAAAAACCGCTCTTGTTCTCTTGATGCAAATAAAAAAGCAAGATCCTTTTGATCGCTTGATAAAATATTTACAGCGAACTTGTCGATATTTTTAAAGGTAGCATATGTCAAAACGCTTTCATCAATCGACCATAACACCAAAATAGGATCAATGGATACTGAAGCAAATGAATTTACGGTTAAACCAATTGGTTCGCCGTCTTCATCAATGGCTGTAACAACTGTTACGCCTGTTGGATAGTTCCCCATCGCTTGTTTATATAATTCAACTGTATGTCCGTCTTTACCCACTCGTATCTCCTCCAATCATACAACCTTCAACATCAATTCATGAAAATCATAACACATATTCTATAGTACGCTTGTTTAAGAACGATGTGCAAGTAAATAAACCGCACACAAAAAAGTCGCACGTCTGTACGCGCGACTTTTCTATGGCTTTTACTCGATTGAAACATTATTGGCTTCTTTCACTCGATATGTGTGTGTGTACACATTCATCTTGTTTCTGCGGACGAAACCAATCGCTGTGATCCCAAGGTCGTCGGCAAGTGTGAGTGCTAAATCTGTTGGGGCGGATTTAGATACGATAATACCGACACCCATCTTAGATATTTTTAAGATCACTTCTGAGGACATGCGCCCGCTAAAAACAATCACTGCGTCACGCAATCGAATGTTGTTTTCGATCACATAGCCGTAAATTTTATCAAGCGCATTATGACGACCAATGTCCGTACGAATAACGACTAATTCACCGTCAATCCATAAGGCAGCATTGTGGACGCCACCTGTTTTTTGAAAATGATCAGATGACGATTGCAATGCTTCCATTGCTTCGTGGCAATCATTCGCTGTCACTGTCAGATCGGTAGTAATGGTTCGTGCAGTTTGCACATCACTTTTAAAGTAAAATTGTCTACTTTTTCCACAACAAGAGCCAATAAATCGCTTGGAATGGTCATGGTTCTCATGATCGAGTGTTTTATAGAGTTCGATATGAGCGAACCCTTGGTCCTCATCGATTTGGATGGATTTAATTTCATCAAAAAAGCGGATGATGCCTTCCGATGCTAAAAATCCAATGACGAGTTCGCGCACATCTGTCGGCGTACAAACCATCGTCGCAAACTCCTCACCATTAATCATGACAGTCATTGGATATTCAATTGCGATTGTTTCATCTTCCACTTGAGGTGTGCTACCTTGAAAGCGGACGGTTTTCCAGCCATCTTGGATCGTTTTATCCACTTGATATCAACTCCGATCGTTTAGCTTGGTTCCATTTCCAGCTCTTCCACACGCTTCTCTACATATTGTTTATCTTTTTGTGAGAAATATGTTTCCGCTTTTTCAACGATTACTGCGGTATGGAACTCTGGAATTCCAGCAAATTCTTCATAGACGCCATCTTGAATGAGCGGGTTTCCTTCAGGCCAGTGTACTTCAATGTTTCCAGAACGAATCGGTACAAATTTAGCCCGGCCGGTAAATGTTCCATATTGGTTATAGACAACAATCGCGTCTGCATCTTGGATTTCATGCTTTTTAGCATCTTCTTCATTCATGAGCACATCATAACGATCTGCATCATTGAATGGATCTTTTTCTCCATAAATCATCGAGTTAAATTGCTTTCCGCGACGTGTCGTTACGTAGAAGTGTCCTTCAGGTTTACGGAGTTCAGGTAACTCTGCAACGATTAAGTTTCCTTTCCCATCGGGTGTCGGACATTCTCCGCCTTCACACAGCCACGCGCCACCCCACTGGAATACGTCTCCTCGATCTTTGAGATGTTGAATTCCATCATAGTTTGGTGCTGCGACTGCAATCTCATCGCGAACCTCTTGTGCACTTTGGAAGTCAATTAAGTGTGCTTCTTCAGGTTTCACACGTTTTGCGAGATCAACGTATATTTCCCACTCTGATCGTGCTTCTTCAATACGAGGTCCTTTAATTTCTGGTGAATAATAAACCATTCGTTCCGTAGAAGTGGATGTTCCTCCACCAGGTTGTTCATACCTTGTCATTGCTGGAAGTACGATGACCGCTTCTCTAGCATCCACAAGGGTAGATGTATTAAAAATAATGTCTTGGTGTACACGAATATCAACGCTTTCCAAACACTCTTGTACGAATTCAGGATTTGGCATGGTTTCTAAGAAGTTTCCACCAGACATGTAATACAGATCTAGTTTGCGTTCGTGATTGTCTGGAAGGACGGCATTTTCTAAAGAAACACCAACAATATCTCCTTGCCAATCAGGAATGTCAAAGCCCCATGTTTGCTCTACGCGCTTTTTATTTTCGTCATCCATTGGCCCGCCTGGAAGTGAAAACGGATCTGCACCCATTTCTCCAGAGCCTTGAACGCCAGAGTGTCCACGGATTGGCATAAGACCTGTGTGTTCTCTCCCTAAGAAGCCACGGAGTAAAGCAAGGTTTGCTACTTGTGAGATGTTATCGGTAGCGAAACGGTGCATCGTGAGCCCCATAGACCAAACAAACACTCCTGAGTCTGAATTTGCGAGTAATGTAGCAAGTTCACCCATGCGGTCTTTGGTCACTCCTGAAGATTCTTCTAACTGTTCCCATTCAAAAGATGTTACTTTTTCACGCAACGCTTCTAAGCCATTCACGTGTTGTTGAATGAACGCATGGTCCAATGCTGAACCTTCTTTTTCTTCTTCCATCTCAAACCAATGTTTCATAATTCCATGCATAAATGCAATATCTCCACCAATATTTACTTGATAGAAATCATCAGCAATTTTTGTTCCAAATAAGGCTGATTCTGGAATGGAAGGTACCCAATATTCGTCCATAGATGGCTCGTGGTACGGGTTAATAACGATAATTTTTGTCCCTTTACGCTTGGCTGCATACATATATTTAGTAGAAACGGGTTGGTTGTTTGCTGCAACAGAACCCCAGAATACGAGTACATCTGTGCCAATCCAATCTTTATAGTTACAGCTTGAAGCACCAATTCCAACCGAACGGGTGAGTGCTGTTTTGGATGGTGAATGACAAATACGAGAAGCGTTATCAATATTATTCGTTCCTAAGAAACGACTCATTTTTGCTGCTGTATAATACACTTCGTTCGTAATCCCGCGAGCTGTTAAATAAAATGCATACTGTTTTGGATCAAGTTTGCGCATTTTTGCTGCAACCATATCGAGTGCATCATCCCAGCTTAGACGTGAGAATTTGTTTTCCCCAGGTCTGCGAATGAGTGGGTATGGGATACGGCCTAATTGACGCAGTTCTGTACTATCCATTTTGCGCAACTCATCTATATCCGCATGAATGACGTCCTCTTCCATGGCAGGCATGGTATTTAAACGAAGAACGTTTAATCTCGTTGTACATAAATGTGGTCCTTTTAATGTTTGGTCTTTCAAACCAGATACACCAAGGGCACAACCGTCACAAACGCCTTGTGTGAGAATACGTGTCGCATACGGTAGATTATCCTTGTTATCCCACATTGTCTTAACCGTATCACGGATGTGACGAGGCTTAATTTTCCCTAGCCCAAAAGGAACTTTACTGACCCATAAACTTGGATCCGGCATCTTTGGTAATTTTTCTGGACCTGTATGTTTCGTTTTACTCAAAAGAATCCCTCCTAAAATAACTGAGTGTTTTCCACATTATGAAATTCACTAACTCATTTACATAACAATAATCTGCTAATCTAGCAGATTACATGTAAACAATAAACCATTACAAAAGCGCCATAACACAAATCTTTTTTTGGTTTTAAAAAGAATCAGTTATAGCGCTTGTAAAGTAATCGTTCATTATTGGTGCACGTACACATATACATGTACGATATGTTCGATTTTTGAATCAAACAGAAGCTATTCTTAACTTTCTGCTACTTTGCCAGATGGCTCATTTGCCAGCTCAGCATCTTGCAAATCTCTTAGTCGTTTAATGTCAGATCGAATCCAAATAGATATTGCTAAAGCGATTACAAACATAACGACAAAGATAGATAATGTAAGAGTGTAGCTTTGCGTACGATCATACACTAATGATATCAGAAGAGGTCCGACAATTCCAGCTGCAGCCCATGCTGTTAAGATGTAGCCATGGATCGCACTGAGCTCTTTTGTTCCGAATAAATCTCCGATATATGCTGGGATACAAGAGAACCCTGCTCCATATGTTGTCATAACTGCATAGAGCAACACCATAAATAAAATTTGGCTCGTCGAAACGTTGAGTAAGAAATAAGCTGCGATCTGTAACACAAAGAAAGTTGTATACACATTTGGTCGTCCGATATAATCCGAAACGGTGGCCCAAGCAATTCTCCCGCCACCATTAAATAATCCCATAATCCCAACCATTGTAGCTGCAGAAACAGCCGTCATTCCTGTCAACTCTTGTGCCATTGGTGAAGCAACAGCTAATATGGCAATTCCGCAAGTAATGTTTATGAATAACATCACCCATAACATCCAAAAGCGGCGCGTTTTTACCGCTTCATTTGCAGTGAGTTGCGATAAGTCCGGACGGATTTTAATCCGGCCATTGTCTTTATTCTCTTTAAATCCTTTTGGAGCCCATCCTTCAGGAGGAGGTGACAAATATTGTGCGGATGCCATCATAATGACGAAGTAAGCGACCCCTAAAATGAGAAATGTAGATCGTAGACCAACACTACTAATTAAATTTTCAGCTACAGGTCCACTAATGAGGGCAGCAAATCCGAAGCCCATAATGGCTAAACCTGTGGCTAACCCTCGTCTATCAGGAAACCATTTTACAAGTGTTGATACGGGAGCAATGTATCCTATTCCAAGTCCAATTCCCCCGATGACTCCATAAAATAGATATAATAATGGCAATGATCCTGTTAAAACAGCGATACTTGAACCCGCTACACCAACTCCAAAAAACGCTGCTGATAGCATACCTGACTTTCGTGGGCCCTGCTTTTCAACGAAACGTCCCATGAAAGCTGCAGATGTACCTAAAAAGAAAATGGCTAAACTAAAAGCGAAGGAAACTTGTGACTGAGACCAACCAAAAGCATCTCTCAATGGATCGGTAAAAACACTCCAAGCATATGCAGAACCGATCGACATATGAATTCCAAGTGCAGATGCGGCTATGAGCCAGCGATTTTTAACCTTTTTCATGTTTGTCCCTCCTAAATAATTGTTCGTACACACTTTTAGTTATGGAAGTTATCATAGCATAGAGTATGGCATTCAATAGAATAATAAATATAAATGAAGTAAATAAGCTGAAAGAGTTTCCATAACCTTCACAATAGGGTATATTGAAAACGGTTACAAATCAAGCGAAATCTGTAAAAAGAGTATATAATTTTTTCTATAATTGTGGTATATTAGTAAATTGTATGCTACAAGAATTTATGAAATGGAGGTGTATCATGAGTGAACGATTGTTTTTATTGGAGTTAAAGATGGAGTTACGAGGACTTCCGGAAGAAACGATTGATGAAATCATCCAAGAGTATACATACTACTTTCAAGAGGCTACAGACGAAGGGTTAACAGACGAGGAAATTATTGATCGTTTAGGGGGTAGCGCAACAGAGCTTGCGCAGTCGATTAAAGAAAAAGAACATGCACGCACAAATGAAGAAGAGAAACCTACATCAAATGGACCATCCATTCTTATTGCCATTGGACTCATATTTTTTAATCTTATTATAGTGATTGGACCATTCGTAGCTCTTAGTGGCGCAGGTTTCGCATTACTCATCGCATTTGGTGTTTGTTTCATTTCACCACTGCTTGTTTTGGGCAACTTTATATTGCAGGGCGGACATGTATTTGAACTAATGATTTCATTCGTGTTATTTGGTGGAGCACTACTTATTTATCCAGCTGTCAAAAGTGGTATACATATGTCTGTTCAAGGAATAAAGGCATATATCGATTGGAATAAACGCGTCATTTATGAGGGGAAACTATGAAAAACATACGTGTGTTTGTCAGTATAATTTTTATAGTGATTGGAATCATCGGTGCAATCTTTACTGTGAAAGACTATCTACTGACACAAAATGTACAATATGAATATACGGTAGAGAATGATCATATCAATACAATCTATATTAAAGATCGGGTCGCTTCCATTGAGATTTTACCTACTACAGGATCAAATATTGTCGTGGAGTGGGAAGAGGATGGAAATAGAAGGAGCGACCGTGTGACGATTGATGAATCTGGAAATCAATTGGAAATCAAGCGACAAAAAATCCTTGCACTTCTAAGAATCCCTACGCTTAATATGACACCTAAAAATATGAAAGTGTATGTACCGAAAGATAATACATCATCCATCAATATCCAGAACGCAGTCGGTTCGGTTCTTGTTCAGGATGTTCACGTAGATGAGTTAACCGTTCAAACAGATGTACAAAAAATAGATATTATCAACGTGCGCGGAAATATGATTGAGGCGATATCTTCTGTTGGATCTATTGCGATTGATAGAAGCACAGGAGACATTACAGCAATCAGTAATGTTGGAAGTGTCGACGTTGATTTGGAAACAGTAACAGGGAATATGTATTTACAATCTGATGTTGGGAGTGTTAAATTAGCACTCGATACGCAGCCGGAAGACGTTTCTTTCTTGGGGAGCTCCAGTCTAGGATCAGTTAAGATATTCGGTGAAAAAACTTCCATTCCTGTTATCGACGCAAGGTATGAAGTGTATTTGGAAACGGATGTGGGGAAGGTGAAGGTGCATAGTCGAAGATAAATACCTCCATCCTGCGACATGATCGTTATGTAAATACGCATTCTGAAATCCATTAACATACAAAAGCGACCCTAGTAAACTACCAGTATACTTGTCGTAAAGGGGATATGAAAAATGAAAAAGTGGCTTTTACTTACTGTTGCAGTTCTGATGTTCGTCATTGCAGGATGTGGAGATTCAGAAGAGAAAGATGTAGATGAATCAGCCAGCTCGAAGCCAGATGAATCAACCAACTCGGAGGCAGATGAATCAGCCAACTCGGAGGCAGATGACATCAACGAAGAAGAGGCAGAAGCGGCATTAGATGTTTTGTTTAAGAACATTGAATATGCAAACGCCCAAGATGTCGATGGCTATTTAAAGGCGATTCCAGAAGAGGATCAAGAAATGACTAAAGATGCTGTTCAACAAATGTTCGATGAAGGAAAGACAGAGATGGAAATCGTAGACTATGAGGTCTTATCTACAGATGAAGAGGTAGTTGAAATTGGCGTTGTGCAAACAACGGTTGCTATCGATGAAATTGAAGGCATGGAAGATAATATTTTAGAAATTATTCATACGTTAGTGGTAGAAGATGGCGATTGGAAAATTGCAGGTTCAGAAATTACAGGAATGGAACCATATGAGCAATAAAATGTACTCCCCCCTTTATAGTGGACATCAAAAACTCCACGTAAAGGGGGTTTTTTAAGTGTGTGGTGAAGATTTACTTCATTTGCATGTGTTGATCCAATGTAATAAGTGCTTGTTGGATAGGTATGTCTTGAATGACTTTGTCTGCTAGGTAATTATATGGTGTGTCGTCTCGGTTAATAATTACGAGTTTGGCTCCGTGGTCTTTTGCGATTATCGGGAACATATTTGCCGGGGTGACCGATAAAGATGATCCAAGAACGATAAATAGATCCGCCTCTGTACTATCGACCTCAGCTGCTGCAAATGTATCTTGAGGAAGGGATTCACCAAACAGGACGATTCCTGGCCTAATGACACCTCCACAATGGTGGCACGTAGCATCCCCGTCTAAAAACAATTGACTTGGATGTTGTTTCTCACATGTGTGGCAGTGGAACGTACGAAAGGACCCATGTAATTCATGGACATTTTTGTTTCCTGCGTCATGATGAAATCCATCCACATTTTGAGTAATAATGGAATGAATCACACCATCCTTTTCCCACTTGCCTAAGATCGCATGTCCTTGATGGGGCTTGTACTTTGTAATTTCAGAGAGGCGGTATTGATAAAAGGATGTGAATTCTTCTGTGTTTTTTGTAACTGCGTTCACGTTAGCAAGCTCATCTGGATTAAATTTTTCCCACAATCCTCGATCACTCGAACGAAAATCTGGTAAACCACTTTCAGTCGACATACCAGCGCCTGTAAAAACAACAGTGTTTTTAGCATCTTTCATCCATTGTGCAAGTTCTTCCATTATAAAAACCTCCTTAAGTATACTAAAAGAGGCAGAGATAAATCAAAGTTGTATCTCCCAAAATACGAATAACATTCTAATTTAGCGTAGGAAATATACGTAGACTCCCGCGGGAGCAGAGGCATAGGCAAGACCCTGCCCCGGCAAGGGGTATGTCGACGTTGGCCGCAAAGGCCGGGTTTAGTTGACCTTCCCCTAGT
>JAPFDS010000010.1 GCA_026168805.1 Caryophanales bacterium | reverse complement strand
ACTAGGGGAAGGTCAACTAAACCCGGCCTTTGCGGCCAACGTCGACATACCCCTTGCCGGGGCAGGGTCTTGCCTATGCCTCTGCTCCCGCGGGAGTCTACGTATATTTCCTACGCTAAATTAGAATGTTATTCGTATTTTAGGAGTTACAACTTTGATTTGTCCCAGCATCTTTATTAAGCCTTCATAATTTCTTCTTTTAATGAAGGGTTAAATTCGCCGTTTTTTAACATTTCAATTTCAAATTTGTATGGAGGTTTTTTGTTATTTTTTTCTTCTCCCACAAAAGGTGTCTCTAAAATCTTTGGTAATTGTTCGAACTCTGGATGATGGACGATATAATGCAGTGCACGATAGCCTATATGACCAAAACCGATGTTTTCGTGGCGGTCTTTATGAGCGCCACGCTCATTTTTACTATCATTCACGTGAACGACTTTAATTCGATCGATGCCAACGATTTTATCAAATGTATTTAGGACGTCATCAAAGTCATTAACAATATCATAGCCTGCGTCATGTATGTGACACGTATCTAAACAAACTGACAGTTTCTCATTATGTGTTACACCATCAATAATACGAGCCAATTCTTCAAAGCTTCTTCCAATTTCTGTTCCTTTTCCTGCCATCGTTTCAAGAGCAATTTGTACGGTATCATCTTTTGTAAGGACTTCATTTAATCCTTCAATAATACGATCAATCCCTTTGTCAACTCCTGCGCCGACATGTGCACCTGGGTGTAAAACAATTTGATTGGAACCAAGAGAAGCCGTGCGATCAATTTCACTGCGTAAAAAGGAAACACCTAGATCAAATGTCGCTGGCTTCGTTGTATTGGCAATGTTAATGATATATGGAGCGTGTACAACGATATCTGACATGTTGTGTGCTTTCATGTGTTCTTGTCCAGCTTCTATATTTAATTCTTCGATGGGCTTTCTGCGTGTGTTTTGCGGAGCTCCTGTATAAATCATGAATGTATTGGAACCGTAAGAACTTGCATCTTCACTCGCACCGAGTAACATCTTTTTCCCCTTCATTGACACGTGTGATCCTATTTTTAACATTTTCTCCACTCCCGTACGTACTTATTTCCCACGACGCTTTCTATTTTTAGGTCGTGTTTTTTGTTGAATTTGTTTTTTATATGCTTCTTGTTGTCGTTTCATTTTCTTTTTATATCCCGGTTTTACTTTTTTAGGTTTACGAACCATTTTCCAGGCTTCTTGGTCAAGTGTTGAAGATTCTTTTCTGCGTTTTTTCCGATCATCAAACCGTTTAGCATCTACCCACTGGCCATTTTTAATATCGGAATATGTGAAAGTGACCCCTTGTTTTTCAAGTTTTTCTATTAAAGGAATGTCTTCATCTGTATAAAAACTAATCGCGTCACCTTCCATGCCTGCGCGAGCAGTTCTTCCTACTCGGTGTACATAAAAATCTTCTTCTTTAGGAAGTTGAGCATTAATAACATGGCTCACTCCTTCAATATCAATTCCTCTAGAAGCTAAATCTGTCGCAACGATATACGGATAACGTAAATCATCAATATCCTTTACGGCACGTTTACGTTGTCTTGGTGTAAGACCTCCATGGAGTACTCCTACTTCCAAACTTCTTTCTTGAAGCTTACCAACGAGCTTGTCTACTTCTTCTTGTCCATTTGCAAAGATTAACGCCACATAAGGCTGGAAGATTGTCGAGAGTTGAGCAATTATATCTGCTTCATCCCGGTGTCTTTTGGCAATTAATCGATGATGAATGGTTGGCGGCGATATATGCCCTTCAATTCGTATATAAACAGGTTGTGATAAATATTTGTTTAAAAATTGTTCCAGTCTTGGCGGAACCGTTGCGGAAAATGCAATTAATTGTATGTTTTCATGTGCTCGTACAAGTAGTTGATCCACCTCTTCAATAAAACCTAAATCAAGCATCAAATCCGCTTCATCAATTACAAAAGATGTTGCTTCATATATCGATAAGCTTCCATCTTTCACCAGATCTAATATCCTTCCTGGCGTACCCACAATAATATGTGGAGGCTGTCTTAATCGATCAGCCATTTTTTGTTTATCTTCGCCACCAACGAGTAACCTAGCAACCCAAGTACCTTCTTTATCAGCGTACGTAATAATTTTACGTACCTCATTATACAATTGCACAGCTAGTTCACGTGTAGGTGCAGTTATCACATATTGAACTTGTCTTGTTGTTTCATCTATTCCATTCATCAAAGGTAATAAATATGTGTGGGTCTTCCCTGAGCCTGTATGGGATTGCCCAAACACACTTTTGCCTTCTGTGATCACTGGAATTGCACGACTTTGGATTTCCGTTGGTGTCCGAAATCCTAAAGATGCAATTGCTTGATTGATCTCTGGATTAAAATGGAATGAAGAAAAGTTATTTATTGTCATCATGCTCACTTCTTTCATTCATAAATTATCGATATGAAAATGGGTCCGTATGTACCATCGATACAATACATTCGATTTGATGTTTTTCTAATTGCTTCCTTACATATTGAGCTGTTGCTTCTTTCATGACATATTCAATATAATGACCGGCATCAATAACCGCCAAATCCATTTGCTCAGCGTCTTGAGCAGCATGATATGTTATATCACCTGTAATGTATACATCTGCTCCTTTTTGTTTGGCTGCAGAGATGAACTTCTCACCACTACCACCAACAACAGCTACTTTTTGGATGGCCTTTTTATCATTGCCGACAAATCGGATCTGTGAAAGATCAAGTGCATCTTTCACTTTTTCAATGGCAGCGGACACTTCTAGTGGCGCTTCCCATGTTCCAATCCTGCCAAGTCCGTAGCCTTTTCCTTTGTTTTCCACCGGATACATATCATAAGCTACTTCTTCATACGGGTGAACTCGTTTGATTGCATCGATTACTTTGTGCATCTGCTCCTCTTCAACAATCGTTTCGATTCTCGTTTCTTGCACGCGTGTTAGCTTGTTTTTTTCACCAATAAAGGGATCTGAATGCTCTATTGGTCTAAATGTCCCTTCCCCTTGAACTTTAAAATTACAATCACGGTAATTTCCGATATGGCCACCACCCGCATCTCCAATGGCTTTTTCTACTTCAGAAGAGTATTCATTGGGGACAAAGACTGCAATTTTATATAGCTTTTTTGATTCAGTGTGAATGAGTACATTTGTATCTTGCAAACCTAGCTTTTCAGCAATCATATCATTTACACCGCCCTCGGCAATGTCTAAGTTCGTATGTGCTGCGTACACCGTAATCTTATGACGAATAAGGGCTTCGATTGTTTTTCCTTTTGGAGAATCGACATCAATGGATTGCAGTGGGTTAAACAGAAGTGGGTGATGTGCAATAATTACATTGACACCTTTCTCAATTGCTTCTTCAACGACTCGCATATCAACGTCCAGTGTGATCATAACTTTTTTCACAGGCTCCTGGTATGAACCGACTTGTAATCCAATGGGATCCCAATCATATGCTAAAGATTTAGGTGCCCATTGTTCGATAAAAGAAAATACATTTCCTGTCGTTAATCTATGACTCATGGTTCAACTCCTCCTCTATCCATAAAACGTGTTGGCGAAATTGATTCAACTGTGTAGGATCAGGATTTTTCGATTGTTTCATTTGTTGAATGATTTGTTGTAAATGGCCTAATTCCCTTTGCCATTTCTTCATAAATACATGCGATTTATTTTGTAAAAAAACAGGACCAAAAAAGATCTCCTTTGCATCCATTGTATGTTTATTACTTCTATCCTTGGTTGCCACTAACACTTCATATATGTGACCCTTCTCTTCCACCATCACTTCATCGGTCAATATAAAATTGTTTGTATCAAACCATTTACGGACGTGGTTTGAACCTACATTTGGTTGTACAATGATTTGCTTGACTGATGCTATCTGTTCTTTACCACGTTCTAAAATGGATGCAATTAAGCTTCCACCCATTCCTGCAATAATAAGATGTGTCACGTCATGGTCAATAACGTCTAATCCGTCACCTAAGCGTACATCTATTTGATGGTTTAACTGGTGAGCATCCACTGTTTGTTGTGCACTTGTAAGTGGACCTTCTTTTACTTCACCAGCAATGGCTGAAGACGTCGGGTCTTTTATACAAATCGCACATGGAATCAATGCATGATCACTACCTATATCAGCAAACTTTACACCTTTAGGAATAAAGGATGCAATGGTTTCTAATCGTTTAGAGAGTATGATTTCCATAAGCTTATTTCACCTACAATATAAGAAAAGCTTTCTGCAAAAGTCAGAAAGCTTGTATCTTTTCTATTCTTTTATTTCATATCTGCAAGCCATTCAGCTAATACTTCAGCTTCTTCAAGACTTGTTAATCCATCTGGCATAGAACCTTTACCATTAATGATAATATCTTCAATCTCATCTTCAGAGAGTCGATCTCCTACTTGTGTTAAATCTGGTCCACTTGCACCTGATAAGTCGTCACCATGACAGCTCACACAAGAGTTGGCATACACCTCATCTGGCTCTCCAACTTCTTCTGTTTCTTCTGTAGTACCATTTTCCTCTTCATTCATCGCCTGACGTTGATTATCACCAATATAAGAGAAAACAACTACCATAACTATCCCAACAATTGCAATAATTGCATAAGGGATGACTGGGTTTCTAATCATTGAACTTCCTCCTTATGTAATCCCCAAAAACTTTTCATAATATAAGTACTACCTATATATTACTCGAAAATCTGTCTATTTAAAAGGATTAACATATATTTTTTTATAAAATAATGGAAATAAGTAAAAAAAGTAAGGCTGCACTACCTATGATAAGTACGTATCTTAATCGATTCTTCCAACCAATCCACACCCAAATTAAAAAGTTCACAAAAATAACACATTCAATAATTATTGTTGTTTCTGTAACGATTCTTGTTAAGAAAACACTTGTATAAAGAGTCATCATTAAACCTGTTAACAATGCTACATATTGAAATGGAAATTCGTTCTTTTTAAAGTGACTATACGCCCAAAAAGAGAAGCTTATAAATAATATAAAGATGACCAATTGTAGTATCTCATAAAAGTCAGTAAAATATGTAATGACAAAAGATAGTGGAATCAAACATAAAAGAGTGACCAAAGAAGCAATGTTTTGAACCTGTCTTCGCTTCTTTGGATATGCTGATTCATGATAGGTTTCTTCTCCTTGCGTATAGAGTGCTAATAAAAAATCACATTTTTCTTTAGATAATAAATTGTGCTCTCTCCAATACTTAATTTCTTCTACTATAATTTCAGTATGTCTATTATTATCCATTAAGGTCACTCCATACAGGCTAGTATGTGTATTTTATGGGTGAATCTTTTTTGATATCATATTGTAAGAGTAAAATTACTCATCCAAAAAGTCTTTTAATTGCTTACTTCTGCTTGGGTGACGTAATTTGCGTAATGCTTTTGCTTCAATTTGACGAATCCGCTCACGAGTAACGCCAAATACTTTTCCTACTTCTTCTAGTGTACGTGTGCGTCCATCATCTAACCCGAAACGCAACCGCAGTACATTTTCTTCTCGATCTGTTAACGTATCTAGAACATCTTCTAATTGTTCTTTTAAGAGTTCATATGCAGCATGATCAGAAGGTGATACAGCTTCCTGATCTTCAATAAAGTCGCCTAAATGTGAATCATCCTCTTCCCCAATTGGCGTTTCTAATGAAACTGGTTCTTGAGCAATTTTTAAAATATCGCGGACTTTATCTGCTGATAATTCCATTTCTTCTCCAATTTCTTCAGGGGTTGGATCTCTCCCTAAATCTTGAAGGAGTTGACGTTGGATACGAATCAATTTATTAATGGTTTCAACCATATGCACAGGTATACGGATGGTTCGTGCTTGGTCTGCGATCGCACGTGTGATTGCTTGACGAATCCACCAAGTTGCATACGTACTGAACTTAAATCCTTTCGTATGGTCAAACTTCTCTACAGCTTTCATAAGACCCATGTTTCCTTCTTGAATTAAATCGAGAAATAACATCCCTCTTCCAACATATCGCTTCGCAATACTTACGACTAAACGTAAGTTTGCTTCCGCTAGGCTTCTAGAGGCTTCGTCTTCGCCTTCTAAAATTCGCTTCGCTATTTCCACTTCTTCTTCAGCTGTTAATAAATCAACTCGTCCAATTTCTTTTAAGTACATACGAACTGGATCGTTAATTTTAATTCCTAGTGGAACACTTAAGTCTCGCGCGTTTGCTTTTGCTTTCGCAGCCTCTTTATCTACTTCTACCTCGGGATCATCTGGCTTCTCATCTGATTCTTCAATAACATCAATGGATTGTTCTTCTAAATGATCATAAAACTCATCCATTTGATCCGATTCAATTTCAAAGCTTGATAAACGCTCAGCAATATCCTCGTACGCTAAATACCCTTCCTTTTTACCCTTTTCCACCAATTTCTCTTTTACTTGTTCAAGGGATTCACTTGCTTCATTTGTTAGTTTATCTTCTGTTTTGTTCTCTTCCATGAGTCCCACTCCTTTCAAGCTACATATGTTTATCCAATTAAACTTTCTTCAATTGTTTTTCAATATTAATTATTTTTTGCGCTATTTCGGCAGCTTTAAAATAATCATTTTGTTGTACCGCTAACTTTTGTTGTTCTTCATAGTCACTTAGCTGTTTCATATCATTGGACTCTAGATAAATGGTTTGAATATAATCATCAATTTCCTCATAATCAATTATATCAACTAATGGAATCATCGCTAATTCAGTCACTAAATGTTTCAAGCCATCTTCAGGGAGCCTTTCAATAAATGAACTGATGTCTGGAGATTCTTCATCTTCGTAAAATGCATATAAATACGTTACAATGATTTTATGCGCATCAACATTAAATTGCGCTTCTAATTCATTCTCGACTTTACGAGCAATGTTTGGGTCATGTAACATGTATGCAATAAGCTTTCGTTCTGCATTTTGATAGGCTGGTAATAAACGTTCTTTTTTAGTCCAAGCCGATCCTTTACTAGTATATCTTGTCTGTGAAGTCTTATCCTGACTCTGTTCAATTCTATTTACATGTTCAAGTAGCTCTGTTTGAAGTGATTCCATAGATAAGTTATATTCTTTACTAATATCTTGTAAATGATGCTCGCGTTCAATAGAGCTTTCTAGCGTTGCAATATGCTGAATGATTCTTTTTACATATTCCACACGATCATTTTCACTCTGTACGTTATATTCTCTTTTAATATAACGCATGTAAAAACTCACAAAAGATTGACTGTTATCAATCAACTGAGCTTTAAAAGCACTTTTACCATATGTTTGAATGTAACTATCTGGATCCATGTCTGCTGCTAATTGGGATACTTTAATCGTACACCCACTATTTTGTAAGAGCAGAGAAGCCCGGTAACTTGCTTCGAGTCCAGCTTCGTCACCGTCATAACAAATGATAACTGTGTCGACATATCGCTTTAATAGTTGGGCTTGATATTCCGTAAGTGCAGTACCTAGTGTAGCCACTACATGCGGAACACCTGCTTCAGTAATCGCAATCGCATCCATCTGTCCTTCACATAAAACAACTTCATTTGTTTTACGCATATGTTTACGCGCTTCATCAAAGTTATACAACATTTGACTTTTTTGAAACAATGGATTTTCTGCACTATTCAAATATTTTGGTCGTCCATCTGAAATCGTTCGACCACCAAATGCAATTACTTTACCGATGTGGTTTCGAATAGGGAAAATAATTCGCCCTCTAAAAGGGTCAGTTACATCATTACCCTCTCGTTCAGATAGTAACCCCGACTTCAGTAGCAGCTGCTTATGAAATCCTTTCTTTTCTAGAAATGTTGCTGTAAAGTTAGCTTTATTGGGAGCATATCCAAGTTGGAATGTCTCAATACTTTCTTCAGAAAGGCCTCTACTTTTTAAATAAGCTAACCCTTCCTCACCATCTTTCGAATATCTTAATACATGATGGTACAACTTCGATAACCAGTCATAAGCTTCTAATAATTTAGTGTGTTCTTCGTTTCTAGGTGCGTGCTTCCCCTGTTGAATGCTGGGAAGTTCAATATCACCACGCTCAGCTAGAAATACAAGAGATTCATAGAAAGATACCCCTTCCATCTCCATTATAAAAGAAAGTACATTTCCTCCTTTATTACACCCAAAACAATGATAAATTTGTTTGTCTTCTGCAACCGAAAATGAAGGTGTATTTTCATCATGAAATGGACATAATCCAAAGTAGTTCTTTCCACGCTTCTTTAAATGAACAAATTCACCAACAACATCTACAATGTCATTTGCTTGTTTAACACGCTCAATGACATCATCCGGTATCTTATTTGTCATGTAACCACCATTTTCTTTTCTCATACTATAGTATTCTAGACTCGACATACAAAATCCTGCATGATTCGACAGGAACTTTAGATTATAGCATTGTTTGTCATATTATTTAAGAGGTATGCGTAATTTTTTATTTTAAAACGATTTTAAAACGGATGTCTTAGGCTAGTATTCTATACTCCCTATGCATTATCCTTTAATTATAGTTTACTTTGCTTTTCTATCAGTAAATAGACAAGATGTATCAAATATTAGATAAATGTTTACGCAAGTATTCATTATAAGCAAAATATCGATAGATAGCTAGTTTTATGCTTCATTTATACTTTTTATTCCTGGAATACATTTTATAAACAAATCCATCCATGGAACACACAAAAATAAAAGAAGCTATTTAATCGATCGTTAATAGCTTCTTTTATTAGATGGTTCATTATTTCTTTCTGCACAATTGTAAAATGACGTTTGCTGTTTCTTCTACCGCTTTATGTGATACATCAATTACTTCACAATTTATTTTTTGTACCAATTGGTCAAAGTATTCGAGTTCTTCATGAATACGTTGAATATTTGCATATGTAGCTTGATCTCCTAACCCTAACGATTTCAAGCGTTCTCTTCGAATGCTGTTTAGTTTTTCAGAATTAATACGCAACCCAATACATTTTTTAGGGTCGACTTCAAACAGTTCTTCAGGTGGGTCTACCTCAGGAACGATTGGGACATTGGCTACCTTTAACCTTTTTAAGGCTAAGAATTGTGAGAGTGGCGTTTTTGACGTACGAGATACGCCAATTAAAACAATGTCTGCTCGTTTTATGCCTCTAGAATCCCGACCGTCATCATACTTCACCGCAAACTCGATGGCTTCGACACGTTTGAAGTAATCTTCATCCAATGTATGAACAAGTCCTGGTTCAAGTCTTGGCGAGCGACCGAATGACCGTTCCATGGATTGAATCATCGGCCCCATAATGTCAATAGCTTCGACGCCTGCTTGCTTTGCTTCTTTGTTTACGTAATCTCGAAGGACTGGATCAACAAGCGTAAAACCGATCATACCATTATTTTCAATCGCTAGTTGAATAGCTTCATCAATCGTTTCTTCATCTTCTACATATGGTACACGACGGGTAACGTATTCAGCATTATTAAATTGGCTTAAGCCAGCTTTGATTACAAGTTCGGCCGTCTCCCCAACGGAATCAGATAGTACGTACACGTGAGGTTTCATGTGCACTTCCCCCTTTCAACTCATCACACTTGTTCATTCATTGCTAATTCGACCAACACTCTTGTCATAGTTGTTTTTGTTATTCTACCGACGATTTCAAGACCATGGTCCGCTTCTTTTACAACTGGAAGACCGTCGATTTGTTTATCGATGAGTTTTTTTGCTGCACTCATTAATGATTCTTCACGCTTGCATACAGTTATATTAGGCATACGTGTCATAATGATGTGAACAGGAATGTCGGTTAAATCTTGATTGCCCATACTGGCTCGAAGCAAGTCTTTACGTGATAAAACTCCTGTCAAACAAGCATGCTCATCTACAACGAATAACGTGCCAACATCTTCTAAAAACATCGTTGAAATAGCATCGTATACGGAAGCTTCTTCCTTCATAACAATTGGCACTGCATAGTAATCTTTTATTTTAAATTTTTGAAGTTGTTCAGTCAGTAACTCTGTTCCTGTTTTTCCTGTAAAGAAATAACCCACTCGTGGGCGAGCATCTAAAAACCCGGCCATTGTCAAGATCGCTAAATCAGGCCGAAGTGTCGCGCGGGTGAGTTCTAGTTGAGCTGCAATTTTTTCACCGGTAATGGGGCCATCATTTTTTACAATGTCGATAATTTTCTCTTGTCGGTCTGATAATTCCACTTCTTCACCGCCTACATCAATGTGTCATACTATTATATATTTATTATAGACTATATAGGCTTAAACACAAGATTATGTCATACAATATTTTAAAATGTTTGTTTCCATTCAATTTTGTCGATATCTGCATATGAACGGATCAGCTTTGCCAGTGCAGCTAATAAAGCTAACCGGTTGGATCGCACGCGCTCGTCATCGGTCATGACCATATTGTGTTCGAAAAACGCTTCAATGGGTTGTGCCAGCTTTGTAAGTGCATCTAAAGCTTTCTTTGCTGCAAACTGTTGGTCCGCATCTGAGAACTGATCTCGAATGTTAATAAATTGCTCATACAGCGTTCGTTCTGAGTCTGTTTCAAATAAATCGGTTTGAATGTCGCCAGTTTTAGTTTGTTTCTCGATGTTTAACACTCTTGTAAATGCTTCTTGGGCCTTTTTATACGATGCATCATTTCGCATGTTGAATAGTTCTTTTGCTTTTTGCAGTTGATACGAAAAGACACCTATATCTTGAGAGAGAACGGATTCGATCACGTCTTGGGCAATTCCTAGTTCACGCATAACGTACGATGCTCTCATGCGAATAAACTCTCTTATATTAGAGATATCTGTTGTCATCTCGATGCCTTGAGCTGCAATACTTTCTTGAGCAATTTGAACGAGTGATTCAATTGGTGTCTTCCAATTATTTGCATGAATGATACGTAACACACCAATCGATTGACGTCGTAATCCATAAGGGTCACTTGAGCCTGTTGGTATTAAGCCTACAGATATACAAGCTACAATGGTGTCTAATTTATCCGCAACACTTACAATGGAGCCGACATCTGATTCTGGCAAGGTTCCGTTTGCATGGAGTGGTAAATAATGCTCTCTAATCCCGATAGCGACAGCATCTTTTTCATTTGCTAGACGAGCGTATTTTTCACCCATAACTCCTTGTAGCTCTGGAAATTCATTCACCATTAATGTAGGTAAATCGAACTTACAAATAGATGCTGTGCGTTCAATATCTTGAAGGGTTGCATCGTCAACACCAATTTTCACAGCAATTTCTTTTGCTATTTTTTGCACGCGTTCGATCTTTTCATGAACCGTACCTAATCGATCATGAAATACAATCGATTTTAACTGTTCATTATAGGCATCAATCGTTTTGTTCTGGTCTTCTTCATAGAAGAATTCTCCATCGGACAACCGCGCATGCAGTACTTTTTCATTTCCTGCAACAACGTTATCTAAGTAATGAGCATCCCCATTTCGAACTCCAATAAAATACGGAAGTAACTGACCATCTTTTTGAACTGGGAAGTATCTTTGGTGTTCCTGCATTGAAGTAATCAGTACTTCAGATGGTAAATTTAAAAATTCCTCTTCATACGTTCCAGCAAAAACGGTTGGATATTCGACTAAATTTGTCACTTCCTCCAATAATGCATCTTCAACGATCACTTCGAAATTGTTTTCTTTTTCAATCGCTTGAATGCCTTCAGTAATTCGATGTGTACGATCTTTTGGATCGACGAGTACATAGTTTTCTTGGAGCACATGTTCATAATCAGCTGGGCTTGATAAGGTAACGTCTTCTCCTAGAAAACGATGGCCTCTCGTTTGATTTGATGTGTGTACACCTGCAATCGAAAATGGAATAACTTCTTCCCCATACAGAGCCACGAGCCAACGAACGGGACGTGCAAAAGAAAAAGATTCACTCCCCCAATGCATTTGTTGCGGAAAGGTTAACGATGTAATCACTTCTTTAAAGGAAGGAAGTAAGTCTTTTGTTTCTTTTCCTTCGGTAACTTTCTCCACAAAAATATAGGTGGTGTCTTTTACATCTTTTGTATAAATATCTTCGACTGTTTTACCTTGGCCTTTGGTAAATCCTATGGCTGCTTTTGTCCATTCACCATCCTGTTTTGCGATGGATAATGCTGGTCCTCTCACTTCCTCTTGGACCGTTGTTTGTGTGGATGCCACTTCTTCAATACGCACGGATAATCTTCGAGGTGTTGAAAATGTTTGGATATGCTCATGCGACAGTCGCATATCATTAAACCACTCTTCTGTTTTTTTAAATAACTGTTTTTCAGCTGCATAGATAAAACGTGCAGGGAGTTCTTCTACTCCTATTTCAAATAAGATTGTCTGTTTCATTCGTTTACCTCCTCTTTCAACATCGGAAAGCCTAAACGTTCTCTTTCTTCTACATATTTTTTGGCAATCGAGCGGGCTAAATTACGCACTCTTCGAATGTATCCTGTTCGTTCCGTGACAGATATAACCCCTTTTGCATCTAATAAGTTAAAGGTGTGCGAGCACTTTAATACATAGTCATATGCTGGGAATACGAGCCCTTTTTCCATCGTAGCGGCTGCTTCTTTCTCATATAATGTAAATAGTTCAAATAACATCTTCGTGTTTGACGTTTCAAATGCATACGTAGAATGTTCGATTTCTGGCTGTAAGAAAATATCTGATACAGTTACTCCATCTGTCCATTCTAAATCAAACACATTATCTTTTTGTTGGATATAAGATGCCAGTCGCTCAATACCATATGTTAATTCAACGGAAACTGGGCTCGCTTCCAGTCCACCAATTTGTTGAAAATATGTGAATTGAGTAATTTCCATTCCGTCTAACCACACTTCCCAACCTAAACCAGCTGCTCCGAGCGTTGGGTTTTCCCAGTTGTCTTCTACAAAGCGAATATCGTGTTTCTTAGGATCAATGCCTAATTGTACGAGTGACTCTAAGTATAGTTCTTGAATATTATCTGGAGATGGTTTCATGACGACTTGAAATTGATGGTGTTGGTATAAACGATTTGGGTTATCCCCATACCTTCCATCATCTGGTCTTCTTGACGGTTCGACATATGCTACATTCCATGGTTCAGGACCAAGACTTCGCAGTAAAGTCATTGGAGACATGGTCCCTGCTCCTTTTTCCACGTCATACGCTTGCATTAAAATACATTCATGTGATGACCAATACGATTGAAGTGTTAAAATCATTTGTTGTATATTCATATATTTTCCCTCCAAAACAAAATAAACCCGTCTCTATGCCTTTGATGCGGCATAGGGACGAGTTTTTATTCCCGCGGTTCCACCCTAATTGCTTATATGATAAGCCACTTTGCATGTTCTTTGCTCCTGAGTGCCTTCCCTACTTTTATTTTCAGCTTTCACCATCCTGAAATCGCTCTTTCTAGCACATGTAGGTTGTTCTCATTCTTCGCAATCGATATTTCTCTTATCATACATGACTGTTTCCTATATCGTCAACTATTTATTCTCGTGTAAGTTCATTTAATTGACGAATGAATCGTTTCGTTTTAATTGGATAACTTCCGTAAGAGTCATAATATGCGTCTAATAACATTCTAAATAAATCTTTGTTTTGATCTTTAAGCGATATGTTCCCAATTTGCTCAATACTCACTTGCTGAAATGCATGTAAGATCTGTGCAAGTTTTCCTTGTAACATCACACAGTGTGGATCGCGCGAGCTGCATGTATTACATAATACTCCACCTTGAGTGACGGAGAAGTAATAAGGAAGCTGTGTACTTCCACAACTGACACACTTGTTTAATACCGGAGCAAATCCTCCAATATCATATAACTTTAATTCATACATCATGGCAGGAATAACGTATTCATCACGCTCTGCGATCCATTTTAATGTATGATAAAGCTCATTATATATGTATGGGAATGGCTTCTTTTGTTCGGCAATCTTATCTGTTAATTCTAATACATACGATGCGTATGCATTCTTTTCGATATCTTCTCGTATTTGACGCATCGAATGGTTAATAGATGCTTGTTGAATGGTTCCTAGACCACTGCCTTTACCAACATACACAAGATACTCTGCATAGATGAACGGCTGCGTGGCCGCAGCCATTCGACTTTTAGGTTTCTTTGCTCCTCGTGCTAAAGCAGAAATTTTTCCCAATTTATCACTAAAAATAGTAATGATTTTATGTGTTTCTTTATAATCTTGTGTTCTAATAACGACTCCTTGCAATTTTTCTAACACAATTATCGCCTTCCTATTCTAGTACATAGGCACATCAGCTGAAGTCTTACTTGGTTGTTCATTATAATTGTCTTCTTCACTATTAATTTCATCCAACTCTAATTCTTTTAACAATAAATAGGCTCCAATGTTCCCTGTTTCGCTAAACATCTTCCATGTTAAGTCAATCACAAGAACCACACCTTTCTGTTTGTTAAAATAACCTTATACGTATAGAGTGACCTGCGTCGTGAAATTCATAAGTATAAAATATTTCCAAGTGCTGCTTAGTACTCATCTCGTTGGAAGCCAAGTTCGTGTAATTGGCGTTGATCATTTCTCCAACCAGGTTTAACTTTGACCCATAGTTCTAGATATACGTGAGAACCTAAAATATGTTCAATGTCTTTCCGAGCTTCTTTCCCAATGTTTTTAAGCATACTTCCTTTTTTTCCAATTAAAATACCTTTTTGTGATCCTCTTTCGGTAATAATCGATGCTTGAATGACGACTGTCTGATCATTCTTGCGCTCTATATGTTCGATATTAACGGCTACCGAATGGGGTATTTCTTCTTTTGTTAATCTTAGAACTTTTTCGCGAATAAGCTCAGCCATAATAAATCTCTCCGGATGATCGGTGACGAATTCATCTGGATAAAATTGCGGACCTTCTTCTAGTTCATTTTCGAGTAATGAAAGCAAATGTTGTACATTATTACCTTCTAACGCCGATATCGGAACAATTTCAGTAAATGCATACAAAGATTGATACTGATCGATTAAAGAAAAAATCGCGTCCTTTTCTATGAGGTCAACCTTGTTAATGACTAAGTAGACGGGACGACGAACGTTTTTTAACAGATCAATGATAAATTGATCACCTCGTCCAAAGCCTTCTTGAGCATTTATCATGAATATAATGGCGTCCACTTCATTTAATGTGTTTTCTGAAGTTTGGACCATAAATGAACCTAGTTTATGTTTTGGTTTATGAATCCCTGGAGTATCGATGAACACCATTTGATAGTCATCTGTTGTATATACTCCTTGAATTTTATTTCTTGTTGTTTGCGGTTTATCACTCGTAATAGCAATCTTTTGGCCTACTACTCGATTCATGAATGTTGACTTTCCTACGTTTGGTCTACCAATAATTGCTATAAATCCTGAATGAAATGTGTTTGCCATTTTTCTTCCTCCACGACGTTGATTTCTTACTGCAATCATACTACAAATAATAGGGTTTTTCATACTTTCGACAAAACCTTTAAAAACATCTTACAATTATACAACCTTTTGGATGTTCTAAGAAAATAAAAGAGCTTGGGATAAAAGATTTAAAGTGATCCCAAATACGAACATTCTAATGTAACAAGTAGAATTACCCGCTTCGGAAATATACTTCGCTAACGCTACATTAGAATGTTATTCGTATTAAGGTAGATGCAACTTTGATTTGTCCCAAACTCTTATAAAACGTCCATTACTTTTGGTATAAAGATAATACTTCCAACAACAATAGCTAGAAGTGCAGATATAAGCACTGATCCCGCTGCAATATCTTTAATCGCTTTAGCACTCGGATGAATGGCTGGTTTTAAATAGTCAATCATTAATTCCAGTGCACTATTGATCATTTCAGTTGCGAGCACGAGTCCACTTACGAGACATATGAACATCCATTCAATTGCTGACACACGTGCTATGAATCCTGCGACTATCACAAGTAGTAGTGCTAAGATGTGCAAACGGAAATTGCGCTCGTGCTTCCATACGTATGTAATTCCTTGAATAGCGTACGTAAAACCAATCTTGTTTTTACTCTCTTTTGAGTCCATATTGATGAAGGATTTCTTTTTGTTTGTCGAACATTATTTGTTCATCTTCTTCGGTATCATGTGTGTATCCAAGTAGATGTAAAAACCCATGAACGACGAGAAATCCAACCTCTCTTTCAACAGAGTGATTGTAATCTTTTGCTTGTTCCTTCGCTCGGTCAATGGACACCAAGATGTCTCCTAATACGCTGCCTAATTGTTCTTGAACATCTTGGGGCAAATCCTCTATGCCATCTTGCATTTCAAACGAAATGACATCGGTTGGCTTGTCAATGCCTCGATACATCGCATTGACCTTTTGGATCTCATCATCCCCAACAATGGTGATCGATACCTCACTATTTTCCGGTGTCCGCTCGATATCACCAGCGAACTCTACTAAATCTAGGATTAATTGTACGTGTTTTTCTGTTAAATGTTGTTCTTCATCAACTAGCTCAATGTGCATTTATTTCTCCTCTTTCGTTGGATATTGGATACGTGAGTGGAAAATTCCTTTGAGCGTCTCACATATGGCTAATCGAATGCTCTTCAGCTCTTTTAACGTTAATGGACATTCATCCAGCTGACCATCCATGAGGCGGTCGTTGATGATCGATGATACAATGTCATCAATTTTTTCTTCTGTTGGCTCTTTCAACGACCGTACAGCCGCTTCAACAGAGTCACAAATACAAATAATACCCGCTTCTTTTGTTTGAGGCTTTGGCCCTGGATAACGAAAATCATTTTCATCCACATCTGGGTCCAGTTCTTTTTCTTTATAATAGAAAAACTTCAATAAAGTTGTTCCATGATGTTGCATGGCAATATCAATGATTTCCTTTGGAATACGCTGTCTCTTCAACATATCTGCCCCGTCATACGGGTGATTAATAATAATTTCTGCGCTTTCTCTTGGTGGTAAATCGTCATGTGGATTGGTCGTTGACAATTGATTTTCGATAAAATAATGCGGTTGCACTGTTTTTCCAATATCATGATAATAAGCACCCACACGAGCTAACAATCCATTTGCTCCTATTGCCTCACAAGCTGTTTCACTTAAGTTTGCTACCATAATTGAATGGTGGTAGGTTCCAGGTGTTTCGACTAATAGTTTCCGTAACAATGGTTGATTTGGATTTGATAACGTTAGCAGACGAATATCTGATAGAATACCTAAACCAGTCTCAAAGAATGGCAATAGACCTAATGTTAATATTGCAGAAAGAAGTGCTGATGCAATACCGTAGCCTGCATGAACGAGCATATCTGCTAATGCATATTTTTCAAATGTCAGAAATATAAATACGAGTATAATAACAACATTCAACAGTGCCATGCCTAAACCTGTACGGACAATGGATAGGCGATCTTTTACATTGGATAACAATATAATCGCACCCATTTGTGATAATAAGAAATAGACACCAGCTTCAACATTTAAAGAACCAGGTATTTCTCCATTGAATATAACTGCACCTAAAAGAGCATAAACAATCGCCATAACAATGGCTAATCGATCATGAATAAGTTGTTTTAATAAAAGCACACCTGTTGCAATCGGTACAACAAAAAACAGTTGATTCACTTGGGAAGCAAATAAACTAACAATTTTCATCAATGATATAACAATAATACTGATAAATAAGATGGATAAAATCGTTCGATGATCCATTTGTGAACGTTTATCTAACCAATATATTTCATATATAATAAATCCACATAAGAGAAGAATGAAAATAGCTAGTCCAATGACTGGGAAAAAGTTCCTCTCTGCATCTAATAGCCCGACCAATTTTAAATCTTCATAGATTTCATTTGTAATCATTTGCCCTTGCCGAACAATGATCTCTCCAGCACTTATAACGACTGGATCTACACTGTTTGCTGAAGTTTTGCGAGCTTCTTCCGTTTTTTCCGGATCAAAAAATGAGTTCTCAACAACCGCAAATGACGTTAGTTCCATCATTAATTTTTGTTCATCTTCATCTAAAGCACTGTATTTTAAGGATTCTTCTATGACGGAAATGGCGCTTTGTTTATTTTCTGGTCGGACACCTTTTTCCATCACCATTTCAACCGCATCAATAAACGTATCCATTCGTTTGTGACGGTTTTCCTCGTCCCACTGGCTTAAGGATAGGATGACTTGATCAGAAATGGCGTTTGCTATCTCTGAAGAAACGATTTGTTTTACTTCGAGTACGTAATCATACGGTTCTCTCTCGTCATCCTTGTCCTTTTCTTTTTTGATCTCAGCCGCTTCTTCGTCTATTTTATCAAGTGCATCAAATAGTTCTTCCACATATTGAATACGTTCTTCTGTTACTTCCTCAGAAATGGTATATCGATCTTCTACCGCTTGAACGGTTTCTTGAATTTTTCGTTCTGTTTCCTGTTCGTTTTGAATGGTAATCGGTGAACGAATGGTTTGTTTTGCACGATCGAATCGTTCAATATCATATGTTTCTGTATGAATGTTATCAATGGTTACGAGAAAGAAAAACAATCCCAATAACAAGACAGAAACCGTAATCGCCAGCCATTTGGTACGTCTTTTAAAAAGTGACGACATATAAGGTGCAAATTTCTTTTTCATTCGTTTCACCTCAGTTTTATTTTATTCTCTTAGGAGTGAATGAATTTCATAATTACCAAAACCAGCTAAGTCAATACAACATGTAGTTTCGAAAGATTCAACGAAACTACATGTTGAAGTGGCTTAGCATAAAATACGTATTATGAAATTCATTAAGGAGTTAATGTAATTGATCATAAGCTTTGATAATTCTTTGGACAACTGGATGTCTAACAACATCTGATCCTGCTAAATAAGCGAATGAAATACCTTTTACATCTTTTAAAATACGTTCAGCTTCTCTTAATCCGGATTGCATGCCTTTTGGTAGGTCTACTTGAGTGACATCTCCAGTGACGACCATTTTTGAACCAAAGCCTAGTCGAGTTAAAAACATTTTCATTTGTTCGGGCGTTGTATTTTGCGCCTCATCTAAAATAACAAACGCATCATTTAATGTTCGCCCTCTCATGTAAGCCAGTGGAGCGATTTCAATGACTTCACGTTCAATCAACCTTGCAGTATGTTCCGCTCCGAATACGTCATGTAGGGCATCATATAAAGGTCTCAAGTATGGATCAACTTTTTCCTTGAGATCCCCTGGTAAAAACCCTAAACTTTCTCCTGCTTCTACTGCAGGTCTTGTTAAAATAATCTTTTTGACTTCACCAGAGCGTAGAGCGATGATGGACTTTACAACTGCCAAAAATGTTTTACCCGTTCCTGCTGGACCAATACCAAACACTAAGTCATTTGTTTTCATTTTATCCACATACTTCTTTTGACCAAGCGTTTTGACACGAATGGACTTTCCTTTAGCATTTTTAGTCATTTCGTCAGCAAACAACACTTCCAGTTGGCTTAGCTGGTCTTTTTTTGCTAAATCAACTGCATAAATAATGTCCCGCTCATGAATTTCAATCCCGCTGCGGATGACATCTAGTAATGCATGTAACACATTTTCACACATGGAAACTTGTTTCTTTTCTCCACCGATAAAAAGTTGTTCGCCTCTTGTTGTAATCGTTACATCGAGTTGGTCTTCTAATTGTTTTAGCAATTTATCATTGGTACCAAATAAGGCTAATGCTTCATTTGGATTGTTGATTTGAATGGTTGTTTCATGTAATTGGTCCGACATAATCAATCTCCTTCGAGAAGAGGCTCTGTTTCCACAATATCCTCCTCGACAATAATTAACATTTGTACATTAACTTTACCATTCTCAACAGTTTCATGCAAAACATTATCATCTTTAATAACAATGTCCGGGCCTAGTTTGAGCTTTAGGTCTTTTTGCACCTGCTTGAGACCTATGTCAATTGCTTCTTCCTTGGAGATTTCTTTATGGTCAATATTTTGTTCATGGCTTGTTTTCTTTTTAATAGAAAAAGGTGTTTTCCATTGTAAAAAATACAGGGGTTGTACATCTTTCTCCAAAAACTGATCGTCATAATCTGGCTCTTTCCATCCCCAAATTGGAATTTCGGCAAATGAAAGATCAAGAGACCATTTGTGTGTATGATTGCCTGTCACTTTTTCTGTTTGTTGCTGGAGTGGTATACTCACGTCAACTTCATACCATGTTTCGGCAATGACTTCTCCTTCAGCAGCTACCACCGTTTTTTCTTCGTCTTCTTCATCTGCTCGTTCAACCGTTCCTAATACGAGAGGGTCGCCTTTTTTGACCGTGTCATTTACCCCCACAACTGGTTGTCCTTTAGACACATGCATATACGTAATTACGCCATGTTTACTGGCGATTAAATTTCGAGGTTCATGGTGTTCAATTTTATCGACTTGCTTCTTTTCAACGCCTTCTAATAAAAAGCTTGTCCCCCTTTTTTCCACACCCACCCATAATAATTCTGGTATTTCTTGTGTGATCGTGTGTTGAATATCGCTTGAGCTTCCAATTGAAAACATCCAGCTACCTTTTTTGATGTCTTCGTCTTCTAGGGTTTGAATAATTTTCTTTTCTATATCAGATGACACGCCGTTAATTTGGATGCTCCAAATAATATTTGAAAGGGCATAAATAAGTAAAAATGATAAAATAGTCGCTAAGACGATATGCTTTCTTTTCAACCATCTTCTCCAAATAAACGGATAACCCCTTTTATCTTCAAACGTTATTTTATAAGACGTACCTCTTCGTAATGCGCGTAGTCGTTTAATATCCCTTAAACGCATGTTCCCTTTACATAGATCATCTGTCTTTTTCTCGATATCCCACACAACAATACCCAATTCATCCATACACAACTGGAAAAAGAGTTCTGGGTGCTCCCCCTTTACGACAACAGTTACTGACCCAGTAAAAAACGAACCTTGTACACTCTTCATATATTCACCCTCATTTTGTTAGAAAAGTAATATCTTCAATGGTTCCTTCTAATAAAATCTCTTCAGGTAACATCATTTTTATGACAAATTCTTTTCCTGTAATTTGAATCATTCCATCTGTTGAGTCTAATGTTAACTCTTGATCGGTATATGTTCGTAAGCCGCGATGATTTTCGATGTACACGTGTAGTTGACCTACTACGGTAATGCGGGGTACTTCCAGGATAAGATCTGCAGGTAAAGATAGTTTCTTTACGAATAAAGGTTGTAAACGTTGAAGCCATTTTTTCACACGTGTAACCCCCTCTCATCTTTATAAATATGAAGAACCAAAGACATTCAGAACAAAAATGAGCATTTAAACCAAATTCATATATGAGACAAAAAAATATCCAGTAGAGGAAACCCTCTACTGGATACATTTAATATAATTTGTGATTGTTCATGTTTCTTCTTTGATATGGTTGTTTTGAGCGAGGCTCACCAAGCACTTCAGCCATAATGATACTGTCAATTAAGCTTTTCCCATGGAGACGCTTTTTCATTTGTTTTCGTAACTTTTCAGTTTTGTGATTTTTAGTAGCGTCTAAACGAATGCGCGGGGATGAATAGTCTGAAATTCCGCTATGGGATTGATCAAAAGCCCCACTAGGTACGTCATTCCCTGCGCCTTCATACGTACCGGCTTCAATTTGATCACTAATTTGTTGCATTTGTTCCATTCGTTTATCATGCGCTGACATCGTTTGCTGAGCAGGCTCATTATTGTATGATGGTCTTGATCTAGGTTGTGATTTAGGTTTCTTTTCTGTTCGTTTTTCTTCTGTTTCATCGGTTAACACATCTTCCATTCGGTCAAGAAAATCACCAAATGGAGATGGTTTTTTCGGTTGCGTCTGTTCACTTGTTTGTTGTCTTTGTTCATTCTCTTGTTTGTTCTTATCTCCTTCTTTACGAAAGAGACTGATCAGACCACCGGCAATGAGTAGAAGTAATAAGGGATTTCCTAATATAAGTTCAATTAACTCTTCCAATTGAATCCCTCCTACAAGTTCAATGTTTTATTTCTTATCATCATGGTCATGATCATCAGAGAGTTTTCCAATCGTATCGCGCATATCTGTATCAGCGTCAATATTCTTGTAATTCATGTAATCCATGACACCTAAGTTGCCAGAACGTAGTGCTTCAGCAAGAGCTTTTGGTACATCCGCTTCTGCTTCAACAACATATGCACGCATTTCTTCGACGCGCGCACTCATTTCTTGTTCGCGAGCGACTGCCATTGCACGGCGCTCTTCTGCTTTCGCTTGAGCAATGTTTTTGTCTGCTTGTGCTTGGTCCGTCTGTAGGATCGCACCAATGTTTTTACCAATGTCTACGTCTGCAATATCAATTGATAAGATTTCAAACGCTGTTCCCGCATCTAGCCCTTTTGCTAGAACTGTGTGAGAAATAGAGTCTGGATTTTCAAGTACTTGTTTGTGTGTTTCAGAACTACCAATCGTACTTACAACACCTTCACCTACACGGGCAATAACTGTTTCTTCCCCAGCTCCCCCAACGAGGCGATCAATGTTCGCGCGTACTGTAATACGTGCAAGTGCTTTTACTTCAATCCCATCCATTGCGATACCAGCAATAAATGGCGTTTCAATTACTTTAGGGTTAACACTCATTTGCACCGCTTCTAAAACGTTACGACCCGCTAAGTCAATCGCAGCTCCACGTTCAAACGGAAGTTCAATATTCGCACGATGTGCAGCAATTAATGCGTTCACAACCCGGTCTACATTACCACCGGCTAAGTAGTGACTTTCCAGCTGGTTTGTTTTTACATTTAATCCGGCTTTATGAGCCTTAATCAGCGGATTTATCACTCTAGACGGGATGACGCGTCGTAAGCGCATACCAACTAACGTAAATAGTCCTACTTTTACCCCTGCAGCTAATGCACTAATCCAGAGCATTACTGGTACAAACGTAAATAAAATAGCTACCGCAATTAAAATAATTGCAATAATGATAATGGGCATAATGCTTGTTAAATCCATATCCATTTCAATTCCTCCATTTATATATTATATTTTACGAACAACGATTCGCATTCCTTCTACTTTCACTACCTTAACACGTTCATTGACATCAATAAAGCTTCCTCGTGAAACAACATCCACTCTTTCATCTTCTAATTCTACCATACCTGAGGGTCTTAGAGGTGTTAATGTGATTCCCTCTTGCCCAATCAATTCTAGACGATTGACGGAAGATACGTATCCTAGCTCAGTAGTTGTTTGATCGGTTAGTATTAAACGTTTAAAAATTCCTCGTTCCATACCGATAAATTTATATAAGATTACTCCAACGATAATTGCGACAATAAATGCGATCGCGATACTCATAGACATATGTGTAACATTATACCCGGCCATAAACAATGCGCCTAAAATAGATCCGACACCGAGCAACCCGAGTATACCACCTGTGACAAAGAATTCGGCAATAATGAGTCCAATCCCTAATATAAGTAGAAGTACGGTTTCCATTCCGGCTAATCCTGCAATCACATGTCCATAAAAGAACAATAGCAATGCAGATACTCCCATAAATCCGGGAACGCCAAAGCCTGGGGAATATAACTCAACGATGAGTCCAAGACTAGCGACAGACAGTAAAATAGGAATGACCACTGGACTTGTCACAAATCGTGCAACCTCTTCTGCAAAGGTTGTTTTCATTTCAATAATGGTTGCATTGGATAAGCCGAGATCGTGCAGTACTTCCTGGCGGTTTTGCACCGTACCTTCTGAATACCCAACTTCTAGCGCAGCTGCAGGATAAAGTGTCAGAAATTTTCCTTCTGGAGCATCATACTCTGGCAAGTCAATGGTTTCATCTGCCATCGCCTTTGCGTACAGTGGGTCTCTTCCTTTTGATTCTGCAGCTCCAATCATATTACTGAGCCAAGCAGATTGAGCTTTTTCATCAGCTGCGGTACCGTCGGAGTTAATCACTCCACTTGCACCAATCGACGCATGAGGTGCCATATATATATGATCCGTATTCAGTGCAATATATGATCCAGCAGATAGGGCATCACTTACTACATATGAAGTCGTTTCAACATCGATGTTTTGTAAGATACTCGCAATATTTTTAGCCGCATCGACTAACCCACCTGGAGTATCGATCTCAAAAATGATATGGTTGGCCCCTTCTTCCGTTGCTTCTTCAACAGAACGGCGTAAAAAGGACTCTAACCCTCTCTCAACCTCGCGTTCAATCGGGATGACATATACCAATTGACCATCACCTTGATCTTCATCATCTGCATAAATCTGTTTATCATTTAGAAATATCCCTAATCCAATTACGAGCACACATATGTATAGTAAATAACGTTTTTTTCTTGGCAAGTTGGAACACCTCCTTATTCTAAAGACGTATACTTATTCATACGAGGAGACAACTAAATAGTTTCATTTTTTCACATATTTTCAATATATGGTTGTATATGATGTATAGTTGATTCATATAAATATTACCACAAAGTAATCCACATGAAAATGATTACTACTTTATCTAATTTCTAGCCAGGGTGGAGTTATTTTTAAACGAATCGCTCTTTTGCGTTTAATTTTGTGCTGGAGTGGAGATATTTTTAAACGCATCACTCATTTGCGTCTAATTTCTTACCGGAGTTGAGTTATTCTTAAACGCATCGCTCTTATGCGTCTAATTTCTTACCGGAGTTGAGTTATTTTTAAACGCATTTCTCTTTTGCGTTTAATTTCTAGCCAGAGTGCAGATATTTTTAAACGCATCACTCTTTTGCGTCTAATTTCATGCCCGAGTGGAGCTGTTTTTACCGTAACCAAAAATAAAAGTTCTTACTTAACGATTAAGTAAGAACTTTTATTCATGTTCATAGCATATATGACATCTCACAGCTTCATACATGATGAGTCTTTTTGAATGAGATCATATTTTTATACACTATCGTATTCTATTTAACCAGAGGGATGTAGGTCATATATACCATTCATTGTATATATGATTATGTGACATTCACATGTTGTTTCCCGAAATTAAAAATTACGACGTTTTTTCGCTCTAGCAGCTTCTGATTTCTTTTTTCTGCGCACACTAGGCTTCTCATAGTATTCACGTTTACGATATTCTGATAATGTACCACTTTTTGAAACGTTTCGTTTAAAACGACGAAGAGCGTCTTCTAGTGATTCATTCTTACGAATTTTAGTTGAATTTGACATTCTCGTATCCCTCCCTCCGGAGTAAAAAACAAAGTTATAAAAACGTATGTATATATACGTCTACGTTGATTATAATATACGATGCCTTCTAGGTCAAACGACTATAATCATAATTGGAGATTATTTTTCTAATTCTTTCATAATCGCAACTCCAGCACTTGCTCCGATCCTCGTTGCACCGGCTTCGATCATTTGTTTCATAGATTCCAAGTCTCTAATTCCACCAGAAGCTTTCACGCCGATGGATGGACCTACGATGGATCGCATTAAACGAATATCATCAATCGTTGCCCCACTTGTTGAAAATCCGGTAGATGTTTTAATAAAGTCTGCTCCTGCTGTTTTAACAAGTGTAGATACGCGCTTTTTCTCATCTTCTGTTAAAAGTGCTGTTTCTATAATTACTTTCGTTAACGCTTGTCCTTTTGCTGCTTCAACAACAGCACGAATGTCTTTTTGAACAAGTTCGTCATTCCCATCTTTTAGTGCACCAATGTTAATCACCATATCCACTTCAGTTGCGCCATCTTTGATCGCTTGTTTTGTTTCAAAGACTTTCGTTTCAGTGGTGTTCGCACCAAGTGGAAAACCAATGACTGTACATACTTTAACCTCTGTATCTTTTAACTGTTCTTCACAAATAGATACCCATGTAGGCTGTACACAAACCGAAGCAAAGGTATATTCTTTTGCTTCGGTAATCAATTGTTGAATTTGCTCTTTAGTTGTTTCAGCTTTTAGTGCCGTGTGGTCAATATAACGAGCTAGTGATTCCGTCATGAAATCATCCTTCCAGTTTGTTTTGAAAAACGATTGGCTTCATGATTGCTTGATGGATATTACTGAAACCCAATGTTCATCATGCTGTACTTCGATGATGGTGAAGCCATTTTCTTCAAGTACTTGTGTAACCTCTGTTAGTTTTGATTCAATAATCCCTGAGGCGATAAATATACCGTCTTGTTTTAACACGGATCCTACGTCCGGTGTTACTTTTATAATAATCTCAGCAAGAATATTGGATACAACGACATCTACTTGTTGATGGACATCTGTTAATAAATCTTGGTGTTTAACAGTGACTTGCTCTTCACAATCATTAATCGCTATGTTTTCGATTGTGCTTTTGACAGCAACTTCATCTAAATCATATGCGTACACATGCTTTGCACCTAATTTTACACTAGTAATGCTTAAGATACCAGAGCCGCAACCGACATCAATCACAACATCTTCAGGGGTCAGATATTTCTCTAAAGCCTTCATACAAAGTGTTGTTGTTTCATGTGTACCTGTTCCAAATGCCATGCCTGGATCAAGTTCGACCACAATTTCATCATCGCGGGCTTCATACTCTTCCCATGTAGGCGTTACGGTTAAGGTATCTGTCACATGTACTGGCTTATAATATTTTTCCCAAGCAGTTGCCCAGTTCTCTTCAAATACCTCTTCCGTTTTAAATGTACATGGGCCAAGATTGATTCCGTAGTTAACCAAATGTGAAATGGACTCTTTCAACTCTTCAATATGTTTTTCCACGTGTTCATTTTGAACGAGGTAAGCTTTAATCATGGTTGGGTGATGGGGATCGGTATGTTGAACTGGCATCATCCGCCCGAGTTCATCCACATACATTTTTTCCTCATCAGCATTTGTCCAACCTTCATCAATTTCGACACCGTTAATGCCAGCTTCAGATAATATATTTGTGATCGGCTCAATTGCTTCGTTTGTCGTTTGTATTTGAAGTTCAATCCAACTCATATTTCTTCACTCATTTCTAATCGACATAGTGGATGTGAGTATGGTTACTCTCCTTTGAATGCTTTCTTGAAACGGGTAAAGAAAGAATCATCTTGCCCTTCAATTTCATCAAATTCTTGCAACAATTCTTTTTGACGTTTGGATAGTTTGGTCGGCGTAATGACTTTTACTTGAATATGCTGATCTCCATGTCCGCGTCCGTGAACATTTGGAACCCCTTTGCCACGCAATCTAAAAATTCTACCTGTTTGTGTTCCAGCAGGGATTTTTAATTTTACTTTTCCGTGTAAAGTAGGTACTTCCAATTCGTCCCCGAGTGCGGCTTGCGAATATGTTAATGGTAATTCACAGTAAATGTTGTCTCCATCACGTTCATAATAGTCATGGTTTAACACGCGTACGACAACGTATAAATCTCCTGGAGGGCCACCATTTTCTCCTGCCTCTCCTCTTCCTGGAACGCGAATTTGTTGTCCCTCATTAATTCCAGCTGGGATGGAGACTTTTATACTCTTGCGTTTATTAACTTTTCCATCTCCGCCACATGTTGTACAAGGTTCTTTGATTGTTTTTCCTTTTCCTTGACAATGGTGACACACTCGTCGGTTCACAACTCTTCCGAATGGTGTATTTTGTTCCACATTTAATTGACCAGATCCATTACAATGTGAACATGTGTCTACTTTTGTTCCAGGTTTTGCTCCGGAACCATCACACGTCTCACATGTTTCTTCTGTTGGTATTTTAATTTCTGTTTCTTTTCCAAAAACAGCTTCTTCAAAATCCAAAGTCATCGTATATTGAAGATCTGCTCCTTGTCTAGGTGCATTTGGGTCTTGTGACCTGCCCCCGCCACCAAAGAACATATCAAAAATATCACCGAATCCACCAAAGTCTTGGGCGCCTCCACCAAAGCCTTGGCTTTGAGGGCCTGCATGGCCGAACTGGTCATATTGTGCTTTCTTTTGTTCATCACTAAGTACTTCATACGCTTCTTTTGCTTCGATGAACTTATCTTGAGCGCCTTCTTCTTTGTTCACATCTGGGTGATATTTTCGTGCGAGTTGTCGATATGCTTTTCGTATATCTTGTTTCGAAGCGCCTTTGTCTACGCCTAATATTTCATAATAATCACGCTTACTCAATTAAAATCACTCTCCCGAAACTCTAATTACACATAGTTTTCATCTTATCCTAAATAGAACGTTCATTCAAATAAATCTTTCCAATTCGTAAAAAAGTCAAAGCCAAGATACACCTGACTTTGACTTTTACTTTTACCAATTATTTATCTTCTTGATCGTCTTCTTTGTTGTCTTCTTCGTCAACTTCTTGGTAATCTGCATCAACTACGTCTTCTTCAGCGCCTTCTTCACCTTGGCCTGCTTCAGCTTCTTGTTGCATTTGTTCATATAGTTTCACAGATAACTGTTGAACTTGCTCTTCTAAAGCTTCTTTCTTCGCTTTAATATCTTCTAAATCTTCACCTTCAATTGCTTTTTGAAGTGCTTCTTTTGCTTCTTCAGCTTGTTGCTTTTCTTCTTCAGAAACTTTATCTTCTAAATCTTTAATTGTTTTATCTGTAGTAAAGATAAGCTGATCTGCTTCGTTACGTAAATCAATTTCTTCTCTACGTTTCTTATCTGCTTCAGCATTTTCTTCGGCATCTTTAATCATCTGCTCAATTTCTTCTTCAGATAAACCAGATGAAGATTTAATGGTAATCGATTGTTCTTTGTCCGTACCCATGTCTTTCGCACGTACGTTTACAATTCCGTTCGCATCAATATCGAATGAAACTTCGATTTGAGGTACTCCTCTTGGTGCTGGTGGAATATCTGTTAATTGGAAACGGCCTAGTGTTTTGTTATCTGCAGCCATTTCGCGTTCACCTTGAAGTACATGAATATCTACTGCTGTTTGGCTATCTGCAGCTGTAGAGAATACTTGTGATGTACTTGTTGGAATCGTTGTGTTTCGTTCAATAAGTTGCGTTAATACGCCACCCATTGTTTCAATTCCTAGTGATAATGGTGTTACGTCAAGTAACAATACGTCTTTAACATCCCCTTGAAGTACTCCCCCTTGAATCGCCGCACCTAGTGCAACAACTTCATCTGGGTTCACTCCACGTGAAGGCTCTTTATTTGTTAGACGTTTAATCGCTTCTTGTACCGCTGGAATACGAGTGGATCCACCTACAAGTAAAATTTTATCAATTTCATTTGCTGTTAAATCTGCATCTTGTAGAGCTTTACGTGTTGGAACCATTGTTTTTTCAACTAAATCAGATGATAACTCTTCGAATTTAGCACGTGTTAAGTTCATTTCTAAGTGCAATGGACCAGCGTCTCCTGCTGTAATAAATGGTAAAGAGATTTGTGTTTGCGATACACCTGATAAGTCTTTTTTCGCTTTTTCAGCAGCATCTTTTAAGCGCTGTATAGCCATCTTATCTTTGGATAAGTCAATACCATTTTCTTTTCTAAATTCTTGTACCATGTAGTCGATTACTACTTCGTCAAAGTCATCTCCACCAAGTGCGTTGTCTCCTGCTGTTGAGATAACTTCAAACGTACCTCCACCGATATCTAGGATCGATACGTCAAATGTACCTCCACCTAAATCATATACAAGGATGGTTTGGTCTTCTTCACCTTTATCCATTCCATACGCAAGTGCAGCAGCAGTAGGTTCATTAATAATACGTTCTACTTCAAGGCCTGCAATTTCACCAGCGTCTTTTGTTGCTTGACGTTGAGAGTCATTAAAGTAAGCAGGTGTTGTAATTACTGCTTTCGTTACCTCTTCACCGATGTAGTCTTCTGCATATGATTTAATGTGTTGTAAAATCATTGCTGAAACTTCTTGTGGTGTAAATTCTTCATCTTCAATTTTAACCTTGTAGTCAGTTCCAATCTCACGTTTGATGGACTGAATCGTATTTTCATTTGTAATAGCTTGTCTTTTAGCGACTTCCCCTACTTGACGCTCACCATCTTTAAATGCAATAACGGATGGTGTTGTTCTGTTCCCTTCTGGGTTTGGGATTACAACTGCTTCTCCACCTTCAATTACTGACACACATGAATTTGTAGTACCTAAGTCAATACCGATAATTTTACTCATTGTTTTGTCCTCCTTGGCTACATATCCTATTTATTCACTTTAACCATTGCTGGTCGAATCACTCGTTCATTAAGTATATATCCTTTTTGCAGCTCTTCTACAACTTCATCTTTATCTTTTCCCTCTTCTTCCACTTGCATAACAGCATGGTGTAAGTTCGGGTCAAACGTTGTACCTACCGTTTCAATTTCTTCAATACTTTGAGATACAAAAGCCTCTTTGAATTGGTTATATACCATTGTAATTCCTTCAATCAGACTTTCTGTTTCTTTCGTAGGTTCTACTTGTAGAGCTCTTTCAAAGTTATCAAGCACTGGTAGCAGTTCAGTTGCTAAATCTTGTGCTTTATACTTTCGATCTGCTACACGTTCTTTCTGTGTACGTTTTTTAAAGTTATCATATTCAGCTTGTAAACGAAGCATACGATTATAGTATTCTTCTTTTTCTTTATGTGCCTTTTCAAGCTCTTTTGTTGCGTCATCCGCTGATTCTTGAGCATCTTCATCGACAATTTCTGGTTCGATGACTTCAACATTGTCTATATCTTCACTTGATGCTTCAGCAGATTGATCCTTTACTTCTTCGGTGTCTGTTGCTTTTGTTTCTTTCTTCATCATGCGCACCTCCTAATTCAAGTCACCCTGGTAGACTATACCATGAATGACTAGTGAAATAAACTAATGCATTCATTACTAGTCAACACTTACAATCATTGTTTCGTATTAAATATATACAAAGCATCTGTGATTTCTTCAGATAATGCTTGTAACAAAGTAATCACTTTTTGATATTCCATACGTGTTGGACCGAGTAAGGCAATCGTACCTAAATCATCCTGTCCAAAGGAATATGTGGCAGTAATTAAACTAAAATCCTTAATTGCATCGATTTCGTTTTCATTACCAATCGTTACCTTAATACCTTCCTTTTCGGATGTCAATAGGCGGATAATCTCTTGCTCATTCTCCATCATGGAGTAGAAAGAGTAAAGTTTATTCATATCATGGAATTCGGGTTGTCGTAACACATTTTTCTTACCACCTATATAAAGCTTAGTAGGTTGGTCATACATGAACACTTCTTTTAAATACCCAAGTGACGTATCTACATCTTGAATGTGTTGCTGTAACATCATAAAGAATTCATTATCTAATTGTCTAGACAAATGAGCAATAGGTACGCCTCTTAAACGTTCATTTAATATGTTTACAAGTTTCTCCAAATCCGCCACTTTATACTCTTCAGGTATCGTAAATGAGCGATGTTCAACATGTCCAGTATTTGTTACTAAAATAGCGACCGCACTATGTTTTGACAAAGGAACAATTTGTATTTGTTTCAGCTTTGTTTCAAACATTTGTGGCCCTAAAATAATGGAAGTGTAATTCGTCAGTTCGGATAACACTTCGGCAGACAGTTGCACAATTTGCTCAAATTCAACGATTCCATCTTGCAACAAGTGTTTAATGACATCTACTTGTTGATGTTGAATAATAGATGGTTGAATGACATGGTCCACATAATACCGATAGCCTTTTTCAGATGGTATACGACCAGAGGAAGAATGTGTTTTTTCTAAAAAGCCCACTTCTTCTAATTCAGCCATAATATTTCGAATCGTTGCTGGACTTACGGTTATATGTTCTTTTTCAGAAATTGAGCGCGAGCCAACAGGTTGCGCAGATGCTATGAAATCATCAATAATCGCCCTAAAAACAACTAATTGTCTATCGGATAACATGATGATCCCTCCTCATTAGCACTCCACTCTCTTGAGTGCTAATATTAAATTATCAAACCTATAAATTTTTGTCAATAAAATTGATCAAAATTGGTTAAATCTTTTTTCATCGATCTAAAAACGAGTATTGTATGTTCGGGAATGACTCCGAAATATACAATACTCGTTCAAGATTCCACATTTATACAATCACAGTTTTAGTCATCTCCAAGTTTTAATACAGCCATGAATGCTTCTTGAGGAATTTCTACCGATCCGACCATCTTCATACGTTTTTTACCTTCTTTTTGTTTCTCGAGTAATTTACGTTTTCTTGTGACGTCCCCACCATATAATTTTGCCGTTACATCTTTACGTACCGCTTTAATGTTTGAACGAGAGACAATGTTATTTCCAATCGCTGCTTGAATGGGAACTTCGAACTGCTGACGTGGTATTAAGTCTTTAAGCTTTTCCACGATTTGTTTTCCCCGCTCATGGGCAAAGTCTTTGTGTACAATCATTGACAAAGCATCAATTGGATCACCGTGTAATAAGATATCCATTTTCACTAAATCTGATGGTAAATTTCCAATAAAGTCATAATCTAACGAAGCATATCCTTTTGTTTGGGACTTCAACTGATCGAAGAAGTCATACACAATTTCTGACAAAGGGATATCATAGATGACATTTACGCGTATATCATCTAAATACTGCATATCTTTAAACTGCCCACGTTTTCTTTGGCAAAGTTCCATGACAGGCCCGACGAAATCATTTGGAACCATTATTTTCGCTTCTACAAATGGTTCTCTTATTTCTTCAATGACTTCTCTTTCTGGCATAAATGTAGGGTTATCTACATGCAATACAGTATGATCTGTCTTTTCAACTTCATAAATAACACTTGGTGCAGTAGTAATTAGATCAATATTAAACTCCCGCTCAATTCGTTCTTGAATAATTTCCATATGTAGTAATCCTAGAAATCCAGTTCGGAAACCGAATCCAAGTGCCTGAGAAGTCTCAGGTTCATATTGAAGGGCTGAATCATTCAATTCTAGTCGCTCGAGCGCTTCTCTTAAATCGTTATAGTTGTCAGAGTCTACTGGATATAACCCACAGAACACCATCGGATTCATTCTTCTGTACCCTTCAAGCGGCTCTTCTGCTGGATTGTCCGTTAGCGTAATCGTATCCCCTACGCGTGTATCACTAACATCTTTCATAGATGCCGTTAAGTAACCAACATCTCCAACAGTTAAGACATCTTTTTGTACTTCTGCTGGTGTAAACACTCCAAGCTCATTGACTTCATAACTCTTCCCTGTTGCCATCATCTTAATATGATCGCCGACACGAAGAGTACCTTCTTTTATACACACATATGCAATAACCCCTCTGTAAGAATCATAGAGTGAATCAAACACAAGTGCTTTTAACGGTTCGTCATCACTTCCCGCTGGAGGAGGAATACGTTCTACAATACGTTCTAAAATATCCTCAATTCCAATATTCGCTTTTGCTGAAGCTAAAATCACATCGTCAGGGTCAATGCCGATGACGTCTACTAATTCTTGCGTAACGGCTTCCGTATCCGCATTAGGTAAATCTATTTTATTAATAACTGGAATGATTTCTAATTCGTTATCTAATGCTAGATATACGTTTGCTAACGTCTGTGCTTCAATACCTTGAGCAGCATCGACAACTAAAATAGCTCCTTCACACGCTGCTAAACTACGAGAAACTTCGTATGTGAAGTCTACGTGTCCCGGTGTATCAATCAAATGAAAGATGTAATCTTCACCTGACGTACTTGCATATTCGAGCTGGACGGCATTTAGTTTAATCGTAATTCCACGTTCTCTTTCTAAATCCATTCCATCTAAAAACTGCTCTTTCATTTCTCTTTGACTTAATGCTTTTGTATTTTCTAAAATACGATCCGCTAATGTTGATTTCCCGTGGTCAATATGAGCGATAATCGAAAAATTTCGCACGTTCCTTTGATTTTCTACCATCAGTTCGTCCCACTCCTACTCATCTTAGTGAATTTCATAATACGTATTTTACGCCATTTCACGCACGTCTGTAGTTCCGTTAAAGCATTCGTAACTACATGCTGTATTGGCATAGCTGATTTTGGTAATTATGAACTTCACTCATCTAGTTCCATTTCTCTATTTCGTGTTCCCGTTTCTATAGTGAATTTCATAATACGTATTTTACGCTATGTCACTTCAACATGTAGTTTCTTTAAACCTTTCGAATCTACATGTTGTATTGATACAGCTGAGTTTGGTAATTATAAAATTCACTCACTTAAGTAATAATTATACCAATAAATTCTATGATATTCAATTTTGAATGTCGTCTATTCTTTCGTGAACGTACGACACGTACACATCTCATCTATATTAACACATATTATACAATACTAAAGAATATCGAGGCAATTTCGTACAAAATTGTAACGATCACATCATATATCCCTTCAACGGCTCCCTCTAAAAAAGAGGCTGTTTTTTGAGTGAAATTCATCGCTGAAGGTTCCTGCATCGTCTCTACTTCACCAACATGTACTTGATGTGAGGGATCTACTCCCTCTACCATTTGTAACGTGGGATTGTCTTTTCCAACTTGTTCTTTCCCGCCAAAAACCATTCCTGCCAAAAAGATAGTCAAACTAATAAACAACAATAGCAACATACGCATACATGTATCCTCCAATCATTCTTTAGAAGTATCTTCCAACGCATCCCAGTAATAGGTACTAAATATCTCTGCAAGAATATCTGATGTTCGGTATAGCTCTTCTAATGTATTATCATATCCGCCAAATTCGATGAGTAAAGCTTTATCTAACACATCCTGATTAAATACTCCATTCGTTCCTGCCCCTTCTTTTGTCAAGACGCCTCGACTAAGCCCAGGATATTCCTCTTCTATTAAATAATGTAACTCGGTGGCAAGCGCTAAGTTTTCTTCAAAGGTGGGGAATTCTGCTCCAACGACAAACAATATTTTTGCATGAGGGACTCCATCAATTTCTTTTGTTGTTTGTTTTCTTGGTAAACTATCACGGTGAAAATCAAATACATATTCAATGTCCTTGTTATTTCCGATCGCTTCTTCAACTACAGGACGTGATGCTTGATAAGACTGACTATATGTCCAATCCTTTTCATTCAACACATTCATAATATCGGTATCATCTACTTGGGAGCCAATACCTTCAGATCCTATACGCTTAGCAAATCGCTCACTTACCTTTCCAATATTCACTTCTTTATGGAAGGCTTTATCCGGATCTGTCACGTCTGGTAAATGAGGTAAAAATGACTCCCGGTTGTGTGTATTGTATAAAAACACGACTTCCTTCCCTTCCACAACGGAAGGTTCAACTTCTTCTGTCGACTCTTCCATAATGGCATCTCTTTCTTCCAACACATGTTTTAAAGGAGGCGAAGATTCAGTTGATAAGTTCGTATAATCTGTTCCTTCTCCAGCAACAATAATGGTGTCGCCAAACGTATTGAAGCCTGGAAGTTCGCCTCCTAAAAATGTTCTTGGATCATCTACTTTTATACTTGTTGCTAATTGTAAAAGCATTTCAGACGTTCTCGGTACATCATCTTCAGTCTGCTCTAAATGCTCCTGAAATAAACGGCTTTCCATGCCTAAAACGTGTAAAAACATGGAGCGGTCTATTTCTTCCGTCCATTTAGTTAATACATCTGATGAAATACGATAAGCAGGCTTCATAGATGTAATCAGACCAATGCAGATAAAAAGTAATACAATACTTATAACGATTACTGCGCCTTTACGTGAAGCCCGAAGTGTTCTTTTCCATGCTTGAAATCTTTGAACCATCTGCTCATCTCCTTCAATAGGTCTATGTTCGACTCTATGAGCGGTAGATGAGAGATAGACCAATCTTTTTAGATTCTATCTCGAATAGGTAGATGCATTCTCTATAGAAACGGCTTCATGTAAAGCAGCATTCATTCCTTGTGCAATTAAAGAAGCCATATCATTCATAAACTGATCGACTTCTTTCGGGGTTACAATAAAGTTTTGACCACTGGATGTTAATGCTTCTTGGATGAATAACCTTTTTTCTTCATCGGTTAATGTTCCTACCATTCCTAAGATTGTTTCGCGTTCTTTCTCTTCGGGTAAATCGGATTCATCTAGCTTTTTCATCCCAAAAGACATACTCGAAGGAACTAACCGATTGGAGGCATCGTCTTTTTCCTTCCACTTTCTCCCAAAGTACTTTAATAACAAGTCAATCGTATCCGTCGTAATTGTCACTGCATCAACTACTGTTGGGACACCAATTGCAAGTACTGGTATTCCTAGTGTCTCTTTACTCAATTCTTTCCGTTTGTTTCCTACTCCTGATCCTGGATGAATTCCTGTATCGGTAAGTTGAATCGTTTCATTTACCCGTTCAATCGATCTTGAAGCTAACGCATCAACGGCGATAATAAAATCTGGTTTAAATGTATGAATGACACCATGAATCACATCACTTGTTTCCATCCCCGTTGTTCCCATTACACCTGGGGAAATGGCTCCCACTGGACGATACCCACTAGATACTTTCTCATGTTCCAATTCAAATAAATGATTGGTCACTAGGATATTTTCGAGGGTCATAGGCCCTAATGCATCAGGGGTCACATTGTAATTTCCAAGCCCAACAATCAGACCAACATCGTCCTCTTTTACTTTGTTTTCTTTCAGGAGGTGTTGTAATTCACGCGTGAGGATTTTCGCTGCGGCAATTTGACTAGACGAATCTTGTTTTTTCACACTTTCCGTATGTAACGTAATATACGTTCCAGCTTTCTTCCCGACCGCTTGCTCTCCCTGTTCATCAATAGACACATGTACGAGTTTCACACCTGACTCTTCTCGCTCGGTTGATTGGACACCTTTAATCGATGTTTCTTGTTCTTCTTCTTTTACATACATATCACGAGCTTCGACAGCTAAATCTGTACGAATAAATGGTTGTTTATTTGAAGGCATACATATTTTCTTCCTTTCACTCAAAGTTTTAAATATAGTTCTATCGTGCTCCATTTAGATAAAAATCATGTATTTTGAAATAAAACAATTGTATTTTAAACAAGCTTTTGATAAAATAACAGTTGTTCCCTACCAAAGGGAATGTTTCCAGCATAGGAGGTGGCACAATGGCAAATCTCAAATCTGCTATTAAGCGTGTAAATACGAATAATAAAAAGAGAGCACAAAACCAACAGTTTAAATCAGAAATGCGCTCTTCTATCAAAAACGTAGAAACTTTAATTGATGCGAATGATCTTGATGGAGCTAAACAGGCATTCCAAGATGTTTCTCAAAAAATAGATAGAACGGTACAACGTGGAATTATCCATAGAAACAATGGTAATCGCCAAAAATCAAGATTAGCTCTTAAAATTAAACAACTTGGTGCATAAACAACAAAAAAACGATCCCCACTTCATATGGGAATCGTTTTTTTATTGTTTAACCAATCGATCTTATTGACATAACTGTAATAAGGCTAATTCCAGCGCTAATTCTTTCTCTGCAGTTCCACGCTTTATTTGTGCATCTGTCTCCGCAAGTACATTCAAGGCTCCGCGCAAATATGGGTACGAAAATCGTCGTTCACGCTTGTACGCCATTTGAATGACGAAAGGATGAGCTTTCATTTTCTTTTGGATGGCTTGTTGATGGTATCCTTTATCTTTTAATATTTTCAGTTGTAAAATCGTTCGAAACTGAAAGCTTAATAGTGCAATCATAGCAATGGGTTCTTCTTTTGCTTGCATTAATTGCTGATAAATCGTAAAAACCTGTTTCACATTTTTTTCAATCACTGCATCTACGAGACGAAAAGACGAACTAGAACTTGAATCCGACACAATGTCTTCGGCTATTTCTTTCGTAACAGTTCCTCCTTCACCTACATATAAGGCGAGCTTTTGCAGTTCATTTTGTAAACTGAATAAATGTATTTCTTCATCCCGTTCGAACACTTCGTACGCATCAGACGCAATGTTCACATGTAAATCGGAAGCGACTTGCTGCACCCATTTACGTAACTCATTGGAACGAATCGGTGTACAAGGAATCATCGTAGCATGTTTAGAAATTTGCTTGGTGATTTTTTTACGATTATCTAGTTTTTCTTGTTGTGTGACAAGTACAATCACACTGTAATCCACAGGTTGTTGGATGTATTCTTCTAGTCTTTCAATGTTGTGTGTAACGGCTGAACTAGACGGACGCTGGGCTGTTAAAAACGTGGCGTTCGTAGCTATAATAAGTTTCTTCGTGCTAAAAAACGGATACGTTTCTGCGTCTGTTATGACCTCTTCGATTGGTGTTTCCTCTAAATCATATGTAGAAACCGTATCATTTTCATCTTCAAGAACATATTTCTTTAATTGTTGCTGAATATTTTGCATAAAATAGGATTCAGAGCCATATAATACATATAATGGGGCAATTGTTTGATTGGATATATCTTTCATTGCTTTAAAATAGGTCATTTATTCCAACCCCTTTATTTTCACGTAAGCTTATGGTAAGATGAATCTGCTTTTTAAGCAAGAAAAAGGAGGGAATGGTTTTGCCAACATCCCCCCTAATCTATATAAACATCCAAAGGCTCAGTCCTAGGCTACTGACCTTTAAATGATATACCTTATATTGACCGTTATTCCCGTAAAATATGCTTGTAAACTGTTGGGAACGACCTTTTTAGATGAAATTTCCATCTTTATAATGATTCATAGTAGATTTTTTTAATCAAATAGATTATAATGAATGTGAAATGGGAGGGGTAAACATGAATAAATTTGAACAAGATCCACAATCAAAAAATAATGACGTAGTTGATTCCATTAAAGGGTTTACTGTTTCTTTTGTATTTTTCGTACTAATTTTTGCTATTGGTACAACAATTAGCGTGATCAATTTATAATCAACCAATCATCATACATAGACTTGAGACTGGAGAAATTCCAGTCTCTCTTTTTATTTGACCACTTCTCCTCTTATCGTATGCAAAAATGGGAGAAACGTTCCACCTTGATCGGTAAACGTATATTGAATCGCTCCATCTTCATCAGTTCTGAAAATGAGTCCACCTTGTTCATCCAACATTTCTATTACTTCATCATTTGGATGCTCATGACTATTATTCACACCTACAGGGATCAAAAATACATCTGGGTCATAATGATCGATAGTATCCTTGTCCGACGAAGTATCGCTCCCATGATGGGCCACTTTCCAAATATCAATTGGTAGATCTGGAAATGATTGTCGCATCCGTTTCTCCTGCTTTTTATACATATCCCCTGTGAAAATCCAATGTTCCTCGCCTAATTGTGTAACGACTGCTAATGAATTTTCATTTTTATCATGATAATCTTTATCTGGGCTAACTACCGTAAAGTGCTGGTCCATGATCGTAATTTCATCAAAGGTTTTCAGCCGATGGAGTTCTATGTGATTCGCTTCTAATATATGTTCTTCTGCTTTATTTAATTCATAAAACTCACTTACAATATAATCATCTACACGAAACTCGTCCATAATGAATGGTGCACTTCCATTATGATCGAGATGTGCATGACTAATCATGAGTGCATCAACTTTTTGGATGCCGCGTGAATATAAATAAGGCTTAATAATTTGTGTATACTCTTTTTCTGAGATTGTTTGGTCTTTAAAGGAGAACATCGCTCCAGCATCAAACATCAACACACCTTTTCGGTACGGCAACTCAATGACAATTGCATCCCCCTGCCCAATATCGAGCATAGTCACGCACCCTTCTTTTGACAAGTAAGGAAAAAGTTGAACACTGACTAACGTACAAACAAGAAAAACCCCTGTTAGAAACGCTTGCTTCAACAATCGGCTTTCTAAGAAAACCATCATGGCAATAAACACAACGTAATACAAGATGGATACCGGCAGTGGAATAGCCCCTACCACCATTTGTGGAATATTTAATTGATCAATATGAACAATCGCATCTAACACGAATGTATGGACATAGATAAAAAGGGAATCAAAGAGCTGCATAAGTGGTGAAACAAGAGGGAACATCAATATATAGATAAATAAAAATGGGATGATCAACAGGGAAAAATACGAAACAACAATAATATTCAATCCAATCGATAATGGTTGAAAAATATGAAAGGCGTTTAATTGCAGTGGTAAAATGGACAGCTGCGCAATCAAACTAATGTGTGCAACATTCCAGACGGTAGACGTTGTTTGCGCGAGCCATTTGGTCGATAGCAACAACGCAATCGTCGTTATAAAGGAAAATTGAAAGCCAATGTGGTAAACGATATACGGGTCCAAACAAACTAAACAGATAAACACAATACTTAACCCATCGATCGTAGATATCTTTTGAAACCACGTTTGTACAACGAGAAATAAAAATACCATCAAGCCCGCTCGTAAAACAGACGGTTCTCCCCCAGCGATTACGATATATAGTGGGATAAACCCAAGCAATATATACGATGCAGTTTCTTTTGTTACCCAACCACTTTTTACAAGTAATGCGTACAGTAACCCAACAATGAGACCTACATGAAGTCCGGATATGGCTAATATGTGTGAAAGTCCCCACCGCTGAAATACTTCGATCACTTCAGAATCCAAGGCAGACGTATCACCAAAAATGAGGGCGCGTATCCAACTCCCGATGAACGGATCTACTTCTTCACCGACAAACGTTACAAATAAATCTCTTAATTCGTGTACATGGTGCAATAATGACTGACCTGAACATATGATATCTGATTGGTCATTTATAATGATTTGGTGAGAAATTCCTTGGGTGGACAAATAGTTGCGAAAATCAAATTGACCAGGATTGCGGGCTGCATCGACCACTTTCGCTTCTCCTGTGACGATACATGTAGATCCATGAGGTAGTTCCATGAGGGATGCTTCTTGGGGTTCTTTGGGGAAATACGTTAATAAAATACGTGCATCTGAGTCATCATCTTGAAGAACGGATTCGATGACATGTTCTTTTTTGTTGATGGGCCGAACAATTGTACCAGTAACTTTTTCTGTTAATACAGATTTGTTAAGAGTCGCTATCGGATCTATAGATGGAATTAACAGCAAAGTAATGACATAAAAAAGGATCGCAAGGATAACGTGGCCTTGCTTTAAACGTTCCGTATGAAACAACCAGATCAGCCAAATAATATATGCTATTGTAAAAGCATATGTAGCAAATACCTTTGTGCAAATCGACACACATACAGCAAGTGCTACAATATGCCACTTTCCATTCACAGCCTCACCTACTTATTTTAGTGCTTGTATTCTTTGTTCTAGTTTTTCGGCTGATTCTTCATCTATTTCTCCTTGTTGCAACGCTTCAAATAGATCGTTGATCAGTTGATTTTTTTCACCTGGATTGGCATCAATTTCGATTCCGGTTAGAGGAATTTTCTCGACGTGGACATTCGCTTCTTCAAATAATTGAACGGCATATGGATGATTGCGATAATCCTCCGCATAATATACGCCGGTAATTCCTGCTTGAATGATCTGTTTGCAGCACTGTAAACATGGAAAATGGGTTACATACATATCAGCACCATCTGTGCGCGCGCCAAATTTTGCACATTGCAACAGTGCATTGGCTTCCGCATGAACAGTCCGCACACAATGTCCATCGATGACATAACACCCTTCATCTACACAATGGACACTCCCTGAAACACTTCCATTATATCCGCCTGCAATAATTCGTTTATCTAACACAATTGTAGCGCCTACCATCAGACGAGTGCACGTACTCCTTAATGCTAATAAGTGGCTTTGCGCCATAAAATATTGATGCCAAGAAACTCTTTTCACTTCAATCTCCCCTTATTTCTATGGAATTTGAATAAATTCCCTTAAGCTATCTAATGTTTTTTCTCCGATGCCACTCACTTCTAGTAAATCGTCCTCGGAAGAAAATGAGCCATGTTCTTCACGATATTGGATAATGGCATCTGCTTTAGACGGCCCAATTCCAGGCAGCTCCATAATCTCCTCTTTTGTTGCATAGTTTACCCGAATACCAGTTTCATTCACAGATGCACTACTTGTGACTTCAGTAATTTCACCTGTTTCATCCACCGTTGGTACGTAAATAACCATTTCATCATGTACTTTTTGCGCTTGATTGACTTGTAATTCATCCGCGTCTTCCGTAAATCCACCTGCTAAAGAAATCACGTCGTCTATACGCGAGTCATGTTCCACATGGTACACTCCTGGCTCATTCACCTCACCTTTGACATCTACAATCGTGTATGATTCTTCTGTTGTTGCGGCAGATTCTTCGGGGGATGACACATCATTGGAAGAGTTATCCTCTACCACTATGGCTTTTCTTGGTTCGGATTTCGATGTCACGAACAATACAATGACACCTATCAGACAGCTTCCGATGATCCACCCATACTTTTTTAAGAGACGAAACAAATCCTCACATCCTTTCTAAACCGTGATGGAAGCAATTGATGTCAATCATATCCATCTGCATATTCTATTTTACACTACAAACCGCTATAAAAAGAAACAATCAAGACAATTGTATTATCTTGACTGTTTTTGAGCAACAATGAACTTTCGCTCATGTATTTCTTCTTGTTTTTCATTTTCAGTTAAAAAATCATTGGTAATTTTCATTTTTGAAAAACCGGCTTTTTCAAGAGCTTCTGTATAAAAAGATGCATGAAATGTTCGTTGATGGTGTTCTTCGTCAAAACGTATGTATGCATGCTGTTGCTTCATGAAAAATGTGAGTTCATGAACCATTTCTCCAACAGTTTCCGTGCCAAAACAGTCCCAAATATAGGCCATCTCATCATTGACATCTGTGAATGTATGATCAACCAAATGCTCTTCAACGTATGACAAAGCATGAAAATCAAAGATAAACATGCCATTTGGTTGTAAACTATCATAAATACGCTGAAATGCTTGTTCGATGTCTGCTTCATCCGTAATATAGTTCACGACATCACAATAACTAATCGCCAAGTCTACTTGATGGATGCCAGCCAATGCACGAATATCTTGGTGCACCCATGTTACTGGTACGTTTTTTGCTTGAGATTTTTGATCAGCAATCGTTAACATGTCTGGAGACATATCAACCCCTGTGACTGTGTAACCTTTTTCTGCTAACCGAAGAGCAATTTCACCTGTTCCACAACCTAAGTCAATAATTGACTTAGGATGAAAATCCGCTTGACGACAAGCCTCATCTGTAAAGGTTACCCAATCGTCATAAGGGGCATCTTTCATAAACGCATCATACACTTGAGCGAAACGAGTATACTCACTCATTGCTCTCATTTCCTAGATCTATGTCCATTTGTGGAGCATCTCCCCATAATCTTTCTAAGTTGTAATAACTTCGCTCATCTTTATGGAAAATATGACATACAACATAATCGGTATCGATGACGACCCATCTTCCTTGTTCAAAACCTTCCATCACTTGAATAGATCCGCCATTTTTTTCGACCATCTCTTTTACAGCGCGTGCTATTGCTTGTACTTGACGTTCGTTATTTGCATGACAAATTAAAAAATAGTCTGCTACAAGTGATACATTGTCCATATTTAGGACAACAATATTTTCTGCTCGTTTATCATCGCACACGTGTGCGAGTTCTTCTGCAAATTGTTTAGATTCTACCATATTTTATTTCCTCCATATTCAGAAATTAATGTTGAAACATATGCGTTATACGCCTGAAACGTTTGTGGATGGATCGTCGCTTTTTGATGGATTAAATAGCGAATGGAATTTCCTAACGCGAGCGAAATTGCTTGTTCAATACTTTTCGTAGCAGCTTCTCGCACTTCCTCAATTCCTGGAAACGATCGCGCTGGCTCCATATAATCAGCGATAAAGACAATTTCTTCTACTACATCCATCTCTGGTCGACCTGTCGTATGATAACGAACCGCTTCTATAATCGATGGTTCATGAATGTCAAATTCTTTTTCGGCAATAATCGCCGCTGCTGGCCCGTGCCATAAAACAGGGTGGTAAGCTAATATATCTAGTGGGTCATCTGTTGATTCGATGATTGATTGCAACTCATGATTAGGTGTCTCTTTTAAATAGTCATGAATAAGCGCTGCTTTTTGTACGTGTATTTCTGACGCCCCATATGTGCGTGCTAGTTGTCGAGCAAGTTCTGTTACGCGCAACGTATGCAAATACCGTTTTTCACTCAAGTTCTTTTTCACTTTACGCTTGATTTGTTCTATATCCATACAATTGATGCTCCTTCATATATTCATGCACGTGTTTCTCGAGAAAATAGTGTGGTGATTTTCCTGCCATTAACCGCTCTCGAATCATCGTTGAAGATATATCCATCAGCGGAACATGCACTTCTGTGATCGGATAAGGACTTTCTAACGAATGATTGGGACGATTCACACATATAAAGGAAATGAGTTGAATCAGCTCATCAATCTTTTGCCACTTTGGCAAATACTCTACCATATCTGCTCCAATAATAAAGTGAAAATGATTGCTTGGATACGTCTTTTGAAGGTCGATGATTGTATCAATTGTAAATGATGGACCTTCTCGTTTGATTTCAATATCAAGTACTTTCCATGTTGGCTCATCTTGGATCATTTCCTCTACCATTGCATAGCGATCCTCAGCCCTAGCATTCGCCCGCTTCTTATGTGGCGGATCATTCGTAGGAATAAACCATATCTCATCAAACCCACATATTTGCTGTACCTCTTTTGCAATAATCATATGCCCTATATGTGGTGGATCAAATGTACCACCGAAAATACCTATACGACGCACGTAGAGCACAGCTCCTTTCGTTACGAACCTAGTTATTGAGGTAAGATAATGGTTTTATGATCGATCGATTCTTTATACACAACTATGTTGTTACCGATGATTTGGACGATTTCTCCATCTGTCCCAGAAGCTATCTCTTCCGCAACGGTATCTTTGTCCTCTAAACAGTTTTGTAAAATACTTACTTTCATTAATTCTCTCTTCTCTAATGCTTCGTTCATTTGTTCAAGCATGTTTTCATTAACGCCTGATTTCCCAACTTGGAAAATCGGACGCATCGTATTTGCTTTACTACGTAAAAATCGTTTTTGTTTCCCTGTTAACATTTTAGTTTCCCTCCAAAATTTGTTGCAATTTTTCATCCATAGATCCAATCAGCGGATGTGTGTTTGTCCATAATTCAAAAGCGAATTGCGCCTGGTATAAAAGCATCGTGTGCCCATAATGTATCTGGCATCCTAAAGACTTTGCTTCTGTTAAAAATGTAGTTTCAATCGGTTGGTAAACAATATCACTTACGATTGTACCTTTTCGTATGTTTTTTAAAGATATAATGGACGTATCTTCATGCGGCTTCATGCCCACAGATGTTGTTTGGATCACGACATCATACGCCGCTATATTGTCTTCCGCTTCTTTAAGAGTTAATCGATTGCTCGTAATTCCTTTGTCATTCATTTGGATGATGTCCTCAGCGGATTGTAATGTGCGGTTCGCAATGGATATCTCTTGGCAGTTTTTATCAAGTAGTGCACTGTAAATACCCCGCGCGGCCCCGCCTGCACCTAGCATGAGAACACGAACATCTTTTGCAAACACATCTGGAAATCGTGATTCTAATGAACGCACATATCCTTTTCCATCTGTATTATACCCGTATGTTTGGCCATCTTTAAAGACAATTGTATTAATGGCTCCTATTCTTTGGGCATCTTCGTCAATCATATCAATATACGGCATTATTTTCTCTTTATAAGGAACTGTAACATTACACCCTGTGACCCCTTTTTTCATCAGATCACCTAGCGTCTCTTGCAGGGATTCTTCTGGAGCCACCTCAAACAATTCATATGTTCCTTCTAGTTGTACTTGTTCAAGAAACGTTGTATGAATCCACGGGGATAAAGAATGAGCAATGGGATAACCAATTAAACCAAATGTATACATGAGCTTTCACCTCGATTATAAAAATGATTTCCGAACCGTAATAGGTACTGGTTCTGGACTATGAACGGTTACCGAACAATTCCCTTTAGGAAACGTAATCCAACCAAGTCCTGGTAAAACGATATCCGTGTATGCATCCGTAATTTTAATGGACTGACTACGCAGTGCAGGTAGTGTTTGTTCAGATTCTGCATCTGGTGGTGAAAGCATTTCGCCAAGATGTGATTCATATAAGTCATCTGCATTGCTTAATTTCGTACGATGGATCGGTACGCCACTTGAAAAGTAACATACAAAAGATTGCCGGTCTCCATGGGTAAAATCAATACGGGCTAGTCCTCCAATAAACAATGTTTGTTCACTGTCTAATTGATACACCCGGGATTTGATTTCTTTCATCGGGGTCACCTTTTTAACGTCACTTTCTGATAAATAATGAATGATTTGCTTCTTGTTCACAATTCCAGGAGTATCTACTAAATGCGTTCGATCATCAAGTGGTATTTCAATAAACCCTAACGTCGTCCCTGGAAAATAGGACGTTGTAATCACCTGCTTCATGCCTGTTGATGTATCAATAATTCGGTTCACAAACGTTGATTTCCCAACATTTGTTGTTCCTACGATATAGACATCTTTTCCTTTACGCTGCTCATCAAGTGCGCTTGTAAGTTCATCAATGCCTGTTCCCTTTTTGGAAGAAATTAAAAAGACATCTTTCACCTTTATTCCAGCATCTTTAGCCATCGACCGGAGCCATTGTTCCACTTTGCGATGATTGGTTGATTTAGGCAAGAGATCTACTTTATTTCCAATTAAAATAATCGGCTTATCGCCAACAATTCGTGGTAAATTATCAACCATACTACCGTTCACATCAAACAAATCAACTATGTATGCAATAAACCCATCGGTATGTCGTATTTGACTGATCATTTCTAAAAAGTCATCATCTGTCATCGATACGTCTTGTGTTTCATTATAGTTTTTTAACCGGAAACACCTCTGGCACATAACATCTTCTCGTTTTAACGAGGAAGCTGGAGCGTATCCCATTTTTTCTTTATCTTCCGTTTGAATAGGAGCACCGCAACCAATACAAATTAATGTTTCACTCATTTATCTTCACCTTTCTCTAATAGCCCTTTTTTATAGAAGTGATTTAATATACGACGTTCAATTGCCCGATTAAAACGAGTGATTTTTGCGTCCGTTTGTACGATTGGCGTCACTAGAATCGTATGAAAGCCCCCTCTATTTCCGCCGAGTACATCTGTGAGGAGTTGATCTCCTACGACCGCAACTTCATGGGGTTGTAAATTCATCCGTTCGCATGCCCGATGAAATGCTTTCGTCGAAGGCTTTCTTGCGGCTGCTTCATACGGAACTTTAATCGGTTCTGAAAATATTCGTACACGCTCTTCATTATTATTGGAGATAATCGTTACTTGGATTTCTGCTTTTTGTAAATCTGAGATCCAGTTGATTACTTCACCTGTGGCATCAGCTACATCCCATGCAACAAGCGTATTGTCTAAATCCGTTATAACCCCTTTAATACCATCTTCTTGTAACATACTTGGTTTTATTTGAAATACATTTTTAACATATCTTTCTGGCAAAAACTTCTTTAGCAATCCATCCACCTCATTTTAGCATTCATACATATCTACCTATTATACATGAAACAGGTAGCTACAATCGATGAAAAACGAAATGTTTTATATTTGCGTCGATTTTATAGCATAAAACGTGCGTAAAAGAACATGAATCGTTCGACATTTTCTACTACCATTCGATATGTGGATAACTTTGCCCACAAAATAAACATCACATCTACAGTGTTTCTGTCGATATAATATCACTTACCCACACGATATTCACAGACGCATGTAGATAACTCTACACTTGTTAACGTTTATAAATAATGCTAAATTAATAATAGACTTCAAGCATATTAATAGAGATTGGACTATCTCGGGGGAGGGGTTATGCTATGGAGGACTTATCAAACGAACTATTACTAGAATCTTACTATAAAGCCATCGAACTAGAGTTAAGTACGGACTTTATACATTTGATTATAGATGAAATGGATAGGCGTAATTTAACGTATAAAAAGACCTATGAACAATCTTAAGGATGGATTCGACACATGTTCATCCCCTATTTCACTTAATCATACCCCATCATTGCCTAGAAGATAATCTTTACACTCTTACCCTTTATACAGTGTAGGAGTTTTTTTGTGTGCGTTTTTTCGCACTGTTTCGTCCACTTTAATGAATTTCTTAATGAACTATTAATTTGTGATGGATAATACTTTATTATATTGAATAAACTCTTTATACTATGCAGAAGGACATTATTTACATAGCACAAGCAGATCGGTACCGTTACAAGCGGTGTCCTACAGAATCTATGGATTTCTAATAAAAAAGTATGAAGTCTACTTACAATTAAATTGTCACTTTTTCTTGTGGACGTTTGAAGGGGGTTTTTGTTTCAATGTTATTCGTAGTATTGTTACCGCTTTTGTTCGCCTTTCTCGTACCATTTTTAGGCCGAGCCAAAAAGCATATACACACAGGGATTTTTGTACTTTTAGTTCCACTGATTATTTTTATTTACTTTATCCAATTTGCTGGAAGCAATTTCCAAACAGTCACGAAGACGTACAACTGGATTCCATCCTTACATATTAATTTTGATTTCGTACTAGATGGTCTCAGTTTATTATTCGTATTACTTATTAGTGGTATTGGTGCACTCGTTGTTCTTTATTCAATCTTCTATTTAGACACAACAGAGAGACTCTCCCACTTTTATGTATATCTACTCATGTTTATGACGGCGATGCTTGGAGTTGTTCTTTCAGATAACGTATTTGTACTCTATACGTTTTGGGAATTTACTTCGGTTTCATCCTTCTTGCTCATTGGGTATTGGCATTTTAAAGAACGATCTCGATATGGTGCCCTCAAATCACTCATTATTACGATATTTGGTGGAATGAGTATGCTTGGTGGGCTCATTCTAATGTCAACTATTACGGGTACTACGAGCATTCAAGGAATGATTGGCGAGTCAAGTGTATTACTTGAAAGCTCCTATATGCCGCTGATCATTATTCTGATCTTGTTAGGTGCATTTACGAAATCAGCACAATTTCCATTCCACATTTGGTTGCCAGATGCGATGGAAGCACCGACACCTGTTAGTGCTTACTTACACTCGGCAACAATGGTAAAAGCCGGTATATACTTAATCGCTCGTTTCTCGCCTGTGTTTGTTACATATGATTCGTTTTTCATTACCGTAACAGTCGTAGGAATCTTAACATTATGTTGGGGTTCATATATGGCTGTTCGTCAAACAGATTTAAAAGCGATTTTAGCCTATTCAACCATCAGTCAGCTCGGAATGATTACGGCTATGTTCGGTTTTGGTACAGAAGTTGCCATTTTCGCAGCCGTCTTCCACATTCTGAACCACGCGACCTTTAAAGGAAGTCTCTTCATGGTTGCTGGAATTATTGATGTTCAAACAGGTACGAGAGATATTCGAAAACTTGGTGGGCTCTTCACATTCATGCCGATTGCAGCTACATTAGCGGTGCTTGGTACATTTTCAATGGCTGGAGTTCCCCTACCGTTTCTAAATGGATTTTATAGTAAAGAACTATTCTTTGATTCTGCTGTGCAAGGAATGCAGTGGGATAGTAGTCTTTTAACAACACTCATCCCTTACGTAGTGGTGATCGGAAGTATCTTTACATTCGTCTATTCCATGTATTTATTTTTTGGTGTATTTGGCGGAAAGAAAGATTCACACGCTTTAACTGCAGAGCCAAAAGAAGCTCCTATTGGGATGCTCCTTTCACCGTTTATTTTAGTCGCTGGTGTCGTTGTGATTGCACTGATGCCACAGTTCTTTAATAGTGCATTGCTCTCACATGCGTCTGAAGCCGTATTTGGATCTGCATTTAGTGAACCTATTGCATTTTGGCATGGTCTGAATACACCATTTATCATGTCCTTAATCGTAGTTGCACTTGGAACTGTACTCGTTCTCACACGTAAAAAGTGGGCAGCGGTGTACCGCGCACTACCAGGTAAATTAAGCTTTAACCGTGTGTATGACTGGATGATTCGGAAAATGGATTCAACTTCCGCATCGATTACGAATACATACATGAATGGATCATTACGTCTATATTTATCCATCATTATTGGCGCAATGTTTATGTTAACGTTTGTGTTCATGTATGCAACCAACGGATTTACGATTTCATTTGATAACGTTGCACCTGTGACAGCTTTAGAAATGACCATTGTGATGGTGATTATTATCGCTGCAATTGCGACATTATTTATGAATCATAACGTTGCAGCCATTTTAGTACTCGGTATTGTTGGGTATAGTGTTGCTATGTTGTTTGTACTGTACCGTGCACCAGACTTAGCGTTAACGCAACTGGTAATTGAAACCGTAACTGTGGCACTATTCTTGTTATGTTTCTACCACTTCCCGAAACTCAAGAAACGAACAGAATCCGTTCGCACAAAGAGTATGAATCTATTCATTTCTATTGGATTTGGGACACTCATGGCAATGATCGGAATTGCTGCACATAGTACCGACTGGTTTGACAAAATATCCGACTACTTCATTGAAACTTCTTTACCTGAGGGTGGAGGAAGTAACATTGTAAACGTGATATTAGTCGATATGCGTGGTGTGGATACACTATTTGAAATTACTGTACTCGGAATTGCTGGATTGGCCATCTATAGCCTCGTTAAATTAAAGAAAAATAAGGAGGCGAAATAATGGAGATTATTATTTCAATTTTAGCAGGTGTTTTATTCGCAGTAGGAATCTATAATATGTTGCAAAAACAACTCCTCCGTATCGCAATTGGTACGGGACTCGTGTCACATGCTGCACACTTATTTATTTTAACGATGGGAGAACTAAAACGAGGTGCGCCTCCAATTATTAAGGAAGGTATAACGGAGTATACAGACCCGTTACCACAAGCTCTCATTTTAACGTCAATTGTGATCAGTTTTGGAGTGACAAGTGTTGTCCTTGTACTCGCTTATCGCACAATCACAGAAAACGACACAGATAATATGGAACAATTAAGGGGTAACAAATATGAGTAATCTTGCCATTTTGCCAATTATACTCCCGTTGTTTGCAGGTATTATCGTTGCCATCACCAACAAACATACTGGGATTACTAGGTTGTTAACAAAGTTCTTCTCAGTTGTTGGACTAGCCTTTTCCATCTATTTAGCATGGATTGTCCTAAACGGTGAAACGATTGTATTAGAAACAGGTAGTTGGATGGCTCCATATGGAATCGTTTTTGTAGCCGATTCCTTAGCCGTTCTAATCGTCGTAACGACAAATATCGTTGCAACAGCATGTGCCTTTTATGCACCCCACTCTCTTCCAGAAAGTAAAGAAAAACATTACTTTTATGCATTTTTCTTTTTCTTAATCTCTGGAGTTTCCGGTGCATTTTTGACGGGTGACTTATTTAACCTATTTGTATTTTTTGAAGTTCTATTAATGGCATCTTATGCGTTAATCGTATTAGGTGGAGGAAGAGAACAGTTACGAGAGTCATTAAAATATGTCCTCATTAACCTACTCTCATCCGTCGTATTCGTAACAGCAGTTGCTTTCTTATATTCAGTACTCGGAACAGTGAATATGGCGCAAATTGCTGAACGCATTCAAGATGTCGAACAACAAGGTATTTTAACAACCATTGGAGTACTTCTTTTTTTCGTATTCGCTACGAAAGCAGCGCTCTTCCCTCTATACTACTGGATGCCTCGTTCATATACCGTGCCAAATCCAGTCGTATCAGCCCTATTTGGAGCGTTATTAACAAAAGTAGGCGTGTACTCTATTTTGCGCGTGTTTTCACTTATGTTCGTTTATAAGATCGATTATACACATACCCTTTTCATATGGATCGCGGCATTGACACTGATCTTTGGTATCATCGGTGCTCTATCGACGAACAACGTGAAGTTAATTATTGCGTATAACGTCATTCCTGCTGTTGGTTTTATGATGCTAGGTATTGGTGTTCTCAACCAAGAAGCGGTGAGTGGATCCGTCTTTTACTTAGTCCACGACATGATTATTAAAGCAGCACTATTCATGATTGTTGGAGTGATTGTATATGTAGCCGGGACAACTGATTTACGGAAAATGGGGGGACTCATCCATCATTATCCGGTGCTAGGTTGGTTACTATTTATTTCAGCACTTGTCCTTGCTGGTGTTCCTCCATTCAGTGGATTTATCGGAAAGCTACTTATTTTGCAAGGGGCTGTCGCAAACGATGTCATTGTAGTCGTCTTAATTGGATTGCTCACAAGTTTGCTTATCTTATATTCCGTCATGAAAATATTCATTCATGGATTTTGGGGAGAAAAAGATGCTACACATGTTAAGAAATCAACAAAAGGTATGATCGGACCGATTGCCTTCCTCATTGCAATTTCAATTGCTCTAGGAATTGGTGCAGAGTTTATTTATCCATCTGTTGAATCGATTGCAACGTACCTATTAGATCCAGAAATATATATAGAATCTGTCTTAAAGGAGTAGTTACTATGGCCTTGCAAATTGTAATCAACTTCATTATTGCATTTATGTGGATGTTCTTAAGTGAAGCCTACACCATCGTAAGCTTTACCGTCGGATTCATAATAGGAATTGTACTCCTTTTTGTCTTAAATCGATTTACACCTGGTCCCTTTTACGTCAAAAAATTGATGAAAATTATTAAACTCGCGTTCATATTTTTACGCGAGCTCATTTCATCAAACTTATCGATTGTAAAATTAGTGTATACAAGAAAGCCTACATTTGAACCAGGCATATTCGTACTACCGACCGAACTTGAAACAGAGATGGAAGTAACATTATTAGCAAATTTAATTACATTAACTCCTGGAACGTTAACAATTTCCGTATCACACGATAACTCAAAGTTATATATCCACGCGATGGATATTGATACGGTAGATGAAGAGATTCATGCGATTAAAGACACATTTGAAAAAGCAATTATGGAGGTGACACGATGAATAATATACTTCTCTTTACCGAAACGATGATTGATGTGGCTGTACAAATTTCTTTTATCGGTATCGCAATATCCATTGTATTATTGTTGTACAGAATCATTTCCGGCCCGTCGAATCCTGATCGTGCAGTAGCCCTTGATGCTTTAGGGATCAACTTAATGGCCATTGCAGGGATCACATCCATTTTAGTTGTCACTTCCAAATTAAACGATGTCATCTTGTTAATTGGTATTCTGTTGTTCATCGGTACCGTAGCTTTATCAAAATACATGGAAAAGGGTGTTATCATTGATCGAGACATGGATTGATATTATCTTAAACATTTCAATTGTTTTATTCTTGCTCGTTGGTACATTCTTTATCCTATCAAGTTCCATTGGAATCATTCGCTTTCCAGACGTGTATACAAGGCTTCATGCCGCAACAAAAGCACCTACACTTGGCATTGCGAGTATACTCGTCGGTGCATTCATTTTCCTCTATGGAACGAAAGGTATTATCAGTGGAAAACTACTACTAGCGATCATGTTTGTCTTCTTAACCTCACCCGTTGGTGGACATATGCTTTCGAGAGCTGCACACCGGGTGGGTGTCAAACCAGTCCTCAAGCATCAGCATGACGCTTATGAAGAAGCATTAAAAAAGAGAAATGTTCATCGAGACAATGAATAATCCATAAAGACTTTGCTTACGAGTGATACGTTAGCAAAGTCTTTTCTTATGGACAGACACGTTTTGTGAATCTGTACATATGAATAACTATGGGCTATCGCCTACACATATCAGGAGGTGCATCTATTTGTCAGGAATTATGAGCTTTCTCGCATTCATTATGAAGGAAACACTCTTCTTTATCTCATACGTGAAAAACCAAGCATTCCCACAACCCCTCTCCTCTGAAGATGAAGCTAAATACATTCAACTCATGCAAGAAGGTGATCATCATGCACGAAACAAACTCATCGAACACAATTTGCGATTAGTTGCGCATATTGTCAAGAAGTTTGATAATACAGGTGAAGATACCGAAGACCTCATTTCCATTGGAACGATAGGTTTAATTAAAGGTGTAGAAAGCTATAAAAAAGGACGCGGTACGAAGCTTGCGACGTATGCAGCACGGTGTATTGAGAATGAGATACTTATGTCAATAAGGCAGTGCGTAAAAACATAGTTAAAACGTGTGGATAGAGATAGTTTCCGCGTTGATTACTTCCACTTCCTCAATGATCATTCGGAGGATTTTTTGTTTTTCTTCAATCGCTAAATTATCACCGTCAAGCGTCATATAATATTCAAGTGCTTGTTCAAGTAGTTTCGTTATATTTTCAACCGTATGTACATCTTCATTTTCTGATTGTAGTTTATCTAAATGTTTTTGGAGTTCTTTCTCGTTTTGTTGGAGTTCACGAATCTTGTCTTTTATTTCTTCAATGTCGATATCTTCCTCACTCATGCTTACCAATGTTAAAAGACGACTGCGCCCCCTTTTGGTATTTTCAATTTGTTCTTTCAAGTGATTCATTTCATCTTCTACATAGGATTTTTTGCCAGGAACACCTTCGTAATTTGTAATTTGCGTGGGATCATTGATAAACTTCAACACTTGTGACCAAACATGATTGTTTAATTTATTCTCACTCATCATCCGGCCACATCCTGGAGAAGTGGCGCCTGCGTAATTTTTTCTACATTCATATACATAGTAGTCTTTTCCATGGGATTTACGTTTACGCCCATTCATTGTTTCACCACATCGACCACAACGGACGAGTCCTGATAATAAGTAATTATGTTTGCGTAAACCTGCATAACGTCTTCTGGATTGTTTAAGTAGCACTTGAGCAAACTCATATTGTTCTTGAGAGATGATTTGTGGAATGTTCATTTCAATCCATTCCTCACGTGGTCTTAATTTACCGGGTTCGTATGCTTCTCCTGCTTGTTTGTTCACATAGTCCCCTTCTGTATCGTATTTGTTTTGATAGAATGCCCCTGTGTAAGACTCATTTAAAAGAATTTGACGCACTACTTGCCTATGCCACACCTTTCCACCTCGAGCTGTTGGAATACCAATATCCGTTAAATGCTTTGCAATTCCGTTGATGCCTTGGAACATTGTCTGCGGGTCCGTAAAGTAATGAAAGATCATTTGAACAATTTTCGCTTCATCTTCGTTAATGACATATGTTTTCGACTTGGAATCATAATCATACCCAAATAAACCACTATCTTTAACAACATACCCTTCTTGAGCTTTTCTCCTTCTACCCGAAGAAGTACGTTCTTTGATTTTAGCTTTTTCAAATTCGGATATAGCACCACGCATAGAGAAAAACAACTGACCTTCAGGAGTATTTGCATAGTCTCCATTTACAAAAATTAATTCGACATTGTTCTTGCGGATTTCGTCATCAATGAGTAGCTGATTTAATAGTTTGCGAGAAAGACGGTCTGGATCATAGCATATTAATTTTGTAATCAATCCTTCATTCATATCTTCACGTAGACGGTCTAGTTCTGGGCGAGCTAACAACTCTCCCGAGAAACCATCATCTACATATTTTAGTACATCAGTCGTTCCAGCTTTTTGCATACATTCTTCAATCTGACCTCGGACGCTGTATCCTTTCACACTTTGTTCTTCCGTTGATACTCTCGCATATATGGCTATCACTGCTTTGCTCCTTTCGATACATGGTTAAAAGGAATGCATAACAGTGTTCTACTCTTTCAGAAAATCGTGGACCTTTAACGACGTTTATTTTCATGCTGAATCACCTCTTTAAAGGGTATGCGAGTATAGGTTGTACAGATTACAATGCGAAACAGCATGTTTCTTCCTATTGCAACATATGAAAATAGTTGGATATATTCCAAAATGAAAAATGCAACAGAAAAAATCTCTAGTCGGTGGATTTCAAGTTTAATAAGCAGACAAATAAATGGTAGTTCTTTTTACCTATTTTATGTTATAATGGAAAAAAATAATAAAGGAGCTTAAAAAATGCAAAATGAAATTGATTTTCCTGAAGGGTTTCTAGATGGTAATGATGTAGAAGGTGTTTTGTTTTCTCCTGTTCATGATCGTGTTGGTGTTGTTGCTACTTCTAGTTTGGAGAGGGAATTACTTGTTTTAAGATTATATGAAATCAACAAGTTAGAAGGTAATGACACCTTTCAAGTTATTAGAGAATTAGAGGCTTTTAGCTTCATGGAAAGAGAGCAGTTAGATGAGTTTATGATAAGTTTACCTAAAATGAGCGGGATTGATATGTTACTTTTGTTAAATCAGAGTAGTCCATCCTTTTTAAATGAATAAAGAGTGTCGGTACGTGCACTATTTACAAACGTTTTTTCATTATCTGATAACTGACTAATGGTTTATTCGTAAATTACGTGACCCTTTTCGTTGAACTAACATTTGTGCACATGATTCAGATCAAAATAGTTAGGTGAACAATATGTATAGTCGCTAAAACCTTTACGATCAGATTTTAGCGACTTTTAAGATGAGAGTAATAATTGTAATAGGCTAAATCATATAATTATTCGTTCATTTTGAGTAAGCACTCTAGCTTAAACATTGTATTTGTTGTGATAATATGTGACTAAAAGGTATGCGAGCATAGATTGCACAGATTACTTAAGAAAATAGCGGAGTGTTATGTAGGCTCAAAAAAAGACACCTCTATATGAGATGCCTTTATTTGTATAATTAATCTAACAAGTTGTCGAGTGCATGTTGTGCTTGTTCATCAGTATACTGATCACCAAATTCAGAGGTAAGTTGATCTAATAATTCTTGATCAGACATTGGCATAATCTCTTGATAGTTTTCCGCTGCTTGAAGAGCCATTTCATTATAATCCACTTCTACATTTTCAATAGCGTATTCAGCAGCATCTTCTGGATATTTATCACCATATTCAGAGGTCAATTGTTCAAATAGTCCTTTTTCTGAAAAAGCCATAAGATCCACATAATTTTGAGCGGCTTTTAAAGCATTACGGTGTTCACGCGGAACATCATCCTCTTTTGATTCCGTTTCTTCCTCCACTACTTCTTCTGTATCCTTTTCTTCTGATTCATCTTCGTCTTCTACTACTTCTTCTTGTTCCTCTGTTTCATCTGTTTCATTATCGGTACTCTCAGATTCCGTTTCTTCTACTTCAGGCTCGCTTTTGTCTTTACTACTTTCTTCTTCTGAATCTCCACAAGCTGCTAAAATTAAAATTAGAACAGTAAATATGGCAAATAAATATCTTTTCATATGAGTCCAACTCCCTATGTATTATAATAGGTTTATTATCCTATATATATATACATATGTTACAAGAGGATTCCGTAAATAGTCTCACAAAAAACATAAAAATTTGACTATGTTGTATTTTAGCCTCAAGTTACTAGCCTCTTGGTCCACTTGAACTTATCATTTTCAAAACCTTATCCAAGTTTTGTTTCTGTTGAATATCAAAATATCCTGCAAATGGACAGCCTAACAGTTGGATACGCTCCACTACATTCGTAATGGTAAATTGATCCGGAAAAAGCCCCTCTCTAACTTCACTCCAATAAAGTGGCGTGGCAACTGTCGCGTCTGTTGTTTTTCTTGGGGAGTAAGGAGCAATAATTGTTTTGTCTTTTCCATGCTGCACGTAGTCAATGTATAAACGTCCTTCTCTATTTTTCTTTAATCGTTCAGTAGCAAATAGATCTGGATAGCTTTTTTCTACCGTCCATGCGATTGCTTGTGTAAAGAGAGCCGTTTCATGATACGTCATACTCCCTTCTGGAATCGGAATATGGATTTGCAATCCTTTATTTCCCGATGTTTTCACAAAAGAAATTAAAGAAAGTTCATCTAATATGGTTTTAATCATGAGGGAAGCTTGAATAGCTAAATCAAACCGCTCTCTACTCGGTGGATCTAAATCAAACACAATTTCGTTTGGGGAATCACGACTATCGATTGTTTGAAACGGAACATGGTACTCCATTGCTCCATGATTCGCAAACCAAATAAGTGTATTCAATTGATTACAAACGATTTGTTTATCCGGATCCACTTCCATCGTTTCAATAAATAAAGGTGCATAGGACGGAAGGTTCTTTTGAAAGAAACTTTCCCCCTGAACGCCATCAGGAGAGCGAATAACTGTTAATGCTTTTCCTTTCAGAAATGGCAACATATAAGGAGAAACTTCTCGTATGTACATGAGTAAATCCCCTTTAGTCAATCCTTTATCTGGCCAAAAAACTTTACTCGTATTTGCAATGTCGATGATTGGTGGAATCATTGCCATGTCAAGGTTGAATTGCTCGATTGTGCAATCTGAAGATGGTTTACTCGGTAATAGCTGCTTAAATGACGGCTCTCTTAATTCATCTTTGTATACATCCAGGGTGTTGATCGATGCACATATTGCCGGTGGAAGTGTATAGATATTTCCCTGTTTAACCCTTTTGGTTAAAAATAGTTGTTTCAATGTGTCCTGGGATGCTTCATCAAGTCCGTGTTTACATTTTCCAATCGTTTGAATAGTTTCCCCGTCATAAACACCTACTGTAAAGTAGCCATTATCTATATCCATATGCGTTAAAAATCCTTGAATGGTGCGCCAATTTTTGATTTTGAACCAATCATGATGATTTTTTCCTGCAGCATACACACTCGTTTTCCGCTTTGCAATCATCCCCTCCCCTTTATAATCGTAAATGGATTGCCACAATGCTTCAGCATCTTCTCTGGCAGGAATCAAACGAATTCTTGAGTCTAATGCTATAGTCTTGAATAATTCATTTAATAGGTTTTTTCGATGCTTAAAGTTTTTATGATAGAGGTCTTCCCCACTTTGTTGCAGCAAATCAAACGCCATAAAACTCGCAGGTCTTTTTACCATTTCTTTATGTATAGAGTCCTTGCTTTTTAATCTACCGCGTTTTTGTACCAAGGAGAAATTTGCTTGAAAAGGGTTATTTAGAACAACTAATTCTCCATCCATTTTTAGAGGTGAAAATGGAGCCATCAATTCTTGCTTTTCACGACAATACGTAATGATTTCTGGAAATTTATCCGTTAAATCTTTCTTGTTTTTGCTCATAAGCGTAACACGATCTTTTTCCCAGTGTAATTCACATCGAAAACCGTCAAACTTCACTTCATATAACCATTCATCACCCAGTGGGATATCGTTCTTTTCTATTGGTTTCATCACGTCCACCCGAAAAACCTCCTTACGTATAAGGTGGCTTAATGGATAGAATTTAAACACATGCAGCATAAAATTAGCCATTACCGACAAACTACATACAAAAAGGAGGACCAACAATGCATACGATGTGGAAAGGAACGATCAGTTTTGGGCTCGTCAATATTCCTGTAAAAATGCATGCCGCGACTGAAAATAAAGATGTTAAACTAAGACAATTATGCAAAGAATGCCAGACCCCTGTTAAATATGAAAAAGCTTGTCCTGGATGTGATCAAGAAGTTAAAAGCGAAGATATTGTAAAAGCATATGAGTATGCTAAAGATAAATTTGTTATTTTAGATGAAGAAGAACTAGAGGCGTTAAAACAAGAGCAAACAGATAAAGCAGTTGAAATCATGGACTTTGTGAAGTTGTCAGATATCGATCCTATTTACTTTGAAAAGAGTTATTATTTATCACCAAATGAAGGTGGTAGTAAAGCTTATGGTTTACTGCGTAGCGCATTAAAAGATACGAAGAAAATAGGCGTCGCTAAAATGATGATAAGGTCAAAAGAACAACTTGCTGTTATTCGTGTATATGCCAATACACTCGTAGTGGAAACCGTTCATTATCCCGACGAAGTTCGAGAAGTGAAAGAAGTTCCGAATGTGCCTAAAAATGTAAAATCAGAGAAACAAGAGTTAGATACAGCTAAAATGCTTGTCGACCAATTAACGACAACCTTTGATCCAGAGAAATACAAGGATGACTATCGAACAGCCTTGATCGAATTAATCGAGGAAAAGAAACAGAAGAAGCAAACAACTACTGTTGCAGCAGAAGGTAAACCTGGGCCAGATTATGAGTCAAACTTAATGGACGCCCTGCAAGCTTCACTAGAGCGAGCTAAAAAGGAGAATCCACAGCCGAAGAAGAAACGAAAGACGACTGGGAAGAAGAAGGTGAGTACGTAAAATTGGTAAAATAAAATGCGACTTCTCGGAAAACAATGAGTGGTCGCATTTTACTTCGCCTTTTGAGCTTATTTAACTTTCACATTATTACTAATGACATTTTAGTTTTTGATCGACTTCTTTAGTAACTGAATTATTTTATCTAACGCCAACAAAATAGATCCTAGTGCTAAACAACCAATTAAAGATGCCCCAGCCATAATCCAAATTGTATTTAATTCAGCTTTCATAATGATTAATTCATCTTCGTACAAAATTGAACTCCCTTTAATGTCATTGTAGGTGCTCCAGTCAAAACTAAATAAAATTCCAATAGTCCCAATAACACCTAAGATAATCAATATTATTCCCATGACTCCTACAAATGTAAAATCTTTATTTTCTTGTTGTTCGTTATTGCTGTCATCTGGTCTTCTCATCGCTCTATTTTTTTGTGCTTCTACGGCTTGTTGTGACATTTTTTCATATTCATTCATTTAACCAACCCCTGCACATCTATTTATACTAGCAAGATAAATTATCTTTAGCAGCACCATTTAGTACTGAATGATGTCATTCAACATTTCTATTCGGAGTAAAAAGACTCATACACTAATACTATCTTGCTAATTAGGTATAACTACGTCTATCCTTTTGTGTTTACTTTTTATTTCATTTTGTAATTCATTTTTATCCTTATTAAATTCTTGCAGTGTACCACTTGGACTATGCATCATCTCATTGTTTTTCTCGTATAAATCGTATAAATCTAGTAGTTCATCATATGATTTTTCATAGTCTTTAGGTGTATCCTTAAGCTCGGATACTTTCTCCTTAATATTCTTGGCATTTTTCTCTAATCCATCAATTTGATCGTCGAAGTATCCCTTTACCGAATGGACATTCGAAGAAAAATCATTCGTAACATTTCCCATACTGTTGATTTCAAAATACTCTTTCACCTCATCTTCGCTCAATCCAGTGAATGAAGCCACTTCATTTACTCCTATAGCCGACCTATTTTCTATGCTGAAGCTCCAAATAGATGTGTATTGATCTAAGATTGATAAGACTTGTTCAGACTCCTCTAACATTTGATCAGCAGCATCTTTTAAATCTGCCTCGTATTCTTCTGCATTAATTCCGCATCCAGATAACATAATAAGTGTAACAATTAGAATAAATATTCTTTTAATGATACCCACCTCTTTATATAATATGTATCTATCTTCCTATTATTTTAGATAAATAGCAATTAATTACATGTCATTAGACTCATATTAACTCCAGAATCTACACTTTAATAATTCATTAGTTCGTGTATGTTTAAACTTTCATAAGCCTTTTTACTTATTAATCAATTCATTAATTTATCCTCAATCTCTTTGCGATGTGTGCTCCGATTTATTCATGCTGAGCGCTTTGCAATCGCTCTCTCCCTATCAAACCCACAATTCGTATCTGGGCACGTCGCAAAATGAATCCCCCATCCTACATCAATGGTTACTTTTCCCGTTCCTTTACAAAGACACATGTTAAAACCCCTTTCTGCGATAGTCTGGACCGCTCATCTGAATGATTTTTGTTCTGTCGAGTATTCTTGATAAATTTCGTTCGTTGTGTATATCGTTGCTTTTCCTGACCGACTGTCAAGAATCTCAAACAATTTCGTGTGGGTCCAATTGTCTGTTGCATTTCTTTTGTTCGTATATTCTGTTCCGAGATCGTCCAGCACAAAAAGGTCTACACTTTCAATCAAATCCAATATGTCTGCTTCACTAGTTTGACTATGTTGATTATACGTTTGTTTAATCTATGTCAGTAATTTGGGTACGGATAAAAATAAAGCTGTTTTTCCTCGTTTCATCAGTTCTTTTGTTGCCGCTACAGCTAAATGACTTTTACCAACCCCGTATCCTTCCATAAGTAAAATATTATGGCAATCGCTCGCGTCAAAATGTTTTACGTAATTCATTTTTCATGTATTTTTTTACATTCTTGTTTGTATGTTTTTGATGTGCTTCGACGATGTTTCCGGTATGTTTGTGTGATGCTCTTGCACGATCGTCATTGTGGTAAGACTCATATGCAACAATACGTATGACTGTCTTTTTAGTGTCGCTTTTAAACGTAATCATTTCATCTTGCTCTAACAATTTTAAAAATCTATGTACCTTCGTATTTGACCATGAAAAGCGTTCACATAATTTACGAATGGACGTAATAACTTGTCCAGGCTTTACAATTTCTAATGTTGAATCGATTAATAATTTATTTTCTGTATGATTCGCCATCATCAGTAAATCAATCCAAGCTTCATATCGCGAAAACACCCGTTCTTCCTCATACAACCAATGTGACTGAATGCGACGATGTTAATAAAATTGTAAAATTTTTGGATGTGTCATATATATAATCGAAAAAACTTTGGAAAAAAGTGCTATCAACAATTAAAATTCCATTATTTTACACAACGCAAAAAAACTATTTGTTTCAAATGTGGACTAGAAGCGAATAGTTCTCTATAATAGATATATTATTACTAGTAGAGCACAACAAAATAGAAAGGATGAGGAAAATGAGTGAGAAAATTCTTAGTGATATTCTTGAACAACTTAACAACATGTCTACAGTGCAACAAGAAATGAAAAATGACATAACAGATTTGAATAATGAGATTGCAGAATTTAAAAATGACACAACAGATTTGAGTAATGACATTACAGAAATTAAAAATGACACAACAGATTTGAGTAATGACATTGCAGAAATTAAAAATGACACAACAGATTTGAGTAATGACATTGCAGAAATTAAAAATGACACAACAGATTTGAGTAATGACATTACGGAAATTAAAAAACAAACAGAAGATATTCCAGCAATAAAAGTTGCTGCCTTGGAGACAAAAGAAATCGTCGAGCGCGTCGAATCTGCTCAAAAAAGCCATGAACAAACATTAGACCTACTCTCCCGACGCTCCATCGACCAAGAAGCCGAGTTGAAACGCATTAAATAAGTGAATGAAGAACATGAATTAAATATCACAATCACCTCAAGAATGGGATGCAAACCAATGTGTGATGTATGCATCTCTCCCACACATAAAGTCTACATACACGCACGGCCCTCTTGTTATAAGTATTGAGATACTTATGCATCTACGTGCGTTAAAGAAAGTAAGCAAAGATATTTCTCTGCAAGACCCGATTGGTCAAGATCATGAGGGGAATGAAATTAGTTTGATTGATATTTTAGAGGCGGAGAATGAGGATATTATCGAGTTCATTCAGTTAAATATGCAAATTGATAAAATGCAGAAGTACTTTTCTATTTTGGATAAACGGGAGCGAGAGGTCATTATCTTTCGTTACGGATTAAATGATTATGAAGAAATGACGCAACGTGAGATTGCTGAACGCCTGCAAATCTCGAGGAGTTATGTGTCACGTATTGAAAAGAGAGCGTTGATGAAAGTGTTTCGGGAGTATTATAAAAGAGAGTATGGAAACCGTGGAATAAACCGATGAGTACACGAAAAAGCGACTGATAAGAGTGTTTTCACTCCTATCAGTCGCTTGTTTTACTTAGGCGTTTACGGGTGCGTATTCATGAACCCAGACACGCATTTGTGGTGCCCATTTCATTCCTGGATGAATGCTTAAAATGGCATCTTTGTATGCTTCAAAGTTCTCATACCCTTCTGCTTGTGCATCTGTATCTGAGACTTCCCCTAGTAATTGAGAATATATATGTTCTACCTTAAATTTTGTGCCTTGGAGTTCCATAACTTCACCGATATCAGCATACACGCCGCTTCTTCTCGTAGCAGTTTTTTCTCCTTGTAATACTTTGTCAACATCTGTTGGGATGGTGACCAGTTTTTCGATGGTGCATGATTTTACTGGTAATTCTTCGTGTTTGTTTGGCATGAATTTTAGTCCTCCATTTTTTTAAACAATGTATCTTCACCTTACTATATACTACAATACATTCCCTTTGTTTCCCAATATTCCCTATATCTTGTAATATAAAAGCTCCTACATCTGATTGTAGGAGCTTTTAGTTTTAATCTTTTTATTTATTAAGCACTTTGCTTAGAAACTCTTTTGTTCGCGGATGATCTGGGTTTGTAAATATGTGTGCAGGATCTCCCTCTTCCATAATGACACCTTCGTCGAAAAAGAGAACACGATCTGATACATCTTTAGCGAAGTTCATTTCATGGGTGACGACGACCATTGTCATCCCTTCCTCTGCTAAATCTTTTATTACTTCTAACACTTCTCCAACAAGTTCTGGGTCAAGAGCTGATGTTGGTTCGTCAAATAGCATAATTTTCGGTTTGGTCGCTAAACTTCGGGCGATGGCGACACGTTGCTTTTGACCACCTGATAAATTGTCTGGATACGCATCTGCTTTATCAGCAAGTCCTACTTTTTTTAAGAGGTCAAGAGCTAATTCCTTCGCTTCATTTTTATCCATATGATGGACCATTGTTGGTGCTAGTGTAATATTTTCAAGTACAGACATATGCGGGAATAGGTTAAATTGCTGGAAAACCATTCCTACTTGACTGCGAAGTTTATTGATATTTGTTGATTCTGCTACAAGTGAGGTTCCATCGATGATAATATCACCGGATTGAATGGTTTCCAGGGCATTTAAGCAACGTAAAAATGTACTTTTTCCAGAGCCAGAAGGTCCGATTACAGATACAACTTCTTTTTCTGCTATACTTGTCTGAATGCCTTTTAAGACTTCGTTATCTCCAAAACTTTTATAAACGTCTTTTACTTCAATGATCATTTGATATCCATCCTTTTCTCAATTTGACGTAAGATCAGTGAAATGGAAAGTGTCATCGCTAAATACATTAATCCGACGACCGTATAAATTTCAACAGACCTAAAGTTTGATGCTACAATAATGGTTCCTTGGCGGGTCAACTCGCCGACACCAATCATCGTTAATAAGGATGTATCTTTTAAACTAATAATAAATTGGTTACCTAGAGGTGGAATCATTCGTTTAAAGGCTTGTGGCCAAACAATTTTATACGTAGTTTGCATATGCGTTAAACCGAGCGACCTTCCAGCTTCCACTTGCCCTTTATCAACACCCTCTACTCCACCACGAACAATTTCAGCAATATACGCTCCTGCGTTAATAGAAATGGCGATGACACCTGCGACAACAGCGTTAATATCGAAGTTTAGTAACATAGGAATCGCAAAATAAATATAGAGTGCTTGAATCATAATAGGTGTACCACGAACAACCTCTACATAGATAGATGATAGTCCATAGATCAATTTATTTTCCGCTAGGCGGCCAAATCCGAATAGAACACCGATGATTAGTCCAAAGATAAGTCCTAGTACAGTAATAAGAATTGTATATTTTGCACCTTGTAATAGAAGTGGTAAAGCTTTAATGGCGAAACTCCAATCAAGTCCTGAAGAACTTTGCTCGAGTGCTTCTGTCGCTGCCTCTCCGAACCATTTCTCGTGCAGTTCATCAAAGGTTCCATCTTCTTTGAGTGTCGTCAATGCTTCGTCGACTTTGATTTTGAGAGGACTTCCTTTCGGAAAAGCGATTCCGAATGTTTGTCCTTCGAGTAATTCATCGAGCATACGAACTTTTCCTTCTGCATTTGTATTCATGTAATACTCTAAACTCGGTGAATCAAAGACAACTGCATCTGCAGAGCCTTTTAATAATTCCATGTATGCTTGGTCAATATTAGGAAAAGGAACAACGTCCTCTACCCCATCTAAATTCGTGACATATTCATAACTAGCTGTTCCTTGTTTTGTTGCAACTGTTTTGCCTGCTAAATCATCTAAGTCTTGAATGTCGTCATCGTCACTACGGACGAGTACTCCTGTCCCAGCATCATAGTATGGCATACTAAAGTCTACTGTTTTTTCCTTTTCATCGTCCATTGAAATACCTGCAATAGCAATATCTAATTGCTCGGTTTGAAGGGCTGGTACAATGCCAGCAAAGTCCATTGGCTTCAGTTCATATTCAAAGCCGACTTCTTCTGCGATTGCATCGATTAAGTCAATATCAAACCCTACGTATTCCCCTGTTTCTTCATCTAAAAATTCAAATGGGACGTAGTTTGTATCGGTCCCTACTTGTAATACGTCCTCTTGTGCATGAACTGGTGTTGCGAGTAAACATGCGATGAATATAATAAGAGAAAGAATACCTTTCTGTCGTATATGTTTCATATGATTTATCCCTCTTTCATAAAAAGTTATGGTTAAAAAAGCCAAATTTAAAAAGCTATGCTCTTTGAAAGAGACAATAGCTTTTTGATCAATGCATAATCATGAAGTTTCAAAGACTCTAGGATGTGTAAAAAAGCCTTTCTTCGCTTTTTTATAGGAATCAAAAAGCCCTTCAATCATACATTATATCTTATTGATCATATTCTCAATACATTTTCCTGCATGTTTTGCAGCTGTGTGTAAATAATCATCAAAAGATATGTGTGATTCTTTTCCTGCAATATCAGATAATGAACGGATGACGACGAATGGTACGTCATATTGATGGCACACTTGAGCAATGGCTGCTCCTTCCATTTCGGCAGCAAGCATGGTAGGAAATAATGTTCGAACATGGTCGACTTTATCGGGATCTTCCATAAATACGTCACTGGATCCGATAAGTCCTGTTTTATAGGTCAGTTGTATATCTTTCATTGCCTCCTCGGCAATAGCAATAAGGTTTTTTGTGGCAGGAATGGTTGCAGGAAGTCCTGGGACTTGTCCAGGTACATAGTCAAATGCGGTCACGTCAACATCATGTTGAACGAGTTCAGATGAAATAGCAATATCACCAACATGTAAATCTTGATCAAATCCACCTGCGGATCCCGTGTTGATTACCGTACGGGGATGATATCTTTCCATCACAAGTGTTGTCGCTATCGCAGCATTTACTTTACCGATCCCTGATTTTAAAATGAGTACGTCAACATTGTTCATCTTTCCTTCGATACATGTCACATGAGCAATGGTCGTTTCCTTTTCGTGTGTGAGCAATGAACGAAACACATCAATTTCTTCGTCCATTGCCCCAATAATAGCAATTGGCATAATCTTTCTCCTTACGAATAAATGTTAATCCGCTTGATCTGGATGAATGAAGCGTTCGACGCGCTCCACTTTTTTGGGTTGCCAACCTTCAGTTTCTATCCACTCTAAATAAACGGTGTAATGTTCATCTGTTAGTTTGGATTGAACATGTGCATTTGCACGCTGCTCTCCTCCATTTCCAATCCAATGGGAAACAAAGTCATCTTCGTCCACTTTCAGAGCGTAAGCGACAGCTTCAATCATTTCTTTCCAGTCATCGGAATCTTCATTAAATACACTTGTATGTGGTTCTTCTTGTGTGGTACCAATTGGTTTCCAGTTGGCCGTATACGCTTCGATGACATTTGGATCATCAATCTCTTCATCCGGAATGTTTTCAATTTCTACAAAGTCATCTGCACCCTCATCTTCATCCTGCTCATCAGATGGATTGCTATCCTCTGTACCTTCTTCGCCTTCTGTTGGGTCTTCGCTGTTACTCTCATCTTCATCTCCATTGACTTCTTCAGTAGTCGTTTCTTTACTTGGAGTGGTTTTTTCATCTTTATCATCTGTATCTTTATCACCAAAAACGAGTAGAGCAATGAGTAAAACAACGAGTCCAACAGCAACAATCATTAAAATAGTGATCGATTTTGTTGTTTTACGGCGTTTGTCATATTTATTTACCCGTGAGTAGTTTTTCTCTTCATCCATAGATATACTCCTCTCACCTGAAAAAATATTAAAAGCAGGACGACTACATGTTGGTCAGTAGCTTGTATCGGCTTACGCACAATAAAAGCGAAGCAAGTTCGCTTTTTATTATTCTATACGGACAATTTTCACTTGCATATCTCCACCTGGTGTAGATACGGAAACTTCCTCATCTACTTCATGGCCTAAAAGACTTTTAGCCATTGGAGAATCGTTTGAAATTTTGCCTTCAAATGGATCGGCCTCGGCACTACCTACAATTGTATAGGACTCTTCGTCACCGTCCGGCAATTCTTTAAATGTAACGGTGTTCCCCAATGAAACAACGTTTGAATCTTGGTCATTACTTTCAATAATCACAGCATTTCGAATCATGCTTTCGACTTGTATGATGCGTGTTTCCACAAAACCTTGTTCTTCTTTAGCGGAGTCATATTCTGAGTTCTCTGAAAGGTCCCCAAAATCACGAGCAACTTTTATACGTTCAACAACTTCTTTTCTTCTCTCTGTTTTTAAATAGAGTAATTCTTCTTCTAATTTTTCTTTACCTTCTTGAGTCATGTAATAGCTTTTTTCTGTTGCCATTGTTCTACTCTCCTTTTTGATTTAACGATACGTGTATCAATGTTTTATATATTTATGATCATCTTCGTTTATATATGATGTTCTATTTCATTTGTTGTTCATTAAGACATGTTATACAAACAAGACAATTATACTAACGTACACTATGACAGATATATGTCACAATTTCAATTCCAATCTATTCATTACTTTTAATGGATAATGCAATTCCATCTCCAATAGGGATGACTGAACTATCATACGATTCATGGTTCATGAGCCATTCATTATAAACGCGTAGTTTCTTTACAAGGGAACGGTATCGTTTATCCACTTCTTCTTCAGATGCGACGAACCCACGGAATAAAACATTATCTGAAATAACAGTCCCTCCAGGTCGGATCATTGGATTGGTTTTTTCAAAGAATGTTTGATAGTGTCCTTTTGCTGCATCGATAAAAGCTACATCAAATATATGTCCTGTTGTTTGCAGAGACGTAAGCACGTCGAGGGCGTCCCCATGAATCAGATGAATCCGATCTGTTTTTCCTTGCTCTGCGATGCGTTCTTTTGCTCGATTGTATCGCTTTTCATCTCGTTCAATGGTAGTAATGGTTGCTGTTGGATATGCTTCCAGCATCCGTAAAGCTGAATATCCGATAGCTGTACCAATTTCTAATATATGTTTTGGTTCGATTAAACGAATGATTTGACTTACAAATTGCATACTCACCTGGTCCATAATCGGGACATGATTTTCATCCGCTTCTTCTTCCATTGACTTTCTCCACGTATTTGATGCTGGTAATAACTGTTTTAAATATTCATCTATTGCTTGTTTCATCTACATTCATCCTACTCTTTTTCTTTGTCATCATCACTTCGATATTTTTTCTTCTTTTCATTATGCTCATCATTTGTTTTGGAATAATGAATGTCTCCTTCAAAGTCATGTAAGAAATATAAGTAATCTGAATCCTCAGGATCAATCACTGCTTCTAGAGCATTTTCAGCAAAGTTTGAAATCGGTCCGATGGGAAGGCCTTCAATATAATAGGTGTTATATGGCGACTCTACTTCTAAGTCATCATACGTTAACCGTTCTTTATGTTCACCACGTGCATATTGTACCGTCGGGTCAGTTTGAAGCTTCATGCCTTCTTCCATGCGATTATAAAATACACCGGCAATTTTTATGCGTTGTTCTTTTGTTGTAGCTTCATTTTCTACTACAGATGCAAATGTGAATGCTTCGTGTACTGTCATATCTTTCTCTACAATAGCATCGTAGTGAGATTTCATAATATCAACGGATTTGTCTAGCATTTGTTCAACAATATCTTCTATACTCGGATCCGTTTCATAAAAGCTATACGTAGCTCCATATAAGTATCCTTCTAGTGGGTAACGAATATCTTCATCTAATATTTCATCGGTAAGTAAAGCCGGATATAGTTCAATCAGTTCATTCATGTACTCTTCATCTTCCATTTTATCGATGAATTCTTCTTTGGAAAATGATAGTTCCTTTTCATAAATAGATGCAATTTGTTCCACATTTCTTCCTTCTGGGATGGTGATTGTATGAACAGCTTCTTCCATCACTTTTCCACTTTTTAAGATCTCGGTAATTTCTTCTAGAGAATTTGCTTGTGAAATCGTATATGTCCCCGCTTGAAAATCAGCTTTATTTTTAAACTTTATGTAAAATCGAAACACGCGTGCATCTTTGATGACGTCATTTTCTTCTAATATATTCGCAATTTGTGACGTTGATGAACCGAGTGGTATTTCTACCTCTATTTGTTCTTTACTTTCTGAATCTACAGGTTTAAGAGCATTTTTAATATAGGTATAGCCTGAAAACCCTCCAATAACTACTATAAGGATGAGTGAGAAAAGTATAATCGCGACAATTTTTCTTACAGTTCCTGCTTCTTCTTTCTGTTCTGTAAGATTTTCTTTAAATGAGTGTTTGTGATCATCTTTTGACATCTTACCCCCTCCTTTCATCCGAGTACATTTTATAATGATTAAAATCAATCTATGTCCGCGCCTACAGGAACAAGGGACATAGCGTAAAATGTCGACTATGGAATTCTTTTATCCGCTACATTATACTAAAATCTGACGAGATAATCTATCTTTAGCCAAAAGAAAAAGTCGATGTCTGTATGGACATCAACTTTTCCAATGTATCTTTCGCTTGAAAGGTGTAGCTGGCATACGATTTTATAAGGAAGTATCTTCATTTTCAGCTAATGTATTTAACATTTCTTCGACCATATTCCACTCTTCTTCTGTTTCAATGGGATATAGTGCAAGGTCATTTTCTTCTTTCCCTTTTTCTTCATAACGAAATGCGAATACTTCTACTTCTTCGTCTTCTGCTTGTTCTATAGGAACAACTGCTACATATGAAGTATTTGTTTCATCGACATTGAATGTAAAGAGAGTTTCAAATAAATGCTCTTCTCCATCCTCATCAGGGATGATAATTCTTTCGTTTGGTTCGATTGCCATTTACGTCACTCCTTTGGTTTGTGCATCTAAATAACTTTGTAAAATAATAGATGCGGCTACTTGATCAATTATTTTCCCACGTTTCTTGCGGCTCATATCTGCTTCTAAAAGTGTTCGTTCGGCTGCCATTGTAGATAGACGCTCGTCCCATAATACAGTAGGAAGTTTCATGCGTTTTTCAATATGCTTTGCGTATTGTTCGGATTTTATTCCTCGATCGCCAATTGTTCCATCCATATTCTTAGGATATCCAATCACAACCTTTTCGATGTGATGCTCCTTGAATAATTCTCTTAAGGACTGATCGGCAGAATAAATATCTTTTTCATTCCACTGTACGGTTGTAATGGATTGAGCTGTCCATCCAAATGGGTCGCTGACAGCAAAACCAATCGTCTTTGAACCTACATCTAAACCTGCTATTTTCATTTACTGGTTCCTTTGTTGTTTTAAGTAATAACGCACGAGCTCTTCTATCACTTCATCACGTTCAATTTTCCGAATTAAATTTCGTGCATCTTTATATCTCGGTATATATGCAGGGTCACCTGAAAGTAAATAACCGACAATTTGGTTAATCGGATTGTATCCTTTTTCTTTTAAAGCGTCATGAACAGTGAACAAAACCTCTTTTGTATCATGATCAAACGGCTCTTCGGAAAAGTTAAATTTCATCGTTCTATCAATGGAACTCATAGTGACACCTCTTTGTCATTTATTTCCTAACAAAATACGTAAGTCAAGTATACATGGTATAGGGTTAATTGTACATGTATAGAGTCTATTTTATTCGTTTAAAGTATTCTTAATATATGTTGCTGGATACGCTAATGCTTCAGAAATTTTAGATGGATCTTTCCCTCCGGCTTGAGCCATATCTGGACGACCGCCACCGCCACCGCCACAAATAGTAGCCATTTCTTTGATTAACTTTCCGGCATGAAATCCTTTTTGAACAAGTGGTTTGGCTACACCAGCGACTATTTGTACTTTTCCATCGTTTTGTGCAACTAAGACAATGATCGCATCTTCAACTTGTTCTTTCATTTCATCAAACATATTTCGCAGTTGTCCCATATCCTTCGCTTGCACTTCTGTTGCTAGTAATGTGATGCCTTCGACGGTTTGGACTTCATCTGTTAATGAGCTTGCTTCAATGTGAGCCAATTTGCTTGTGAGTGATTCATTTTCTTTTTGGGCAGTATTTATATCTGTTAACAGTTGTTCTGCACGGGCTGGCGCTTCACTTGGCTGTGCTTTTAAAATAGAGGCCACGCGTTCGAGTGTTTGTACTTTTTCGTGCAGTGCCATATACGCATCTTTACCTGATACAGCTTCAATTCTTCTCGTACCTGCACCAATTCCTGTTTCAGAAACAATTGAAAACAGTCCAATTTCTGACGTATTTACGACGTGGCATCCTCCACATAATTCAATGCTATAGGAACCGATTTGAACGACGCGCACGACGTCCCCATATTTTTCACCGAAAAGAGCCATCGCTCCCATGTCTTTTGCTTCTTCGAGAGATTTGTTTTCGATCACAAGCGAGATTGACTTCCAAATATGTTCGTTTACGTTTTGTTCGATCGCTTCTAATTCTTCTTTTGTCACCGCTTCAAAGTGTGTGAAGTCAAAGCGCAAGCGATTGTACTCGACAAGTGAACCTGCTTGATTGACGTGATCGCCTAATACATCTTTTAGTGCTTGATGCAGTAAATGTGTTGCGGTGTGATTTTTTACGATTCCTTTACGAAGTTCACTTTCAATACATGCGTGAACAGACATCTGTTGTTCCAATGTGCCTTCTTCAATAATAACTTTATGCATATGCTGGCCTTGGGGAGCTTTTTGAACGTCTTTGACGCGAACTTTCAGACCATCCTTGGAAGTGATATATCCCGTATCAGCAACTTGTCCTCCGCTTTCTGCGTAAAAAGGCGTTTCTTGGAGGAAAATAATTCCTTCTTCACCTGCAGACAACTTAGAAACAAGTGCATCTTCTTTAATCATATGGGTAACAACTGTATCTACTTCTGTTTGGTCGTAGCCAACAAATGTGCTGTCAATCGTGACATCTTGTAATACCGTTGTTTGAACATGCATCGAATCCGTCTTTTTACGAGCTTCCCGTGCACGCGTACGTTGCTTGTCCATTTCTTTTTCAAAACCTTGCACATCAATGGTAAATCCATGTTCAGCTACATATTCCTCTGTGAGTTCTTTTGGAAATCCGTACGTGTCATAGAGTGTAAAGACTTCTTCCCCAGGAAATACAGTACTTCCTTTCGCTTCTTCTTTTTCGATAATCGATTGCAAAATACGTAGACCATCATCTAATGTTTCATGGAAGCGCTCTTCTTCGACACGAACAATGCGTGCGATATTTTCTTCTCTCGCTTGTACTTCTGGATACGATTCTTTCATAATTTCTCCGACAACCGGAACCAATTTATACATAAACGGCTCATTAATTCCAAGGTTTGTCGCGAACCGGACTGCACGACGAATGAGACGTCTGAGTACATATCCTCGTCCTTCATTCGACGGAAGTGCTCCGTCTCCTACCGCGAACGATACTGTACGAATATGGTCTGAGATTACTTTATATGCAGTATCCCCTTCGTCCGTTTTACCATAAGGTATATTACCTAACTTTTCTGTAGCTTTGATCAGTGGCATAAATCCATCCGTTTCAAAGTTATTCTCAACATCTTGCATAATCGAAGCCATGCGCTCCAGACCCATGCCTGTATCTATATTTTTATTTGGCAGTGGTGTATATGTGTCATCTGGATTATGGTTAAATTGTGAAAACACAAGGTTCCATATTTCTAAATAACGTTCATTTTCTCCACCTGGATACAGCTCAGGATTCCTTGGATCATCACCAAAGGATGGACCACGGTCATAAAATATTTCTGTATTCGGTCCACTTGGTCCTTCGCCAATATCCCAGAAATTTTCTTCGAGGCGAATGAGATGATCTTTCGGCAATTGCATATGGTCGATCCATAAATCATACGCCTCATCATCTTCTGGATGCACTGTTACATATAAACGGTCGGCGTCTAACCCTAACCATTTGTCACTTGTTAAAAATTCCCACGCATATTCAATCGCTTCTTTTTTGAAATAATCCCCGATAGAAAAGTTTCCAAGCATTTCAAAAAATGTGTGGTGCCTTGCCGTAAATCCTACATTTTCAATATCATTTGTTCGAATCGCTTTTTGCGCGTTCACAATTTTTGGATTGTCAGGAACAACTGAACCATCAAAATACTTTTTTAACGTCGCTACCCCACTATTGATCCAAAGTAATGATGGATCTTCTACTGGAACGAGTGAAGCACTCGGTTCGACCCGGTGTCCTTGTTCCTTAAAATAATCTAGAAATAATTGTCGTATACGTGCTGAAGACCATTGTGTCATGTCATTTCCTCCATTCAATAGTTAAAACACTCGAAAATAAAAAAACTCCTCCGCTGCATATGCAGGGACGAGATCCATTTCGTGGTACCACCCTTATTATGGCGTATTACAAACGCCATCACTTGTGTATGCTAACGGTATAAAACCGGCGAGGTTTCGTCGCACTCTAGTGGAGCTTCCATAGACCTGAGTATTGGAACTTCTTTCAGCCCTCTCGAAAGTTCCTCTCTGTAAAGTCACATCTATGTACTTGGCACTATCATCGTGTTCATCTATCTATTTGTACGTCATATTATAGCGCTATTATAGGCAATCCTTTCCATCCTGTCAATTTAATGAATTTCATAATACGTATTTTATGCTAATGCGACTTCTACATGTAGTTTCGTTGAACCTTTTGAAACTACATGTTGTACTGACATAGCTAGTTTTGGTAATTATGAAATTCACTCAATTTTTGACTGGTTTTAGGAACGTTTTTGTGTAATGCACACATGCTACAATAATCGATAATAATGGGACAGCTAGCATCATTCCAATAATCCCAAATAATTTACTTCCGACGACGAGCGCAAATATGATAACGATAGGATGCAGTCGGACGCTTTTGCCAAGAATATATGGCGATAACAAATTATTTTCCAACAATTGAATGACGACAATACTACCAATCACCAACCAAACCAGTTGGACAGATGTCGTTAACGTGATGACAATCGCCGGTACTGCGCCAATAATTGGGCCGAAATATGGAATGAAATTAGCGATGCCCATAACGATTGCTAACAACAATGCAAAATCTATTCCTATCCATTTATAGGCGATCAACGAAGCAATGGTAATGAATGCACTGACGAGAAATTGTCCCCGTATATATTTTCCAAATCGATCATCAATCGTTTCAACGAGCCCTTTGATCATTTTTCGATGTTTCCCTGGAATCATTTGTCGCATGAAGATTTTAATATCGGTAAAATCTTTTAAATAATAAAAAACAAGTACAGGGATGAGCATTAAAATAAATACAAAGTCAAAGAGCTTTGTTAATCCTCCAATGGTTCGCTCGATGGATTGTTCTACACTTCGCTCTATTTTCATCACGAGTTGATCAATGGATGAATGAATCGGTTCTGGAAAGGATGCTGCCGAGTCATCAATGTCTTGCATAAATTGTTCATACATATGAATGTACGTTGGCAACTGATCATGCAATTCATTGAGCTGTTCGAGCACGCGCGGATATAATAAATAAATCCCGTAAGATGTGCTACTCAAGAAAAGGACATAGATTAATAAAATTGCTATTGCTTTATGAATCCGCTGATGATAAATCCATTCAACGAGCGGATGTAAAATATAGGCAATAAAACTCGCAATAATAAATGGTAGAAGAACACTCCCCATAAATGTAAATAGACCTTTATAATAGGGAAATAGAACAATGAGTAAAAATAGGATAAGTCCTATCAACATCCAACGTATAAGTTGTTGAAGTGTGATGTTTTTCATGTGTAGTCTCCTCAACATATGAACAATACGGAAGGATACTGTTCGATTAGATTATAAGACGTTTCATACAAATTATCGTTTCCATCATCTAGAAAAACATACACAATAAACAACCATATACATGGCACAGCACATTTTACTCCATAAAATCATAGGGCGATAACGAATCCTCTTCAACTTCCATTTCTAACATGCCTGTTTGACCACCTTCATCAGATAGCTGTTGCAATCGTTCAATTAAATATGTAAATCGCTGTTTCGTATCTAACGTTTGGACACCTTTTAAAAATGAATCTCTTTCTCCACAAATAATAAGCGAGCTTTGTGTTCGGGTAATCGCTGTATACAATAAGTTTTTCCTTAGCATTCGATGATATGCATGGAATACTGGCAGTAAAACAATTGGAAATTCGCTCCCTTGAGATTTATGGATCGACACACAATATGCATGGCTTATATTTATATAGTCACTTCGTTGATAGACCACTTCTTTATCATCAAACAACACGACAATTTGTTCGACTTGATCCACATTTTCATTTGCTTTAAAGATCGACACGATTTCACCAATATCTCCATTGGAAACCCCTTCTTCTGGCTGATTCACCAGTTGAATGACTTTGTCCCCAACCCGAAAGGTGATATCTTTAAAGTTTACTTCCCGCTTCCCTTGTTCTGGTGGATTAATCAATTGTTGAATATGTTCATTTAAAGCGTTTATTCCAGCAGCTGAACGATACATTGGTGCGAGTAGTTGGATATCTCGTTGATCGATGCCTTTATTTTTTGCGGAAGCATAGATTTTCGTAATGACGTCAAATACTTGATGCACTCTACAGTCAATAAAGCTAAAGTCAGATGCATTTTGTAGAGTCTCCAATGTACATGTATCGTTTTTAATATGGTGGGCTAATTGAATGATTTTAGAGCCTTCTTTTTGACGATATACTTCTTGTAGTGTTGTATAGGGAACGGCTTGGCTGGCAATTAAATCAGCCAACACTTGCCCAGGACCTACCGAGGGCAATTGGTCCTCATCCCCTACCAGTAGTATTTGCATTTCATCAGGAATCGCTTTAAACAATTGATGGGCTAACCACATATCCACCATCGAAAATTCATCGACAATAATAAACTTTCCATCTAGTGGATTAAATTGATTCTTTTCAAATTGATCATTGCCGTCCCATCCAAGCAGCCGGTGGATCGTTACTGCCGGAATGTTCGTTGATTCTTCCAGTCGTTTCGCCGCACGACCAGTAGGTGCTGTTAAAATAAACGGATATTCACTTTTTGTTTCATAATGGTCAATATCATATTCCACATCATGAATCGAAGCATAGGCGTGCAAAATTCCTTTAATGACAGTCGTTTTCCCTGTTCCTGGTCCACCGGTTAAAATCATTAATTTATTATGTAAGGCTTCATTAATCGCATCAAATTGTTCTTTTCCATAACTAATCACTTCGTCTTCTTCCACTTCTCCAATGACCTGTAACATTTGTGCCAAAGGAGTCTCTATTTCTACATCTGTTTCTTGAATTCTTTCAATTTGTGAAACAAAACCATGTTCGGCATAAAACAATGTACGTGAATACACACGTTCATCTTCTACAATCACCCGTTCATCGTCGTGGAGTTGCTGAATACTGCGTTCAATTTCCTCTACATTAATTGCATGAAAACCGAGTAATTGGTGCACGTCACGAATGAGCAGATCTAATGGTGTATACACATGTCCATTTTGCACATATTGTTGCAATATATAAATACTTCCCGCTCCAATCCGGTTTGGATGGTTCAATTCCAATCCATTTTGACGAGCGATTTTATCTGCGGTCTGAAACCCAAACATGTCCACTTCATAAACAAATTGATACGGGTCCTCCATTAATTGGTCAATCGTTTCATCTTTATATAACTCATACATTTTTTGCGCTAACTTTAACCCAATCTGATATTTTGCTAAAAATACGACAACATGTTCAAACCCTTGATTTTCTTGTAGCGTCTGTACAAGCGTTTCTTCTACTTGTTTACTGATCTTCGGGATCGTTTGAACAATGGAAGGATCATTCAAAATTCTCGAAATGGCATGCACTCCTAAATGATCGATAATGCGAGATGCTGTTTTTTCCCCAATTCCATAAAATAAATCACTGGATAAATATGCTACAACACCCTCTTCTGTATCAGGCATAACTGTTTCATAAGAAGTAACTTTATATTGTTTTCCGTACGATGCATGCTGTTCAAATGTACCGAAAAATCGGTAGGTGGTTCCGTCTTGCAATGGTGGAAAATGCCCTTTAATAACAATCGTATCTTCATCATAGTCTTCTGTCAGGTCCGTTATATCAATTTTTACAATAGCAAAATGCTCCTGCTCATTGAAAAAAATCATGTGCAGGAGTTCGCCTTCAATATACAAACTTTCGGGTTCATTCATATATTCTTGCTCATTCATGTCTATCATCCTTCACTACAATCTATCCGTTACTCTTCTCCGTCTATCAAAGACTGTAGCTGTTTTTTACCATTGGCTGCTAATACGTGATCCGGCTGGTACGCGAGTGCTTCTTCAAAATGATACATACTTGTTTTTGTGTCTTGATGGTACAGAGCGATGACACCTAAGTTATAATGCGCATCGCTATGTCTTTTGTTCCGCTCGAGTACTTGATCAAACATCTTTTTTGCCTCGTCTAGTAATTCTTCATGTGCGAGCGCGAGTCCATATTGGAATTCTTTTTCCTCGTCCGGCTCTAATTCGACCGCTCGAAGTAAATAAGGTAGCGCTAATGTGTGCTGTTCTTGATTCTGCAAGGACAATCCAAGCATAAAATGCACGTCACTTACATCTAACCCATGTTTAAGAGCATTTTGATAATAAAACTGTGCTTCTTTGTATTTCTCTTGTTCAAACAATATATTTCCAATACCATAATAAGCTGTTCCTGTTTTTGCATCTAGTTCAATCGCCCGCTCATAAAAGACAACCGCTCGATCAAAGTCCCCTGTATGCATGAGTAAATTTCCAAAGTTTACATAGCCAACTGGGTCTTTTGGATGTTCTTCGATATAGTCATTAAATAATTGTGCAGCTTCTTCAAATTTTCGTTGTTGCATCAGTTCGATTGCTTTTTGTTGGTTCACTAGTTTCCCTGCTTTCTCTTACCCGACATAGTCTAAGGCTACTTCGTTTTTTAATATTTGATCGATCGTTCCTCCACCTAAACAAACGTCTCCATCGTAAAAGACAACCGCTTGTCCTGGAGTGATCGCACGTTGTGGTTCATCAAATTGCACGTCAACCAATCCGTCTTCACGTACATGAACATGAACTTTACTATCTTTTTGACGATAACGGAATTTAGCTGTGCACGTAAATGTTGTATGAGGTTCAATCGGTTGGATAAAATTGACGTCTGTTGCAAGTAATGCATCAGAATACAGAGCATCATGATCAAACCCTTGTTCGACATACAAAATGTTGTCTGTGACGTTTTTACCGACAACAAACCATGGATCTCCTGGCCCGCCGATTCCAAGTCCTTGACGTTGTCCAATGGTATAGTACATGAGACCGTCATGGTTCCCAACTTCTTTTCCTTCGAGCGTCGTCATTTTACCAGGTTGTGCGGGTAAATACTCGCTAATAAAGTCTTTAAAGTTTCTTTCGCCAATAAAGCAAATGCCTGTACTATCTTTTTTATTTGCTGTCGCTAAGTTATGTTCTTGAGCAATTTTACGTACTTCAGATTTTGGCATATCTCCAAGTGGAAATAAAACTTTTTCAAGTACGTCTTCCGTTAGTTGATTTAAAAAGTACGTTTGGTCTTTATTATCATCGACTCCACGTAACATTTCAACATGTCCATCTGTCTTACGTACTCGTGCATAATGACCCGTTGCGACATAGTCTGCACCTAGTGATAATGCATGATTTAAAAAGGCTTTAAATTTAATTTCCTTATTACACATCACATCTGGGTTTGGTGTTCTACCTTTTTTATATTCATCTAAAAAGTATGTGAAGACATGTTCCCAATATTTTTCTTCAAAATTCACCGAATAATACGGAATATCTAAGTCATTACATACGCGGATTACATCTTCATAATCTTCTGTCGCTGTACAGACACCATTTTCATCTGTGTCATCCCAGTTTTTCATAAAAATACCAATCACTTCATAGCCTTGTTCTTTGAGAAGTAATGCTGCTACGGAAGAATCCACTCCTCCACTCATCCCCATGACTACACGTTCTTTTTTATCCATTGTTCAACCACCTTTATGCCTGTATTCTTTGTACGATCGCTGCAATTCGTTTCGCCGCTTCTTCCATTTCTTCCGGTGTATTTTCTTTCCCAAAACTGAAGCGAATCGAGTTGGTAATCTCTTCACTACTTTCTCCGAACATTGCTTGCAGAACATGAGAGGGCTCTACCGTTCCAGCTGTACATGCGCTCCCACTGGAGGCAGCAATGCGTTCGATATCAAGATTCATTAGCATCGATTCTACATGTGTACCCGGGAAGCTTAGATTGATAATTCCAGGTACACTCTTTGAACGATCGCCATTGATTGTATAGTTCACGTCTTGTTTAGTTAATGCATGTAAAAAAGCTTCTGCACATGCTTGAATGTTGTTTTGATCGTTTACTCGGTTTTGCTGGATGTCTTTTACCGCTTCAGCAAATCCAACAATTCCGATCACATTTTCAGTCCCTGCTCTTCTCTTACGTTCTTGTTCACCGCCAAATTGAAGGGATTGCATGTGTGTCCCTTCACGTACGTATAATGCGCCCACACCTTTAGGTCCGTTCACTTTATGAGCAGAAATTGTTAATAGATCTACCTGTAGCTGATCCACATTTATATCTAGCGGACCGAACGCTTGTACAGCATCCGTATGAAAGTAAATTTCTTTCTCCGCACATATCGCTCCAATTTCTTCAATCGGTTGAATGACCCCTGTTTCGTTATTCACCATCATAATCGACACCAAAATCGTTTCATCGGTTATTGCTCGTTTAATTTGTTCTATATTTATACAGCCTGTTTCATCTGTTTCGATGTACGTTACTTTAAATCCATTTGTTTCTAAATAGCGCATCGTATGTAGCGTGGCTTGATGCTCCTGATTGGACGTAATTAAATGTTTTCCATCCTTTTTATGTGCGAGTGCTACACCCATCAACGCACTATTAATGGCTTCTGTTCCACCACTCGTAAAGATCACTTCTGATTCTTGCCCTCCCAAAGAATGCGCGACCGTCATGCGTGCTTCGTCTATATATTTTCTAGCTTCCCGACCAAACGCATGTACACTAGAAGGATTTCCATAGATTGTTTTCCCGTATTCATACATGACTTCATTGACGCGCGTTGCTAAGGGGGTTGTTGCTGCATGATCTATATATATACTATCCATAATGGTTTATTTCCTCCTTCAACGTATACACTGCCTAAATGATTAAAGTCTCAACTTGTCATTTTCACATATTCATTCTTATTATTATACCATGAAACACGTGTTTCTTGCACCGAATCAGTATTCGTTTTTCAAGTTGTCTAAGTATGGTACGATGAGTAAAGGTTTACGAAGGAAAAATAAAGGAATGATACCTATGAATAGACAACAACCGCTCGCATATCGGATGCGACCAAATCATATAGACGAAATTATTGGACAAGACCTTTTAGTCGGGGATGGAAAAATTATCAGACGCATGGTGACGGCCAAACAGTTGTCATCGATGATTTTATTCGGTCCTCCTGGAACAGGTAAAACATCGATGGCTCATGCGATCGCAAAAAGCTTAGCTATTACAACACGTATGCTAAATGCAGTAACCGATCGTAAAAAAGATATGGAAATCGTTGTCGAAGAAGCGAAAATGTCTGGACAACTAGTACTGATTTTGGACGAAGTACATCGATTAGATAAAGGGAAACAAGATTTTCTCCTACCTCATGTAGAAAGCAATTTAATTACACTGATCGGTTGTACAACAAGTAATCCATATCATTCCATCAACCCAGCCATTCGTAGTCGCGTACATTTATTCGAATTACACGCCCTTTCTCCAGACAACATTAGAGAAGCGATCGAACGGGCGCTAAAAGACGAAGATGTTGGCTATGGTACGTTACATGTGGATATGACCGAAGAGGCTATGGAGCACTTCTCCCATAGTGCAAATGGTGATTTACGCGCAGCACTGAACGGATTAGAACTGGCTGTTTCTTCCACTCCTCCTGAAGACGGAATCATTCACGTCTCACTTGCGGATGCAGAAGAATGTATGCAAAAGAAAAGTTTTTCACATGATAAAGGTGGAGACGCCCATTATGATGTATTATCCGCGTTTCAAAAGTCGATTCGAGGGAGTGATGTAGATGCTTCCTTACATTACCTCGGTAGACTCATAGAAGCTGGAGATTTAGACAGCATCGCACGAAGAATGATTGTCATTGCGTATGAAGATATTGGTCTGGCCAATCCACAAGCCGGTCCACGAGCCATTGCTGCTGTGCAAGCAGCCGAGCGCCTTGGGTTTCCTGAAGCACGCATACCTCTATCCGTCGCAATTGTCGAGTTAGCGTTATCCCCAAAATCAAATAGCGCGTATAAAGCACTAGACAAAGCACTAGGTGACATACGTACAGGCAGAGGCGGGAACATACCACCTCACTTACAAGACAGTCATTATTCTGGCGCAAAAAAGATGGGGCGCGGCATTGATTACTTATACCCGCACAACTATGCAGGTAGCTGGGTCAATCAACAATATTTACCTGATGATCTTGCCTCTCGTTCCTATTATGAAGCAAAAAATACTGGAAAATTCGAACAAGCTTTAAAAGTTGTACACGACAAAATATCGAAAGAAAAAAAGAAACAATAAGTTAACGTGTATAAATCCTTTTCTAGCAGGTCATAATAACTATTAGAAAGATAGTATAGTGCACCATTTGAGAAATAGTAAATTCTTATTTTTATCAATAGATTAGAATGTTCTCTCAAATGTGTGAATGTCACTATAATGAAATTCGCAAATAAATAGTTGATTACTGCAATAAAAAGGAGCTGAAAATATGGCTAAGGTAAGGCAAGATGCCTGGTCACATGAAGATGACCTATTACTAGCAGAAACGGTTCTGCGCCATGTTCGAGAAGGAAGTACCCAATTAAATGCGTTTGAAGAAGTAGGTGATGAGTTAAATAGAACATCTGCTGCTTGTGGATTTAGATGGAACGCAGAAGTACGCCAAAATTATATTCAAGCAATGGAGCTTGCTAAAAGACAACGTAAAGAAAAGAAACGAGCCATCCAATCTGCACAAAAACAACATAAAGGACACGTTCCAGAAGTCAATAGATTACCTGTTTATACACATGATGAGGAGCCATACACCGAACAATCTAGTGAAACCATTTCATTAGAAGGTGTCATTCATCAATTGCAACACTTGCTGCAACACAATCACCAAACCGCACAGTCTGTGTATGAGCTGCAACAAGTGAAACGTGATAACAAGCATTTAAAAGATCAAGTCTATGACTTAGAAAAACAAATGAAAGAAAAAGAACAACAGTTTTTAACGATGAAAGAAGACTACGAAGCATTTGTTCAAATCATGGAAAGAGCTCGGAAGATGACCGTGTTTGAAGATGATTCACAAAAAAGCTCACCAGCATTTCGAATGGATAAGAATGGTAACTTAGAACAACTTGTCGAACGTTTAAATTAAATACACAAACTAAAAAACCTCGTTCCTAAAGGAACGAGGTTTAATTGTCATATAAAGGGCAATCCCAATCGTGCCGTCTTTTGTTCAATTTGAACCCGCTCTTGGCAGGTGGGTGCTCTGTTCTATAATTCATGCGTCCCTAACAAAGAGGGCATGCACTCCCTACAGAAACAATCAAGCTCCCTTGAATATAGATGTTCGGTCAAAATGATTAATGAAGACGAACACATCAGGATTGACTTCTTTGACGTTGTATACTTACTATAGCATATTATGTTTTTATCATCAACAACCATTTATATATCTTCTTGATGACAACATTTAACATGTTTATCACAAATGCTTGATTCAAGCATTATTTCTTACGCAATTGAATAGACAGATCTGTTAGTTGATCAGTACTCACTTCACTCGGTGCAGACGTGAGCAAATCAGAAGCCGATGCTGTTTTTGGAAACAGAATCGTATCACGTAAATTTGTTTTACCTGCCAACAACATGACTAAGCGATCAAGTCCTAAAGCTATTCCACCATGAGGGGGCGCACCGTATTCTAATGCTTCTAATAAGAAGCCAAATTGCTCTTCTGCTTGTTCCTCGGTAAATCCAAGCACTGAAAACATCTTTTCTTGTTCTTCTCGCTTGTAAATACGTAACGAACCTCCGCCAAGCTCAAACCCATTTAACACAAGGTCATAAGCATTTGCTCGGACAGATGCAGGATCAGATGTCAATTGTTCTTTATCTTCTTCTACCGGCATTGTAAACGGATGGTGTGCAGCGACATATCTTTCATTATCTTCATCATACTCAAGCAGTGGCCAATCAACCACCCACAAAAACTGGAAAACAGATGGATCAAATAGCTCAAGCTCTTTTCCTAATTTTAATCGGAGTGCACCTAAACTACTGTACACAACTTCTTTTGTATCTGCGACAAATAACAATAAATCTCCATCGACAGCGTCTGCCCGCTTTGCGATTGCTTCTTTTTCTTCATCGGATAAGAATTTTGCAATTGGACCCGTAAACGAATCTTCGGCCGCCTTTAACCATGCAAGACCTTTAGCGCCATACACTTCTACATAGGAAGTGAGTGCATCGATATCTTTTCTAGAGTAGTCTTTTGCCTTCCCTTTTACGTTTAATAAACTTACTTTTCCACCTTGTTCAACAGTTTTCGAGAAGACATTAAAAGATGAATCTTTTACATCTTCACTGACGTCAATTAATTCCATTCCGAAACGAATATCTGGTTTATCTGACCCGTAACGAGCCATTGCTTCGTCATAAGACATCCGGTAAAACGGTGTTTCGATCTCAATGCCTTTCACATCTCTCATGATTTGCTTCATCATTTTTTCCGTCATTTCCATAATGTCATCACTCGTCATAAATGATGTTTCAATATCAATTTGTGTGAATTCAGGTTGACGATCCGCACGTAAATCTTCATCTCTGAAACAACGAGCAATTTGGTAATATTTCTCAAATCCACTCATCATAATCATTTGCTTAAATAATTGTGGAGATTGTGGCAACGCATAAAATTCATGTGGATGCATACGACTCGGCACTAAATAGTCCCGCGCTCCTTCTGGTGTACTTTTCGTTAAAATAGGCGTTTCCATTTCTAGAAATCCATCATCATTTAAAAACGATCGAACACTTTGCGTTGTTTCATGACGTATTTTCATCGTCTCTTGCAACGATTCACGACGTAAATCAATGTAGCGATATTTTAAACGTAAGTCCTCGGAAACATCTGTTTTACCATCAATGACAAAAGGTGGTGTTTTAGATTTGTTTAAAATGGTAATTCCTGAAGCTTTCACTTCAATTGCACCTGTTTTCATTTCTGGGTTAATCGTTCCCGCGTCCCGGTTCACAATCGTCCCAGTCACTTCTATTACAAATTCTGTCCGAACGTCATCAGCAATTTGTAAAGCTTCTGCATTTTTTTCTGGATTAAAGACGATTTGAATAACCCCTGACTTATCGCGTAAGTCAATAAAGATAAGTCCACCTAAGTCGCGTCTTCGTTGGACCCACCCTTTTAACAATACGTCTTCATTCACATGTGTTTCGTTTAATGTAGCTGCAAGATGTCTCTTACTCATTCGTTGTTCCTCCTATTTTTGACTTCATATAGGATGCAATATCATCCAGTTGGATCTCTTCTTGATCACCAGTTTCCATCGTTCGTACAATAATGTTACCATTCTCTAGTTCTTGATCACCTAATATTAATACGTAAGATGCGTCTACGCGATCTGCGGCTTTAAATTGCGCACGCATTTTCCGTTGTTGATAATCTTTATCTACACGAATTCCCTGTTTTCTCATTTCATGTAAAATACCTACCGCTTTCTTTTCCGCTTCATCTCCTAAAGCAACGACAAAACAATCAACGTCCTCTTCGACAGGAAGTTCAATATTCTCTGCTTCTAGAGCCATTAATAAACGTTCAATACCCATACCAAATCCTACACCTGGTACGTCTGGTCCACCTAACTCTTCTGTGAGACCGTTGTATCTTCCGCCGCCTAATAATGTCGTAATCGCTCCGAAACCTTCTGCTTCACTCATAATTTCAAATGCTGTGTGATTGTAATAATCAAGACCACGCACAAGTGTTTCGTCTACTACGTAAGAAATTCTCATTTCATCTAAATATTCTTTCACACGTGTAAAGTATGCACCTGACTCTTCATTTAAATATTCTAAAATAGATGGGGCAGTTTTCATCGCCTCATGATCCATATCTTTTTTACAATCAAGCACGCGAAGTGGGTTTTGTTCCAAGCGTGTTTGACAATCTCCACACAACTCATCCTTTACCGGTGTAAAATGAGCAATGAGAGCATCTTTATGTGCTTGTCTACTTTCTTGATCCCCTAAGCTATTAATCACTAGTTTGAGGGAAGTAAGCCCTAATGCTTCATAACAAGCCATAGCTAGACCAATTACTTCCGCATCAATAGCTGGGTCGTCACTTCCTAATGCCTCTACGCCAAATTGGTGCAGTTGACGCATTCTCCCTTGCTGTGGTCGTTCGTACCGAAATAGTTCATCAAAATAATACAGTTTCACAGGTTGAATAACCTCTCCATGCATTTTGTTTTGAACAAATGCTCGAACAACCCCAGCTGTTCCTTCTGGACGTAACGTAATACTTCTGTTTCCACGATCTTCAAATGTGTACATTTCTTTTTGAACAATATCCGTCGTATCTCCAACACTTCGTTGAAAGACTTCTGTATGTTCAAACATCGGTGTACGAATCTCCTTATATTGGAATCGTTCACAGAGGTCTTGAATAACACGTTCAACATATTGCCATTTACGGGTTTGTTCTGGTAATAAATCAACGGTACCTCGCGGTGCATTTATGCGCATAATAAATCCTCCTACAATTTTTAAATACAAAAAAACCCCCATCCCTATTAGAAATAAGGGACGAGAGTATACCCGTGTTGCCACCCTAGTTAATGTAGTTCATCAACATACATTCACTTTGCTATAGTTAACGCCTACAAATACGTCTATACCTACTACCTTTCGATATAGAACCTAGGGAATGTCTTTCATTAGACCATGTTTGTAAAAATGGTTGCAGCCTAAGCCATTTTCTCTCTAGACAACTGGATTCTAATTACTTTTTCCTTCTAACGGTTTCATGTATACTTTTATTTACTTGAATGCTTATAATCTTAATGAATGACTGAAAGGTTGTCAAGTTTCAGTCATTCCAAACGTATTTTACTATATTTTTGCTTTCGCTGGAGAATGGAATTATACTTTAAATACATCATTTGCGAGAATATTGAGGTGAACAATTGCGAAAACAGACATTGTATTACATATATGCATGCACTTTATTCATGTTGATTTTTCCGTTACCTGCTCTAGCAGCTGACGAAATCATCGTTGATTCTGAAACGTTAAACGTTCGCGATGGCCAAGGGACAGAGTTTGATGCATTAGGAACCATTTATCAAGGTGAAACCTATGAAATCATTCAAGAAACGGAAGAATGGATAGAAATTGTTTATGAGCAACAATCCGGTTGGGTATCGAAAGAATTCGTAACGATACAGTCTCAGACAGTGAATGATATCTCTTCTGACAATGAAACACTTGATTCCTTCACGACGACCATTGATAACATGTATATTCGAACAGAACCCTCTTCCTCTTCTTCCATTAAAGCATTGCTCGATCAAGGTACAAGCTGTTCGATTGTTGAAGAAGCCTCTGATACTTGGTATTTAGTTTCGTGTGAGGACGAAGAAGGGTACATGTTACAAGATCATATCACAGCAACACCTACGACCGAAAACGAAAGTATGCAAGGGAAAACGATTGTGATTGATGCTGGTCACGGAGGACGTGATGTTGGCTCGATTGGAATTAATGGCGCCTATGAAAAAGACCTTACATTAAAAACAGCGCTCGCGCTTGAGGATTCCCTTACATCCCTAGGAGCGAACGTGCACATGACTAGAGAGCATGATACATACGAACTTTTAAAAAGTAGAGTCTTATATGCGAACACGGTTCATGCCGATGCATTTGTCAGCATTCATTATAATAGCTTTCCTGACGTCCCTAGTGTTACCGGAATTGGCACGTATTATTACGGAGGAGTCGATCAACGCTTAGCCGCTTCTCTCCAAGATGCAGTTTCCTTATATAGTGGCAGTAAAGACCGGGGGATTGATTTTGGCGACTACCAAGTCCTTAGACAAAATGTACGTCCGGCAGCACTTATCGAATTAGGCTTTATTTCCAATGCAGATTCGGAGGAACTTTTGCAAACAGATGCGTACCAAGACAAGCTCGTGCACGGTGTGGTGAATGGTTTATCCGCATTTTTCGCTGATCAATAACCATTAAAAACCTATGGATCGTCAGTCGTGCGAAAGCAACTGACGATCCATAGGTTTTATTTGTCTTTACTATCTATTTGTATCGTAACTGGGCCGTCATTGATGAGGGATACATCCATCATTGCCCCGAATGATCCGGTTTCCACGTGCAAACCATATTCTCTTAAACGCTCATTAAACTGTTCATATAATTCTTTGGCATATGCTGGTTTTGCTGCTTTTGTGAAACTAGGACGTCTCCCTTTTCTCGTATCCGCAAACAACGTGAATTGTGAAATCGATAAAATTTCTCCTTCAATATCACGTACGGAAATATTCATTTTCCCATCGTCATCTTCAAACAAACGCAAATTCGCTACTTTGTTTGCTATGTATGTGACGTCTTCTTCTGTATCTTCGTGGGTAATTCCAACGAGTAACACATACCCTTGCTTAATTTTTCCGACTACTTCGGCATCAACTGAAACTTGTCCTTCTTTCACACGTTGTAAAACAACACGCACGAACGCTTCACCCTTTCCTATTGAATGAGGTTGAGACAAAAGATTTAAAGTTAACTCAAATACGAACATTCTAATTTAACAAGTGATATTACCCGCTTCGGAAATATACTTCGCTTTCCTGCGGGCGGCTGGCAAGCCTCCGCAGGCTATCGCCTATGCCTCTGCTCCCGCGGGAGTCTCCGTATATTTCCTACGCTAATTTAGAATACTTTTCGTTTTTTGGGAGATATAGCTTTGATTTGTCCCAACCTCTTTCCTATTGAATGACCCGTTTCACTGTATATACATCTTTAATTTGCTTCAGACGGTCCACTATTTTTTGTAAATGTCCAGTATTGTAAATAAATACCGTAATTTGAATAATTGCCATATTATTTCGATCTGAACGACCGTTGACTTGATTGATACTCGTTTTCATCTCTGTCAACGTTTGTAAGATTTCATTTAATAATCCATTACGATCAAAACCGGAAATTTCCAAGTCTAATAAATATTGCTTATTCTCTCGACGTTCTGATTTCCAGTGTACTTCTAGCTGACGACTTTTTGCTTCATCGGATTGCATATTTGGACAATCCGCTCGATGGACGGATACACCTCGACCTTTTGTAATATATCCAACAATCGCGTCACCAGGAACTGGATTACAACATTTTGATAGACGAATAAGCACATTATCAATACCGTCAATCCGAATACCAGAGTCATGTCTAGAATCATCTTTTGGTCGATCATGTGATTCATGTTGTACATCATCAATCGTTTCAGATAATGCTTGTTCTTTTTCTTTTTGTTTACGAATGTTTTCTGTTAATCGAGTCGCTATTTGAGCAGCAGTAATCCCTTGATATCCTACGGCAGCGTACATATCTTCTTCTGTATTAAAATTAAACTTCTCTACTACACGATCTATATTTTCTTGTGTAAGGGCATCAGGAATGGAAACACCTAAATCATCAATTTCTCTCTCGACGAGCTCTTTTCCTTTCGTCACATTTTCTTCTTTACGTTGTCTCTTAAAGAACTGTTTAATTTTACTTTTCGCTTGTGACGTTTGCGTGATGTTTAGCCAATCTTGAGATGGTCCATACGAATGTTTGGACGTAATCACCTCTACAATATCACCATTTTTCAAGGTGTAGTCGAGTGGTTCCATTTTTCCGTTAATTCTGGCTCCAATCGTTTGGTTGCCTATTTCCGTATGAATCCGGTATGCAAAATCAATTGGAATGGAACCTGAAGCAAGCTCAATGACGTCACCTTTAGGTGTGAAAACATAAACCATGTCAGAGAAAAAGTCCATTTTAAGGGATTCGACAAATTCTTCAGCGTCATTTGTTTCATTTTGCCAGTCTAATATTTCGCGGAACCATGTTAATTTCTCTTCAAAAGACTTTTTATTTGATTGAAGATTTTTCCCCTCTTTATACGCCCAATGCGCAGCAATTCCATATTCAGCGATGGAATGCATTTCTTTTGTTCGTATTTGCACTTCTAAAGGGGACCCTTGAGGACCTAAAACAGTTGTATGTAAAGATTGATATAAATTCGGTTTAGGCATCGCAATATAATCTTTAAAACGTCCCGGCATAGGTTTCCAATTCGTGTGAATAATCCCGAGAACTGCATAACAATCTTTAATACTATTCACAATGATTCGAACGGCTTGTAAATCATAGATTTCATCAAATTCAATATCTTGTTGATTCATCTTTTGATAAATACTATATAAATGTTTCGGACGACCGGAGATGTCCGCTGAAATATGAACCTCTTCTAATTGTTTTAACACGAGATCAATGACGGATTCGATATATTGCTCCCGTTCGTTTCTCTTCTGTTTCATTTGCTGGACAATACGGTAATATTGTTGTGGATTTAAATAGCGCAGTGCAGTATCCTCTAGTTCCCATTTAATGGTTGAAATCCCAAGACGATGTGCAAGTGGAGCAAAAATTTCTAACGTTTCTTTTGAAGTACGGCGTTGTTTTTCAGGAGGCATATGCTTTAAGGTTCGCATATTGTGCAAACGGTCCGCAAGTTTAATCAATATTACGCGAATATCTTTAGCCATTGCAACAAACATTTTTCGGTGATTTTCTGCTTGTAACGCACCTTTTGATTTAAATTTAATTTTTTCAAGTTTCGTTACCCCGTCGACGAGCATAGCTACTTCGTCGTTGAAGTTTTCTTTGATTTCGTCTAATGTAATGTCCGTATCTTCTACGACATCATGTAAGAATCCACCAGCTACTGTCACAGGGTCCATTGTTAATTCTACTAAAATACTTGCTACTTGGACTGGATGAATAATATATGGTTCACCAGACTTGCGAAACTGTCCTTCATGTGCTTTTTCGGCGAAAAAATAAGCACGTTCAATAAAGGCAACATCTTCTTCGTCTAAGTATTCTTTTGCCATTTTTAATACTTGCTCAATTGTTACTACTTCCCCATTTGCCATATAATCACCTTTTATCATTGTTGTAAACATTATTAGAATGTAATTTCTATAATCTCTTTTTTGAGTTATAGTATAGCATACACCGATTAGCCGAAGATAGATAGGAAAAAGGTCTGACAAAATATATTTTGTCAGACGCTTTTGTCCCTTAGTCCTTCGGTATTATTCGTAACGCATTAATGTAAGTACATCGTAACCATCTAATTTTTCAAGACCTTTTAAATACGCGAGTTCAATTAAAAAGGCGCAACCTACAATGACTCCGCCTAATTGTTCTACAAGTTTAATCGTTGCTTCAATCGTACCACCTGTCGCTAATAAATCATCGGTGATGAGTACGCGTTGACCTGGCTTGACAGCATCTTTATGAATCGTTAAAACATTTTCTCCGTATTCAAGGCCGTAATCCACTTTAATCACGTCTCTAGGTAACTTTCCTTCTTTTCGAACTGGAACAAACCCTGTCTCTAGTGCATATGCAACCGGACATCCGATAATAAAGCCTCTTGCTTCAGGGCCAACGATAACGTCAATTTCCTTTTCCTTTGCATATTCAACAATTTGATCGACAGACTCTTTAAATGCTGCACCATCATTCATCAGTGGTGTAATATCTTTAAATTCTATTCCTTCTTTAGGCCAATTTTGAACAATTTTAACATGTTCTTTCAAATTCATTTGTAGCTTCCCCCTCGACTCGGTCATCTCTTTTTAACAAAGATGAGAACCATGAACGTAATTCTGCATAACTGGAGTAATAAAATGTACGTTCGATATTTTCTTTTTTAATACGATTCGCAAAAGTGGTTGATTCCGTTAAATCACGATTTGTTGGTTGTTTTTGAACAGAAATCATCCCATTACTTATAGTAACAAATTCAAGCTCTAAAAACACGTTAAATATAAATTCCATTCGTTCTTGTGACCACTTTTTTCGTCCCATGATGGCACTGCCAATCTTTTTTAATTCGACAGGACTATTTTTCATTAATAATCCATACACCCATTTAAAATCTTCTCGCGATGTATATGTTGAAAAATACGTGCTGTTTTCAATTCGTGCGCACATGTACACATTGTTCGGTTGAAGGTTTCTTACAATGGAAGCGAGTTCCGCTTCTGATCCAGGCAAGTCCATAATATAAAGTGCATCACATGACTGAATGTCTGCCTCTTTAAGTCCTGCATACGTTGCTACATATCCATGTGTTGGTACTTGTAGATCATTCGTCGTATCTTGATACAAAAATACTTCTGTGCGGTTTGGATCAAATGTTTGTTCGATTCTGGATAATTGTTTTCCTCTGAAATCAAATAATTGCCATTCGGATATTTTTAGATCTTCCACACGGATTTGTAATTTCCGATTCCCGTTCCATTCATTTATGCCAAGTTCTCCAACAATCGATACCGGTACTTTTTGGCTGATCTTCCAATACAAAGAACCCATTTGAAATGCAATGAGATCGAGCGTGATTCCATTTTGAGCCATTTGCATTTTCAAATGATTTTTCATCGCACCTATTTGACGCACGTCTGTCGGAATTTGTTCAATATGGAATAATGGCTTAGGATTTCCCATGCCAAAGGGAGCGAGCATATTTATTTCATCAATGACTTGTTCACTAATGTCATCCATTTCAATCGTCGAATGAACATCTGTCACAAGTTTCATGTCTTCCGGTTGGACGTTTTCTCTAAAGGACGTATTTAGTTTGTCTTGTACTTCTTCTGCATGTTCTAGCGCAATCGTCATACCTGCTGCTTGGGAATGTCCACCAAAACCTTGGAATAAATCCTTGATTTCCATGCAATAATTAAATATGTGAAACGCTGGAATACTTCGAGCAGAGCCTTTCATAATCCCTCTATCTTCATGAATGGCTAATACAATTGCTGGTCGTTCATATTTTCTCACTAAATGAGAAGCTACAATACCTAGCACGCCCTCATTCCAACATTCTTTTGCAACAAATATTACGTCATGCTCTTCATTCGGAATCAGCTCAATCGCTTCTTGTAAGATCGTATCAACGATTTGTTTTCGTTCATTGTTTAATTGTTCAATTTCTTCTGCTATTCGCTCCGCTTCTTCGCGGTCAGCTGTTAGCAATAATTCAACAGCTAAACGAGCATCTTGCAGGCGACCAACAGCATTTAACCGGGGGCCTAGTGAAAAACCCACATCCTGTTCATCAATATCACCGTCTATCTGGCAGACTTGTATGAGCATTTGTAACCCTGTATGAGTTGTCCGATTCAACTGCTTCAATCCATGATATACGAGAATTCGATTGTCCTTATGTAACGGGACTAAATCAGCAATCGTACCAATCGCAACAAAATCGAGTAGTTCCATTGGAAAATCCTGTAAGATTTCTGTGGCAAATTGGAAGGCAACGCCCACACCTGCAAGTCCTTTAAACGTATATTCGTCTGAAAGTTGTGGATGAATAATCGCACATGCTTCAGGTAGAACATCTTGTACATCATGGTGATCGGTAATAATCACATCGACTCCCTGCTCTTGTGCTAGAGCCGTTTCGTCCACTGCATTAATGCCACAGTCGACAGTAATAATCAGTTTTACTCCATCATCAATGGCTCGCTGAAAAGCTGCTTTATTTGGACCATACCCTTCTGTAAATCGGTTTGGAATATAATACGAACAGTGAGCGCCTACTTGTTCCAAAGCTTTCATTAAGACAGCTGTTGACGTGACGCCATCTGCATCATAATCCCCATAAATTAAAATATGTTCTTCATGAGCAATAGCATCGTGGACTCGCTCCACAGCTTTGTCCATCATTGACAAGAGAGATGCATGTCCAAGTTCTTCTAAAGTTGGATGCACAAACGCTTCTATTTCATTTTCCGTTGTAATTCCGCGTTGCATAAATAATTGTGTGGTTATATGTGACAATTGTTTCCCTTGTATGGTGTACGGCTGTTCCGCCCGCACATCTTCTGCAAACTGCCACGTTGTTTTATTTTCTAACATCAAAATCACCTTTACCCTTTATATGTGCTGAGCAGAGTAATGGTATATGAACTACTTTACTCACTTTTTCTCATGACTCTTATTTGTCGATGGTGTATGTGGAGCTTTTTTACCTGTATTTTTATTTTTAGACTTGTCAGTTCGAATAGCATCCAACTCATGGTGTAATTCTTTATTCTCTTTTTTCAATTGATACAAACGAACACTGCTAGCTGCTCCTACAAGTAACCCACCCATTAAAACGGAAAACAAGATCACTAATATAAGCGGCGATTCAGCCGACCAGAACAAATAATTCACTTCAACAGCATCCACATTCGTTACTGCAAAGACTGCAACGAGTATTACTAAAATGATTGAAATAATTACATATGTTTGCCCTCTCATCAGCATTCATCCTTTCAATGATGATAGATGTTCCTCCTCATGCATGCACATGGGAGGAACATTCGAACATTGTTTGAAGGTACTATACTTGTGGACCTTCTACACGTTTTTTCTTCGTAAAATCAAGTGGTTTCTCTTTAATATTTCTACCTCTCGTTACGAGCCATAATTGGGACGCTAAGAACAGTGACGAATACAGTCCCGCAATTAAACCAATCACAAGTGCTATGGCAAATCCGCCAATGGAAGCTGCACCTAAAATTAAGAAGGCTAACACAGCTATGAGCGTTGTGACAGTCGTATTAATACTTCGCGTAAATGATTGGACTAAACTATCATTCACGATTTTAGCTAAATCTTTTATAGATGTAACCCGTTTTTTCAAGCGAATATTTTCCCGAATCCGGTCAAATATAACGATTGTATTATTAATCGAGTACCCGACAATGGTTAATATTGCTGCGACAATGGTAGCATCGAATTCGATTTTAAATAAGCTAAACACAACGAGCACAATAAATACGTCATGAAGCAACGCAATAATCGCCGTAATTCCGAAAAACAATTCAAACCTGAATGTAACGTAAATAATCATTCCTATCGCTGCAATGATGAGTGCTTGGATTGCGTTCTTCACAAGCTCCTGTCCAACGATCGGTGAGACAACACTTACTCCTGGTTCATGTTCATATTTTTCCTGGAAATAACCTTTCACTTCGGCAATTTTATCCTCCGATAAAACAGTGTCAAAGCGAGTCACTGCTATTTCATTATCATCTCCAGACAGTACAATTGCTTTTGGTTCAAGTTCTAAAGCTTCAAAATCACTTTGGACATCTTCAGAAGATAACGTATCTGTTGCGAGTACTTCTATCCGAGAACCACTCGTAAAGTCAATTCCTGGGTTCAATTTAAAGATTCCTAGAGACATAACTCCAATTACTACAACAATGGCGCTAAAGACAAATATTTTTTTCTGTTGTTTAATCACATTAACCGTTCTACCTAAGAATGTCGGTTCAACTTCGCTTGTATCGGAAATATCGCGAATGTGATCTTTACGTACGCCAAACCAACCTGGCTTGTTTCGTAAATATCCACTCTTTACCCACAAGCCCATTAAAGCACGTGTTCCAAATACAGCTGTTAAAAAGCTCACTAATATACTAACGATTAACATCGTAGCAAACCCTTTTACGGAACTTGTCCCAAAGTAAAAGAGGACAATAGCGGCTAACATCGTTGTAATATTTGCGTCTACAATCGTCCGTAGAGAGTTTTTACTTCCAGCATCAAACGCTGCTTTGATGGACTTTCCAGTTCGTAATTCTTCTTTAATGCGCTCAAACGTAATGACGTTCGCATCAACAGCCATACCAACCCCTAAAATGAGGGCTGCGATTCCTGGTAAGGTTAACACACCTTGCAACAACCCAAAAACGAGGATAATAATATAAATGTACACTGCTAAATTAATCGACGCAATGACTCCTGCAAAACGATAGGCCAAAATCATAAATGCAAAAATTGCGATGACCCCTATAATTCCAGCAAAAACCGTTTTATTTAAAGATTGTTCTCCAAATTGAGCACCAACAGATGTGGAAAAGATTTCTTCCATATGGACAGGAAGAGATCCTGCGTTAATAATATCTGCTAAACGTTTTGCTTCCTCAATGGTAAAATCACCAGTTATTTGTACATCCGTTGTACGTAACGTTTGACCAACCCTTGGAGCAGATATAAACTTCGGCTCCTCTTTATCGACCTCGGCTTCAAATGAATCCCCTTCTTGATAATCCATCCAAATAACGAGATAGTTATCTGGTTCCATATCCTTAATCGTTGTCGTTACATCGCCAAATTTATCCGCATCTTTTAATTGTAAAGTTACCATCGGACTATTTGTTTCTGGGTCTATATTTTGTTTGGCACTACCTTCTTTTATGTCTGTTCCATCTAAATATTCTTCATCATGAACATCTCTAAAAGATACAAGTGCAGAAGTTGCTAAAATTTCTCTCGCTTCTGTTTGATTTTCTACACCTGCTAATTGGACACGAACACGGTCGTCCCCTTCGATATCAATATTCGCTTCACTAATACCAAGTCTATTGACTCGGTCATTTAATGTTTGAACTGTAGACTCAAGCATCGTACGGGAAACTTCCTGTTCTTGATCCACAGGTTCAACTTCGTACAGAATCTCAAATCCACCTTGTAAATCCAATCCAAGATTTATATTTTTACTAACTCCTGTAAGTGTACCCCCGATTGTTCCAGCAAAAAGCAGGACAACAATAAAAAAGGCAACGATCTTTCCTTTGTGCTTCATAAGCAAAATTCCTCCTCATTCAAGTGCATCTCTAAACTGTATGTATTTTCATTAGTCGCCTCTAAGCGCTGAAATAGATGCCATTAAATCATCATCATCTTGATAAATTCCCATCGTTAAATAGGTCATATATGTTGTAATTTGCAATTGTAAAATCTCTGCCACGACCTCATACAGTCGTTTTTGAGGTTCACTGTCATTCCAAACAGTCTTCATTAAGCAATTCCATATATCTTCTGTAGTTGTTTTATCATAACCTAACATCTGAAATTCATTTTTTTTAATTTCTAGGACAGCTTCCAATTCTTCTCTCCACTCTGTTACTGATTTTCGTTTGTCCAACGTGCATTCCCCCATTTTACAAGTATCTGTAAATACTTGTCATGCTTGGCCAATGTATCTGCATATATATCATTGTATATTAAATTTAATTTTTTGAGAAGGCGGGTCTATCTAAATGACAAAACAAACATTTCTACAAGGAACGCTTATCCTCATTTTCGCCGGCGTTATTACTCGTCTGCTTGGATTTATTAACCGTCTTGTCGTAGCTAGAGTTATGGGTGAAGAAGGTATTGGTCTGTATATGATGGCTTTACCGACGATGATGCTGTTCATCACTGTTACTCAACTCGGTCTACCCATTGCTATTTCAAAAAGAGTTGCAGAGGCTAATGCCAATAATGATACACATAAAATAAAACGAATTATGGTAGTCGCTTTTATACTAACAATGAGTACAAGTATGATCTGCACGTTATTATTATTTTTCTCAGCACCATTTATTGCTGAAAACTTTTTTACAGATCCTCGAACCATTTATCCATTATATGCAGTCTGCCCAATTATTCCAGTTATGGCATTCGCAGGCATCTTGAAAGGGTATTTTCAAGGGATGCAAAACATGCGTCCGCAAAGCTTTGCACTCGTATTAGAACAAGTTGTCCGGATTTCCTGTGTTGCATTACTCATTCAATTGTTCTTACCTTTTGGCATCGAATTTGCAGCCGCTGGAGCAATGGTTAGTGTGATCTTTGGTGAAGCTGCTTCACTCATTTACATGTTTGTTGTATTCAAACGTAGGAAAACCATTCGCATCCGAAATGACTTTTTTTCCTTTGTTGGCACTTTCAAGAAAACCGTTAAAGAACTATTTACAATCGCCATTCCTAGTACCGGTAGCCGCTTAGTAAATTCATTTTCGACATTTTTAGAACCCATTATTATTACACAAGCTCTAGCCATTACAGGTATTTCAAGCGCAATTGCTACAAAACAATATGGGGAATTAACCGGATATGTGATGCCCCTGTTATTTTTACCAACGTTTATTACGCATTCGTTATCCATTGCTCTTTTACCTTCTATTGCTGAAGCAGAGGCAACCAAAAACAATACATTTATTCTCCATCGCATCCATCAAGCCATTCGCATATCATTTGCTTCTGGCGCAATTGCAACCATAGTCCTCTCATTATTTGCTAGTCAAATATTGATGTACATGTATGGGACTTCAAATGCGAGTATGATTCTAACGTTTATGGCCCCTTTCTTCTTATTTTTATATATACAAGCCCCACTCCAAGCAGCATTACAAGCACTCGACTTAGCGAAGCCTGCGATGTGGAATAGTGTGTTTGGTACGACGCTTAAATTAGGACTTCTTTTTACGCTCACTTCACATCCATCATTTGGAATTTTAGGAGCGGCTATTGCAATGTCCATTAGTGTAGTTTTCGTAACATTGCTCCATATCCGATCGTTAAATAAATGGATTCAATTTTCGATTCCTTTGGCAGACCTTGCTAAAATGCTTGGACTTGTTGGAAGTACATGGTTGGTCGCTCGGATGTTACACAGTGTACTCGTGTTCTTTAACAATCAATTATTGATTTTCATCGGGATATGTATTTTGTTATTCATCATTTATTGCTTGTTTTTACTCTTGTTCCGTTTCTTAACGAGAGAAGAACTTAGCCAAATCCCTTTCATCCAAAAATGGATATAAACCTCATTGGAAAGGAGGTGTTCACATGCGAAAGAAACTGTTCGAAGCATTGTTATCAGGTTGGGTAATTGTGTTTGGTGTGATTATTTTATCAAGTATCGTACTAGCCTTTTTACTTAAATTCACCTCTCTACCACCATCAATCATCCCTTGGGTTACTTTATGTATAGGAGTCATCGCACTCTTTAGTGGTGGAATCGTTGCTGGAATGAAAGGAAAAACGAAAGGGTGGGCCATTGGAGGTTTGATTGGAGTTGGCTTCACTCTTTTCACGTTCACTGTTCAGTTTTTAGGATATAATGAATGGTTCACTCTGTCACAGCTCCTCCATCATCTAGGCTATATATTTGTTGCGTGTTTAGGTGGAATGATTGGTGTAAATATCGCCCCTGTACAAGCAGAAACAGAGTAACTCCATTATTTTTTTCAATAAAAAAGTGACATCCATTCAATGGAGTCACTTTTTTATTGGTTTAATTTTGCACGTCGCGGATTGCTGCACGATCATATGTAAGTCTAGTCTCTCCACCTGTGTGAATTACTACAGTATCTTCATCAATCGCATGAATTTCTCCATGTAAACCGCCAATCGTAACGACTGTATCTCCTTTTTGAAGTGCACCTTGCATTTCTCTTACTTGCTTCTGACGCTTTTGTTGTGGACGAATAAGCAAGAAATAGAAAATAACAAACATTAATAGAATTGGTGCTAAAGTGATGAGCATGTCCATGATCCATTCCCCCTTTCACATATATTGATTAGAAGCTTTTTGCACCTGGCTCATTTAAGCCATATTGTTCAAAAAAGTCCTCTTTAAAGTTTCCAAGTCGATCTTCGCGTATTGCTGTTCGAACTTGCTCCATTAAGTTTAACAGAAAATATAAGTTATGGTAAGTAGTAAGTTGAAAACCGAACGTTTCGTTGCAATTAATTAAATGACGTACATATGCCCGCGTATAATTTGTACATGCATAGCAGTCACAATTTGGATCGATTGGTGTATAGTCACGCGCATATTTTGCATTACGTACAACTAGTCTACCATTAGATGTCATACATGTCCCGTTTCGTGCAATGCGAGTTGGAAGAACACAATCAAACATATCAATTCCGCGCATGGCACCTTCGATTAATGAACCTGGAGACCCTACCCCCATTAAGTATCTTGGCTTTTCTGTAGGCATGAGTGGTGTGGTAAATTCCAACACTTCATTCATAATTTCTTTTGATTCGCCTACTGAAAGTCCACCAATGGCATACCCCGGAAACCCAAGGGAAGTGATATCTCGTGCGCTCTGTTTTCTGAGCTCTTCATATTCTCCACCTTGAATAATTCCAAATAGCCCTTGCGTGTCCGCGCGTTGATGCGCATTTAAACTTCTTTCTGCCCAACGGGAGGTCCTTTCGACGGACTGTTTCATATATTCAAACGAAGCAGGATATGGAGGACATTCATCAAGTACCATCATAATATCAGAACCGAGAGCATTTTGGATAGCCATTGCTTTTTCTGGGAAGAAAAATAATTTTTCTCCACTTAAATGGTGTCTAAAATGAATGCCTTCTTCGGTAATTTCGCGCATATCACTTAAACTAAATACTTGAAATCCACCAGAGTCTGTTAAGATTGGTCGATCCCAGTTCATAAATGTGTGCAGTCCGCCTGCGTCTTTTACAATATCTTCTCCTGGACGAAGCCACAGGTGATATGTATTTGATAAAATGATTTGTGCATTCATTTCTTTTAAATATTCAGGGCTCATCGTTTTTACGGTAGCCATAGTTCCTACAGGCATAAACATCGGTGTATCAAATGATCCATGCGGAGTATGCACTTTTCCTAGGCGAGCGCCTGTTTGTTTACAAGATTTTATAAATTCATACGTAATGGTCATCTATTTCTCTCCTTTAAGGCAATATGCACATGGCATCACCAAAACTAAAAAAGCGATATTCTTGTTCAACAGCTTCTTTATATGCTTGGAGTGTTTTATCCTTGGAAGTTAATGCACTCACAAGCATGATCAGTGTTGATTTTGGTAAATGGAAATTGGTAATCATCCCGTCAATTGCTTGAAACGTATATGGAGGATAAATGAAAATATCTGTCCAACCGCTGGAAGCAATAAATTTTCCATCATTTTCTTTCGCGCAAGATTCAAGTGTGCGGGTAGATGTTGTACCTACAGCGATAATTCGGTCGCCTCGATCCTTTACTTGTTGCAATAACTCGGCTGTCTCTTCATCCATCTGGTAATATTCGCTGTGCATCGTATGTTCTTCCACATCATCTACTTGTACAGGTCTAAATGTTCCTAACCCGACATGCAATGTAATATAGGCGATATGCACGCCTTTATGTTTAATTTTCTCTAATAATTCATCTGTAAAATGAAGGCCTGCTGTAGGGGCCGCAGCTGATCCTGTATGCTTGGCATAAACGGTTTGGTACCGGTCTGCATCTGCCAATGTTTCTTGAATGTACGGTGGTAGTGGCATCGTCCCTAGTGTATCAAGCACTTCTAAAAAAAGCCCTTCATATTGCAAACGAAATGTTCGTCCACCTTGCTCCCCTATTTCTGTACACGTCGCTACAATTGCACCTTCGCCAAACGAAACGCGGTCACCAAGTGCAATTTTTTTCGCTGGCTTCACCAGGGTCTCCCATGTATCTTCGGACTTTTCATGCAGCAACAACATTTCAATGCGTGCACCAGTGCTTTCTTTTATACCAAATAACCGAGCAGGGAGCACTCGTGTATCATTTAACACGAGACAATCCCCTTTTTGTAAATAATCGGTAATGTCATGAAAATGTTTATGTTCTATTGTATCTGTTTGTCTATGCATCACAAGCATTTTGGAAGATGCTCGATCTTTTAAAGGATGCTGTGCAATTAAATGTTCTGGTAAGTAAAAATCAAAATCCTCTGTATTCATCTATGTCCCTCTTTTATAATCAGTTCTGTCGTATCAGTATGAACTACACTTTATTATTTATTCGGATGCTGCTCGATGCCAAAATGGGCATACGTTTGGCTCGTGACAACTCTTCCCCTTGGTGTTCGTTGAATAAAACCAATTTGTAATAAATACGGTTCATATACTTCTTCAATCGTCTGAGGCTCTTCACCAATGGTTGCAGCAATTGTTTCTAAACCTACTGGACCGCCTTTGTATCCGTCAATCATCCCTTTTAATAATTTGTGATCAATATGATCAAGACCTGCTTCGTCTACTTGCAACATTTCTAACGCCGTTTTCGTCGTTGCTAAACTAATTTCTTCTTCGCCACGGACTTGAGAGATATCTCGAATACGTTTTAACAATCGATTGGCAATACGGGGTGTTCCACGAGAACGTTTAGCAATTTCTGTCGAGGCGACATCGGTTGCTTTTGTTGCAAATATTTCTGCTGTGCGCTCGATAATTGCACATAAGTCATCTGTTTCGTAGTACTCTAACCTACTCAACACACCAAAGCGATCACGCAGAGGTGCTGACAAGAGTCCTGCTCGCGTCGTTGCCCCTACTAATGTAAATGGTGGGAGGTCAATGCGGACAGACCTTGCACTCGGACCTGTTCCAACAATGATATCTAAAAAGAAATCTTCCATCGCCGGATACAGCACTTCTTCAATTGCATGAGGCAGTCGATGAATCTCATCAATAAATAATACATCGCCTGGTTCTAAAGACGACAATATTGCCGCTAAATCTCCAGCTCTTTCAATCGCTGGTCCTGAAGTGGACCGAAATTGCACTTCCATTTCATTGGCAATAATGGCCGCAAGAGTTGTTTTACCAAGTCCTGGTGGTCCATACAATAAAACGTGATCCAGAGGCTCATTACGCATTTTCGCTGCTTGAATAAAAATACGTAAGTTTTCTTTCACCGTTTGTTGACCGATGTATTGATTCAATGATGTTGGCCGTAAGCTTAATTCAATGCCTGAGTCTTCTTCTTGTAGCTCTCCGTTAATGACACGTTCTTCCATCTATTGTCGCCTCCTTGCTTAATTTTTTACGAGTAACTGTAATGCTTTTCGAATGAGAGCATCTGTCTCTGCTTCTTGATCTTGTTGTAGGGTAGGTGTGACTGCCCGGATTTCTGTATCTGAATATCCGAGTGCTTGTAAAGCTTCCATCGCATCTTGTAAATGATTGCTTTCCCTAGCCAGCTTGGTTGCGTTTGCTCCTGCTGATTCTCCTGGCTTTTCTACATACGCTATATCGTCTAACTTTCCTTTGAGGTCTAAAATAATCTGACGAGCTGTTTTTTTGCCCACACCCGGAAACTGGGTTAAGTATTTCTCATCTTCTTGTTCGACAGCAGCCACAAATCCGTGTACATTTACTGTGCCTATAATGGCAATCCCACTTTTAGGACCAATGCCTGAAACGGATATCACTTTCATAAATAATGATTTTTGTTCTGGATATTTAAATCCATATAATTGAATGGAGTCTTCGCGGACGTGTTGATATGTATGCACATGAATATCTTCATTTTCTTCCTGTTGAAACTCAAATGGGTTTCCGCATACTATTTCATAGCCTAATCCACCGACTTCTACAACAATGGATTCATCTTTTATTTCTGTTAGTAAACCTTTTACATATGTAATCATTCACTTTTCTCCCTTACATTTCTTCTTTTATCGTACCATAAAAGCACAATAGAAACATCGAACAAGCATTCTGTTTTAAAAAAGAAAAACTTCTATTCCTCAGAATAGAAGTTCAGTCGATTAATCAATCAATAAATTGTGATGCACGTCTTGTACATCTTCGGACTCTTCAAGCATATCAACTAACGCCAGCATTTTATCTGTATCGTCTTTTGGAAGTTCGCTGTACGTTTGAGGAATGAATGATATTTCCGCTTCTTCTAATGCATAGCCTGCTTCTTGAAGCTGTTCACTAATTTCACCAAAAGTAGCAGGATCAGTGTAGATTTCAAATACTTCTTCACTTGCTTCAATATCATCGGCACCCGCTTCAATAGCAACTAATGTTAGCTCATCTTCATCGACATTGTCATTGTTTAAAATAGCAATATATCCTTTTCGGTCAAACATATACGACACACAGCCAGTTGCACCTAAATTACCGTCATTTTTGCTAAATGCGTGTCTCACTTCACCTGCTGTACGATTTCGGTTGTCTGTTAGTACATCCACCATGATTGCTGCGCCACCTGGACCATATCCTTCATACGTAATTTCTTCAAAGGTAACACCTTCTAGTGTCCCGGTTGCTTTTTTAATGGCGCGCTCTATATTATCATTTGGCATGTTGTCAGCTCTTGCTTTATCAACGGCCAATCTGAGAGCAGCATTCATCGAAGCATCCTCGCCGCCTTCTTTTGCTGCGATATAAATATCTTTAGCATGACGCATAAAAATTTTACCTTTTTTAGCGTCTTGTGCACCTTTTCTTCGTTTAATATTGCTCCATTTTGAATGTCCTGCCATACCATTTCTCCCCCTTACCTATACCCATTATAGATACATCTCTTCTGAAAATCATCTAAGTGAAGAATATCACATTTGAGCGATAATCTCTACTTTTGTATCCCCTTTATCCTGTTGATTGTATCACAAAAACATCAACTTTTCTTTGAGGGAATTTATCTTTAATGTACCGTCTGATAGTTTTTTTAATGTCATCATATGGGCCTTCTCTGACAGAAACCATTACATTTACTTTATCTTGCCCATGGTTCACATAGACAGAATCTACATGTTCCATTTGGGAAATGTGTTGAATAATTTCCCTTTGCTCACTCGAAGAAAACAGTTGTTCTTTCGTTCCGTCTGGTGCAATCCCTTTTTCTTCACTTTGCGTATATTGCTTATAGGAATCATTTTTTATTTGCATTTCCCCTTCAAGTACTTCGTTATCATTAGGGGCTGCATCTTTATTCGGATCGGTATTTGTTTGACATCCTATTAAAAGAAATAAAACAGTCATCGTACTAAAAATATATTTGGCCATTATAAAACCCTCCTTTACCATATTGTTTGATAAAAAAAGGGTTTTAAAAGCCGTTAATTTTTACCTTTTACCTACAATCTTATGAGCGGTTGAATTGTGCAGGAATGGATCGTTTATGCGCCGTTCTTTTATGCATCGATTCAATTTTTTCGACATCTTCTGTTGGGACAGATTCTCCCTCTAAATATGCGTCTATATGTGCATAAGACGTCCCCATTTCTTCTTCATCTGTCTGTCCTTCCCATAAATCAGCACTTGGCATTTTATCGATAACTTCTTGTGGCACACCTAAATGAGCAGCCATTTCCCAAACTTCTGTTTTTGTATACTCTACAATCGGCAATAAGTCGACTCCACCGTCTCCATACTTCGTAAAATATCCCGTGTACCATTCAGATTTATTGTCCGTACCAACAACTAAATAATTTTTAAGCGCTGCATATGTGTATAAGGTGCTCATCCGGAGCCTAGCACGTAAATTTGCATCTGCCATACGAACGACATCTCTGTCGGCTTGTTTGTACTCTGTTCCCGACGCCCAAATTGTTTCTAAGCATGTTTGATGAGTCGAGGTCAGATCGGCGGTAACATATGGTATATCCGCTTGTTGAACGACTGTATACGCATCCTTCACATCATGATCACTACTATGTACTGGCATAATAACACCTAATGAAGTTGTCGGAAATGCACGCTTGATTAAATATGCGACAACAGCCGAATCCAGTCCACCACTCACACCGACAACTAGTCCTTCCGCATGTGCTTCTTTTACTTTTTTATGTAACCAGGAAACGATTGTTTGAATTTCCTTTTCCAACGTGTATCGTCCTCTCTATTTGACAAAATCAATATAGTTTCTCATATCACCATTCAATCATATGAATGAAATAAACACAAAAATAAAGACGACCGGAATCGTCTTTATTTTTGTGTATCTTATCCATTACTCTTCATGTATAAATTCCGGGGGTTGCGGATATGAATAGTATTCTGACTGTTCACTGTACATCGGTGGATACGATTGTCTCACTGGATTTTCATCTGTTTGTTCAACAGTTTTTTCTGGTTCTTCTTCTGCATCCGCCCGTTGCCAACTTTCTGGAATATATTCTGGTGGTTGGGTATTCATTGGTTGGTTCGGGTATCCTTGCATATTCCCATGATTTTCATAGTGGGGTAATGGCATTGGTTGATGTGTTGGATCCATCATCGGTTGTTGCATATGATTGGGGCCCATCATTGCTTGATGCATATGATTAGGTTCCATCATTGCTTGATGCATGCTTCCTTGCATATGATGTCCGTTCATCATCGGTTGATGCATAAAGGGTCCATGCATCATGTGATTACTGTGCATCATTGGTTGCTGACAGCCACATGATTGGCTTGGATACATCATGTGCATTGGCATTGGTTGTGGTGCGTGAGGCATCATTTGTGTTCCTTCAAAATGCATGGGCGAACACGTTCCACAATAGCAATAACACCCATGAGACGTTAATGGCATTTTCTCACTTTCCATTTCTTTTGGTGGTACCTCCTCTTTTTCTTTCACTTTGACCGGTTTTTCTTTCGGCTGTTCCTTTTTCTTTTCCTCTTTCGGCTCTTCGACTGGTGACATTTGCGGCATCTTTGGCATCGAAGGCATTTTAGGCATTGTATTCATATTTAGTGAAGGGGATTTTTGTTGTTCAAATGGAATAACGGGTTGAATGTGGATGTGATCTTTATGATCATCCTCTTTAATTTCCTTCATTGGCTTCGTTGGTTGTGGTTTTTTCATTTGTTCTTTAGGCTTTTGTTCACTTTTCTTTGTTTCTTTTTTCTTCTCCTTCGCCGGCGTATGTTCATTCTTTGTTTCTTTTTTATTCACAGGGACCCTTATTTTCATTCCTGGCATAATCATATCTGGATGCGCTAAATGAGCGTTCATTTGTTTTAACTCTTCAAAATCAACGTCATACATCTCCGCAATTTTCCAAAATGTATCGCCTTTTTTAACGATGTGTATTTTCAACTGACACCAAACTCCTCTCTCTTCTTAATATAGGCGTATTCCTCTTATCACCATATGCAAGAGTCTAGAAAAGTTGATGTATTCTTTGATTTTAATTTAAAAATGAAAAAAACTGCGCATTCTCTGCAGCAGTTTTTTCTCTTGATCATTAACTTTCACACTGTAATTCATATACTGGGTATGTACCTAACATCGTCACTTTACAGCCAAGTGCTTCAAGTTCCGCTTTTACTCCTGGAAAAAGTACGTCATCATATGGTTGATTCACATCAATAATAAAGAAATAATTGCCTAAACCTGTTTTCATTGGACGTGATTCAATTTTAGAAAGACTCATTTTCCTCCAAGCAAATGCAGATAGCACTTGATGTAATGCTCCAGCATAATCACTAGGAAGAGTAATTAATAAGCTTGTCCGCTCCTCGTGAATCGGATGGGTAATTCGTACAACATCTTTATTGTTCGCGAGTACCGCAAATCTTGTATGGTTGTTTGGAAAATCATGAATATTCTCTTGGATGATGTCCACCCCATATTCTTCTGCGGCTAGTTTATTTCCAATCGCTGCGATTGGCTCTTCTGACATACTTACAACTTCAGCAGCTCTAGCTGTAGACGTCGTATGTTTAATCGTTGCTTGGGACAATTCATGGTGAATATACTGATTACACTGTGCGATCGCATGAGAATGGGAATGAACTTGAGTTATATCTTTTAAATCTCCGGTAAATCCCCTGTTCACTAATAAATGTTGGCGAATTGGGACAACGATTTCAGCAACAATTGGTAACCGTACTTGATGGACTAAATAATCGAGTGTCAAATGTACGGTCCCTTCAATCGCATTTTCTAGTGGGACAACCCCAATATCAATTTCCCCTGATTTTACGGCATCAATACATGCAGGGATTGTTTGAAACCCTTGTTTATTTTCTCCATTAAACGCTTCATCTACGGCTAGTTTCGTAAATGTTCCTTTCGGTCCTAAATACCCGATCTTGACTGTCATTGTGATCCTCCTCAGTTATACTCCAGAGCTTAAGACATCCACTTGTTCGATAAACTCGAGTTTCCTTAATGTATGTAACATTTTTCCTATTTCATCATCGATTTCTGAAACATCTAAAGACAATGTCACGTTCGCTTTTCCTTGCACAGGAACGGTTTGATGAATGGTTAATACGTTGCACTTCGCTTCAGCTAACGTCGTTAAAACATTTGACAGTGCACCTGAACGATCTTCTACATATAAAGCAATGGTGACAATTCGTTCTTTCACGATCGCTTTAAAAGGGAAAACAGCATCCTTATATTTGTAATAGGCACTTCTTGATACATCTGCCATTTGAACTGCTTCATAGATCGATGCCGCTTGTCTCTGCTCTAATAACTCTTTTACTTTGATAGTTTTTCGCATGGCTTCTGGTAAAATATCCCCACGAACTAAGTAAAATTTTTTATTATTTGAAAACATTTGGATCCCTCATTTTAAAGAACCTTTATTCTATAAATTCAAATTCAAAATCAAATATTCGAACAATATCTCCATCTTCCACTCCACGCTTTCTCAGTTCTTCATCGACTCCCATACCTCTTAATTGACGTGAAAAGCGTTGAACGGATTCTTCTTGTGTAAAATCAGTCATCTGAAACAACCGTTCTAATTCATCCCCTGTTAACACAAACGTTCCTGAAGAATCTCGGGAAACCTCAAATGGTTTCTTTTCTTCTTTGTATACATATTTACCGACGTCTTCCTCTTGATCAAGAATGGTTTCGTCTTCTGGTATGTCATCTAACAAATCTGCTATTTTAAATAATAGTTTTTGTATGCCATCTTTTGTTACTGTAGAAATAGGCACAATTGGTCGATCGTCTGTTAATTGTTCTTTAAATTCTTTTAAATGCTCTTCTGCTTCAGGTACGTCCATTTTATTTGCGACGATAATTTGAGGCAGGTCCATTAACCGTTCATTATATTGTTTTAATTCTTCGTTCACTTGCATGTAATCTTCATATGGGTCTCTTGCTTCTACTCTTCCCATATCAAGGACGTGAACAATGACACGTGTCCGTTCAATATGTCGTAAAAACTGATGCCCTAATCCTACACCTTCGCTAGCTCCTTCAATTAAACCCGGTAAATCAGCCATGACAAAGCTCCGATGATCCTTTGTCTCAACAACACCTAAATTTGGAGAGAGTGTTGTAAAATGATAGTCGGCAATTTTCGGACGGGCAGCACTTACAACCGACAATAATGTAGACTTACCTACACTTGGAAACCCAACTAATCCTACATCCGCAAGAACCTTCAATTCTACAGTAATATTGCGTTCAATCCCTGGCTCGCCATTTTCAGATAAATGTGGAGCTGGGTTACTTGGACTTGCAAAGCGAATATTTCCCCGGCCTCCACGGCCACCTGTTGCAACAATTGCCTGTTCTTCGTGCTTCGTAAGATCGGCAATATGTTCGCCTGTATCTGCATCAGTGACGACCGTACCCGGAGGAACAGGTACAACTAAATGTTCCGCATTCCTTCCATGCTTTCCTTTACTCATTCCATTTTGTCCACGGTCTGCTTTAAAATGTCTGTTGTACCTGAAGTCCATTAATGTATGTAATCCTTCATCCACTTCAAAGACAACATTTCCACCTCTTCCACCGTCTCCACCGGCTGGACCACCCATAGGCTCATATTTTTCACGTCTAAATGCGGCAATTCCGTCTCCGCCATTGCCCGCCTTTGTATATACAGTAACCTGATCTATAAACATTTGCATTCACCCTTCAATACATGCATCAATTTGAAATTCACACGTTAATTTGTTCTCTTTATATGAAAGTTTACACATAGAATCATCCATTTTATCGAATGCTTCATATACTCTTTCACATACATCATTATTTACTCGCTCAACCACTACTTGTATAAGTGGCTGCATCAATGTATTTTTACACACTTTTAGATAAAGTTCGTAAAGCTCTTCTGCATCACTATAATCCTTTATTTCTTGAATTAGTTTCTCACACGTATTCGTTATCCATTCATCATGCTTTTTGAGGTTGACATCATCATATATTTCATACGTTAAATTAAAATTCTGATGCCTCATGCAGAACGTCTCCACCCAAAGAATAAACGAAGGTGCTTGCAACATGTGTAATTTCCGTTCATGTTCAGTCGATATTAAAAATTCATTCAGTTTTTCTTCGACTTTATCAAACATTTCCATACTCGCATATCCATGCATCACTTGAACGTCATTTACAAGGTCGTGTCTACGATGTTGTAGTAACTTAACAATTTCACCTTTCTTCATACGACACCCTCCAGTATGAACAAGATTATAACAGATTACAGCAATAAACGGCACTCTTACGTACTAAAAAAGTATAAAATAAAAAAGCTCCAATCAAAAATTTGACTGGAACTTTTACCATTAAGCTTCTTGTGCAACTGGATAGACACTCACTTTTTTGCGGTCTTTTCCAAAACGTTCGTATTTAACAACACCGTCAACTTTAGCAAATAATGTATGATCTCTACCTAAACCAACGTTTTCTCCAGGGTAAATTCGAGTTCCGCGTTGGCGGAATAAAATCGAACCTCCTGTGACAACTTGGCCATCACCACGTTTTTGTCCAAGGCGTTTAGAGTGTGAATCACGACCGTTTTTAGTGCTTCCAGCTCCTTTTTTCTGAGCGAAGAACTGTAAGTCTAAACGTAACATGTACATGCACCTCCTATTTCGTTTTTATTTGAATAAATTGATTATAGTCACGTTCAATGGTTTGCAAGGAAACGAGCATTCCTTCAAGAAGTGTTTGCACGTGTCTGCGCTTCTCTCTTTCAGAAATATGTGGTATTTGTACAGACAAATAACCACCCTCTGCACCTTGCTCGATATGCATTTGTACATGAAATAATCGGTCAATCGCATTTACCGTTCCGAAAGAAACAGCAGAAACTGCAGCACATACTAAATCATATCCATATGGACCACTTTCAGCATGTCCTGAAATTTCAAATGCTGTCATTTCATCACGTTTGCGAGTAATTGTAACAGTAATCATACAGTCAACTCTTTATTAAGCATTGATTTTATCAATGACTAATTTTGTGTAAGGCTGACGATGTCCTTGTTTACGGCTATAGTTTTTCTTAGGCTTATATTTGAATACTGTAATTTTCTTGCGACGTCCTTGCTGAGCAACTTTAGCTGTTACTGTTGCTCCTTCAACTAAAGGAGTTCCAACTTTAACATCATCCCCGCCAACAAAAAGAACATTATCAAATGTAACCGTTTCATCAACATCAGCGTTTACTTTTTCTACAAAGATTTCTTGGCCTTCAACAACTTTAACTTGTTTACCACCAGTTTCAATAATTGCGTACATATCTGCACCTCCTAATTCACTCAGACTCGCCATGCAGGTAAATCAATCACTGATTTTTATACATACCTGATCTGTGCGGTTGTAGCTTTGGGCGCTACAAGTTTAACGTATAAATATTACCACATATTTAAGTTTCATGTCAAGAAGATCTTAATAAATAAACATAAAATATTTTTCAGTGGTTATTTTATATGCAAACGCGCGGTCGGTCTAGTAAATTGGGAGTCGTGCACATCAGCAATCGTATGTGTAAATCCATCCTTATAAAAATAATAATGCAAACAAAGTTTTTCATGAAATGGATTCTTTGTTGATTGGAACGTGCCCTTGTACTGTGGAATGGCTATGAAATGCTCCTTTTCCCTTCGAAATTGCGCGAGAATATCGCCTATTTTTACGTGGGGAGAAGCTCGAATGACTTGTTCATTATTTACGTACGGCTGCTCATGTAATCGATGGAGTAAAAATCTCATATAGACAAATTGTTTTTTTCTCCATTCGCGCCAAACTTCGATAAATAAAAACACAAGCATAAAAAACAATTGAATATGAAAGTAATAAAATACCAAGACAAAGATCCCAATACCCACACAACATATTTGTGAAAGAATGAGCGTTCGTTCATAGCCTGTTTGATATGGATAGATCGATGTTAACAAGAGATACAGCAACTTCCCCCCATCTAGCGGCCAGATCGGAAGTAAGTTAAATACTAAAATAACCGTATTATAAAAGAAAATCCCCTGAACAACCGTCGGAGGGAGAAGCTCGTAATACTGAATGATATACGCTACACCATAGATCCACACATGTTGTATGGGTCCTGCTAATATAACAATACACTCTTCACGGAGAGGTCTTACACCATGTTCATCTGTTTCCATAACCGCACCAAATATCCACATATACAACCGTTTGATTCTCCATGAGAAATACCTAGCAGCCGTATAATGTCCACACTCATGAATGACGACAATCGTGATAATCGTTAGTAACTCCACAAAAGCACCTGTCAGAAATGCCATTCCAGCAAAAACAATAAATATTGGATGCAATTGAATAGTAGGTAAAAGCTTACGGGCGGTCGTCAACTTTAATCACCTGGATGGGATCTATATATGAATCATCTTGTTCGAGTGAAAAGAAAACAGGTGTATCATCATCTGTACCTGCAAACGAGCCAATTTGTTGATTTTGAACAACATGCTGATAAAAATGGACATCTGTATCACTCATATTTCCATAGGTGGTTTTACTACCATCTGCATGTTGTACAACAATTGTTTTGTTCGTATCTTTCTTCTTACCTACAAATGTCACGATTCCCGCTTCCCACGCATGAATTTTTTCTGAAGCATCTGGCGTAATATAGATTCCTGTACCGTTCGAATGAAAATGTTCCGTCACATTTCCATGTACAGGTAATTGAAAGACTTCATCATTCTCAGATGGTGGAACTTTCGGCTCAAGTCCTAGCGGGGAGCCAAATGTTTCTGAATACCATGCATGTACACGAGCAAATGGAAAGTCATTTGTCAGCGCATGGCTTGTCCAAACTTTTGGCGTTGTTAAGATGGGATGTTTTGAATCCATAATGATTGCAACCGCAAAAAATAAAGAGACAGAAACCATAGCTTTCATAATTGTGACTGGCAAGCGAGATTGTTTCTTTTTCTTACGAGTACTAGAAGAGTAAGGTTCGATATTAGAAACAAAGCCATGCTTTTCCTCCATCGTTGGAAGTTTAATAGCATGATTCGTTTGATTCTCTTGATTTGTCGGACGAACGATTCGTTTGTTTTTTCGTTGTTGAATGGACTTACGTACTTGATGAACTCCTTTATTCATTGCACTCACATTCCTTCATTATTCGTTTGTACAAGTATATGAAGAAATTATCACGATATGAATAGGAGCACATAAAAAAGGACCTATTTTTGTAGAACAGGTCCTAATCCATAAAATATTTATGAGCGCATTCCGAAAAATCGTTTAACCTTTGTAAACATTCCTTTTTCATCTTCCAATGATTGCATCGGTACATTTTCCCCTAATATACGTCTAGCTATATTTCGGTAAGCAATCGAGGATTTCGTATCCGGATGAAAAGCAACCGGTTCACCACTGTTTGAAGCTTTGATCACCGCATCATCATCGATCACAATACCAATGAGATCAATGGATAAGACTTGGACAATCTCATCGATGTCTAACATGTCGCCAGATTCCATCATATGATTGCGAATTCTATTAATGACAAGACGCGGACGTTCCACATCTGTGTTTTCTAAGAGCCCAATAATACGATCTGCGTCTCGGACACTCGACTTTTCTGGGGTTGTAACAACAATGGCGCGATCTGCCGCGGCAATTGCACTTTGAAATCCTTGTTCAATTCCGGCAGGACAATCAATAATAATATAATCATATTCTTGTTTTAATGTTGCAACAATTTCTATCATACCTTCTTTTGTAACAGCTGATTTGTCACTTGTTTGTGCTGCAGGTAATAACGAAAGCGATTCAAAGCGTTTATCTTTTATAAGCGCTTGATGCAATTTACAACGTTCTTCTATTACATCAACAATGTCATAGATAATACGATTTTCAAGTCCCATGACCACATCTAAGTTTCTGAGCCCGATGTCAGTATCGATCAAACAAACCTTTTTGTCCATAAGCGCAAGGGACGTTCCTATGTTAGCAGTCGTTGTTGTTTTACCTACACCACCTTTTCCGGAAGTAATAACAATTGCTTCACCCATTTTGCATTCTCCTTTCGAATCCACGTATATCTGTACGAATGTGTGAAAGAGTTTGTAATCGGTCAATCATGATCTTATCTTCTTCCTTATGAATGAATCCGCACTCCATATAAACCCCATCTGTCTCATAATCTGGAGCACGACTTATGTATTCAGCTATTCGAAGTTGGGACGGTTTCATATATGAAGCTACGATAATAGCCTCTTGATTCCCTCGGGATCCGGCATGTGCAATTCCCCTGAGGTTCCCTAATACATATATATTTCCGGTTGCTTTTACTGTTCCTCCAGGATTCACATCTCCCAAAAGCAATAAATCACCTGTGACGCTTAATACTTGACCTGAACGCACAATTTTCATGACTCTTTTAACATCAGATTCATCTAACCAGGCGAGTGCACGATCTTTTGACACAACATTTGATTCGAGGGATTCAACCGTAAACTTTGTATCAGTTATGATGAGGGATTCAACCTCTTTTATTTGTTCTGTTGTTAAATAACGATTTCCTATTTTCACATGGACAGGTACGATTGGTTCATCTTGTGTGAACTCTGCTTCTTTCATTCGCTTTTTTAACTGAGTAATGACATCCTCATACGAACAAGTGTCTTCAATAAACAGCGTTAATCCTTCTTTTGTACCTTTGATAGTGATCGTTTGTGTATCTTCATCCTGTATGATTAGAATCACCTCACAATTGCCTCTAATAATCTATATTATAACAGGTATTTGTTAGCATACCATTACTTTTTAATGTAAAAGATGAAAAAAGAGATGTTTATCTATTTTTTTCTTCATATTCAAGTCTCCAACGAGGAAGCCTTTTATAAATAATGGGATACAGTAGAATTAAAAAGATAATATTCGCTAAAACAGTCGGTAACAAGCGTGTCCATACGTATGACCAAAATGGTACGTGAACGATACCTACCAACGAATAAATCCCATGAACGAAGACATCCGCTATAATCAAACCTAGAGCAGTCATCAACATAGTTGTATATATGTTTATATAAAAAGCATGTTTAACCCCTTGTAAAATAAACATGGCAAGTCCATACCCTAGCATATATGTCCCCAACATATCTGTATAAACAATATCCACGAGCAGTCCAAATATGACACCATAGATGATTCCATAATAACTATGTTCACGATCATAAAATATAGAAATACATACGACAAAAACAAACACCCAATGCGCAACAATATGTATATGTTGCATACTTGTAAAGCTTGTTGCCAGTTCAACAGCTACACCTTGCAGTGCAAGGACGACAAGTATTGCTAAAGGAATAAGAAGGCGCTTCATTCCTCCTCATCCCCTTTATCATCGTCGTCATCATCGTCCTCTTCAATAATTTCTTCATCACCAGTAATGGTATCTATACTTCGATCCACTACGATGACATTATTAATCGCGTACATATTTGCTGCCGGCTTGATGAGTGCTGTTTTAGTAAGTCCATATTGATCAGGGATCACCTCTTCAACAGTACCTATAGGCAGGCCAGAAGGAAATACACCACCCATTCCGGAAGAAAGAACAACTTCTCCGGGTTCCAAGTCCGAGTCTGATTCCTCGATAATCTTTAATATGAGAGCTTCTCTTTCTTCGTCATATTGTTCAATGACACCATGTACATCTTTATCATCCCGTTGTACCATTGCTGCAATTCGATTAAATTCATCAAAGCCTGTAAGGAGTTGAACAGTAGATGAATTGTGAGAAACTGACAATACCTTTCCTAGCATACCATCTGCAGTAATGACAGCCATGTTCGCTTCGACACCAGAATTCGCACCTTTATTAATGGTCACTTGGTGTAACCATCTTTCTGGTGAGCGTGCGACTACATTTGCTTGGATCGAATCATACTCATGTAATGACGCATCCTGATCGACAATCTTTTTTAATTCCTCATTTTCTTCTTCTAGTGTTTGTACATCATATAAAAGTGTTTTATATTCACTTATTTTTTCTTTTAAAACTTTATTTTCATTATACGTATCTTTCACATTGGAAATGTTTGAAAAAAATGTTTTCACATAACCAATAGGCACGTTAATACCTTGTTGGATCCAGCCAACAGTATCTGAAATAAATTGTTCGGGAATGGATCTCTTACTACGATCTTGCAAAGAGTATCCAATCAAACCGATGACAATAATAATCCCTATTAAAAAGATAAACATTTGTTTTTTACGAAAAAATGACATTGTTACACCTACTTATTTCATGGAAAAATATAATCATACATTAGGATTCTTTTGAAAATGCTCAATGTTTTCTAAGGATTTTCCTGTTCCAATCGCTACACTATCTAATGGATGTTCTGTTTTAAGGACAGGAATTTTCGTCTCATCACCAATGACTTGATCTATATGGTGTAACATTGAACCTCCACCTGTTAGTACAATACCACGGTCCATAATATCCGCAGCTAACTCTGGTGGTGTTTTCTCCAACGTTTCTTTGACGGCATTTACAATATTTTGAACCGCATCTTGTAAAGCTTTTGTGATCTCATTTGATGTTATCTCAATTGTTTTTGGAAGTCCAGAAAGCAAATCTCTTCCTCTAATTTCTGTCGTTCTTTCCTCATCTAATACGGATGCAGATCCAATATCTTGCTTAATAGATTCAGCCGAACGTTCACCAATTAATAAATTGTACTCTTTGCGAATATATTGGACGATTGCCTCATCCATATTATCACCAGCTGTACGTATCGATCTGCTCGTGACAATTCCACCTAAGGATATGACCGCTACCTCAGTTGTTCCTCCACCTATATCTACTATCATACTACCGGTTGGTTCCCAAACGGGCAATCCTACACCAATTGCAGCTGCAAAAGGTTCTGCAATCGGATAGGCATCTTTTGCTCCCGCTTGTTTCGTAGCATCAATGACCGCTCTTTCTTCGACCATTGTGATCCCAGAAGGTACACAAATGACAACTTTTGGTTTACCAGCAAAAAATGATCGCTTACGCATAGCTTTTTTTAAATAGTATTTCATCATCACAGCTGTTGTATCATAATCAGCTATAACCCCATCTTTCATTGGACGAATAACCTCAATATTTCCTGGTGTTCTTCCAATCATATTACGTGCTGAGCTTCCAACGGCTTCAATATCGCCAGTTCGTTTGTTTTTGGCAACGACTGAAGGTTCGCGCATAACTACACCTTTTCCCCTAAGAAACACAAGTGTGTTCGCAGTTCCTAAGTCGATTCCTAAGTCTTGTGATAAACTAAATCGTGACACGTTTCCTCTTCCTCTCTTCATGTATCTCTAATGTTGTCAGTAAATCATACGCTTTATATGTTAAATCTGGATATACATATGCAATGATCAAGCAACGAACAAGCGCCACCTTCTATACTACAAGGAAAATGGCGCTAAAATAGTTGGTCCTCTATTCAATTATACGCAAAAAATGAATAAATAGATAGCTTTAAACGTATCCTTTTTCTTTTAAAGAGACAAATTTTAAATCGCCGATAATAATATGGTCTAATATATCAATACCTATCATTTTACCACATTCGACTAATCGTCTCGTTACATTGATATCTTCTTGAGATGGGGACGGGTCGCCAGAAGGATGGTTATGGGCACAAATAATCGATGCAGCTGAACGTCGAACGGCCTCTCTAAATACTTCCCGGGGGTGAACAATTGAGGAATTAAGACTTCCAATGAATAATGTTTGCTGGTGGATTACTTCATTTTTTGTATTTAAGTAAAGTGCAACAAAATGTTCTTGCTGGAGGATGCGCATTTCTTCCATGACATAATCCGCACCATCTTCTGGTGATCGAATGACATATCGTTCATTCGGACGATACGAAGAAATGCGTTTTCCAAGTTCAATTGCTGCAAGTATGTACACTCCTTTCGCAGGGCCAATCCCTTTAATAGCTGTCAATTCTTCGATAGCAGCATTTTGAAGAAGATGAATCCCTTCAAAATGCATAAGTACTCGATTGGATAAATCCATGACGGACTCATTACGAGTACCTGTTCCGAGTAAAATAGCTAATAATTCTTGATTTGATAAATGTGAAGAACCGTAACGCAACAATCGCTCCCTCGGTCGATCTTGTTCTGGAACATCTTTAATCATTATAGATGTAAACATTCAATCTCCTCCTAGTTAAAATTCCCTTATCGTTTTCTTATATCGTAGCCCTTATGACGTGATATAACCAACGGCGAATTTTAGAAAGAATGATGGAATGCATAGAGTTTTTTTCAATTTTCCTTGGAACCAATTCACTTTTCTATTGAACAATGTACACTTATTCTCCAATTTGTTCATATAGTATCCACGTATTCAATAACAGTTCATCCATTTCAATGGCCATTTCGGCTTCTTCGATTTCTGTCGTTACGTATGTCGTTAAGGGTTCCAACACACCTTCTTCTTCAGGAATCTCTTCAACTAATTGCTCCCACAACGCGATAACATCTGTCTCTTGATTGGAATGCTTTTCCACTGTTTCATTCCATGTTTCCACAAATTCCTGAATGAAGACACCTTCTTCTTCAGACATATCCACCGTTCTATTTTCCGTAATCCACGATTTAGCATAGGTTTCTAATTCACTTTTTTCCATATCCTCTACCACTTCTTTTGCTTGTTCTTCGGCTGCAAACAGATGTGTAAAGACATAAAACTGACGATCTTTTTCCCAAACAACCGGAGCATATCCATGGCTTTCAAATGTAGAAACAACCTCATCTGTATTGTCTCTTTCTGAATAAACGCCCGCTTGGAGGACATATGCTTGAAGTTCTACTAATTCAATGGGCGAGGTTGTCGATGAAGAATCCTCTTCTTCTCCCGCAGCACCAGTAGTAGAATTGGTCGGTGATGGTGTTTGAGAGGCTTCTATGTTGTTCGTTGCACCGGTTCCACCCGCACCCATTCGAAGGACAATAAAACCTAGTATCACACCAATCGTTATCGCTGATAAAATAGATATAAGTAACGGTTTCGCAGATCTAAACATACTTTTCCTCCTCTGCGTAGGTATTTCATATACATGTTCTTCGATAATTCGTTGTCTGGAATCTTCATTATACGAATGATCTTCGGGTTCTCGTTTATTCTCTTGTTTATCCGAATCTTTATCCGCATGAGCAGGTGGGAGGTTCATTTTCTTTACCACAAAAGGACGCATATCATCATCTTCTGAAAAAAAGTTGTTTTTCATGTCTTCCCCCTCTTTTCTATCATTATATGTACAGACTAGCATAGGCCTATTGAAAGATTTGCTACATTATGTCGCAGGCTTTATAAAACTTTCAACAATATACCTGTTTTTTTAGAAAATTATTCAATTTAAAAAATATACTCCAAAAGTATTCTTTGCTATAATAATACGAGCTTATGATGAAAGGACGTGCTGTATGCAACTACATGGTTGGATTATATATAATGGCCACTTACCAGGGGATAGGTTTTTAAACCAAGCAAAAACATATGAGAAAGCAGCGCTGGATCGTGGGTTGTCAGCAAACATTGTAAAAAACAATGCGTTAGTTTCCTTTTTAGGAACGCACACAACGCATGTACTTCAGGTAGACGAAGGTAAGTTGCCTGATTTTGTCATTTTTTTAGATAAAGATATTTATTTAGCGAAACAATTAGAATCCTTAGGGATCAAGGTATTTAATCGTGCATCTGCCATCAACATAAGTGACGATAAAATATCGACTTACCAAGTATTAGCACAACATAACATTCCAATTCCTAAAACAATTATCGCACCAAAAATTTTCCCTGTTGAAACAGTATTAGACCCTATGTTTATGGATCGAGTCGTGCAAACATTTGGCTTTCCACTCATTATGAAAGAAGCGTTTGGATCTTTTGGAGAACAAGTATATTTAATACATAATACGCAACAATTATTGGATCAAATGCATGCATTAAAAGGCCGCCCATACGTGTTTCAAGAATATATCGACACGAGCTTTGGACGTGATTTGCGCTTACAAGTGGTTGGAGATCGCGTCGTTGCTGCCATGTATCGACAAACGGAAGAAGATTTTCGCTCCACGGCTGGCGGTGTCCGCCTCGCATATGAACCGACAGCGGAAGAAGCTGCATTAGCGATTGCTGCTACAAAGGCCATCGGCGCGGATTTTGCTGGAGTTGATTTACTGTTTGGGGAAAATGACGAACATATTATATGTGAAGTAAATTCAAATGCACACATACTTAAATTACTGAGCTGTACAAATATTAATGTTGCTGAAGAAGTGGTTGATTATATCATCAACATATTCGAACATTAAAAAAAGGAAATGCCTCTAGATATCAGGAGGCATTTCCTTATTGCTTATTTCTTCAGTTCATTGAGACGTTCTTGAACGACATCTCTTTTGTGCATATATTCTTTTTCTTTCTGACGTTCGGCTTCTACTAACTTTTCTGGAGCTTTATTAATAAATCCTTCATTGCCGAGCTTGTTCACAACGCGCTCGACTTCACTATTCCACTTCTCAAGTTCTTTTTCCAAGCGAGCAATTTCTTTTTCAAAATCAATCAACCCTTCAAGTGGTAAGAATATTTCTGCTCCCGTTACAACCGCAGTCATTGATTCTTCTTGTGGATCAGCCGTTGTATCAATGACCAACTCACTAGGGTTACAAAAACGCGTGAGGTAAGTTTTGTTTCCTGCTAATTCTTGAACAATCTCTTCGCTTTCTACGCGAATAAACAAGCGGATTTCTCGTGACATTGGCGTATCTACTTCCGCTCGAATATTTCGTACGGAGCGAATAATGGATACGAGTCGATCCATCTGCATAACCGCTTCTTCATTATTGTAAGCAGGTTCTACTTCAGGCCATTTTGCAACCGTAATCGATTCCCCTTCATGCGGAAGTTGCTGCCAAATTTCTTCAGTAATAAATGGCATAAACGGATGCAACATACGCATCGTTTGATCAAGTACATGTGCAAGTACAGACCTGGTCATTTTCTTCGCTTCTTCATCTTCTCCGTAAAGTGGTATTTTCGCCATTTCGATATACCAATCACAGAAATCATCCCAAATAAAGTTGTATAAATATCTACCCGCTTCACCGAACTCATATTTGTCCGTGTTGAGGGTTACCTTATCAATCGTTTCGTTTAAGCGTGACAAAATCCACTCATCTGCAAGGGACTTTTCCCCTGACAAATCAATATCTTCATACGTCATGTTTTCCATGTTCATTAAGGCAAACCGAGATGCGTTCCACACTTTATTGGCAAAGTTCCATGTAGACTCTACATTTGACCAATTAAAACGCACATCTTGTCCAGGTGAAGAGCTTGTTAATAAGAAATAACGTAAGGCATCTGCACCATACTTGTCGATTACATCCATCGGGTCAACACCATTATTGAGTGACTTACTCATTTTCTTGCCATCTTCTGCTCGAATGAGTCCGTGAATTAACACGTCATTGAAAGGCTTTTTACCCGTAAATTCCAATGACTGGAAAATCATTCGTGCCACCCAGAAGAAAATAATGTCATACCCAGTAACAAGTGCATCTGTTGGGAAATAACGTTTAAAGTCTTCAGCATCTTCATCTGGCCACCCCATCGTTGAAAACGGCCATAATGCAGAGGAAAACCATGTATCTAATACGTCATCATCTTGCTTCCAGTTGTCAATATCTGCTGGAGCTTCTTTTCCTACATATACTTCTCCTGTTTCTTTATGGTACCAAGCAGGAATACGATGTCCCCACCATAATTGACGTGAAATACACCAGTCTCTAATGTTTTCCATCCAATGTAAATAGGTGCGTTCAAAACGCTCCGGTACAAAATTCACTTTTTCCTCTGCATCTTTTTGTAATTCTACGGCTTGGTCTGCTAAAGGTTGCATATGAACGAACCACTGTGTCGATAAATAAGGCTCAACTACTGCCCCGCTTCTTTCGGAATGTCCGACTTGATGTGTGTGGTCTTCAATTTCAAATAATACTTCAGATGCTTGTAAGTCTTTCACAATCTGTTTGCGGCATTCAAAACGGTCCAGTCCTTCATACTTACCAGCATTTTTGTTCATCGTACCATCTTCATGCATCACCAATACACGTTCAAGTGAATGACGATTTCCTATTTCAAAGTCATTTGGATCGTGAGCTGGAGTTATTTTAACAGCCCCTGAACCAAATTCCATATCGACATAATCATCCGCAACAATTTCGATTTCTCTGCCGACAATTGGTAATATGACTTTTTTACCAATTAAATGTTGATAACGCTCATCATCTGGATGAACTGCAACTGCCGTATCTCCAAGCATTGTTTCCGGGCGTGTTGTGGCAATTTCAATCGTTTCTTCACTATCTTTAATAGGATAGCGCATATGATAAAATTTCCCCTGTACTTCCTCATAAATCACTTCAATATCAGATAGTGCTGTCTTCGTTAAAGGATCCCAATTAATAATATACTCCCCACGATAAATGAGCCCTTTTTCATACAACTTAATAAATACTTCTTGGACCGCATCGGACAATCCTTCATCCATTGTAAAACGCTCACGAGAGTAATCAACGCCTAAACCTAATTTACCCCACTGTTCACGGATGAAACCTGCATATTCCTCTTTCCAATCCCATACCGTTTCAAGAAACTTTTCTCTTCCTAAGTCATACTTAGATGTTCCTTCTTCTCTTAACTTTCTTTCGACAACAGACTGTGTAGCAATTCCAGCGTGATCCATTCCCGGAAGCCACAATACATCATACCCTTGCATGCGCTTCATGCGCGCTAATGTATCTTGCATCGTTGTGTCCCACGCATGGCCTAAATGTAATTTACCAGTAACGTTTGGTGGCGGAATGACAATCGTATATGGTTCTTTCTGCTCATCTCCTGTTGCTTCAAAAAACTTCCCTTTCACCCAAAAATCATATCTTCCCTTTTCCACTTCTGTTGGATTGTACTTCGAAGGCAATCCATCTGCTTGTTGTCCACTCATTGTGTTTCCTCCTATACTAAGCATATCGTTTGTACACATAAAAAAATCCTTCCATCCCTACATAAGGACGAAAAGATTCATTCGCGGTACCACCTTAGTTTATAAGCATGCGCCTATACACTTCATTCACGTTGATATCGGGCAATCTCCCGGCATTCTCCTACTCACTTTCAGAGAAGCCACTTCAAGGACGACTTCCATAATGAAGACTTAAGAATGTCTCAGCAACTCATTCTTTTTCTGTAAAGCTTCGAATCATGTACTACTTCCTATCATTAGTTTCAATATGTGCATCTATAATACCAAGCATACCAACGAATTGCAATATTTATCACGTTTATTTATGAATCCAGTAAAAAACGTTCGAACATTATTATAAAGCCATACATATGCTACTATATGAATAATTCAACAGAGGTGTATAGGTATGGGAGGATATAGGCGTTACCGATTTCCATCTTGGGTTCGAAAATGCATCTTTATTGTAGAACGTGCATTGCTTCCGATTATCGTGTTTCAGACCATTCGTACCATTCTTTTCCCGACATCCTTAGACGTATTTGTGTTAGGTGTTCTCGTAGGTATATTAATCGTTTTTCACTTAGAAGTCATCTAGTCATTGATCCTCAGAAAACATATTTGGTTTTTGTTCCTCAAAGGCTTGAAGTAAGAAAAAACTATTTGCTATGGATCGAAACGTGCGCTCTATGTCCATAACAAAAGAAATAACGGCTTTTTCATCACGTGCACTCAAATAGGACCGGAGCATTTCCACGTATGGTAGGGGATGAAGCAAGTGGATAGCTAATATATGTTCTTCCACATCACTTAGTTCATATATTTCATCATATGCTTGAAGCCCCTCTACAAAAGGTGGTAATGGATATTCATTTCTATGAAATTCATTTCTGCATAAATGAGCAATATCTGTCATACTATTGGCCATGGATGCTGCTTCCCAGTGAGTAATATATTGTTCTTGATCTTTTAAAACATGTTCTGTAGAAAGTCGATTATGGCAAAGACTGGAAGACCACTTTACATGTTTATGTTCATCATCCGCACATATATCAAGCAAGGAGGTAATGTGTTCAGCACTTTTATGAAACGCATCATCCACCACGTGGAAATGACTACAAACTTGAAGTTCAAATGGCGACATGTACCGTTGCTGTTCAAAAAAATCAATCGTTTGTCGAACATGCAGATGTTTCGCTTTCAGCTCTTCTTCATATAATCTAAAAGAAGTGACGATCTCACTCTTATCAATTAAAAACGTACGTTTAGTTTTCAGATGAATATCCGCAACCGTTTGAAACAAATCAACGATATTGACCGAACCTTCTGCTCGAATGTATGGTGTTAAATAGTAGACGAATTCATTTTCCTCCACATATAGCTCCCCTTGAGCTGTCGGATAGACAGGCAAAACAGATGCCATAGAATGTTTATTTGCCTCATCAAAGACTGATGCCCATTGACTTGTTTGATTTTTATCCATGGTAGATCTATGTAACACAAATGACGCTTCTTGATCTCGAACAAAAAACGTACCATCCCCATGATCTACTATTTCCTTTGGATACATACGATATGCAGATAAAATACGTTGCACTTCTTTCTCCTTCGTCATTAGACGGACTCCTCCTTTAAAAAAGGATACTTCTACAAACATAATAGAAGTATCCTTGAAATATGAGACAGTTAATGGAATTCATTTACATTTGATTCATTGGAGGAATTTGTAATAATTGTCCCTCTATAACATCGTCATCTTCCAATCGATTTTCTTTGAGTATTTGAGATTTCTTTACATCATATCTTTCTGCAATCGAATCAACGGTGTCCTGTTCTTGGACAATGCATAAACGAACCTTCGTTTGCCCATTTTCCTCTTCTCCACCGAACATGCTTTTCAAATAATCAATATTTCGGTCTTGAGCTGATTCCTCCTCAGCTTCTTCATCTTCCACTTCTTCCTCAGAATCATCTTCAGTCTCTGAATCTTCTACGGCACGAGCAGAAATATGCAACTGCTTTTCCTCTTCAATCGGAATAATGCTTGCATCCTCAGCCTCATCTGTACGTTCTTCTACAGAAACGCCCTCTTCTGATGTGTTTTCTCGCTCTTCAGGAGCTCTGTCTAATGAAGTGTCATCTTCTTCCGTTTGCTCTTCTTCTTGTTCTTCAATCACAAATAACTTTTCTTCTTCATGATCGACTTCTCGTGCAATCTCTTCAGGCTCTTCTTCATTAATTCCGTGAATGAGAATAGAAGACTGAATGTTAATCTGATCTGGAGACATCAGTTCATAATCAAAGTTTTCAATTTCCATGGTAATGTCATCCATATCTTTCACCCGATACGCAGGAATCGTTATTTCGACTGGAAATTGATGTGAAAATATCGCTCGTTCCTCACCAATATCGACCACTTTGTCAACAAAATTTCTTGACTCAAATGTCTCTTTATTCCATACACCTTCCGCATAATCTGTACGTTCTTTCAATCGATCATATTCCCCTTGAAGTTCAATCATTCCACGAATCGAAACATCATCATGAAAAGGTTGAACGGTAATATCCGGATCAAGAAAGACAGTAATCATATCACCGACTTCCTGTCCCCTTTCAAAAGACAGTACATCCTCTAACAAAAAAGAAAACGATTCTTTTTCGTTTGCCACATCATGACCTCCCTTCAGTTCCATCAAAATAAACTTGTTTAAACGAATAAGATTCAAGCACTCGAATAAACAGACTATGCTTAACTATATGAAGAGAGGTAAAGTGATATGACCGACAAGTACATATAAGTTGATAAATATCTATAAATAAAGATCGTATCTCTACGATCTTCATTTACATGAGTGATCTTCATTTACATGAGTGAATTTCATTCATAGATAATTTATTTAACGTTTTCTTAAACGAGGATTTACAACTTCCTCTAAAGATCTTGCTACAAAAAAGACAGATACAAGCAATAAAACAATTGCAATTCCTGGAGGTGCAATCCACCACCATGCTTCTCGTGAATAACCATTAATGAAAGCATAATGAATAATTTGTCCCCAACTCGTTGCATCAGGATCTCCAAATCCTAAAAATGCGATACTTGCTTCGGCTGTAATTGCATAATTAACCATAAAAGCCATTTCAAGCAAAGCTATAGGTACCACGTTTGGGAGTATGTATTTAAACATGATGCGCCCATTACTTGCACCTGAAACACGAGCTGCTTTAATAAATGGCCTTTGAGAAACACTTAATACTTGTGAGCGGACCAATCTTGCCACCGTTCTCCACGATAGCAAAGAAACGGCTAAAATTACATTCCATAAACTCGGCTTCATGAGAGCTACCAGAACGATAACAAATGGAATAAAAGGAATCGCATAAAATATATCAACGATACGCATCAACAGTGAATCTATCCAACCTCCAAAATATCCTGAAACAATTCCAATTGTTGTTCCTGCAAGCGTTACTAATATTGCAGCTAATCCCCCGACAATCATTGCCGTTCTCGTCCCAGCAATGACTTGACTATAAACATCCCGTCCATAGTTTGTTGTTCCAAACCAATGATCCGAACTTGGCTTTTCAACCTTCTTAATTTCTCCACTGCTATCACGGTGCATTTCTTCTACATCATATGGTGCAATAACATCTCCAAATATTGCTACAATCAAAAATAACATTATTAAAATTGCTCCAGTTAATGCTAATTTATCCCTAACCAAATTATCTAAAAATAATCGGAGGGTCCCCTTGTTCTTTGCTCTTTTAAATGTATTGCTTTTTTTATCAATAACTTCTTCCATTCAAGTGTACCCTCCTTTTATTTATAAGATATTCGTGGGTCAAGGTAAGCATAAAGTAAGTCAGCAACTAAATTCATAATCATTATAAGTGCAGCCATAATAATAAACGATGCTTGAGCAAGTGGGTAATCGTGACGCTGTGCAGCAAGTACCATCTCTCTACCGAGGCCAGGCCAACTAAATACATATTCAATTAATACTTGCCCACCTATTGCAGATCCTATAAACAATGCACCTGCAGTGACTACCGGTAATAGTGCATTTCTAGCGGCATGATTAAAGAGAACTCGTCGTTCTGTCAATCCTTTGGCTCGAGCCATTTCAATAAAGTCTTCCCCTAACACTTCAAGCATTGTGTTACGCATCATTAAAAGCGGAGTAGCTAAAAAGTAAATTGCTGCGACAACGGTTGGTAAGATTAAGTGTTTCAAAAAATCAAGCGAAAAAAAGGTTTGAAACAAGTTTTCTGCTTCATATCCTGATGAGCGCATACCCGAATGAGGGAGCCACCCCAATAAAACTGAAAAAATATAGATTGCCATAATACCTACCCAAAACGTAGGAGCCGATCTAAATATTAGGGCAATTGTAATTGCAATTGATTCCCCAACAGACCCTCGTCTCCAAGCCATCCAAGCACCACCGAATACACCTATTCCATAGGCCAAAACCATCGCTGCAATCATTAATATAACCGTTGCACCTAATTTATCTCTAAGTACACTGAGTGCTGACGTTTTATAATAAAACGAATCTCCAAAGTCAAATTGAACTAGATTTTGCATGAATTTAGTATATTGAACAAAGTAACTATCATTTAATCCTAACCGTTCTATGATTTGTTCTCTTGCTTCTGGAGGAATCGACGGGTCAACCATTGATGCTGTTGGATCCCCCGGCATTAATCTAAACATTAAAAAGATGATTGTAGATATAATAAATAATGTAATTAACATGGAAAATATTCGACGTATTACGTACATGCTCATCTGCAGCCACCACCTTCTCTCTGAAGATTTGAGTAAAAGAGAATCCTATTTATCTAGGAATCTCTTTTACTAGGTAAATTCTTATATTTAATTTACTTTACAGGCATTCGTAATTTTCCGTCACTATCCCATGTATAACCTGCTTCAGTTAAAATCTCTTTCGCTTTTTCAATATCATATTCTGGTCTTTCTACATTCGGATTATACCAAAACTCATTCGCTTCGTTTAAAACTAGTCCGCTACCACCTTTTATACCATAACTATCTAGATAAACATCAATAATAGTGTCATAGTCGATTGTATGAGCGATAGCCTGGCGAAACGCTTTATCATCAAAGGGTTCTTTGTTCATATTGAAACTCAAATATTGAAATCCGATATCTGGTACCTCTTCTACTGTTAAGAAGTCAAATGTTTGTGCTTTTTCAATATTTGCTGGAATAAATTGTTCAGCATTCACATCTGCCGATTTTGTTTCAAGTGCTGTCATAACAGCTTCATCTTGTGCATAAAGGTCATAAATGTATCCGTCGATTGCTATATCTTTATAGAAATCATCGAAAGTTTTTGTCCGTAAATCTTCTCCCCGTTTCCATCCATCAAAAACAAATGGTCCACTTCCTACAGGATTTTCATTTGCAAATTCACCTGGATGTCCAATGCCTTCTTCTTCAAGTAAATTTTCCCAAATATGCTTTGGTAAAATAGGGATTTGTGCTAATGTAACGTTGACAAATGGTGCATATGCTTCAGTCAAATTAAATCGGACGGTTGAATCATCTGTTATTTCAACAGAATCAATTGGATTTAAAAAAGAAATAAAATATCCAATTTCATGTTCAATCATATAGTCAAAAGAGAATTTAACATCCTCTACAGTTACTGGTTCCCCATCGTGGAATGTCATTCCATCTCTAACTGTGACATCTATCGTCGTATCATCTACTACTTCCCAATCTTCAGCTGCAGCCGGCTCAGGTTCTGCTGAAGGGCTTAATCGTACAAGCTTGTCATAAATCAATCGTAAATTTCTCCACTCATACACACTATTAGCTTCAAGTGGATTGAGCGTATCTAAGTCTTGTGTAGAAGCAATTCGGAGCATTTTATCATCCGTTAAAGGTTCAACATCCATCGGCATCCACTCATTAAAAATTCCTTCTCCTGCCATAACAGTTATATTATCAAAACGCTCATTGTTATATGCATGGACTAAATCTCTCGCATATAACGTAACGAGGGGTGCTTCATCCGCTAGCATTTCTTGCGCTTCAAAAACAAGTTCTTGACGTTTGGATTCGTCCATTTCAGTCCGTTGAGCCTCGGCTATTTCATCATATGCATCGCTTTTAAATCGCGTTGTATTATTTCCACCAGGTATAGCTGCCGAAGAGTGGAATATCGCATATATAAACATGTCCGGATCTATTCGGTCAACTCTTCCAGACCAACCAACAGTGTACGTTTCATAATCCTCTGCATCACCATATATTCGATCAACTAAAACATTAAAATCAATAGGTTCAACTGAAACATCCATACCTAATTCATCATTCCAAATAGTTCCCATTGCATTTGCTGCTTCATGGTTCACTTGATTCGTTTCAGGTAAGGATGTAAGTAATGAAAACTCTGGAACGATCTCGCCCATTTCTTCATCGCTTGTTGCTTCGCCCTCAGAGTCATTTGAGCAACCAATCAATACAAATGTCAATACAAGTAAAATAGTAAGCCATTTCCACTTTTTCAATTTATTACCCCCTTATAGTATTTCAAAACAGTGAGTTACATTTTTTAATTAGAATGTCTTACTCACCTCCTTGACATATTTAACAGACTCTTCTAAAAATTTTGGACCTATTAAACAAATAAAAAAAATTCTACATATTACGCACTTCTTCATAAGGGTTAGTGTCGTCACCTCGGCTAGTAAATGAAACTTGTTCATTTTTTTTATAAATACAAGCACTAAAGTGATTATTTGATCTTTCGAACAACGTATGATCACATGACAAGCAATCATTTGTAGCAAAGGGACATCTTGGAGCAAATCGACACCCTTTTGGTAAATTAATTTGATCAGCTACTTCCCCATCTATTTCTATACGCTTTCTTACATAATCAGGATCCGGTACTGGTACAGCTGAAAGCAATGCCTGTGTATACGGATGTTGGGGATTCTCGATAACCTCATTAACAGGTCCATATTCCAAAATTTTCCCTAAATACATAATTGCGATATTGTCACATAAATACTTTATCGTTGATAAGTCATGAGATATGTAAAGCATCGTCAATCCCATTTCTTTCCGTATCCTTCGCAATAAGTTTAATATTCCTGCACGAATAGATACATCTAACATGGAAACTGGTTCGTCAGCTACAAGCACTTTCGGATTAATGACAATACCTCTTGCAATAGCTACACGTTGTCTTTGGCCTCCACTGAGTTCATGTGGATATCGATGCATATATTGTCTTGCTGGCCGTAATTCAGCTGTTTCCAATGCTTGTATAACGAGTTGCTCAATTTGTTCCTTATCTTTAAGCCCATGGATGATTAATGGTTCAGCAATTGTATTAAAAATTGTAAAGCGAGGATTAAGTGTTTCATATGGATCTTGGAAAATCATTTGAACCTCTTTTCGAAACGCCTTTTCTTCTGACCTTTTCATTTTAGTTTCTGATGAATACGATTGGTTTCCAATTGTAATAACGCCTTCGGTTTGTTCTTGTAATCTCACCAATATTTCACCAGCAGTTGTTTTTCCCGAACCACTTTCACCCGCCAGTCCTAAGATTTCACCTTTTTTTATTGTTATATTAATGTCATCCAATGCTTTGACAACGGAGTGATTTCGTTTTAGTAGTCCACTACTAGACGTATCATAGTATTTTTTCAATCCTTCAAACCGTACGTAGTGATCTGTTTCATGCGTCTTCATCTCATTCACTTAATATCCCTCCATTGCAAGTCGATCTTGTACGAATTGCCATGTACTATTTTCTTTTGCCTTTATACGAAATTCATCTACTTTATCAGTATAATGACACGCGACAAGATGGCCTTCGGACACTTCTGATAAATCAGGTGTTACTTTTTTACATACATCAGTTGCAAAAGGACACCGATCTTGAAATCTACAGCCCGGTTGTGGATCGAGTAAATTCGGAGGTGTCCCTGGGATAGATATTAACTCCTCTCCAATATCAGTAATACTAGGAAATGCATTTTGCAAACCTAATGTATAAGGATGGTGAGGATTCTTAAAAAAATCTCTTGTACTAGCTTGTTCTTCAACCTTCCCCCCATACATGACGAGAATAGTATTACACGTCTCAGAAACTACTGAAATGTCATGTGTAATAAATACCATTGAATTATTTACTTCTTTTTGCAATTGAATAATTTGGTTCAATATGCGATCTTGCATAATTACATCTAATGCTGTCGTTGGTTCATCAGCAATAATCAAAGCAGGTTCGAGAGCAAGAGCCATCGCTATAATAGCCCTTTGTTTCATTCCACCGCTCATTTGGTGGGGATAACTTTGCAGTCGCTTGCGTTCTAAACCAACCATACGAAATAGCTCCTCTGATCGTTCAATAGCTTCTCGTTTAGTAGCTTCAGTATGTGCTTGAATTGCTTCTACAATTTGATCTCCTACTCGATAAACAGGATTCAATGCATTCATTGAACTTTGTGCGACCATTGAAATATCCTTCCAACGAAGTTTTCGGATTTCTTCCGTTGTTTTATCGACTAAGTTTTCACCTTTGAATATAATTTCACCGTGTACTATTTCGCCATTTTCAGGCAACAATCTCATTAATGATTTAGCTAAGGTTGTTTTCCCGCAGCCACTTTCTCCTACTAGGCCTATTCTTTCTCCTTCTTTAAGCTCAAAATTAATATCTGACACAGCTTGTAAAACTCCATCTTCAGTTGTGTATTCAATATTCAAATTTTTCACTGTAAGTAAAGCCATTTTTATAATCCCCCTTATGTACACGTATATATTTTTAATAGCACTCTATTCATTTCAAAACAATCATCATTTTTACCAATCTATCAAATCAATATTTGTACACATGCAAATAATCAAACACTATATGTAGTGGTCGATTGACTGAAACTTATACTACATTTAATTTTCAGAAAAAGCAATCTTTTAAATTTCCGAAAATTAAAACAAATTTTACTCATAAGGTTTTAGGTGATTTTCCTAATGTTTTCTTTCAAAAAATACTTTTGGTTTTTTGATAATATCCTATCACTTATATTGCTTGTCTGAGTGTGATAAGATTGGTTTTCAATCATTTAAGATATGTAAAGGAGAGGATTTTTTGAAAAGAAATGATGTTACTTCTCTACTACTCATCGCGATCGGGTTATACTTTTTTATTACGCAATTTGACCATCCTCTGATTGATCGCCTCAATACATGGTCTACTTTAGTTATAACGATTGGTATTGCATGTTTGTTTGCTTATATGAAAAAGAAAAATCATTCTTTTCTAACCCAAGGGTTAACAATTACCTTGATTGGGTTCCATCTTTATGCTCTAGAATATATTCCAGGGTGGATCAATCACTGGGCGATGTATCCGCTCATGTGGGGACTTGCATTATTGATTACATATGTCATCACTCGAAAGTTTTTATATCCATCTCTTGGGCTCATTATTTTTTCACTTTTATTTATTTTTTCACATAAATTGCCACATTGGTTTCCTTCAGTCACGCCGATTGAAAATGAAATTACAACACATTGGCCCCTTTTACTCATTGGTATCGGGATTATTTTATATGTGTACAAAAGAAAATAGCACCATCATGAATAGAGTTCTTCATGATGATGCTATCGGTTTATTTTACATATAAGATTCTATAATACCCCAAGCTTGGTCTTTACCTTCTCCAGTTTCTGAGGAAAATGGGATAAAGTGTGTGTAATCATCTAATACATAGTGCTGTTTTGCATGTTTAATGTGACGCTCACGTTTGCTTCTAGGAATTTTATCAAGTTTCGTTCCTATAATAATAAGTGGCAAGTCTAGGAATTTTACATATTCATACATTTGCATGTCATCTTTTGTTGGATTATGACGAATGTCCGTGACTAAAATCACAGCTCGCAATTGCTCTCGTTGTTGGAAGTATTCTTCCATCATCGTTCCCCATTTGGCTCGTTCGGTTTTAGAAACTTGTGCGTACCCATACCCAGGAACATCAACAAAATAAAATGAATCATTTAATTGATAAAAATTAAGTGTTTGTGTTTTACCAGGTTTTGAAGATGTTCTGGCTAAATTTTTTCGTTGAATCATCCGGTTAATGAAGGATGATTTTCCGACGTTTGATCGTCCAGCAAGAGCAATTTCAGGTTGTTGACCTTTCGGATATTGCTTTTCGCTCACTGCACTAATAATAAATTTCGCTTCTTCTATTTTCATATTTATCACTCCACTAGTGCATGTTCTAAGACATCGTCCAAGTGTTGCACTGGAATAAATGTTAGATCTTCTCTAACACTTTCGGGAATATCATCTAGATCTTTTTCATTTTCTTTCGGGATAATAATTGTCGTAATCCCTGCTCGATGTGCACTTAATGATTTTTCTTTTAAGCCACCAATAGGCAGTACTCGACCACGTAACGTTATTTCACCAGTCATACCTACTTCTTTGCGCACAGCTCTACCTGTCAATCCGGAAATTAAAGCCGTGGCCATTGTAATTCCAGCCGATGGTCCATCTTTTGGAGTGGCACCTTCAGGAACATGAATATGAATATCTTTTGTTTCATAGAAATCGGAGTCGATGTTCAGTTCATCTGTACGTGAACGAATATAACTAAAGGCCGCTTGAGCAGACTCTTTCATCACATCTCCTAGTTTTCCAGTGAGGGTGAGCTCTCCTTTGCCCGGATAGTGTGTAACTTCAATGGAAAGAATATCCCCGCCTGCTGCTGTATATGCCAGTCCGGTGGCAGTTCCTACTTGATCTTCCACTTCCATTTGTCCATAACGATATAATGGTTTTCCAAGTAAGTCAACCAACGTTTTATCAGTTACGATGACACGCTTCTTTTCTTCAGATACGATAAGCTTGGCAGCTTTTCGACAAATCGTAGCAATTTGTCGCTCTAAATTACGAACTCCCGCTTCTCTCGTATATCGACGAATTAACAATAAAATAGCTTCATCTCGTAATTGCAGTTGGTTTCCAGTCAAGCCATTTTCTTTCAGTTGTTTCGCAATTAAATGACGCTTGGCAATTTCTACTTTTTCTACTTCTGTATACCCAGGAATGGAAATGACTTCCATCCGATCTAACAACGGAGCAGGTATATTATTCATATAGTTTGCTGTTGCGACAAACAACACTTGAGATAAGTCATATTCAACTTCAATATAGTGGTCACTAAATGCACTGTTTTGCTCTGGGTCTAACACTTCGAGCATAGCAGATGAAGGATCGCCTCGGAAATCATTCGACATTTTATCTACTTCATCGAGTAGAAATACTGGATTAACAGTTCCAGCCTTTTTCATCCCTTGGATAATTCGACCAGGCATTGCTCCAATATATGTACGTCGGTGCCCACGGATTTCTGATTCATCTCGTACTCCTCCCAGTGAAGCCCGTACAAAGGATCGATTTATCGAGCGGGCTATGGAATTTGCTAATGATGTTTTCCCAACTCCAGGAGGTCCTACTAAGCATAGGATTGGTCCTTTTGATTGGTTGGTCAGCTTTTGAACAGCTAAGTATTCTAAAATACGTTCTTTTACTTTATCCAACCCATAATGATCCGCATCTAACGTTTTTTTAGCACGTTTCATTTCAATAATATCTTCCGTCTGATCACTCCATGGAATGGAAATCAGCCAGTCAATATAATTTCGAATGATACCACTTTCTCCAGATGCTTGTGGAATACGTTCAAACCGCTCTAATTCCTTTAAAGCTGTTTTTTCAACATCTTCCGGCATCGAAGCGTCTTTAATTTTTTGTTTTAACTCACCTACTTCTCCACCTGTGCCATCTGTTTCGCCTAGTTCTGTTTGAATAGCTTTTAATTGCTCACGTAAATAAAATTCCTTTTGTGTTTTTTCCATTGATTTAGTGACACGTTTGTTAATGTCACTTTCTATGTTCACAATCTTTTTTTCATTTGTTGTATATGTAATTAATTTCTTTAATCGCTCTACTACGTGATCGATTTCTAACAATGCTTGTTTGTCACTTATTTTAATCGATATATGTGACGCAATCATATATCCCATTTGTGCTGGGTCAGTAATATCAAGTGTTTTCAGCCACATATCTTCTGTAATCTTTCTAGACACTTTCATATATTCTCTAAATTGATCCAATAAATATCTTCTTAAAGCCTCTTCTTCTACTTTTTCACCATGAATATCCTCTAATATTTCGACTTCCACGTTCATATGTGACTTGTCTTCTAACACTCTGGATATCTTTGCGCGTTTGCCTCCATTTACAAACACACGAAATGTACCATTTGGTAATTTCTCAACATGTTTGATATGTACGATTGTACCGTATGCATATAAATCTTCTTCTTTAGGAGAGTTTGTGCTTGCTTGTTTTTGAGCTGTGACAAAAAGTTGTTGTTTTTCGACCATAGCTTGTTCTAGTGCGAGGACTGATTCTTTCCTACCTATATTTAAATGGTGGTCAGTCATAGGATATATGATGATACCACGCAATGCTAGGAGGGGGAGTTGCTTGTAATTCGTTGTCATGTTATGTACCTCCACTCGGTTACATCTAATTTTATCGTTTTCCACTGTTGAATAAAAAAGACTGACATTAGCAGTATATATATTCTCATTATACGAAACTAATGTACAAGGAGAATGAGCTACGTCAGTCTCTTTTTATTCATAAACAGTTTAATGAACTTTACTCAATTACTTACGATCTATCTTTTATGCACTTTCTTTTGGTAATTTTTGATCGCCTTCTGTGACCGTTCCATCCTCAAACACTAATTTAGGAAATGTATTTTCATTAACAACCGTTTCTTTTGTAATGATACAAGTCGTAATGTCTTCCCTAGATGGTAATTCGTACATCACATCAAGCATGATTGATTCAATAATTGAACGTAATCCACGTGCTCCTGTTTTTCGTTCAATCGCTTTTTTCGCAATTTCAACTAATGCTTCTTCTTCAAATTGCAATTCAACATCGTCCATTTCAAACAAATGTTCAAATTGTTTGACTAAAGCATTTTTTGGTTTTGTTAAGATTTGTACAAGAGCGTCTTCATCAAGTGTCTCCAAGCTCGTAATGACTGGGAGACGTCCAATGAATTCTGGTATTAAACCATATTCTTGTAAATCTTCAGGGAGTACTTGTGTCAGTAATTCAGTTGAATCATCTACTACTTCCTGATCTTCTGAACCAAAGCCAATAACCTTTCTACCTAATCTACGTTTAATAATATCTTCCATACCACCAAAAGCACCACCAACAATGAATAAAATGTTCGTAGTATCCAATTGGATGAATTCTTGATGTGGATGCTTACGTCCTCCTTGAGGTGGAACGCTAGCAACGGTTCCTTCTAATATTTTCAGAAGTGCTTGTTGAACACCTTCACCAGATACATCTCTTGTGATGGATGGATTGTCTGACTTGCGAGCTACTTTGTCGATTTCGTCAATATAAATAATTCCAGTTTCTGCTTTTTCAATATCGTAATCAGCAGATTGGATTAATTTAAGGATTATATTTTCAACATCTTCCCCTACGTATCCTGCTTCCGTAAGTGAAGTTGCATCAGCCATTGCAAATGGTACATCTAAAATTCGTGCAAGTGTTTGTGCAAGTAATGTTTTACCACTACCTGTAGGCCCTAAAATAGCAATGTTACTCTTAGCTAATTCAACATCGCCTGTGTTTTTAGGGGAGTTAATCCGCTTATAATGATTATATACGGCTACTGACAGATTCTTTTTCGCTTCAGATTGACCAATGACATAATCATTCAGTGTTTCATTGATCTCTTTAGGTGTAGGAATTTCTTCTAGTTCCCCTTCTTCAACCGCACCTAATTCTTCTTCAACTATCTCAGTGCATAAATGGATACATTCATCACATATATAAACACCTGGACCAGCAACTAATTTGCGGACTTGATCTTGACTCTTTCCACAAAATGAGCATTTTAATTGTCCTTTTTCTTCGTTAAATTTAAACATAATTTTCACCCCTAAAAGTTAACTCTTCATTCATGCGTAAATTCATACTATTCATTCCATCATAGCAGAACATATTTAGAAAACAAAACAATATACCTCTTGAAAGACAGACGACTACTAGTGATTCTCTTTCCATATATTCATGAAAACTTTGCACCTATTTGAAAGCGTGATATGGCGTTAAATCCATATTATGAAATTAATTAATAATATGTAGTACGTTTATTATTATTTCTAAGTTTCCTAAATTCATGCATCTTAATGAATTTCATAATACCTACTTATCGCTACTTGAATAAGCTACAGAAATACAATAGAGCGCTTCCAACCCTTCTCTATAAACAATCATGGCTACCTATTGATCCATATGCATAAACAAGGCGCAAAATTCCTTTGCACCTTGTTATTGTACCCGATAAATTGCATATTCAAACAACTAAATCGTCTTTATACAGTTTTACTTTCGTCTAAAAGGAATTGAATTGTTTTTTCTAGTGATAAATCACCTTTAACAGCGTCAATGTTTCCACCTAATAAACCTTTGATTTGTTCAACGTCCATATTATACATTCCTGCCATTTTTTCAAATTCTGCATCTACATCTTCGTCAGATACTTCAAGATCTTCCGCTTCGAAAATAGCTTCTAATGTAAGACGTGTTTTAACACGTTTCTCAGCATCTTCTTTCATATCTTTTTGGATATCTTCTGCTGTTTGGCCAGAAAATTGTGTATACATTTCCATTGTCATACCTTGTTGCTGGAGACGTTGTTCAAATTCATTCGTCATTTGCTCTACTTCGGATTGAATCATTGCTTCAGGAATATCAACAGATGCACTCTCTGTTACAGTTTCAATGATTTCTTCACGTTTCACATTTTCAACTTCTTGTTCTTTTTGTGCTTGTAGTTCTTCTTTTTTCTTTGTTTTTAGTTCATCTAACGTTTCCACATCATCATCAACGTCTTTGGCAAATTCATCATCTAGTGCAGGAATTTCTTTTTCTTTCATTTCATGAACCGTTACTTTGAATGTTGCATCTTTACCAGCTAATTCTTCAGCATGGTACTCTTCTGGAAAAGTAATATCAATTGAATGTTCTCCAGTTTCTTTTCCTACAAGCTTTTCTTCAAAGCCAGGAATAAATTGACCTGAACCGATTTCTAATAAATGGTTTTCAGCTTGGCCACCTTCAAATGGTTCGTCACCTAAAAATCCTTCAAAGTCAATAACAACTGTGTCACCATCTTCAATCGTACCTTCTTCTTTTAGAATAAGTTCAGCTTGTTCATTTTGAAGTTCTTCAAGTGCCGCATCAACTTCTTCATCCGTAACTTCAACTTCCTCGTCTTTTACTTCAATGCCTTTATATTCACCTAGTTCAACTTCTGGTTTCACCGTAACAGTTGCAGTGAACTCGAGTGGCTTTCCACGTTCGATTTCATCAACATCGATACTTGGCTGATCAACAGGGTCAATCTCAGCTTCTTCTACAGCTTTCATATAAGCATCTGGTAAAACATGATCTATTGCATCTTGGTATAATGACTCCACACCAAAACGGTTTTCAAAAATCTTACGTGGAATTTTTCCCTTTCTAAAACCAGGCAATTGAACATCTTTCACAACTTTTTTAAATGCTTCATCTAAACCTGCTTCAAATTCTTCTGTGCTTACTTCAAACGTAAGAACACCTTCGTTACCTTCTTTTTTCTCCCATGTAGCTACCATGTGATAACCTCCATTATATATGTATATTTTATGAGCAAATACGCAATGTCTGTTCCTTATATTGCTTTAAACAGTGAGCTTTTTTCAACCAATTTATTATAACACACTTCACATGTGTTTCAAGCTTTTCAGTTCGATTACTCCTCCGCAACACTTAGGTATAATGATAGCGACATTTGTATTTCCTCAGACATGAGTTCGTATGCTGGATCTTCATATGTATGTACTTCATTTGAAAAACTATCGATTGCCAATTGACGAATCGTATCACCAATGATGGTTAATTGCTCTTTTTCAAATGTGAAAGGATACCGCACGTAGGCAAACCGGTGGAGTGTTTGAATCATCATGTGATGCATCACTGGATTTTCTTGTTCTACATCCTCTACCATTGCTTCTATCTCAAGCACATTTGGGTCTTGCTCTATTGAAGGTACTTCAGCAGGCGTAAATGAAGCATTCATTCCTAATTTTCGTACGTGTACTTCTTGTATGTAAGACTCGTCTTGCAAACTCTTAAAAATGGCCGTTTGGACCATCGGGTGCATATCATCACTTGCTAAATATTCGATTAATTGTGGGTGGATATGTAAGCTATTTTTCCGAATTCCCGTCATTATGTTCCACTGTTTCTGAAATGCTCGTTTATGTACAGCTTTTTTAAATTCAGTTATGTATTCGACATCTTGCTGAATTCTTATTTCTTCGAAGAGTGACCGGCTTGCTTCCTCTAACTTCTCAAATTGCTCAGCAAGTACAGTTGGAATTTCGTGTTCTCTAAATTCGTATTCGACATGATCGATTAATTCTTCATACGAACCCATTTGAAATAAAACGGTTAAATAAATATGAACATATTGAAAGTAATTTTCATCTTTCTTATCAAGCATCTCTTCACTAAGTTCAAGAGCACCTTGATGGTCACTTAATTCCATCAAACAAATGAGTTTAGCAATATATATTTCGTGGTTTTCTACTTTAAAACTGAGCAATTGATTGATTTTTTCTAACGCTTCATCATAATTTTTTTCCCGCATGGCTGCTAAACTTTCTTGTTCTAAGTTTTTTTGCCAGGTTGGAAATAAAATAACTTTACCCTCATCTTGAGACATAGATTCACTCCCTTTTAACAGAATACACATTATTGTATATCATATGATATGTGAGAAAACTATTTTTAGCAATGCTTCTAACAAGAATCCAGCTAAAATGTGAGAAAAGTCGGTATCTTTATATACTACACAAACGTACGGAATGTTCCATTTTTATTGCGTTTCGCTTTTTATAATATGTGTAAGACTAGTAGAGCCCATTGCGAGATCTTCTAATGAGGCATATTCCTTAGGGTTATGACTAATGCCATCTTTGCAAGGTATAAAAATGAGACCAGCTGGCCATTTTTTGGCCATATTCATGACATCATGTCCTGCCCCGCTTTCCATATACATCGATGTGAACCCTGATTTTTCACCGATATCTTTTATCTTTTTTGCGAAGTTTTCATCTAAGAAAACAGAAGGATTGTCGACAATTTTTTCGATCGTTGATTCCACGTGATATTCCTTTTGAATGTCTTTGAGTGTATGATCTATTTCTTTTCCTAGTGTACTTTTCAATGAATCGTCCACACTGCGTATATCAATCCCTAGTTCAACAAATCCAGGAACACTCGTTGTTGCATTAGGAGATACGTTAAATGTTCCAACAGTAGCAACAATCGGGTGTTTTTCAGATTGTGAAAGTTCCTTTGCCCGATGATATATAAATGACACCAGTGAAGATGCTGCAACTAAGGCATCTTTTCTTTCATCCATATATGTTGTACCTGAATGATTCGTTTGCCCAATAATCTCAAGTAAAAATCGTACCGGACGAGCAATGGCAGTGACTACCCCAAATTGCTTCCCCGCATGTTCCAATCGACTTCCCTGTTCGATATGTAACTCAAGGTACTTATATACGTCATCCTTTTGACGTTCGGCGTCTTGTATGGAATCCCAATCCAGTCCAGCAGAAATAATGGCTTCTTGTACGGTCAAACCTTCCTGATCTTCCAAAGAGCAAATGGCCTCCTTATCAAGCATTCCAGCCATTGCTTCACTTCCGATCGTAGAAACACCAAAGCAGGCCGACTCCTCAGCTGCGAAACAAATGACTTCAATCGGTCGAACGGGAACGAAACCGTCTAGCTGTAATTGATGAATAGCCGCAAGTGCGCAAAGGACGCCTGCAACTCCATCATACGCTCCGCCATTTTTTACTGTATCTACATGTGAACCAAGTGCCATTGGAGGTAACTTTTCTCGGCCTTCCCATCTAGCAATCCGATTTCCTGCTTGATCCTTTCGCACAGACATATGTAACGAACGAGCGATGGATTCAAAAACTTCCATTGCTTTTCTTTCTTCTTCTGAATATCCTAATCGCGTATAGCCTTCCGTATAATCAATCGCTGTTGATTCAAGGTTTAACTGTAATAAATGCTGCTCTAACCACTCCATTAGCTGTCTATTATGCATGATTGGTATTTTCCCCTCCCCGCGCACCATGTAGCGATCATTTGCTGCTAATAAAGCAAAGACACTTATTATGATAAGTGTCTTAGTTTATACCCATGCGTATATCTTAAGGTTGACACATTTTAACACACGATTTACGCACCTTCCGCCATTTGCAGTTTCGTTTGCCTGCGCTGTCTCACTTGGAATATGATTAAAATAGCTAGTAAGCTGAGTCCAATCGTATCTGAAACAACTCCTGGAATCACTAAGGATAATGCACACGCTAAGGCTATGATTCGTAAGTACATATTTACATTTGTCAGCAAGTAGCCTTCTAATGCTGCCCCTAACGTAATAATTCCAATGGTCGCTGTCACCGTTGCCCATGCAATCTCAGTAAACGATCCGTCTTGCATAAGTAACTCCGGTGAGTAAGCAAAAACATAGGGGACTAAAATTCCAGCCGCGGCTAATTTTAAGGACGCGAAGCCAGTTCGGTTCGGATCACCGCCTGATATTCCCGCACCTGCAAAAGCCGCTAAAGCAACTGGAGGTGTTAAGTTCGCTAAAATACCGAAATAAAATACGAACATGTGCGATACAAATGGTTCAATACCAAACTGAACCAACGCTGGTGCAGCCATTGACGATGTAATAATATAAGTTGGGATAGACGGTAAACCCATTCCTAAAATAAGTGATGCTACCATTGTAAAGAACAATGTTAATAAGAGCATATCCTGACCAAGAACTAAAATCGCTGTCGTCATTTTCAATCCAAATCCTGTCAGTGATGCAACACCTACAATAATTCCCACCATCGCACAAGCCATAGCCACTCCGAGGGCACTCCTCGTTCCGTCCTCCATGGCTTTAAAAACCCCTTTAACACTCATGCGAGTTTTCGCACGAAATGTCGATACAACGATCGTGGATATAATCGCCCAAACAGCCGCATAAATAGGAGTAAATCCACTAAATAGCATATAAATTAAAATGATCAGTGGAATAATTAAATGCCCTCTTTCTTTCATCACTGTCTTAATGCTCGGTAGTTCTGACCTTGATAATCCACGTAAACCACGCTTTTTCGCTCGTAAATGCACAACGGTAATAACACCTAAATAATATAAAAATCCTGGGATAATCGCTGCTAACGCTATTTGACTATAAGGCATCCCAAGTGTTTCCGCCATAATAAACGCAGTAGCACCCATCACTGGTGGAAGGATTTGTCCCCCGACTGATGCGGACGCTTCAATCGCACCAGAAAAGTTCTTCGAATATCCTGTCCGTTTCATTAACGGGATCGTAAAGGAACCTGTTGTTACAACGTTTGCAATTGCTGAACCATTAATCGATCCAAGCAGTCCACTTGAAATGACCGATACCTTTGCTGGTCCTCCAGATGAGTGTCCGGCTATAGCCATCGCCGTATCATTAAACAGCTGGCCCATTCCGGTTCGTCCTAAAAATGCTCCGAACAATATGAATAAAAAGATATATGTAGCCGAAACACCTATAGCAGTTCCGTATATGCCCTCAGTAGTCAAGTACATATACGTTAAAATATCACTAATAGAATATCCCCGATGAGCGATCATATCTGGTAAGTGAGGCCCTAAGTAAGCATATAATAAAAATAACGAACTTAAAATCGTTAACCCCGTACCAACAACACGCCTTCCACCTTCAAGTACGAGCATTACAATTAATAAGCTGAAAATAAAATCTGCTTCATTTGGCAATCCTGCTCGTTTCACAATCCCCATATAATCTACAAAGATGTATACAATGGTCGCGATTGATAATAAAGCTAATAAAAAATCAATCACTGACGGTCTTTGCTGAGGAGCTTTCTTACGTGATGGATATAATAAAAACACAAGTGCTAATATGACTCCTGTATGCAATGCACGATGCTGCAATGTAACAAGAGGCCCTGTATATGATGTAATCAGATGAAAAAAAGCTAATCCGACAGATATAAACGAAATGAGTCGAATGATCCATTTGATATTTATGTCGCGATAACGTGCTTCAATATCATATTCTTCGACAACTTTTTTTATATCATCTTCTGTCTGATGGTTTTCATCCAGTTTTTTAGCTGTTGAATGTTTACTCATTGTATTGCCTCCTTAATCGTCTTTTTGCACACAGTACAACATATAAAGAACAGATAAATTTCTGCCTATACTTAAAAGATCATTTGTTTCAACCACTCGTATAACGTAAGCGATTGATAGACAACGTTTACATTTGTATAATCAGACACATAATCTTTAAGCTCATGCGTCTCATGATTAAACTCTATATAATAACGTGATTCAGGCGTATAAAGTAAGGAGTAATACGGAATTTCTCGATCAATTCCCGTGATACGTATAAAACCGTCGGATAATAACTCAACATCTCCTTCAGTATCAGGTGTACCAGCTCCATAGGCCTTATACACAGTTGACTCAAGCGAAAGTGTATGATCATCCGTTACACGGTATATTTCTTTCCAAGGTGTAAGTTCGACAGAATGATACCAGCCAATAGTGAGCGCTTTTTCTGATGTTGGAAAAAAGCGTAAGGTCTTACCATTCATATCCTCTAAAATAAATCCAGATTGAATCGGGAGGAAAAGCCCCCCGATTATAATGACTAGCAAAAACAACACCAGTATTATTTTTTTCATCGTTTAAAAGAAGTTAATCTACTTCTATACCTTCTTCTTCGTAATATCTCTTAGCACCTGGATGGAGTTCTGCCGGTAGATTGTCTAACGCTTTTTCTATTTCAATTCCTTCAGCCGCATTATGACTATCTCGCATTTGTTCGATGTTTTCAAAGAACGTTTTTGTCATTTCATATACCAAGTCATCAGACACTCCAGTATGTGTCACTAATATATTTCTGACACCAATTGTATTTGCATCTTTCTCCATGGAGTCATACGTATCTGCTGGAACGCTTGTAGAGAAATATGCTGGGTATTTTTCAGATAATGCATCAATTTTATCTTCTTCAATTTCAACGATTGCGATATCCTCCGTTGTATCTAATTCCATAATTCCTGAGTTTGGCAGTCCAGAAGAAATAACAACAGCATCAACGTTCCCATTTTTCATCCCTTCAACACCTTCAGAAAACGAAAGATAATCTTCAGTAATATCATCATAAGTCATATCATACGCCTCTAATATACGTTTAGCACTTATTTCCGTCCCTGAACCTGGCGCACCAACAGCAACTGTTTTGCCTTTTAGGTCATCTACTGTTTCTATTCCAGAATCTTGTGTCGTAACGACTTGCATGTAATTTGTATATAAAGATGCCATTGCTCGTAAATTTTCTTGAGGTCCTTGTTCATCAAAACTATCAATTCCCTCTACCGCATCGGCAATCGTATCTCCCATCGCAAAGGCCACCTCTGCTTTATCTTGGTTAAGGGTTGTCGCGTTTTCGGCTGACGCAGCAGTTGATTGGCTGTTTGCTTTCGCTCCTTCGTCCGAATAGATTTTAGCTAGAGCGCCACCTAATGGATAATAAACACCTGATGAACCACCAGTTAAGATCGTAATGAACTCACCGTCAAGCGTTTCTCCCCCACCGACTCCGTCACCAGATGAATTATCATCATCACATGCTGCGATGACTAACGTCAGTACCAAAAACAAACTGAATAAGATTAATCGTCTTTTCATTATAAATTCCTCCTTTTATATGATGTATATATTAGGTGCTATCCTATCTTTGAACATATGATGATAACTCGATACACTTATGCTTCACGCGCATCACTTTTACAACTGGTGTGTATGCGCTTCCATTTATTTGAAAAAATATACTATTCTCCTCCACAAAACTAGCTTGTTCAATTATTCATAAAGAGGCACTTCATATCGTGTTCACAATATAGCGACTTTAAAAATGATTGTCAATTGTTAAAAAACAGTTAATACTTACGCACCCTATCTTAAAAATGACTTTTACAACAGTCTCTTCCCACCAAGATTATATATATAAAGATATAAACCTTATATATACAATAACGTCTTGATCACTCGAGAATTGTTACCTGTATTTTAAACAAAAGTAAAACTTCAACTATGGATTCTCCTCGTTTTTATTGTGTTTCGATTTTTATAATATGTTATCCCTTATTTATAGTTCAGCTCTTCCCTGCTTGTTTTCCCTTTCCCACTACTCATATATTCTATAACCATTTTATTATCCTCATTCCAATAAACATCATAAGTACCTTGACTTATTGGTTGCCACCTTTTTTCTACTTTTAAATCCCCAATACGCTGTAAAAACATACCTCCCCTTACTCTATATATCTCACTACTAATACCTTCAATGGCAAAAAAACGATCCCCTTCATTTTCCATATAAAATTCTGTGTATTCTGTATCTATTCGTACTATAAAACTATGCAGCACATATAAAACTAACGCATAAACAATAAAAGTATTTATAACTACCCTATATAACTTTTTCTCAACAGTCATACCTATACAAACAATCCCTGTCACCACTAATATGATTATCAAAATAATATCGATCTCATAATAGGTTAATATCTTCCGTTTTATTCCTATTTGCACATAAAAATCACCCAATCCTAAAATACTTGTAAACGTTAATAATATAGCACTAGAAATAAACACCCTTAACGACACTTTTTGATAGTTCTTCATATCCTCATCTCCAATAATTTTATATTCTCTTAAAATATAAAGTCAGCAAAGCATTCTAGAGATTTTACTTAATATCTAAAGTAGCATATTTCTTTGGTGTATTTTTTATAAATGATATCATTAAATGAAATCGTCTCGAAATACTATGAAAACGTTTTTAAAATAGATAGTGACCTCTGAGTTCGATTAATATGTAGCCTTACAGGAAGAAGGGAAAAGTTATGAAAGTAATCACATCCATTAGTGATATGCAAGAATCCGTAGATGCAGAACTTCGTTTAAATCATACAATCGGCTTTGTACCGACGATGGGTTACTTGCATGAAGGACATTTAAGTTTAGTGGATCAGGCTAAAAAGGAAAATGATTTTGTTGTAGTGAGTCTGTTTGTCAATCCATTACAGTTCGGACCAAATGAGGATTTCGATCAATATCCTCGAGATTTTAACCGGGACAGAAAAGTGGCAGAAGATGCTGGAGTAGATGTTCTTTTTTGTCCTCAAGCAGTAGAAATGTATCCTCGAACGCCCGTAGTCTCCGTGTCTGTTGATCAACGTACGAATGTTTTGTGTGGGCAATCCAGGCCGGGGCATTTTAATGGTGTTGCAACAGTATTGACAAAGCTCTTTCATATAGTCGTTCCGAATCGTGTATATTTTGGACGAAAAGACGCACAGCAAGCTGCGGTGATCGAAGGTATGGTTGAAGATTTTAACTTCCGCCTGGATATCGTTACTTGTCCCACTGTTCGTGAAACAGATGGTGTTGCCTTAAGCTCTAGAAATATCCATTTGTCACAAACCGAGCGTGAAGAAGCTCGTAACCTTTATCAAAGTTTACAATACGGAGAAAGATTCTACAACGCAGGCGAGACAAACGTCCAACAACTTCAAACAAAGGTTTTAGAATTTTTAGAGAAGAACATCCACGAAGGTGTGATTGATTATGTCGACGTATTGTCCTATCCCGATTTAACAAAAAAACAAACCTGTACTGGCGATATGATTATTGCAATTGCGGTACAATATAAAAAGGCTCGTTTAATTGATAACATTATTTTAATAGGGAAATAGAAGACTACTAAATATATTTTTATGTAACGAGAGGAGAATCATCAAATGTCAACATATGTAGAGATCGGTTACCCAATTTATGAAGGAATGCCTGTTCATCCTACTTTACCCGAAGTCCGCCTAGAACCTCGAGAAAGAAAAGATAAAGGTGATGATTGGAATGGAAGTGTATTAAGTATCTATTTGCACGCTGGTACACATGTCGATGCACCTTGGCATCATATACCAACGGGAAAAGGAATTGATGAAATTCCAATCGAAGATTTCATTTATAAAAGTCCATTATTAATTAATTGTCCAAGCAAATCCAATACACTCATTGGTGTTGAACAATTAAAAGCATATGGAGAAGAGTTGTACAACGCTGATTTATTAATCTTTAATACGGGATATTGGAAATATCGAAGCACTGACTTTGAGAAATACTCCAATAACCCGCCCGCAATTTCACATGAAGCAGCAGTATTTATTAGAACGGAGCTTCCAAAGTGTAAAGCAGTTTCCATTGATACGTTAAGTATTGAAAATTTAAATGACGCACAAGAAAATGGCTATGCAATTCATCACGCATTTTTAGATCACGAAAAATACGAAGACCCAACAATGCTTATTTATGAAGATATTAATCCTGAACCAATTATTGGCAAAACCTTAATATCGGCATTTTCCGCCCCACTCCGCATTAAGGGACATGATGCTTCCAATGTAAATATTATTGTAGAAGTTGAGTAGATGTAGAGTTTTGTACTTACTAATCGATGATCAAACCGAAACGAAAAAGTCCGTACATATCAACGTGTATATTCGTTGTGATGTACGGACTTTTAGCATTGTGAATGTTATCATGTGTAAAAAATGTGTAAAAACTTTTCAAAATCAATCGTATTCCCTTTGATTTTGAAAATGAAAAATCGGTCACTTTGTATTTCGTCACTTGTATTTTAAGCAAAAATAAAAAACCTCACCAACATTGAGTTGATAAGGTTTCTCCGGAACGTCCCGGGCAGGATTCGAACCTGCGACTTACAGCTTAGAAGGCTGTTGCTCTATCCAGCTGAGCTACCGGGACACTATTAAAACAAAAAAAATAAATGGAGCGGGTGAAGGGAGTCGAACCCTCGACATCAGCTTGGAAGGCTGGAGTTTTACCACTAAACTACACCCGCACATTTAACTATGTAAAAAAGCTTCATTCGTTTTTTAACGACAAATACTATTATAAGCAAGATACTATATATTGTCAATATTTAATTGGAAAAAGTTTTTTCTTTTTTTCATAAGGGGTAAACGGTCAATACTAAACAAATTATTTTAGAGTTCAAATACTTTGCTCGTAACTTTCTCTCCATCCACTGACCAAAGTGACCATGTTAATTGTTGATCATTATCTAACGTTAAAACTACATACGTAGGATAGGCCGGACTACGTGGAATCCGAATGCTACCAGGGTTGATATACACATGTTCGTTATCCTGTTCAGCATACACCACATGGGAATGGCCAAAGCACACGACATCAGATTCCAGTTCAGAAGCACGGTAGGAAAGTGTTGAAAGCTGTTGTTTAACATTATATAAGTGCCCATGTGTAATTAAAAAGCGCACTCCTTCCACAACAACAATTTCATCTTGGTTAAATTGATCGAATTGGTCACAATTACCTTCGACAGTAGTAATATTTTGTAACACTTTCTCTTCTCTCGAAAGTTCAGAATCCCCACAATGAAAAATAAAATCTGCTTCATGACGGTTACAAATTTCCGCAATCTCATGGACAAGTCCATGACTATCACTCATGACGATGATTTCTTTCATTTGTATACCACCTTATGTAAAAAATAATGTTGCCAAATCTTTTTCTAATAAACGAATAGCTACAGATCGATGACTGATGTCATTCTTCACATGCGAATCAAGTTCCGCCATCGTCTGATGATATCCTTCAGGAATAAATAATGGATCATAACCAAAACCATGTGTTCCTGTCGTTTCATTGGCGATTGTACCTTCGCAATAACCGGTTAAAAACTGTGTGACTTCACCTGGTTTCGCGATTGCCAGCACACAGATGAAATGAGCCTTCCGTTCATCGCCCTTTAAGTCTATCATATTTTTTAAAAGAAGGGCATTATTTGCTTGATCATTTGCATTTTCTCCAGCGTACCGCGCGGAGTATATGCCTGGCGCTCCGTCTAATGCAGGAACGATTAACCCGGAGTCATCTGCTAGCACCGGAATATTCATCTGTTGAGCGATTGTTTCAGCTTTAAGGGCTGCATTTTCTTTAAATGTGCTCCCGGTTTCTTCAATATCTTCCACATCTTCTTCCAAATCATGTAAAGAAATGACGTCTATGTGATGCTTGGAAAATAGCTTTTTAAATTCAGCTATTTTCCCTTTATTTTTGGATGCAATTAGAATTTTTTTCATGTCATTCACCTTATTCTGTTGGTTTTCCCACTTTTTCAGCGATATCTCCTAAAGCTTTTGCTTGCATGTCGAATATTTCTTGGATTCCTTTACTCCCTAATGAGAGCATGGAAAGTAATTGTTCTTGAGTGAATGTAGCTTCTTCCCCACTACCTTGGATTTCAACAAATTCACCTTGTCCTGTCATTACAAGATTCATATCAACGTGTGCATCAAAATCTTCTTCATAATTTAAGTCCAGTACTGTTTCTTTATTTGACAAGACGCCTACAGAAGTAGCTCCTAAAAAATCCGTCACAGGCATTTTTTCAATCGTTCCTTTTTCTAGTAGCGTTTCAAACGCGAGGACTACGGCTACAAATGCTCCTGTGATAGATGCTGTTCGCGTACCTCCATCAGCTTGAATAACGTCACAGTCTACCCACAATGTTCGTTCGCCAAATGCATCTAAATCTACTACAGAACGTAGTGCTCGTCCGATGAGACGTTGAATTTCCATCGTTCTCCCACCTACTTTACCGCGGGAGGATTCTCGAATATTTCGTTGATTGGTTGCTCTTGGTAACATAGCATATTCGGCTGTAATCCAGCCTTTTCCTTGCCCACGCATAAAAGGTGGTACTCTATTTTCTATACTCGCATTACAAATAACTTTCGTATCGCCAACTTCAATAAGTACAGATCCTTCTGGATGGATTGTAAAATTTGGTGTCATTGTAATAGAACGTAATTCATCTATTTGTCGATTATCTTTTCGCATGGATCTCAAGCCCCTCTCAAATTCTTTCATCATTTTATCATATTTACGATAAATGTACACGCAGGAATTGTTTGATACCCCTCTTAAAAAAGAAGATAGAGACTGAAGGCTTCAGTCTCATCATAGTTTTTCTTTCGGAGTAAATAGTCCGACTGTTACAGGTTCATCATACACCTCACCTGTTTCACTTTGAAGTGCTTCAACATTTTCCACTTTAATTTGGACCGCTTCTACCGCTTCATCTTTCGTCAAGGTACGAACGAGTGTCTCCATCACTTCATCAGAAATCACGGCTTCATCTGCATCTTTTAAGATGCGATCGTTAAATTCAACTTCAAGTACTCCATCTTCTAATGTTGGTTCTGCAGTTAGTGCCGTTTGCGGATTGAAAACATGTTCTATTTGTAAAATATTATATTTCGGCCCATCAATTAACGCCTCAATCAGAGACCCATATTTATTTTCTTCCTCATCTGAAACGTATTGCGTGACTGGGACATAATATCTGGAATCATTATACTCTGTTGGATAAAACACTGTAACGGCTTCACTTTGCAAGAAATCAGTCGTGTCTGTTTGCATCACATTTATACCTTTACTTCGTGTGTACCCTTTGCCAATTGGCGTTCCACTCACTGGCATAACCTTTTGTTCATGCCCATTCACTCTTAATTGCATCATGTCGATATTATCAAACTGTGTAAGTGAATACGTCATCGCTTCAAGAATTTGCAGTTCATCTTCAGCAGCGTACTCATTAAACTCTTCACTCACATCTACTACTATTGTTCCATCCTCTTGAAGATTTAATCCTAATATTTCTGTGCCCGCAGGTAAAACTGCTCGAAATCCGTTCGGTACTTTTGAAGAACCAGCACCGTCAACAACTAAATGCTCCAGCACCTGTGTCGCTACTTTTTTGGATGCTTCTACTGGAAGTTCAATCGTTTGAGCTGCGACCATTCCATTGGCATCAATAAAGTATAACTCACGAGGAACCATGTCTGCTTCACTTTCTAGTTCATCTTCTTCCATCTCACCCGATGTTTGTTCGGCATCATCTTGAGGTACATCCATTTCCTCTAATGACTCTTTGTTAAAACACCCCGCTAATAAAACGAGTGCACAAAAGATGGTTAAAGAGATGAACATATTCTTCTTATACATCTTTTCCCTCCTATTGATAGTTTGTACTACTATATATACGAGCTATATTTATTTTTAGACCAATAGGAGGTGAGTTTTTCCATAATAAAAGAGCCCCTCATATGTATAAGGCACCCTTTTATACATTATTTATTTTCTTCTATTTCATCCAATCGATGCATGTTTTCATGGAGTACATGGAGCACTTCATTCATGTTTTCCATCTCAGCTACGGACAATGAAGCAAGTACTGTTCCTAAGTAATCTTGACGCTTTTGAACAACATCATTAATAATTTGTTTGCCTTTTTCGAGAATATGTATGCGAACAACACGTCGATCTTTTTGATCTCGAACTCGTTCAACCAAATCATTTTTTTCCATCCGGTCCACAAGATCTGTTGTTGTGCTAAATGCTAAGCCTATTTTATGGGATAATTCTCCAATGGTTAAATTACCTTTTTCACTGACCCATTGAAGGGCAATAAATTGCGGAGAAGTAATTGGATATTGATGCAATATTTTACGCCCATTTTTCTTAATAATCCCTGATATATTTCGTAACGTTTTTTCCGTTTCTACAATAATCTTTTTAGATGAGTCTATAGTCAATGTGCTACCTCTCCTCTAGAACAATATTTTTATGTACGTTTTATTAGTAGTATAACAGAAGCCATGAAAAAATGGCTAACAGATGTTGCAGTGGGATTGAGTCAAGTATTTGTGGGTGCTAATTATATAACCCTGAAACTACTTTTGTATTTAATTGAAAGTCACATGTTTAGGACGCTTTTTATAGAATACATCTTTTAAATAAAGATAGTAAATAAAAATCCGAATATTTTT
>JAPFDS010000059.1 GCA_026168805.1 Caryophanales bacterium | reverse complement strand
TAAGGTTATCAAATAAAGAAACATTAAGTTCTAAAAACGTGGACGCTAATTTGAAATCAGCCATCAAAAACGAAGCTATCCGAAGGGCTAGAAAGGCCATTTCTGACGTTAAGAAAGGTTTAGCCAAAACGATACCTGTTTTTAGAAATTCAATTGGAATTTCGATAAATAATCAAAATTGGAATGCCGTTGAAAAGAATAAGCGTTGGTACATTTCGTTTTGTACAAATGAAAAGAAAGTAACGATGCCTGTTTTTGAATCAGATGATGTTAAAACCTTTTTCCCTTTTTTTATTAAAGAGAAACGTGAGTTTCGTGGTACGATTCAACTATTAAGAAAAGGTACATCGTGGTACATTGCTATACCCGTACAAGTCTCATCAGAACTAAAAAACATAAAACTGAACGTCGAAGACTTCACACCAATAGGTGTTGATTTGGGTTTGCGACACATTGCTGTGTTGTCTGAACCACTCAGTGGTTTGCGTCAATTTTTTTCTGGTAAAGAAGTTGGTTATAAACGTCGTCACTTTCATTCTCTACGTCGTTCCCTAGGACAAAAGAAGGCTCTGCGAGCCATTGAACGCGTGGGTAAAAAGGAAAGTGATTGGATGAAAGATTATAACCGAAAACTTGCGAAAAACATTGTTGATTTTGCCCTTACATTCAATAACGCAATGATTAAAATGGAACAGTTAGACGATATACGAAAAACATGTCGTTCCATTAATAAAGCTGACAGAACCATTCACAATTGGGCTTTTTATCAACTGAAAATGTTCATAAAGGAACGAGCTGCGAAATACAATATTCCTGTGCTCGACATTAATCCATACAAAACGAGTCAAACTTGTTTTGTTTGCAAACACGCGGAAAAATCAAACAGAAAAGGTGATAAATTTCATTGTAAGTCTTGTGATCACAAAGACCATGCAGACTTGAATGCAAGCAACAACATAGCAACAAGCACTAGCTTAGCGGTGTAGGAACGTAGTTCCGATAGTCTAAGTGCTTATGTGGCACAGTCTGCATAAGAGCCTAGTGTGACACTAGGTAGGGTTGTCGTGTTTGAAAT
>JAPFDS010000015.1 GCA_026168805.1 Caryophanales bacterium | reverse complement strand
GTTTAGAGGTAGGCAAAGATTACCCAGAAGTTGAAGTTGATGATTACCATGTAGATGCCATGGCAGCACATCTTGTAAGGAGGATTCATGATTTTGATGTCATCGTTACGGAAAATATGTTTGGAGATATTCTATCTGATTTAACTGGTGAACTTGTAGGTAGCCTAGGACTAGCACCTTCTATAAATGCAAATCAAAAGCAAGCAATGGCTCAAGCAGCCCATGGGTCAGCACCAGATATTGCAGGTAAAGGGATTGCTAATCCTGTAGGTATTATGTTATCGATGGTTATGCTTCTAGATTGGTTGGGAAAAAAACATCAAAATCCCCACTTAATTGATTTATCGATAAAAATAGAGATTGCAATTTTATCTACGATAGAAAAAGGAGAAACGACACCTGATTTAGGCGGTAAAGAGTCTACAAAAACCTTTACTGAAGCCGTTATTAAAAAGATGATAAATAACATATAAACGAAAATTTACTCACGCTACATAGTACGTGGGTAATTTTTGTGCGACGGGCAGTCGCACCTTGTACATCTTACGATGTACAAAATAGGTCATTAAAGGTTAGAGCACGTTACTGAGGTAAAAACGACTCACAAATCCCAGAAGACCTATTTTCCAGAAGAGGTGAAATACCTTTCCACCAGAGTGCTAATACAACTGGTGAAGACTAATCTAGGGCATCACCGTGAGGTGTTGTCTGAAGGAGATGCGGACATTCGAGAGACCCGTAGTCGAGAATGCAGACCCAAATGCAATAAGCGTGAAGCACAGCGGCAGGATAAGCTGGCGACCATGCGAAAACAATGGGAAGCCCTTAAAATAAAAGATTCTTATTATAATGAATTAGCCGAATAAGAATAGTTTATCAGGTGTTGGTGCTGGGTATGTCTTCAAAGGAAGGTGCGATTACCCCGTGAGATCTTCATTCGAACCGAAAGGATATTTGTCTATAAGGGTAATCCGAAATGACGAAGATGAATGAAGAAGTCAGACGTTCTCATAGTACGTAAGTAGTGTACTGACCAAAACAGTACATGAACGGAAGGGGAACGACCTTGTGGCTTCATATCCCGTAAACGTGTGTAATGAAAACAGATACGATACTTCGGTATAAACGAACTGAATGTACACAATGAAAGGTGTGAAATGTACAAATGAATCAAGAGTTAAAATTTAAGTGGCATAGTCTTTATGGACAAATTCTCTTTGATAGAAAGCTCAAAACAGCATGGAAAAAAGTAGAAGTAAATAAAGGTTCAGGAGGAATTGACGGGGAGACGATAGATAGCTATCGTAACCATGAAGATGACAATCTTGAATCTCTTTTATTGAAACTTAGAAAGAAGGAATATAAGCCTTCTCCAGTCAAAAGACGTTACATCCCTAAGAAAAATGGTGATAAGCGTCCGTTAGGTATCCCGACAATAGAAGATAGAATAGTTCAACAGGCAATGGTAAATGTTCTCGAGCCTAAGTTTGAAAGTGGAATTTTCCACAAATGGTCTTGTGGATATAGACCTGGACGAGGAGCTAAGCGTGTTATGCAAATTATCATGGCTAACATTGAACAAGGTTATAACTACATTTACGACGCAGACATCAAGGGGTTCTTTGATAATATCCCTCATAAAAATTTAATGAGGGTACTAAATAAATATATCGCTGATGGCACTGTACTTGATATGATTTGGTCGTGGCTCAAAACAGGCTATATGGAGGAAGGGAAATACCATCAAGTAGAGTCGGGAGCACCGCAAGGTGGAGTAATTTCACCGTTATTAGCGAATGTTTATCTAAATGAACTTGACTGGACGTTAGCGAAATATAAAATCCGCTTTGTAAGATACGCAGATGACTTTTTATTATTTGCGAAATCAGGAGAAGAAGTTAAGCAGGCCGCTGAAGTGACAATAAAGAAATTGAAGGAATTAGGCTTGGAAATATCATCTGAAAAGACGAAGTTTGTAAATTTTAACGATGATGATTTTGATTTCCTTGGTTTCACGTTTGAACATTGGAGGAAACGCAAGAAAGATGGAAAACCATATTATATAGCGAAACCCAAGAATGAAACATGGAAAGACTTTCGTCAGAAAATAAAATGCAGAACCAAGAAAACTTACACTTACAGTAAAGAAAAGTGGATTAATATAGTCAACTCGGTTATTCGTGGCAAAGTAAATTATTTTCTATCCGTATATGAAGCAATAAAAGAAAATGAGAAATATGGATTTAACAGCCAATGCTTTTTCAAAGCCTTCGGCAATGAACTACTCGCAATCGATGGGTACATACGAAGAAGATTGAGAGTAGCCATGATTCATCAGAATCCGAGCCAACGAAAGGGTTGGTTAATGTCCACGAAGTGGAACAACGAATATTTTGCAAGAATAGGGCTAATTCCTTCTTATTGGTATTACTACCATAAAATTTATGGCTTCAGCCTACAAAGCTATATTCAGCGTATGAAAGAGAAGCAACGTAGCAAGCTTGCGAAAAGAATTCAAAGATTAAAAGAAAAAGGTCAGACATATTATACGCCTGACCGTGTCCGCAAAATGACATATGCACAACAAATTTAATATTAATTCGATTGTAACACATTGGTAAGCCGTATGCTTTAATAGAGCACGTACGGTTTGATGAGGGGGTAGCCTTGAAAAAGGGTACCCTACTCTATGTGTGGCAAAAGTCAATCAAATTCAAATCACGATCATCCTTTCAAATTTACGTTTGGTTAGACTCATGATTACCGTTAGTAGGGGAATCATCATAATTGTAATTGGCCCACACG
>JAPFDS010000026.1 GCA_026168805.1 Caryophanales bacterium | reverse complement strand
AAATTTCTGATGTTGCATTACAAAGAAACAACATACCTAGAAAGTCACTAAATTATCAAACGCCCATCGAGTGTTTCATGAATCATGTTGATAAAAATTTCGATAATAGTATGTTGTCTCGCTTAATTTGACAAATCAAAATAGTAAAACACATCATTCCGTACCTCAATTCCCATTCCACTCGCGATGGAAGTCATGGGAATCATTTTGCTATCTTTACTTTCATGAATTTCGTTATCCATGATAAAAAACACCTCCATTTTACGTTAGTATTAGAAGGTGTTTGGATTATATGCATGAATAGCGGTAGCCCATGATCCTCAAGGTTTCTTTTTCACAATCGTAAAGTTATCCTCCAGCAACGCCCAATTTTGTGGGAAGGCTAACCCTAGTTTCCAGTAAGCAATTCCGCGTAAATTCTTTTCTTTGATCAAATCAAACTTCGCTTGAATTGACCGTGCATCTTCAAACCATACCTCATGCTCCTTTCCATCATCTATATAGGTGAAGAAAGGCGCTTGCGCACGTTCGTCATATTCAATGGAAACACTTTGATCCCAAGCAAGTTGAATGGCTTGTTGGGGACTTAATGCACGTGCAAATGACTCTCCTTGCACAAAAGGAAGGGTCCAATCATAGCCATATAAATTTTGCCCGAGCATAATTTTTTCTGCGGGCATTTCGGTTAATGCATATTCGACGACTTTTCGTACTTCAGGTAGTGGGGATACAGCCATTGCTGGTCCTGCACTATAGCCCCATTCATACGTCATTAAAACAACAAAATCAGCAATCTCCCCATGAGCTTTGTAGTCGTGTCCTTCATATAATAATCCAGGTTGATCTGCGCTCGTTTTAGGTGCAAGTGCGGTGGAAAGAAGCAGTCCAGCTTGTGAAAAACGTTCCTTCGCTTTACGCAAAAACGTGTTGTACGCTTCCCGATCTTCTGCCGCAACAAATTCAAAATCAAAATGAACGTCGCTAAAGCCTTTCGTCTGGGCAGTATTGACAATTTGATCAAGCAATGTATTTTGTACAGCTTGCACGGTCAAAATAATGTGCATCAGCTCTGTGCTAAAGGAAGGCCCTTCTAAATTGGTGACTACGAGGGATGCATATGTATTGTTTTCTGCTGCAATTTCTAAAAAGTCATCTAGTAAAGGTGGTTCGAGGGTTCCGTCACGCTGTACTCGGTAACTAAATGGGGCTAAAAAAGTGAGTAAACGTGCATGTTTTCGTACAGCATTTTCAAGTGTTGGGCTAACAGAATTTCCAAGCGGTTCCACATAGCCAAATGACGAAATAGACGTTTTCTCTGTTGGCGGAATGTATAATCGGAGTCCAATCGATAGCGGTTGATCAATGGAAAGAGCATTTATTTGTGCAAGCTCCATATATGGAACGTTGAACTTTTCTCCAATTGAAATAAAGGTATCTCCTTGCTGAACCGTATAAAATTGGCCAATGATTGGAATAACGAGTGCTTGCCCAACGACTAACTGCTCGGGGGCAGGCAGTTCATTGATATCAATAATCGCTTGTGCATTCACTCCATACAACTGGCTGAGGGAAAATACGGTGTCCCCTTGTTGAATGACATGGATTTGCATATATTTAACTCCTCTCAAATGCGATCTCTTTATCAACCTATGAATATCTATGGGCATATATACATAAAAGTGGTTGGAATGTTGTTTGAAGGTATTTGGCGTGAGGTTAGTACCCGTATTTGGGATGCGGCTCACATTTGAGGCACGAAGCACTACGTGTGCTATACTAAAATAAATGATGACGGAATTGAGTTGAAAAACGATGGATGAAACATATATGAAATTAGCAATAGCAGAAGCAAAAAAAGCTGAAGCGATTGGCGAAGTACCGATTGGAGCGGTGATTGTTCATGATGAGCAAGTTATTGGTACTGGTTACAATGTTCGTGAAACGACACAAAAAGCAGGCACCCATGCAGAGCTTCTCGCGATTGAACAAGCGAACGAACATGTTGGGAGCTGGAGATTAGAAGATTGCATATTGTATGTAACACTCGAACCGTGTCCGATGTGTGCGGGCGCCATTGTTCAATCCAGGATTCCGCGCGTTGTATATGGCGCTCGAGATCCGAAGGCTGGGTGTGTCGGCACGCTCATGAATTTACTACAAGAAGAGCGATTCAATCATCAAGCAGAAGTAACGTCTGGTGTGCTTGAAGAAGAATGTAGTGCACTTCTCACAAACTTTTTTGCAAACTTGCGTAAACGAAAGAAAGCGAAAAAGGAAGGTTAAACTTGTATCGTTCAAAGTTAGCTTTGATAATAAAGTAAAATGGAAGGCAATCGGTACATAACTCCATCAAAACGAAGTACAGAATGAAGTATGATGATTCATGTATAAGGGAAAAACATATAACACGGTAAAGTCTTTTCTCAAGAAAGGTGATAAGCATGCTTAAAGAAGAAATAAGAGATGTTTTAGTTGATAAAATTGTACGAAAACTACAACCTTCTTTTATTTTACTCTTCGGATCATATGCCAAAGGAACAGCACATACGAAAAGCGATATTGATATAGCGTATTATAGCAGTGAAGAGCTCTCTTCATATGAACGTTTTATACTTGCTTCAGACCTTGCAGGGCTTGTAGGATGTGAAGTAGATTTAGTAGATATTAGCACAATTGATACCGTGTTTACGATGCAAATTTTTGAGCAAGGAATACCTATTTATATTGCAGATAAGAACGAATTGGTGCGTCAGAAAATGCGAGCCTACAGTATGTACGCTGAGTTCAATGAGCAACGGGCACCTGTTATCGAGGCGATTAAAGAAAGAGGAAGTGTATACGGTGATGAATGATGTCCTTCTCAACAAAACAGCAATAATTGAACGTTGTTTAAAACGTATTAGTGACGTATACGAAGAAAAACCAGAAAATTTGAGTGATTATACGAAGCAAGACAGTATCATACTTAATATACAGCGGGCTTGTAAAGCGAGTATTGATTTAGCTATGTATATTGTGAGTGAACGTAAACTCGGTGTGCCTAAAGCTAGTCGCGATGCATTCAGACTCTTACAGGAAGAAAAAATAATTGAGGAGAATTTAGCAAAGTCCTTAATGAACATGGTAGGATTTAGAAATATCGCTGTACATGACTATCAAACATTAGATCTTGCTATTTTAGAAGCGATCTTAAAAAATCATATGGAAGATTTTAAAAAGTTTTCAAAGGTTGTCTTGCAACAACATAAAGATTGAGTTTTATCTGGTATAGACGCTGACGTACATTTAACAGAACTCATATCTTTGTAACCTTCTTTTCACATTTCCTTCCGATTACCTGATATTTCTAATGACTCCTACGCTAATCCGTGGTATGATACTCCTTGCGATGAGTTGATTTGTGTAAGTCGAAAGGACATTTTTGATGTGGATGTGAACACATCGTCCTTATTCGCCACAAACAGGATAAAAGCGTCTGTATACGATACAGACGCTTTTTCATACTCCTCAATGAATAAAAATAAATAAAAATGTATAATAATTAATAAAAGGGTATACAAATGCATGATTTTGCTTTATTATATGTATAACTTATACTATCGATTTGATTGGAGTGGGATTTATGCAAAAGAAAAATGTCATTATCATTGGTGCAGCAGGTCGTGATTTTCATAACTTTAATACATATTATCGAGACAATGAAGCGTACAATGTTGTTGCATTTACTGCGACACAAATTCCTAATATTGAAGATCGTAAATATCCACGAGAAATTGCAGGGGAACTGTATCCAGAGGGAATCCCCATTTATTCACAAGATGAACTACAAGATTTAATTAAACAGCACGATGTAGATGAATGTGTATTTGCCTACAGTGATATTACGTATAAAGAAGTGATGGGCGTTGGCGCACTGGTCAACGCAGCTGGAGCTGATTTCACGTTACTTGGTCCAAACCATACAACGATCAAAAGTAATAAACCGGTTATTTCTGTTTGCGCCGTGCGGACAGGGACGGGAAAAAGCCAGACGTCGAGAAAGGTTATTGAGACACTCATTAAACAAGGTTTGAAAGTAGTGACGATTCGTCATCCAATGCCTTATGGTGATTTAGTGAAACAACAAGTCCAACGATTTGCGACGGTAGAAGATTTAGAGAAACATGATTGTACGATTGAAGAGTTGGAAGAATATGAACCACACGTCGAACGTGGAAATATTATTTATTCAGGGATTGATTATGAAGCGATTTTAGAAGCGGCTGAAAATGATCCTGACGGCTGTGACGTCATTTTATGGGATGGGGGAAATAATGACTTTTCCTTTATTAAAGATGATTTAGCTTTGACAGTTCTTGATCCCCAACGTGCGGGACATGAGCTAAATTATTATCCTGGTGAAATTAGTTTGCGTAAAGCGGATGTGGCAATTATTAATAAGATTGATAGTGCGGACAAAGAGTCCATTGAAACGGTACAGCAAAATATTAAACAAGTGAATCCTAACGCACAAGTTATGTTATCCGAGTCTGAAATTACCGTCGATGACCCGGAACTTATTACTGGAAAACGCGTACTTATCGTAGAAGACGGGCCAACACTCACCCACGGAGAAATGGAGTTTGGCGCAGGGCATGTGATAGCGGAACGTTTAGGTGCAAAAGAATTTGTCGACCCACGTCCATATACAGTTGGTGGGCTTACAGAGACGTTTGAAGAATTTACTGGGATTGGCAATGTTCTCCCAGCAATGGGGTACGGCGAGCAACAACTAAAAGAATTAGAAGAAACAATTAACAATACAGATTGTGACTCTGTTGTGATCGGGACACCAATTGATTTATCACGTATTATCAATATCGATAAACCTCATACGAGAGTATATTATGAGTTGGATGAAGTTGGTGAGCCGAATTTGGAAAGTGTTTTGCAGGAGTTTATTGAGGAGAATGGGTTGAAGGGAAAAAGCAAATAAATTCTTTCGTGTCCTAATAACGCAATGAGCGTTTTGTATTGTTAAAGCAAAAAAATGTTTTTATTTTACTGCAAATTCTTGTGGTTTTAGACAGTTGTTTCTTTTTTACGATCATATAACTTCTAAAGTGTTCATAGTCAAGTGATTTCATAAGTCTATTAAATTACAGTTACAGTGTGATTGAATAGATACTCACTTGACTAGAGCCTAAGAATGATTTGCTTAACATTTAAACTAGTAACTAGACTAGGTTGAAAATTAAAGTTTTAGGCTTCGAGAATGTTAAATTTTCCTTTATCTACCTAGTACTTTACAAGAAGTAGAAATTTTTAACAGAAAAATTTGACTTTTATAATCCTTTTATGTATGATGAATATAATTTGAAACGTAATTATAAACTAAATTTATATTTTCAACATTAATGTAAGCGCTTTATTTATACGCCCTAGGTTTCTAAAAGGGACTGTGAACGATATCCACTATAATTTAACAAATGTAAAAAGTTTCTTCGTGTGTAATTAAGTTGTTGCTTTATTGCTATTGTATGGAAAAGATTTAATAACTATTTTATTTTTTAGATACAGTGACTATTAAAGGAAAGATAAAAATAAAGAGGGTGATGAATATGACAATTCTCCTTTTACAAGATGTGCAAAAAAAGTATAAAAATCATCAAGTAATTGACCAAGTGAATTTAAAAATTGATCAACCAGGCATTTGGGCACTCGTAGGACCAAACGGTGTTGGAAAAACAACATTATTAAACTGTATATGTAATATTACTCCTGTTAATTCAGGAACGGTCAAATTATTAGGTGAATCCAATAAAGATTATAAAGTGTTTAAAAAGGTCTCCTATCTTCAAGATAACTCTATACTCTTTCATTATTTAACAGGTTATGATCATTTAAAATATGCATGTGACATTCATAGGTTACCAAAGAAACGTATTCAGGAAGTCGCGCAGTATGTAGGAATGGATAGTTACATAGGGAAGAAAGTTGGAGCATATTCACTTGGTATGAAACAACACTTACTAGTAGCTCTTGCAATTATTAATCGTCCAAAATTGTTATTTATGGATGAACCGTTAAATGGACTAGACCCCTCAAGTGCAATTTTAATACGGGAAATTTTATTAGAATTAGTTGAACAAGGTACAACGATTATTCTATCCTCGCATAATTTAGCTGAAATCGATCGAGTGACCAATCAGATCCTATTTTTAAAAGACGGAAAGCTTAAAGAAGTAAATCGCAAAGACCATCTGGAAACATATTATACATTTACCTTATCATCTCCAGAATTAGGACTACATAAGTTATTGGAAAAAGGATATACCGTAGAACATACAGATGAAGAATTACTTGTACAACTTACAGAAAGCGATTTAAACGCATGTATTCGTTACATTCATGATTGTGACATTTATATATTGGACATACAAAAAACTATGATAGGCTCAGAAAAACTGTACAAAGAATACTTTGAAAAGTGAGGTGAGCTCATGGGTATGATTCAATTTGAATGGACAAAGTTATTTCGAATGAAGATCTTTTATTTCTTCATGTGCGTAACAATTCTTTTGATCATTGGATTATTCGTTCGGAACTATGCTTATCAAGATATTATTACATCAGAAAGAATCGAGCACTTCAAACATCACACCTCAGAAATTTCATCCCAATTAGCCACCGATCAAAAGGATTTGGAGGATATAGGAGAACAAGCAGATCCTCACTTAATTGAATCAATAGAAGCTGGAAGGTCATTGCACGAAAAACTTTTTGAATTAATTACTGCTCTTGAAGATGATGAACAATTGGATGCTTTGCAAATAGAAAATAGAGTATATGAATTAGCGTTAAATTATCAATCTTTAGGAAAGCATTATCCAATGTCTGCGGCAGACATGGAATATGAAACGATGTTAAATGAAGATTTACTAATGAAAGAACTTCCAAAAGAAAATCTTACATCATCGATTCAACTAGCAGTATTTATGAAACAAGTTTCACAATATGCACTCAGTACTTTTGTATTCTTAATATTACTCATCATAGTAGGCACTCCTGTTTTAAAGGAATTTGATGATCATACGATAAAATTAACCTATGCATTACCGATTTCATCAAAGCAGATGATTCTCTCAAAATGGATAAGCTTATGCGTAGCTGGGATAAGTTGGCTCATTGTTACATTTGTCACTTCGTTTACTGTAGCTAAACTTTTTGGATATGCAGAGAAAGGTTCTCTTGATTATCCTTTTTTTACAGAAGACATGACGCTCATATCAGCAAGTGAGTATTTACAACAGGTCATGATTATGAGTATCTTTTATCTGTGTATGCTCATGGGGTTATTTATTTTTCTTTCATTTTTAATTAAAAATTCATACATCGTTTATATTGTTGCATCTATTTTATTTATCGGGAACTATATCGTATTACAAAGTGACTTATCATATGCGTGGTTACCATGGAACTATCAAGAAATGGACTTGCTCATTTTACAAACGGACAGCTTCTCTTGGATAGCACTTCTTGGAATGATATGTGTCACAGTAGTATTACTTATGTTATCAATTGTTGCTAGCAAAAGGAGGGAGTACTGATGATCAAGTTATCCCTCTTTGAGTGGAAAAAGATGGCCAAAAATAAAACGACATGGATAGTGATCCTATTAAGTATTATGGCGGTAATTGGCATTTATTTTCTTCACTTGCAAAACACAAAAAACGTAGAGGAAACAGTCGTCAATCAATATGATTTTTTAATTGATTTGTATACGGGTGACGTGGAATATTGGAAAGAAGAAAAGGAAGAAGCGCGTATTGCTAAAGATGATGAATTAATCGAAGAAGCAACGATGATGGAAGAACATGCTTTTCAGATGAGTGAGACGAATAGATTGATGAAACAATCTTATGTAGAAGAAGATTGGAAGATGATCTATCAGTATGAACTAGAGAACCTAGAACAATTTGTAAATCCACCTCCAGATGAAGTTTCTCACTACAATTTTGAAGGTCAACCAGTAACTGATTTTACATTACGTGCAAGCTATGAAGAAATAAAATATAAAAAAGATCATGATATTCAACCCTTTATACAAGATACAACTGTAGGAATGTTTCTTACTACCGTATATGATGAATTTGAAGGAAGAACACTTGAACTATGGGATAAAACAAGGAAAAGATATGGGAAGCAAGGTTTGTATTTCACATATCAATTGATCCAGTCAATGTATATTCCCATCATTATTTTACTAGGTTGTTTCATATTTGGAAATACAATTTCTACAGAGACAAGAACGAAACAAAATCAACTATCTTTTTATAAAGTCTTACCAATTCATCAAACAAAACTAATTTTTTCGAAGTTTATTACAGGTTATCTTGGTGTACTAACCTTTGTAGGTATCATGGTTGCTATACCAATGTTTGTTGGAGCAATTGTTCATGGATGGGGAGATCTTGATTATCCGATTCTTGTGTATGATGGATATACGACAGAATATATGCAAACAAACGCAGTTGAAGATTCATTTCATTTTATTACATTGCAAAAGTATTTATTAGATACTTTGATGCTTACAATCGGTATAAGTCTCCTCATATATTCGATATACTTTTTTATCTCTCAATTTATTAAAGAACCAATTTTTAATGTACTCATCGTTGGTTTATTCGCTTACGCAGCGACAAGTCAAATGCATCCATTTAATCCTTTTAGCTATTTAGATACAGATAAAGTCCTGACCCATGAAGTCCAATTACAAACGTGGAATACGAGTTTTACATTTATGACAGGAGTATATGTGAACATACTGATAGCTTTTATATTTCTTTTTCTAAACTATATTGTTTTTAAATATAGATCAAAGTAGGCATGAATCATGGTGGGATAATAAAATTTGAGGAGGAAAGAATATGAAAAGTAAATTCTAAAGGATATTATCAGTGTTAATAACTTTAATGATTGCTTCGACTGTTGTTGGTTCCACTGTTTCCGCAAAAGAGCCTACAACGGAGGACAGAGAGTACCAAGCCTCACATATGCCCAAAGAAATATACATTTCTGATCATTTTAGGACTTTTAGTAAGAGCTATTCAAAGCCACCTGTTAGGATCAACTATTCAGAAGAGCATTCTGGTGTTAGGTACTCAGGAACGCTTACGTTAACAGATTATGCAGATGCCGTTGAACGTTGGCTTGCTTATTATAGTGGTTATATTAGAAGATAAAGGTTAATTTAGTAACTAACTTATTTATCCCACCATGTTTCATATATATTAATATCTTTATCTTAGTATAGTTTCCTGTACATTTATTTGCTAAGTTATTACAATACCACCATTGCATTCCCGACGAATCTACGTTATAATAACTAGTGCCGTACTAAGCGGGGCCGTAGCGGCGCCCTGTACTCGCAATCCGCTATAGCGAGGCTGAATTCCTGTTCGAGGTGAGACGTTTGTAAGGTCTGCCGTAAGGAATTAGTGTTGACGTCTAGGTCCTGCGCAACAGGAACCCACGAATCCTGTCAGATCCGGAAGGAAGCAGCAGTAAGTGGCCCCTCTTGTGTGCCGCAGGGTCACCTAGGCCGAGCTATGAACTTACGTAACGCTTAGGGATGTCGCATCGACAACAGGTGTGCGGCATTTATATATGTTATGTGAACAATATGCGACCTTATTTTGAGTGAATTACTTGAAATAAGGTTTTTTGATTTGATATCTTTCCGAAAAACGTTGATAATGGGGAAAGAACAATCAGATGGAGAGTGTATGAAGTGAAGTCAATCACAGTTAGAGAGTTAATTGACCGGTTTCAGCTAGAAGTGATTACTGGTGAAAATGAATTAGATCGCAAAATATATACATCCAAAACGCGCAGACCAGGGATTGAATTTATCGATACATTCGATTTTCTACCTGAACATCATGTGCATGTGTTGGGTGAAGACGAAATTGAATATTTACATACCCTTACAGAAGAAGAACGAGATATTCGTGTGGGCAATTTAATTACGTATGAGCCACCGTGCATTATTGTGACAGATAATCAAGGTGGGCTGACGTATTTACGTAAATATTGTCTTGAACAAAAGATTCCGCTTCTTCGTACATCCGATACGAATTATGAATTTATCGGAAAAATTGATGCGTATATGATTAAAACATTGGCGGACGAAATTGCCATTCATGGGGTTTGTGTAAACGTTTTTGGTACCGGTGTACTTTTGCGTGGGAAATCCGGTGTTGGAAAAAGCGAAACAGCTCATACACTCATTGGACGAGGCCATCGGTTAGTGGCGGATGATATTGTCGTTCTAAAGAAACTAAGTCCACAAACATTACTTGGGACGCATAACGGGAAAAATAAGGAATTTATTGCCCTGCGCAGTATTGGACTTTTGAACGTTGTTCGCCTGTACGGACGAAAAGCATTTAAAAATGAAACACGTATTGCACTCGATATTGAATTAGTAGAGTGGAAAGAAGATGCGTTAAACAATGAACTTGAAATTGAAACGAAATATACGGAATATATGGATGTGCGTATACCACACATTCAAATCCAGCTTCAGCCGGGGCGAGATGTAACCGGAATCATTGAAGCGGCGGTGAATAACTCTTATTTAAAACAACAAGGCTACAGCGCTGCAGAAGAATTTATGGAAAGAATTCAATCAAAAGAAGAAGACGATTAAACGAGTCGAGAGCTGATATTTGTCACTCTCGACTTTTTACGTTTACAGGCAGAACGCCCGTTATTTCAATTGCGGGATGAATGCCTGGGTTTTATATTAATAACGATGCACGCAAGACAAACGAACGTATGTTTGGTATAATTGTCTTAAGGTGGTGAAAAACATGGCGACAAAAACAATTATGGTGAAACTTAAAAAACCTTCAAAACGAAAACACAAAATGTGGTCCGAAGAGCAAATTGAATATGCTAAAACAGTTAATGAATGCGTCTTAAGGTTATCAAATAAAGAAACATTAAGTTCTAAAAACGTGGACGCTAATTTGAAATCAGCCATCAAAAACGAAGCTATCCGAAGGGCTAGAAAGGCCATTTCTGACGTTAAGAAAGGTTTAGCCAAAACGATACCTGTTT
>JAPFDS010000038.1 GCA_026168805.1 Caryophanales bacterium | reverse complement strand
AATCCACTTTTATTTTTCATACATATAGTATATGTAATAATCCATCTTCATTCAACATATATAAGACATTTTTATTATCCATATGGTCTAGCTTTAAAAGCAATCATTCATCTCGGCATTAAAATACCGAGGATTCTGACCGAATATACCTAAAATGCACCGGGAATATCTGGAAAAGGCGGGTCAGGTGTAAAGGTATCAACGGCTGTATAGATAATTAAAATAGTCCATAGAATCATAGCAAGTATACTTCCAATTCTTATCAACTTAATTTGAATTTCGGACAATTCTGGAATTTCTTTATATCTCCACCGCTCCAAAAAGAAAAAACTTTCTTCCGGTTCATAAAGACCCCAAATACAAAACGCATAGACAGGTATTGAAAGAACTATGAGAAAGAATAACACTACCCATCTCGCCCTTACGTACCATCGCTCTCTTTAATTTTTTTTTCCTTTTCTTTAAGCATAGCTGCAAATTTAGCCAGCAAAATAGGAATAAGTGAGAACACAATGCAAATAGGAACGATTAAAAAGGCTATTCCTACGGCATTGACAATAAGCGAATAAATAAAACCAATGAAACCACTCATTATTAAAATGATCCACGACGGAAAGTTTTTAAATATGAAACTGACTAAACCACTTACAAGCATAATAATCATTACTAGTACGAAAAAATGCCACCATAACGAAAAGTAGAAAGCCAAAGCCACTATCCTCTCCCCTTTGTCATTTATTGATTACTCACTTCCTAGTGGTCTCCCATCGTCTTCCTCAATAAAGTTTCACTTACATGCTTACATATTTTATTCTCTATTCTGGCGTTTTGTCCATCTTAAGAAAAAAGGTCCTCTCCGATGATTAATCCGACTATTTGGCAGCGTTTTCATTATAACTTTAAGACAGACCTCTTTAAAAAATGAATTTCCGTAGCTATCATTCTATTTTCAAGTTGTTAGTTACGGCATTTCTAAGCTTAGTTAATTTTGAGGCACTAAACAGGTGGATAGTTGTCGGATGCAAGTGATGTCACAGTTTTTGGGGCACTAAATTCATGTTTAGTGCCGCGTTTTTGACGCAGTCCTAATTTCTAGGCACTAAAAGCCAAGATAGGCCTTCGATTTAACCACTCATACAAATTCCGGGCACTTAAGGAGCGCACGAATTGTTGCTACTTAGCTTACCATAGATGACGATACATACGAAAGGTCTTTTCAAGAAAAAAAGGAGATACAAATCAATTTCGATTTGTATCTCCTAATAGTTTATTTTGATCACACAGATAAAATTACTGTTTATGCACAATAACTTCCATTTCAATGAGTAAATCTTTAGGCAAACGACTTACTTCTACTGTAGAACGTGCTGGATATGGTTTTTCTAAGTACGCACCATACAGTTCATTTACCGTTGCGAAATCATCCATGGAATCAAGGAAAATTGTAAACTTCACAACGTCTGAGAAGTCAGCATCGACTTCTTTAAGAACTGCTTGAATGTTTTTCATGACTTGGTGTGTTTGTGCTTCGATTCCTTCCACCGCTTCACCTGTTTTAGGATCCACGCCAATTTGACCGGATGCAAAAACAAAATCTCCTACTTGAATGGCTTGTGAATATGGTCCAATTGCTGCTGGTGCATCTTCCGTAAAAATTTCTTTTCTCATTATGTCATCCTCCTAAAGATTGTTTGAATTGTTTCTAATAAGATTGTTTTGGTCTCTTTCATTGCTCGCTCCACAGATACTTCCTCTGAAACAAGGGAATACGTTTCTGTAAAATACGAGCGGAGCCAATCGGCTTGTTCCACTTTACCGGATACAAGAATGGTTGGTACGGAAAACTTTTTCCCGCGCATTGCCACATACATTGGAGCTTTTCCGCTCATCGTTTGGGCGTCGGTCTTCCCTTCACCAGTAATGATGAGGTCTGCCTGTTGAATGGCTTCATCCAGTTGAATTATTTTCCCAACAACTGCTGCTCCTTGTTCCATATTACCATGGAGCAAGAGAAGAGCAAAACCTAAACCTCCAGCTGCTCCTGCACCTTGATTTTGCGCAATTTCTTCAGTAGCAACGATCGATCCCTCAATCGTTTGTACATACCTTTTCATTTGTTCATCTGTACTTTTTAACGTTTCCACACGAGCCCCTTTTTGAGGTGCAAACACAAACGTTGAACCGTCCTCACCATACAAAGGATTGGAGACATCGGAAGCAATCATTATTTTCGTTCTCCATATACGTTCATCAATCGTGGAAATGTCTACTCGTTCAATCGTAGCTAAGTCTTGTCCATACAAAGGATATTCTGCCATTCCATTCGTCGTTTGAATGGTCGCTCCTAAAGCTTGTAACAGCCCAATTCCTCCGTCATTTGTCACACTTCCACCTAGTCCAATAACAATGTCATATGCTCCCTGATCAAGTGCATACCTTACAGCTTCCCCAACTCCATATGTAGTCATCATTACGGGTTCTCTTACGTTTTCAGGAACAAGATTTAAACCTACAATGGTAGCTATTTCAATCATCGCGATTCCGTCTTCGGTACATCCGACAGGCACGTCTCTTTTTTCCCCACGAGGTCCAGTAACTGATATCGTATGAAGCTTCATGTCGCTTCTTCCCCGTCGACATGCCGCAAGTGTTCCTTCACCACCGTCAGCCATCGGTTTTACGATACAGATGGCTTGTTGAACAGTCGATTCAATTGCATGTTTCATTGTTTCAGCAACTTCAATTTGTGATAAGCTTCCCTTAAAAGCGTCTGGAGCCAGAACGATACGCACTTATTCGACCTCTTTCTCCACAAATGTTCGAATACAAATTCCTACGAGCAGACCGTAGATTACGTGTACCAACACCCACCAACCAAATGCATTTGTATCAAGCACATCTGGTGTCCGACTCGAAAAGGATGTTGTTGTAAATAACATCGCTGCGATAAACCCACTGGTTAAGATATAAGGGATGAGCTTACTTGCCATACGCATCTTTTTAAAAATCCAATACAATACAAATACAACGACTACTGAAACAATTAAATGAAAGCTAAATTCAACCGCTTCATGAAATACCCGGTCTCTAAACCAGGGAATATAATCGACATTTAGTAAGAGTGTATAGACCTCTTTTCCGCTAAAAGCTTGGATTGCCTTTAACAAAAGTCCAAAAATAGTTCCTGTGACGATTCCAATCCAGAGCAAATTCAATACGCGCTTCATATCTCCACCTACTTCATTTTTCTTTTATCTATTATAACAGACGAATGAATTTCACCATATGTATTCGTCAATTTAAGCGCATCGTAATTGCTTTCCTTCCCTTTATAGACACGTGTAGACGAACTTGTATCTCTTGACATATTTTTCATCCTTGCATAAACTGAGGATACTTATTTAGAGTCTGCTCATCCTTATGCATTCATTTGATTTAAATGAATAATACAGTGAGTGAGCATTCATTCGATTGTTTTTATTCATTTCATTCTACGAAGGAGGGTTTCATGTGAAAGTGAGAATTGCTCTATTTGGACGTGAGGATATTATTCAACTCGCTCGTTTATATGTGAGAGACAAGAAGCACATCGAAGTTGTTCCATTTATCTACAAAAATGAAAGCGATATCATTGGGTTAGTCGATCAAGCTATTATGTGTGATGTGTACATATTTACCGAACATCTGCCGTATTTGTATGCCCAAGAAAAGGTAGAAAAAACAGATAAGCCAGTTGTTCAAGTGGCTGTTGATGAATACATGTTTTTAACATCTCTGTACCGTTTACGAAAGAAACATACCCCTGTTCTACACGAATTATCCATTGATATCCCAAACAAGGAAACCGTTGAAAAAGTTGTCGGCGAACTTGGTATAGAAGATGAAACGATTTATCCATTTGCCTATGAACAATCTCATACCATTGAGAACATAGTCACCCATCACGAACACTTATGGAATGAAGGAAAAATTAAATATGTGCTAACTTCGATTACTGAAGTAAAACGACAGTTAGAAGATAAAGAAATCCCCGTTGAAAGTATGGTCATTCCACTTGGAAACATTACTGAAGCGATTGAAGAGGCCTTTTCGATTGTAACATTAAACAGTAGTATTAGCGCACAAGTAGTATCCGGCATCATTGATATACGAAACAAAGAGGCATTGATCCAATCGCATGGTGAGCCTTATGTCACGGAAGTTCTTGAAAAAGCTCAACAAGCCCTCGATCGTTTCAAAACTGAAACAGACTCGTCTTTATTTTTAAATCATGACCAGCAGTTTATTATGTTCGGAACAAAAGGCACGATTGATTATCTCACAGGAAGTTATCGAGATTTCCCGCTGCTCAATCAAATGGAAGAACTCATGCCTCCAGATGTAATTGTTGACATTGGTTTTGGACTTGGGCTGCACGCACAGGAAGCTGAGCAACATGCACAACTGGCTCTTGTCGCGTGTCAAAAACTACAGAAACATACATGTTATATTGTGAACGAACGACAAGAAGCCATTGGGCCAATCGGTGTGAAGAAACAACTGAACACATCTGCGCTTTACCAGGATCTCGTGCATAAGGCTCGACTCAGTAATCAATTGTCATATAATTTTATCGACTTTATTGAAATCCGTAATAATGAACCCTTCTCTTCAAATGATGTAGCAGAACATTACAATGTAACAAAAAGAAGTGCCGAACGAACGATTAACAAACTTCTAACCGGTAGGGTGATTAAACACGTTGGGGAAGAGCGCCCCTATACAAAAGGTCGTCCACGAAAATTATTTCAAATTGTACAGTAAAAAGCTAGGGAGAAGTTGTACGTAGAAGACACTTCTTTCCCTAGCTTTTTGTTTTAAATGTGTAGTATGGAACGAATATCTTCTTCTGATAAGCTTGACAGCATCGTCTCTCCTGGCTGAATCACTTGTTCCATTAAATCACGCTTTTGTTGTTGTAATTCATAAATCCTTTCTTCAATCGTTCCTTCAGCTATGAGTCGGATCACTTGTACGACATTCTTTTGGCCAAATCGGTGTGCTCTTCCAGTCGCTTGATCTTCTACCGCTGGGTTCCACCATAAATCGTATAAAATAACAGTGTCTGCTCCAGTTAAATTCAAACCAGTACCACCAGCCCGTAAGGAAATTAAAAACACATCTCCTTCACCATTATTAAATCGTTCACTCATATGAATACGTTCTTCAGAAGGTGTTTGCCCATGTAAGTAAAAGAACTCGATATTTCGTTCCTTTAATTTCTCTTTAATAATTTCATGCATGCTCGTAAACTGTGAGAATACAAGCATTCGTTTACCGTTTTCTATCGATGTTTCAATCGTTTCAAGCAGTTGCTCCAATTTCCCTGAAGTTCCAGTGTAGTTTTCAACAAATAAAGAAGGATGGCAACAAATTTGTCGCAAGCGCGTAATCCCCGCTAAAATCTTCATGCGTTGCTGTTGAAACCCGCCTTGTGCAATCGTCGAAGCCGCTTCATCTTGCAGTCGTTTCAAGTACCCTACATATAACTCTTTTTGATCTTTTGTTAATTCGGATACGTACGTCGTTTCAATTTTATCCGGTAATTCCTTTAGCACTTCTTGTTTGAGTCGACGCAAGATAAATGGCCGCGTTTGTGAAACGATTTTTTCTTTCGGCATTTCCCTAAACGCGCGAATAGGTGGCATAAATCCAGGCATGATTGCTTGGAAAATAGCCCACAGTTCATCAATGGAATTTTCAATAGGCGTTCCTGTTAAAGCAAACCGATTGGACGCTGTTAATGCACGAACCGCTTGTGAAGTTTTTGTTGCAACATTTTTAATATATTGCGCTTCATCTAGAAACAATGTTTCGAATTGCAAATGGACATATTCTTCAATATCTTGCCTGATCGTAGCATAGGACGTAATCCACACATCTGTTTCTTGTTCATTTGCGATTTTCTCTAATCGTTCTTCTTTGCTCCCTGTCATGACAGCAACGGATAAGGATGGTGCGAATCGATTGCACTCATTTTTCCAGTTATAGACGACAGATGACGGAGCGATAATGAGATGGGGTTTGTCACTTGGTTCGGATAACATAAAACTAATACTTTGAATTGTTTTTCCTAGCCCCATATCATCTGCTAATATCCCGCCTAAGCCGTAAGTACTTAATGACTTAAACCACTGGAAGCCCTTTTCTTGATAATCACGCAAATTTGCTTCTAAATTGTTAGGTAATTCAAAGTGTTGTTCAGTCGGTGCTTCAAGTTGTTCAAGCAACAATTCAAAGGATGCATCATATGTTTTATTTGTACCCATTAAATGATCAATTTGTGCCCCACGATAGGCAGGAACACTCATCTGCCCTTCGGTTAAATCTTGTGCACGGACATCAAGGTCATCTAACAACTCATGCATCGAGTCAAATGCATCATGTTCCAATGAAACGATGGCCCCGCTACGTAGTCGATAATATCGCTTCTTCTCGATCACCGCTTGAAGGACTTGATCAATTTCATCATCATGTATTCCGTCCATTGTAAAGCGCACGTCTAATAAATTTGTTGCACCATCCATGCGAACGGAAGTATTTGGTGTCGGTTGCTGCTCTGCAATGTAATTTTTCACATCTGACGTCATAAATAAGTGCACGTACTTATCTAATATCGGCAACATCGTATATAAGAATGTATACAGCTCTTCTTCATCTTCTCCAATGTAAAGTTCTTTTCCATTATATTTAAAATTGGATTGCTCAATGACTTGCATAATTTGTTGCTCCATTGAACTATCACGCACGATCACCGCATCATGCGTCTCTTTTTCTTGAAATGGATCAATGTCGTACGGCCCGTACGTATACGTTAATGTACCAAAAATTTCACCATCTCGTTCTTCTAAATACATTTTCGCTTGTAAAGGTTCTCGGACGAGGTTCTTCTTTGCGTCCTCTTCCATCGTAACTGTACCAACCTGTTCAAATGTTGGAACGACTTCTGAAAAGAATCGAGAAGCATCGGTTTTCTGTACAGGTAATTCTACGTAATCTTCTTCCAAATGCATGACCTGCTCCACAATAGACTGCTGTTGTGGAGATGGGAAATAAAATACTCCACCTGAAAATAACAACTTATAGAGAGGAAAATATACGGATTCGCCACCTTGCTCAATTGCTAAAACAAATGCAGCATCATCATCTTTTCGTACGTGAAACGAAAATGGAATTTCATTGTTTACGACAGACACATGAGATACATGTACATCTCGTGTTTGTACAGAAAAATCCCGTTCCTCTAACCGTTCAAATAATGTTTGAATGAGCATAGGCGGAATAATGACATGGCGCTTTGCAGGAGCATACGTATTTGTAAAGACGTTTTCCTCTTCATAAATACGTTCATTTTCAAGAATGGACTGTAATGTTTGCATAATTTCTACATCCACTTGCAAAAAGGAATGAACGTCTGGGTTATATGTAAAATGCTTTGTAAACACAAGTTCCTCTTCTTGAAAAACAGCTTGTAAAAAGGCCGGCATATCTTTCACAACATATGTCCGTGACTCACCTACTTTTAATTCCATTTGGATTTTTTTATCCAATGTCCAAGAAACAATATACGATACATGCAGTGGAATTTTACTTTTATTTTGCAATTCCTCCACTGGTGTCAAAGGTACCGTTAATTCATCCATAAATGTTCGCGCGGTTTCATAATGCTCTTGGTCAAAGCCTGCATGCATTTCGTTACTTTTTTCCGCAATCGCTAAAAATGCCGCTACATTGTGTGCACAAAGTCCTTCCACTTGAAATGGAGTACAGTCACAATAAGCTTTAATAGAGCCTTCTTCTACTTGATCTATATTCATTTCGACAAAGTGAAGGTCTCCTTCAAGCACATTTGCTGTCCAGACAGAGTTATTCATATCATACAAAACGTCCGAAACCCGTTTGTTTTTAAATAATTGGCTTCCCTTCTCATACACATGAGGCGGGAACATTTTTTTAATAGAAGTTGTTCGTATTCTTTTCAATCCGAATGACCCTACTTTCCATTACCCGTTTCCCCTTATTGTAAACGAGTTTTACACATTTTAAAACTAGTATTTTATAAGATTATAATACAGTATATGTCTTCATGAGATACACATGTTCATAATTGTTGAGCAAACGTTTAAAAACATTTCTCGCTAGTAGATGTAAAACACTTCGTTTTATACATTCGCCTTTTTCCGATCGCGTATGAAAAAGACAAAGTACAATAAAAATGAACACACAACAGATATCGCTGACGTGACATAAATCGCGCTATATGAAAATGTAAAGGCGATATACCCAAATGTCATGGCGCCAATCCCTACACCTAAATCAAAGAAAGAGAAAAAGGTGGCATTCGCCATTCCTTTACGATTGGCACTTGCACTAGAGACTGCCCATGCTTGTAGAGCTGGCTGTACCATTCCAAAGCCTGTTCCGTAAAACGCAGCAGCAATCATAAGTGTCATTGTATTCGGTAACCACGACAATAAAACCATTGCTATAAATATGAGCACTGTTCCTGGTGGAAACACATATAAATGTCCTTTACGATCATAGATTTGTCCAGAAAACGTACGGGACACCATTAAAAAGATGGCATACACAATAAAGTAAAATTCAATCCCCGGTATTCCCTTTTCAGCGGTCAATAAAGGTAAAAAGGATGCAATTCCACCAAACGTTACGGTTATAAAAAAGAGTAAAATTGCTGGTGGCAATGCTGCTTTTTCAAAGATGTCAAATTTTACTGTCGTCGTTTTATGTGGTGAAGTTTCTACCTTTTTATAACGAACACGTGATGCAAATAGAAAAGATGTCACCCCTAGAGCTCCACATAATAAAAAGAGGGAGATAAATGAAATACGACCTACTAACGCTAGTCCAAGTGCTGGGCCAAGCGCTAATGCTAAATTTCCTGACAAACCAAAGTATCCCATACCCTCTCCAAGTCTAGAAGGAGGAATTAAATCCGAAGCAATCGTTCCTGAAGCTGTTGAAGCCATCCCGAATCCAGCTCCATGAAGAATGCGCAGTAATAATAATACAATAATAGCGGAGGTAAACCCGTAAAAAGCTACAGCAATGGTAAACATTGCTATACCTACCATATAGACAAATCCACGGCCTTTTGTCTCTAAAGCATGTCCTGCATATGGTCTAAAAGCAAGTGCAGAAAATGTAAAAATACCTACAACTAATCCAATCATTTGGTCACTTCCGCCAATTTCTTTGACGAAAATTGGTAATGTTGGAAGTGTCATTTGAAACCCTAAGAAAACAAAAAAGTTTGCAAAACAAATAGCCACAAAATCACGGGTCCATATTTTTTCTTTTGGGGCTTTTCCAACGCCTTCTTGTGATGCCATGTACATCCGCCTCTCATTTATACTTAAGAGTATATTATACATGACAACAGATAAGAAAGCCTATGATTTAGGCTTATAGACGATATAAAAACTCTACATGCGTGTGAATTCATGTAGAGTTCGTCTGTTATTGAATCGTTCCGCAAGCAATCCGTTCTCCTGAATCTCCTGCTGGCTGTGATGTATAATCATCAGGTCCATCATGAATCATGATCGATGTACCCTCTTCTGAGATAATACTATTTTTTGAATCCTCTTGAATCGATACCATTTCACCTAAGACCGTTGTGTGTACATTTCCATTTTCGTCTACTTCTATATTTGGCAAATCTCCTGCATGGGGACCTTCTGGATGATCGAATCCGTGATGTGCATTGGTAGGATTAAAATGTCCTCCCGCCGATTCAAATGAAGGACCTTCGCATTGTCCATGTTCGTGAATATGAAAACCATGCTCTCCAGGTGGCAAATTCCATCCTTCAAACTCTATTTCAACTCCATCACTCGTTTCTGTGAACGTCGCAATCCCAACTCGATCTCCTTTTGTGTTTGTCAGCACAGCCTGCATAGAGTCATAATACTCTTGAGCTTGTTGAATAGATGCTTCTTGTGAAGAAACTCTATCTTGCTGCGTACGATCCACTGATGGCTTCACTTCTGCACTTTCCTCTGCATCGTCTGCTGGTGTACATGCGTTTAGTGCACTTAATCCAAAAAATAGAGCTATTGCAATGAGCCAATATTTCATATCTACGCACTCCTCTTCTATGAATCATATTTGTTATCTATGAATAGCTTTTACAAAAGAGTGCGTTTTTAAACAAAATAACGCATAAAGTGAAACTTCATTCAGTGGGGGGTTTTATTCATCCCCACTGACAATAGGGGAACAAAGGATAAGAACGTCACGTCCTGTGACAAATCCTTTGTGACCTACGTCCTGTAGGCCCGAACAGAATCAGGGATTTACGAGCAGTTTATCCCCCACTTATTTTCTTTCGTTTATTCAGAAACTTGAAGTGGGGGTATTACTGCTCGTTAATGCGTGATAAAAATAGCTCATAGAACGAAGCACAACATTTGTCTGCTTTGTTCTATGAGCTATTTACCATCATCATATACCATTTTAATTATTTTGCTTTACCGTGATCATTTTGGTTATTTGGAATAAATTGCATCGTTGCAACAATTCCTGTTCCTAACAATGTAACTAACGCGCCACCAATTTCTCCAATTGTAATCATATATACACACCCGACCGGGATTAGTACAGCGAGGAAAAGGCTTACAAGTGGATGCTTCTTCACAATTAATACTGCTAGGCCTAGAATTGCCCACAGTAAGAGAAACATTGCCCAACTCATCATGGAGATCATCTCCTTTTTCTGTCATCATTTTAAAACCATTATAAAACATTTGTGCGTATTTTGCAATCATTCATTCGCAATTTGGACACATTTCATTAAACCTATTGACACAATTACATGTTTGGTCTTATAGTGTGTATAGACACATGAACAGTTAAACGGAAAGGAGAATGGTTATGTCTATATGGGCACAAGTGAAACGAATGACTGCATTTGAATTAACGAAAAACGTTGTCACACCTTTACTATCCTTTTTATATGCAGGAGCTTTACTAGTTGTTTTCATTAGCGAACAATCGTTTGAACAATCAATCTTAATTGATATTGTATTTTTAGCTCTCTTTAGTGGCGGGTTTACATTCTTTGCGAAAAAAGATGGATTTAAACCACAAATGATCGATGAGGAAATGCATGTTTCTTATAAAGTAGTGTTTTTGCAACACTTACCAATTGCCAATCAAGAGATCATACATAGTCGCATCATTGTTCACAATGTGTATAACGTAGTGATTCAATTGTTCTTTATAATCCCACTATATATATTTTCTCCCGCCTTCCATGCATTAATGCCTGTGCATACATTTATCGTATTTGTAGTCATGTGGATGAGTCTTGGAGTATTCGCCAGTGGCTTTACAGCTGCAGATGAAGCAGGGAAAAATATAAGTAATCGTTCTTTTGCCAAGTCGATTGCTCAAATCGCTCTCATTGGTCTCGCTTTATTTAACTTATATGAATTTACTTCATTTTCATTTATTGGTGGATCCGTTTACCTTGCTACACACTGGCCCGTGATTGCTTGTATAGGCGCAGTTCTATTCGCTAGCAGTGGAGTGATGTATGGGAAAAGAAAAATGCAACGTGCTTTACAAACAATGGATTATATGTAATCGCTAGGAGGATGTATTGTGAAGACATTAAAAGAAGCATGGACGCTTGTGAAACTTGAATATACAATGACGCCCCCATCATATTTTGTTGCGGTTATTATGTTTGCTTTTCCTCTGTATTTTATTATTTCAATACTGACAACTGGAGAAATGCAGGCAACCATAGGAAGTGAACTCTTTCTCTTCTTTCTTGCCGTTGGTATTCCCTATATCATCCGCTCAAAACATATGCAGCCGCAAAACATTGGACTAAAAAATCATATTTCACCAATGGTTGCCTTTCTGCAAACAATGCCAATTTCCAAACGAACGATTGCAACATACCGAATGATTTCGTATGTAGGTGTTTCTTTGATCTATAACAGTTTTTTATTCATTTTAATGTATGCATTTTCACCTTACTTGCGTTCCGTAGCTTCACCTGAGACGTATATTGTATTTGCACTCATATGGATATGCTTGTCTATTTATGTAGGCGGCTTCCAAGTAAATATAGAAGCTGGATATCACTTTCTCACGTATCTATTCTTCATATTTTTGATTTGGTTACCAGTATTCATGATCATTAGCGTTGTTTTATTTTACAAAATATACACAAAAGGGCTTATTCAATGGATGTTGGACGTATCAGCCGCTTATCCACTCATCGTTGTGAGTGTTTCCATAGTGCTCGCTGTTGCTGGATATCTTTTTCATATGCGCGGCTTTATGAAACGAATGGAGAACGTGGACTATTGACCCTAAGGAGGTAAGTGGATTGTATTTACCAATTAAGCTAACAAAAGAATCTCGTGAACCTATCTACCATCAAATTGAACAACAACTGCAAACGCTCATTGCGAGTGGATTTTTAGCTCCTGGTAATGCCCTTCCTTCGATTCGTGTCCTCGCTAAAGAGTTAGAAATAAGTGTGATTACTACACGAAGAGCGTATCAAAATCTAGAAGCCAATGGATTTATTGAAACGAAACAAGGGAAAGGGACATTTGTTAGCGAAGTTCCTGATGATATACGAAAACAAGTTAAATCGGATAACGTGCTCGATGCGATGCAGGAAGCTGTCCATATTGCTCATACGTACGACTATACGAAAACAGAAATGATTGAGTTATTTACGAAAGCTGTAGAAAGTTATTACGAAGAAAAGGAAGGAGAATCATAAATGCATGCGTGGATTTCATTAAAAGACGTACAGAAAAGAATTGACGAATTTTCTTTAGGACCGATAACGATTGACTTTGAGCCTGGCACCATTACTGCCCTTATTGGAGAAAACGGCTCGGGGAAAACGACATTTTGTAAAATGCTCATGCATCTCGTCAAACAAGATCAAGGAGAAGTTTACGTACACGATAAAAATACACGTGAAGATGCCGATACATGGAAACAATACATTGCGTATCAACCACAAAAACCAATTGGATATGAAGTATATACAGGAAGCCAGTTACAAACATTTATTTCCACGTGGTATCCGAATTGGGATCAGGAGAGGTTTGAGCAAATCGTTGAAGACTTAAATATTCCCTTGCAAAAAAAGTTTTCCAAAATGTCGGAGGGGGCCCAGCAAAAATTATTATTTGCCTTAACAATCGCCCGAAATACAGACATTTTATTACTAGATGAGCCAACTGCTCATTTAGATATACCCTCGAAAAGGTACGTCATTGACACCCTTGTCGAGTGGATGGATGAAAAGGAACGTATGATTATTATTTCCAGTCACCAAATTGACGATATTAAGAAACTTTCTGATTACTTATGCGTACTACATGGTGGAGAAGTGATCGGCACCTTTGAAAAAGAAACCTTACAAGAATCCTTTAAACAATATTGGTTTAGAGATGTGCTTCCTAGTGAACCGATTCCTGGAGAGCGCATGCGCCAAGATAATATGATTCTTTCAGAAAATGCTGCACGAACGGAAGCATACTGCACCGAACACGGTCTCGCTTGGGAAACAGAAGCACATGTTGATCTCGAAGAAATTATTACCTATTTACTAGAGTGACATTCACCCTCACAAGAAAGGAATGAAGTGTATGAACGATGTGATGTTAAGCGTAAAAAACATCAACAAGACCTTTAAAACAAAACAAGTATTACATGACGTTTCCTTTGACGTACACAAAGGAGAAATCATGGCCATTCTCGGGCCAAATGGAGCAGGGAAGTCAACGACGATCCGCAATATTATGGGGATTATGTATCCGGATGACGGTTCGATTATTTTTCACAATAGTGCCGGTGCACAAATTCCGCGAAATAAAATTGGGTACTTACCGGAAGAACGCGGACTATATAAAAACGTTAAAGTAATGGATATCTTGCTTTATTTAGCAGATTTAAAAGATTACCCGCTGGATCGAGCGAAAGAACGGGCACTCCTCTATTTGAAAAAGTTTGATCTCGAAGGTAAAGAAAATGTCGCTGTGGAGGAACTTTCGAAAGGAATGAGTCAGAAAGTCCAGTTCATTGCTTCGATTATTCATGAGCCAGAATTGCTCATTTTAGATGAACCGTTTTCAGGTCTTGATCCAGTTAGTCAAGATGTATTTAAACAAGAAATACGTGCCATTGCTGACGCTGGAACGGCGATTTTACTTTCTTCCCATCAAATGAATTTGGTCGAAGAAATGTGTGACCGCCTCTTTTTAATGAACCAAGGACAGCGAGTGATTTACGGAACATTAGATGAGGTAAAAACAGCGTATGCAAACTTTAAATGCACGATTCACGGAACAAATGAGCGTTCATTATATGAACAAATTGATCACGTGGAGCGTATGGAAATCCTTGACGATGTAGCAACACTTTATCTCGAGAAAAATGTACACGTTTCGTCGTGGCTTAGACAACTTCCGGAAACGCTAGATATCCGTGAACTAGTGATTGACCGCATTTCTCTCCATGAAATATTTATCGATATTGCAACAAACAAAGGCCAAACCATTGACTCAGAAGAAGGTGATATCCATGCGTAACGCAATGAAAGTAGCTCGGTGGGAATTAAAACGAAATCTAAAAAACAAATCATTTATTATTGGACTCTTTTTAACACCAGCCATTCTTGCACTTTTTTTAATTGTACCTTCCCTATTTAGTGATGATGAAGTTGAAGATGTACATCTGTTTATTACAGATGAACTGAACATATTTGACACATTAACTGACATTGCAGAAGGCGAAGGTTGGGAAAATGTTACGATTGAAGAAACAAATTTAGACCATGACAGTATGCTTGATGTTGTGTTTAGAGAATCGCAAACTGCGTATTTAGAAATTACCGAGAAACATATGGATGAAGGATCCATTCCTTTGTATATAAATGAAGACGTGGATGATTCCTTTACATTTCAAGTCCGTTCACTAGAAGACCCTATCAATCTGATCCAACTCGAGAGGCTTGGATTAACCCAAGAAGAAATTGAAACCATCGCGTCAGGCGTATCTTTTGATATGACGTATGAAGAAGATGTTGGGGCGTCTACCAATGAAGGCGAAGTCATTATTGAAAGCGACGGATTATTTAGCGGGGATGACCCATTAAAGCGAGCTGTTCCAGGTGCTTTTGCCGGAATTATTTTATTTTCAATTGTCATGTCGGGAATGATGATTTTCCAAAGTGCTTCGCAGGAGAAAAAGGATAAAATTGCTGAAATTATTTTATCATCTTTGTCACCAGGTGAGCTGATGCAAGGAAAAATTATTGGCTATTTTGCTCTTGGGCTCATACAAGTATTCGTTTGGATTGGTTTAGCCATTCCTTTAGTGATGTGGAAGTTTGATATCGCTATTTTCGAATATTTATTTGTACCCGAATTAATTATTTTACTTGCCATTGCTGTGCTCGGCTACTTACTTTTCGCAGCGTTATTTGTCGGACTCGGCGCAACGATGGAAGATGTTTCAACATCAGGAAACTTCCAAGGAATGGTTCTTATGTTACCATTTTTGCCATTAATCTTTCTTGGACCAATTTTATCAAACCCAAGTGGATTGATCGCTCAAATCGGTTCCTATATTCCATTTACGTCACCAGCCGTTTTAATTATCCGTTTGACACTACTCGATGTGTGGCCATGGGTAGAGATCGCCCTCGCATCGGGAATCTTACTCGTCAGTGTATGGATCTTTATGAAGCTAGCCGGGAAGGTTTTCCAAGTTGGGATTCTCATGTACGGGAAAAATGCTACTCCGCGTGAAATTTGGAGATGGCTCTGGATGTAATGCTTAGAACACGAATAGCCCTTACGCTCTGTTCATCAAGCGTAAGGGCTATATCAATTTCTTTATGCGTTAAACATTTCATGCAATTCATTGTTCCGTTCGAGTTGCTCTTTATCATCGGCTAAATCATACTTTTTCAGCAAATGAAATAGTTCATTCAATCTTTCTTGTGGTTGCTCGATATCAAGCATCCGTTTAATTCCTTCACATATTTCTACTGGTAGAAAAGGTGTCTGTTCCTCTAGCTTTGCACGAACCTCTTCTGTTGTATGATCAATTGGACAACCCATAGTACTCTCCCCTTTCATCATACTCTTTCTTTCATTCTAGCATGTTTGTTTTACAGGTGCACAGCGCCTTTGAATAAAAAGGGGGTTTTCTCAATTTTTGAGCACACCTCCTACAAATCATCAAAACCATTCAAATCACTCGTCTTCGTATATTGACGGGATTTTTGTTCGAAAAAGTCGGTTTTCGTTCCGTCAAAGTTATCCACATACGCACGGATCCAACGCATAGGGTTATCCACAAATTCTGGGTATAACTCACTTAAGCCCATCATGCGCAACATTTTATTCGCCCGATATTTTACATAACCGGCCATTTCATCTAAATCGATTCCTTCCACTTCCGCGAGTACGTAACGGGACCACTCGATTTCATTTTCAACCGAAGTTTCAAATGCTTGATAGACCCAGTCCATAAATTCCTCTGTATTGTGTTCTGGATTTTCCCCTAATGTTGCACGAAATAATTCTGCAATAAATCGACCATGCTCGAGCTCGTCCCGGTTAATATAACTAACCATTGTAGACGTACCAACCATTTTATTATGTCTTGCTAAGTTGTAGAAAAAGGCAAACCCTGAATAGAAAAACATTCCTTCAAGGAGTGCTGTATATACCATGGTCTTCAAAATATTTTCAATCGTCGGTTCTTCGACAAATAAATTATAATGATTGGTCACATGCTCATTTCGTTTCATCAAAACGGGATCCGTCCGTCCAAGCTGAAACGATTCATTTTGTTCATCCAGCGATACAACGGATGAAAGAACGTATGAGTAACTTTCATTATGCACCGCTTCTTGCTGGGCAATGACTGCCATAATCGATTGGACCGATGGATCTGTCGCATACAACGAAAGTAGTAATGCTGTTCGTGTTTGCGGAGCATCAAGCGTCGATAGTAACCCAATAATTTTTAAATACGCATCTTTCTCCGCTTCTGTTAGTGTTGAAAACTGTTTTACATCTGACGCCATATTCACTTCATCTGCTTGCCAAAAGTTTCCAATCAATCGTTTATACATTTTGTACCAATGTGGATATGCAATATCATTCCAATTTAAGATTCCACTTGATTTTCCTCCGAATAAAGCTGTTGATTTATTCGGGTTAAGTGGTTCCAATGTTTTTGCTTTTTTAAGCATAACTGTAGACATTTTCTAAAACTCCTCTCACCCATTGTTTCACATTTTCTTCTTGTGATCCTCGTGGCGATTGTTCGATTTTCAGACCTGACCATTTGCTGCTGTAAAATGTCACTAACTTATCAACAGCTTTACAGTAGTCTGTTTCTTCGCCAAATTGTGTATCACCCGTACCAAATATGGCTACATTTTCAGGTTTGTAGCCAATCCGGTAGACAAAATCCTTTACTTCGTCAGGTGTACAGCCATAATCCCACGTAAACGTTCCTAAAAAAATATAATCATATGCAGATACGTCTACAAATGGGTCAATGTCAATATGATGCATATCTACGTCTAGTTGCGCGTCCGTGAGTTCTTCATACAGCAAATCCGCGACTTCTTTTGTATTCCCACTATACGACGCATAGGCAATGAGCATTCTCAACTTTCACACCACACACAGTCTTCAATATCACTTGCTGTGGAGCGCACGTAGTATGTTGTTTTCAAGCGTTCTTTCCACGCTTGCATATGCAAGTCGAGTAACACAGATGCTTTAATCGTATGCGGTACGTAAAAGTTAAACGAAATACTTTGGTCGATATGCTTTTGACGTGCTGCATTTTGTTTCACTGACCAGCGTTGATCAACAATGTACGCAGACTTCCGGTAAATTTCATACGTATGATGATTTAAATCAGGTGCTGTCGTTGGGATGCGGAAATCCTTTTTCTCTTCACTGTAAAACGGTTTGAACACTGGGTCGATACTCGCCGTAGAACCTGCAATCATTGCTGTTGTAGAGTTCGGTGCGACAGCCATTAAATAACCATTTCTGATTCCATTTGCAGCAACCTGCTCCTGTAACTTCGTCCACTCATCCGAATCATATCCACGTACATCAAAGTAGTCCCCTGTCTCCCAGCCACTTCCAGGAAATGTTGGATAATGCCCTTTCTCTTTACTCAGTTCCATACTCGCTTGAATGGTTAAATAAGCAATTTTTTCATACAATTCATCCGCAAACTGGACCGCCTCATCAGTTTCCCAATGTATTTGTTTTTGGGCCAGTAAATGGTGCCAGCCAAATGTCCCGAGGCCAATCGCACGATATTTTTGATTCGTAATGATGGCTTGTTTGATAGGTAATGTGTTCATATCAATGACGTTATCAAGCATACGAACTTGAATTGGAATCAGCCGCTCTAACACGTTCGCTGGAACAGCTTTCCCTAAATTTACAGAGCTTAAATTACACACAACGTAATCGCCTGAAACATACTTTTTAATAATTGATCCTTCATCATCAATATATTCTTCGACAAGTTCAGTTGCTGATTGGTTTTGCGTAATTTCTGTACATAAATTCGAACAATAAATGAGGCCTTGATGATTATTTGCGTTCATCCGGTTGACCTCATCCCGGTAAAACATAAACGGTGTACCGGATTCCAGTTGTGCCTTTAAAAAGCGTTTGACGATATCAATTGCTTGGACTTTTCGTTTTGAAAGCTTGTCCGAAGCAACACATAACTCATACTTCTCTCTCCACGAACCACTGCCGCGCTCTTCATCATAAAAGTCTTCAAGAGAGAATCCCATCACTTCACGAACTTCATGAGGATCAAATAAGTAGAACTCCCCACGCTTTTCAACTTGTTCCATAAAGTAATCAGGAATACAGATTCCTGTGAAAATATCATGTGCTCGGAGACGCTCGTCCCCATTATTTAATTTTAAGTCGAGAAAAAGCTCAATATCTTTATGCCACACATCTAAATAAATCGCAATGGCACCTTTGCGTGTTCCAAGTTGGTCCACACTGACCGCTGTATTGTTCAGCTGCTTGATCCAAGGAACGACACCACTCGACATGTTTTTATACCCTTTAATCGAACTTCCCCGGGCGCGGACTTTCCCCATGTACACACCAATTCCGCCACCATTCTTCGACAGTTGAGCAATATCAGAGTTACTATCATAAATTGCTTGTAAACTATCATCTACCGTATCAATGAAACAACTAGAAAGCTGTCCGTGAGCCTTGCCGGTGTTTGCGAGTGTCGGAGTAGCAACAGTCATGTATAGATTGGATAAAGCCCAGTACGCTTCTAATACACGTTCAGAGCGGTATCCTTCTTCCTCATCTTGCATTAAATACATGGCAATAATCATCCATCGTTCTTGTGGAAGTTCATACACCTGCTTATTATGATCTGTAGCGGTATAACGTGTTGCAACTGTATATAACCCTAAATAATCAAATAACCGATCACGGCTAGGAACGATTTGTTCTTGAAAATAATCTATTTCAGATGGGTTGTATTTCGCCAAAATATGTGGAGAATACACACCTTTATTTGTTAACGTGACAATTAAATCGTAAAAATTTGTATAGGGATTTTCAGCAGACGTCGAGCGATTGGTAGCCGCTTCTTCATATAGTTGCTCGGCATATATACGACTTGCAACATACGTCCACTCAGGAGTTGCTTCATCAATATTCTCTAATGCAAGTTTAACACATGTGTCATATATGTATTCTCTACTATCATTATCTTTTATCGCATTCTTAACCTTCTCTTCATAAGCTGCTCGATCGACCTCAAGACCAGCTGTTCCTTTTTCAATAATTTCTTGAATAAATGATTGTTCCTGTACACTTGTATGCATCTGTAGCATACCTCCTATAATCATAATAGGGGTTTGAAAGGACCTGTTTTGTGATCCATTCGCAACGTAAAAATCCCGCTCTACCAACATGGGCAGAACGGGATAACGAACGTAAATGGATACACACCTTTTACAGATCGCTTCACATTCTCCAACCCCGAAGAAATGAAACTATAAGTATGGCAGGTCTCCTGGCTTGTGCTTCTTCCTACTAGAATCCTTCCCGTGTATGCGTTGATTACACAGTGGTGTTTTCGTTCGTCCACACATCAGTTGCGGGGGCAGCTCCAGCTTCAACATTCTCTCTGGATTCCCTTTTAAGACGTAGAACGCTCTCATACGTCACCTACACTCATATCACTACATATAGTATTTAATTCATTGTCAACACCTATATCTTGTATATAGACTATCATACGACTGGAAATCTTTCAATCTATTTTTCACTAGAATATCCTTTTAAAAAACAACTTTCTTTTCATTGGTAGACCGTTTTTGTTAAGATACATGAAGAACGTAAACATATGATATGGAGTGGTTTTATGGATTTTTTCGCATCACAACCATATATAAAAATCGAGCGCATCGTTTCAAGCATTGAACAAAAAGACATCGAACATCAGCGAACATTATATTTGTACCATGATCGAATCGTTACACAGCACAGGGTATTTGCAATTGAAGATGTACTTAGCGTATCTGAAAAACGCATTGGGAAGGATGGTGGCCTACTCTATATTCACACAACGAAAGGACTGTTTTCATACACCATTCAAACACCTGCAGACGCATTCGTCGAGGCATTCGAGCAACATTTCCCACGCTAATAAGATATCCTCCCCTTACTGATTACCACTTGTTTACAAAACAGTTACGTTTACAGGCAGAACTCCCGTTATTTCAATTGCGGGATGAATGCCTGGGTTTTATATTAATAACGATGCATGCAAGACAAACGAACGTATGTTTGGCATAATTGTCTTAAGGTGGTGAAAAACATGGCGACAAAAACAATTATGGTGAAACTTAAAAAACCTTCAAAACGAAAACACAAAATGTGGTCCGAAGAGCAAATTGAATATGCTAAAACAGTTAATGAATGCGTCCTAAGGTTATCAAATAAAGAAACATTAAGTTCTAAAAACGTGGACGCTAATTTGAAATCAGCCATCAAAAACGAAGCTATCCGAAGGGCTAGAAAGGCCATTTCTGACGTTAAGAAAGGTTTAGCCAAAACGATACCTGTTT
>JAPFDS010000046.1 GCA_026168805.1 Caryophanales bacterium | reverse complement strand
GATTGGTAAATATTCGTATTGAATAAATGTAACGATACAATCAAGCATCTCTTCAGGTCTAATAATTTTGTAAAAGTTATTTCGTCTGAAGTGGTGTTTGATTTTATATAAAATGTATACAGTTTTATAAGCGCTATATTGTTTAGAAGACGACAATCAGATAAACTAAGAAGTGTCATTATAAAGTTTACGAAGGGGGTCATTTTATGGCAGAAAACATAGGAATAAATATAAAAACCCTGCGACAAGATCAGCAGATGACATTAAAAGACTTAGCTAATAAGACAGAGTTTTCGATTAGTTTTTTGAGCCAGTTAGAGCGTGGGAAATCCTCTGCAACATTGGAATCATTAAAGAAAATATCAATGGCGTTAGGAGTTAATCCAGGCTATTTCTTTAATAATTCTTTCGGGGAAGACACGCTAGAAACTGAGCATATGAAAAAGAATGACATACACTACCAAAGTTTACATAGTACAATAGAAAATCCCGCATTTTCCCCTCACCTCGTTGTGTTAGCGCCTTATCAAAATAAGGGAAATCTCATTAAACACCCGGGACAGGAATTTTTGTATGTTTTAGAAGGTGAACTGACCGTTCAAATTGACGATAAAATATACACGTTAGAGCCTTTTGAGTCGATCATGTTTGATTCTAGTAAGGAACATTATTGGTTTAATTACACAGATGAAGATATAAAGTTCTTGTGCATTAACTACGATTATTGAAGATGAAAACCAGCTCTTAAAAACAATGCACACCTCTCTTTTTTAACAGATTCCGAAGATCTAGTTATGAAAGAAGGGTGTTTGAATGCTAACTGTTCCCATAGGAGGAAGAGAAATGGATGATTTATTTTTGGTCTTATTTATCGTATCTTTTTTAGTCATGGTTATCGGTTTAATCAATCCGAAATGGTATAAGAGCCTTCCAGAAGACAAGAGAAATAGAAAGTCGATAGCGATGTATTTTGGAATTGCTGCCGTTGTATTTTTTATTTTATTCGAAATAACAGCGCCGAAAATTGAAGATGCTATTATGGGAGAGTTTATCGAAGAAATAAGCAGGATGTAATGGGGTATTAACTAAAGAAAATAGAGATAAAAAATACCATTCTATCGATCTTCACATGATAGAATGGTATTTTTGTTGAAGGAAAGGGGTTTTACACCATGTTCCTATAATTCTTTTGACTGACTCGCCACTCTCTCCATCTCTTCCTCATCAAGAAATTCCCAACGTTTTTCTGAGTAGAAGAAGTACCAAAGAGTTAACAACACAAGCCATACACAACCTATGATAATTGCAGTTGTTTCAATATACGTTAAAATCCATATACACGCAATGGCTGTGATGGGAGCTAGAACTGGAATATTTTTAATGTTTAATGGATATCTGAAACTTGGATTTAGGTCTTTCCGTGTGACTCGAACGATGACAAGAGCTATGTTCATAATCGCCATCATGAGCCAGTTGGCAAATACGGCGGCACTTACTAGTAAACTGATTGCGTCTGAATAACCGGAAACAGCGACTAAGGTGGCGAGTAAAGCAACAATTCCCGTTAAAATGACCGCATTCGTTGGAACTCCTGTTTTTTCACTCACCTTACCGAATATTGGTGGGAATGCTTTTTCTCTAGCTCCTGCATACAGCATTCGAGAAGATCCTAATAAACATCCAATCGTAGAAGTACCTGTTGCAGTGAGGGCTGCGACGGCAATTAAAACAGCGCCAATTCCTGGTAAAACATTTTCAACAGCAATGGACAATGGAGCGCTTGATGCTGCTAGTTCAGCAGGTGAAGCTGAAGAGACAACCCCATACCCAGTAGCAACATATAAAATAACGACGGTTACTAATGCTGAAATTTGCGCTAAAGGTAAGTTTCTCCGAGGATTTTTAGCTTCTTCTCCTAAAGTTAACACAGCCTCTACTTGCATTTGTCCAAAAGCAATCAGTGCAGTGGCAGCGAAAACGCCTGTCCATCCTCCTGGAAGAAAACTACCATGTTCAAACGGGCCTGTTGGATTGATTGAAATAGTTATAATGGCAATTACTAGAAGTGCTAACACTTGAATAATCGAAAAGGTAGTATTCACTTTACCAGTTGTCTTTATCCCGATGAGTAACAAACCAGTAATGGCAATGGATACAAAGGGAGCGGCAAGTTCTGGTTTTAGTCCAGGAATAATGAATGATAAATAGCCAGCAAATCCTAAGTTTACTGCACCAGCAGCAAAAGCAAATGATAAGAAATATAAACCTGCACACCATAATGCAACGAGTTTACCTAGACGTGGTGACACTTTTGAAAATGCGTACTTTGAATATGCATAAGAGGCTCCTTGATATGGCCAATTTGAAGCTAGTTCAGCATAGCTCATCGATGATAAAAGTGCTGTTAAACCAGCAATTAAAAATGCGATAAATAACGCTGGTCCTGCTTCGGCCACAGCTGGACCAATGACAGTAAAGATTCCCCCTCCAACTAAAGCACCTACCCCGATACTCCATAAATCTACGAAACCTAAGCCTCGTCGTAAATTTCCAGTAGAGGATACACTACTTGCACTCATAAAAAGATCTCTCCTAACTAGTTTTGTAAAAATAAAATTGTATAAACGTATCTTATATGAATAATCTAATAAATTCAAATATATAGTTGCTTTTGAATTTTGACATTAATTTAATGAAGTGATATGATTTTTTTAAGTTTTTATTCGTAACAGAAAGGTGATAAAGATGAAAAACTATTGGTTGCAAGAAAATAAATGGAAAGACGTTGAAGAATATTTAGAGAAGAAGAAAACAATTTTAATTCCACTTGGAAGTGTTGAACAACATGCAATGCACTTACCGTTAGGCACGGATTCGTTTTTAGCCCAAGCGATTGCAGAAGACGTGGCAAAAGAAACAGACACACTAATTGCACCTCCGATATGGACAGGATGGGCACCACATCATATGGCATATAAGGGAACGATTACATTAAAACCTGAGACATTAACGAGTATTGTTGAAGATACGTGCAACAGTTTAATTTACCATGGGTTTGAAAAAATAATCTTGATCAATGGCCATCGAGAAGCAAATCTTCCTCCGATTAAAATAGGAATGACAAAAGTGAGAAATAAAACAGGTGCCTTTTTGTGCATCGCTGATCCATTTTACATAAATGCTGAAAAAGGAAAAGAACTAAGCGAGGTTGAACCTGGTGGAATTGGTCATGCAGAGGAGCTAGAGGCTTCACAAATGTATTATTTGCTTCCTGATTTATGTGAACCAGAAGCATCCGCAAAAAACATCCCAAAAAAGCATCGTTTTTTAGAACATGACCCATTCGTTCCAGGGGATAAAATGATTACAGCAAGCGATGTGCATACATATAAGGAAGCAACAAAGGGAATAGGAATCATGGGTGACGCTACCCTAGCAAATAAAGAAAAAGGTAAGGAATATCATGAAGCGATGATCAAAAATATTGCTGAATTTGTTTCACATTGTGAGACAGATATAGAGGTAGAACTTAGGAATACAGAAATACCAATATAATATATATTGAAAGATGTGATCAAACAGTAACGATTTAGTTCGTTACTGTTTTTAAAATTTATATTGCTATATTTGCGTGAAACAAATCTTGCTATTATAATTTTGGACATAGATGAATCCAATGAAACTAGAGGTGAAGTAAGATGAATGAAAAAATGATTGAAACATTAGATACACCGTCTTTATTGTTAAATTTAAATAAACTTGAAGAAAATATCCAGCGTATCATTGATTTTTCGCAGGCACATCAAGTTGATTATCGCCCCCACGTAAAAACCCATAAGAGCATTGATATTGCGAAGCTACAAATAGAAAAAGGTGCTGTTGGAATTACAGTTGCTACCGTTGGTGAGGCTGAAACGATGGTGAAGGATGGTATTGAAAATATTTTGATTGCCTTTCCAATTGCTAGAAAAGAAAAGCTTGCGCGAGTAGAGCAAATCATGGCAAAAGCGAAGATTATTTTAGCGGTGGATTCTGTGGAACAAGCATCAATCGTCAATAGTTACTTTGAAGAAAAGAACCTTCAAATCGAAGTATGGATGAAGGTCAATTGTGGGCTGGATCGCTGTGGAGTAGAGCCGGAGGAAGCTGTTGAGCTAGCGAAACATATCCGCGAACTTCCATCATTGACTTTGCAAGGAATTTTCACCCATGCGGGACATTCCTATGCAGCAACGACGCAAAAAGAAATAGAAGAAATCGCTCATGCAGAAGCGGATGCTGTTTTATTGAGCAGTGAGTTATGTGAGAAGGCAGGCATTTCGATTAAGCACCGAAGTGTGGGTTCAACTCCTACGTACCAAATTTCAGGCGCAATTGAGGGTATAACAGAAGTTCGTCCAGGAAATGCGGTGTTTTTTGATATGGTGCAAGTTGGATTAGGTGCTGCAACGATTGAGGATTGCGCATTGACGGCCTTGTCTTCGATTGGATCCATTAAGAAAAACCGGATTGTCATTGATGCTGGAAGTAAGACGCTCAATTTAGATAAAGGGGCACACGGAAATGAAAGTGTTGCTGGGCATGGGTATATTTTAGAGCATCCTGAATGGATATTGGAGCGATTATCTGAAGAGCATGGGGTGATTCCAATTTCAGAGGAAGTTCCAGGTGCAAAGATTGGCGATACACTAACAATCATTCCGAATCATGCATGTACAGTTGTGAATTTATTTGATGAATATGTAGTGCACCGATCCGGTGAGGTTGTTGGAAGGTGGAAAGTACACGCACGCGGGCGAAATGATTAGATCTCCCAATGTGTCACCTTTTGATAGTGCCGGGATTTTTGATTGTAGTATAGATTGAGGCACACAAAATCCCGCGACTATCTTTCCAAAATCAATCCTTAATTCCGAATAATGATATACACTAAGTACACTATATAGATGATTACAAGTGCTAGGCCTTCTTTTTTGCTTAGTTTGTAATCTGTTCGGGAAAAGATGAGCAAAAGCACCGTTAACGCAAGCATAATGAAGATGTCGGTAAATATTTTGCCGTTTACTGGTAGCGGTTCGATCATGGAAGATGCACCTAAGACGAACAGAACATTAAAGATGTTGCTTCCAACAATATTCCCAAGGGCTATTTCGCTTTGTTTTTTTAAGGCTGCAGTAATCGACGTTGCCAGCTCTGGTAAAGATGTCCCGATGGCAATAATGGTTAAGCCGACAAGGGCTTCACTCATCCCGAAAGAATAGGCGATGGTTGTGGCGTGTGTTACAACAAGGTTTCCTCCAAAGATAATTCCTGCAATCCCTACGACGGATAAAAGTATACTTTTCAACCATGAGATATTCTGATTCTCGGAGTCTTCACTGCGACTATTTTGCCGATCGGTAGCCGCCGTTTGAAATACATAGTATAAAAAGATACATAAAAATAATAATAAAATAATCCCGTCACTTCGATCGATTACATTGGGTAGTCCTTTGAGCAACGTGTCGCTAACGAGTACTAATAATACCAACCCTGATAAAAAGGTGAATGGGATTTCATTTTTAGTTGTTTGCTTCTGCACTTGAAAAGGGAAAATAAATGCTGCTGCGCCAACAATTAGTGTAATGTTGATGATGTTACTTCCAACCACATTCCCAATGGAAATATCCGAACTTCCTTCAAGTGAAGCAATGATACTTATCGTAGCTTCTGGTGCGCTTGTCCCCATAGAAACAATCGTCAAACCAACGACGATAGGGGAAATACGCATCAGTATAGCTATATTAGATGCGCCATCAACAAAAAAATCAGCACCTTTAATTAATAAAACAAAACCGATAATGAGCAATATGTAAGCCATATATACCTTCCTTCTTAGTCATGGAGTTTTTTCTTCATTTGTGTGTGTACTCTCTATCATGCTCTTCTTCTTAGTATTGTACAATAAAGTTCATTTAATTTATAAAAATTGTCATTATTTCATTGATTGTAAAGAATAATGCATGTCTTCCTAGAAGATACGTGGTAAAATTATACATAACACCTTAGAAAAATATCGTTAGGAGTGGGTCAAGTGAAGCGGTTTACGTTTAGTATAGTCGTTGCAATGTTTGCAATCGCATTTTTACTAGTAGGTTGTAACAGTGACAAAAATGAACCATCTGCATTGGAACTCGGGATAGAAGCACTTGAAAATGAAGATAAAGAAGAAGCAAAAGAACAGTTCCAAGATGCTTCAAAAGAAGATAAAGACGAAGCAAATGAGTATGTAGAGTTAATGGAGTCTGCTGAGAAGATTCACCAGGCATTACTCGATGATGAAGTAGAAGAAGCTGTTAATACATATCAAGAGGTAGAAGAAAATGAGAAATTCTCGCTCGTAACGTTTATTTTTGCTGATGAAGAAGCAACGTTAACGCAAGTGCTCGAGGAACGAAAACTCATTGATGAAAAAATCAATGCATTACTCGCATTTTTTGAACCAGAAGATCCAGAGATGTCCGCGAATGAACTATATATGTTAAAAACAAATGACATGTTGGAGGAAGAATACGTCACAAGCGAACAAGAAGAGGCTATAAAAGAATTTCAAGAAGCGGTTCAACAAATAATAGACGAACGTACGCAAGGATCTGAAAGTCCGCAGCAAAAACCTGAGGAAGAAGAAAAAGAGGAAGAAACAGAAGCACCAGAAGAGGAAGGAAAACAAGAAGAAGATAAACAAGAAGAAGACAAACAAGACGAAGAAAATGGTGAATCAGCTGTACTTTCCCATGAAGAGGCTAAAGATGCTGTATATACATATCTCTATGGAGAAGGTGCAGGAGATTCATCTGAAGATAGTAATTTTAAATTAGAGTTTGACCATGATGATGGAGATGCTTATGTGTTCCACTATTATGAAGTCGTTGATCATGGAGACGGAGATGGACACACAGCAACACTTGGATGGTATGCTGTTGATTCTAAAACTGGAGAAGTTACAGACATAATGGAATAATACTTCCCGATTCGTAACAAGTAAAGGATGGAATCTACTATATAGTAGGGTCCATCCTTTTTTCACAGTTTTTTTTACAATAAAAATAAATAGAAAAATAGATTGTTAGTTGTTTTTTCAAATAAGTGTGTATATACGTATTTTAATGAGCTTTGATTCTTAATTAATTATCCCGATAATGGAAAGGCGTTTTTTCTTCATATATCTACATTTTACTTTCCGAAGATAGGCAACTTGATGTTTTACATGAAAAAAACAGCGTGATACTATGAACATGTTCATAAAAAGAACACGTTCTTTAAGTCTTTTCTTATCGAAGTAAGACTTTGTAGAGAAATAGATTAAAAGTAATAGGGGGGTGCACACATGGCACAAAAAGAAGTTCTACGTGTAGAAGATTTAAAAACCCACTTCTTTCTTGGGGAAAATAAAGTAGCTAAAGCGGTTGATGGAGTTTCTTTTTCCGTTCACGAAGGAGAGACAGTTGCACTCGTTGGTGAATCTGGTAGTGGAAAAAGTATGACTGCATTATCGATTATGCAATTAATCAACAAACCAGGGAGAATTGTAAACGGAAACATCTTTGTTGAAGGAAATTCATTAGTAGACATGTCTGAAAAAGAGATGGTCAAAGTAAGAGGAAATGATGTTGCGATGATTTTCCAGGAGCCAATGACCGCATTAAACCCTGTTTTTACAATTGGGAACCAACTAGTTGAAATGATTCGGAAGCATAAAAAGGTCTCGAAAAAAACTGCAAGTAAACGAGCAATCGAATTACTAGATATTGTTGGGATTTCAAGATCTAAGGCAATTATGCAAGAGTACCCTCATCAATTATCTGGTGGAATGAGACAACGGGTGATGATTGCAATAGCGATTTCTTGTGATCCGAAAGTATTGATTGCTGATGAGCCAACAACGGCATTAGACGTTACGATTCAACTGCAAATATTAGATTTGTTAGATACATTAAAGAAAAAGTTAAATATGGCAATCTTATTAATCACCCATGATTTAGGTGTGGTATCGGAATACGCGGATCGTGTGATGGTTATGTATGGTGGACAGATTATTGAGACGTCTGAAACAAAAGAAGTTTTGTTTGATACACGCCATCCATATACAGAGGGGCTATTAAATAGTCTTCCACGGATGGATCAGAAATCAGATCGACTCGAAGCTATATCCGGGACAACCCCACCAGCTTTTGCATTTCCACAAGGATGTCGCTTCGCTCCACGATGTCCTTATGCAACGGAGGAATGTACGGTTGAAAACCCACCACTCGTAGAAGTGGAAGAAGGACATGCTACTCGATGTATTTTACATATGGAAGGAGGTAAATTACATGTCAGCAAAGATTAACAATGATGTGGTCACTGAAAAAGACACATTAGTAAAAATTTCGAATGTAAAAAAATACTTTCCAGTAAAGGGAGGTATTTTGAGACGGCCTATAAACTTCGTAAAAGCTGTTGATGATGTTTCCTTTACTGTTCAAAAAGGTGAAACATTAGGTGTTGTTGGTGAATCAGGTTGTGGAAAGTCAACGCTGGGACGAGTTGTTTTAAATTTACTCCCATCCACAAGTGGTCATATTCATTTCAAAGATGAAGAGATAACAGATAAATCAACGAGACAAATGCGTCCACTTCGAAAAGAGATGCAAATGATTTTCCAAGATCCATTTAGTTCACTCAATACAAAAATGAGTGTCCGAGAACTCATTGAAGAGCCATTAATTGTTCAATCGAATTTTTCCAAAGAAGAGCGACGGGAAAAGGTAGAGCATATGGTTGAGAAAGTAGGTCTCAGAATTGCTGATTTGGTGAAATATCCACATGAATTCTCAGGTGGTCAAAGGCAACGGATTAGTATTGCTCGTGCATTAATTCTGGAACCGTCATTTATTGTTTGTGATGAGCCAGTATCTGCATTAGATATGTCGATTCAAGCGCAAGTTCTTAATTTGATGAAAGATTTGCAAGAGGAATTTAATCTTACGTACTTATTTATTTCACATGATTTAAACGTTGTAAACCATATGAGCGATCGTGTGGCGGTTATGTACTTAGGAAGAATTGTTGAGATTGCTTCGAATGAAAGTATTTATGAAGATCCTCTACATCCTTACAGTCAAATATTACTACAATCTATTCCAACGGTGTCAGAAGAAAATCAGGACAAGGCTACATTAAGTGGAGAATTACCAAGTCCATTAGATCCGCCATCTGGTTGTGCATTTCGGACAAGATGTCCCTTTGCACATGATTTATGTAAAGAAGTACGTCCAGAATTAAGGGAAATTAAAGAAGGGCATTATGCTGCTTGTCATTTATATAACGAAGACAATGAGAAAGCATTCACAAAACAAGGAGAGATAGAATGAAGAGACTACTATTATTATTAAGTGTATTTATTGCAAGTGCTGTACTCGTAGCTTGTGGTGGCGATGGGACAGGAGAGCCAGCAGCTGGTACAGATGACAACGAAGACGTTGGTGAACCACAAGACGGTGGTTCAGTTACAGGAACATTGAAAGAAGCTCCAGGTGGCGTATTTAACCCAATCTTCTATACCGATATGTATGAAGAAAAATTACTAGAATTAACGCATGAAGGTCTTGTTGTTCAAAACGAAGAACTAGATTTTGATGCTTTACTAGCAAAAGACTGGGAAATTAATGAAGAGCAAACAGAAGTAACCTTTGAGTTAGAAGAAGATGTTACGTGGCATGATGGTGAACCATTTACTGCAGATGACGTTGTGTTTACTTATCAAACGTTAATGGACCCAGCGTATACTTCTTCTGGAGGTTTACGTACAATCTTCGTGGAACCATTACTGAACTATGAAGCTTACAAAGATGGGGAAACAGAAGAATATGAAGCAGTTGTTGCTGAGGATGACTATACAGTAACGTTCAAATTTGATGAACCGAATCCTAACTTACTGTACTTCGCAAGTTTCCCAATTATACCAGAACACGTTTTTGAAAGTGTGCCGATTGAAGAAATGACAGAATCAACTTATTCACTCGATCCTGAGGAAGTTGTTGGAACAGGGCCTTTCGAATTTTCAAGTATGGTTGAACGAGAAAGTTATGAAATGGAAAAGTATGAAGATTATTGGCAAGGAGAACCACATTTAGACAAGATTGTATGGAAAGTTGTTGATGAATCTGTTCAGGTTGGATTATTAGAATCTGGCGATCTTGACTTTATCGCTTCACCAAGTGATATTCCAGAAGGTGATTTAGAAGATGTTGAAATGAACGATGATATTAACGTGATCAAACAAACAGATTTCACGGTACAAGTGCTAGGGTTTAAATTGAACCACAGAACATCAAGTGATGTACAAAATAACGTCATTGACCCTGAAAATTGGGAAGAAAATGAAAAAGTAGCCAATCAAAAAGTTCGTCAAGCGATTGCGCATGCTGTGAACCGTCAAGGAATTATCGATGGATTGAACTTCGGGGTTGGAGAATTAGTTGAAACACCAATTCCACAACAATTCGAGGCGCATAACAGTGAGGATGCAAATCAATATCCATTTGATCCAGAAAAAGCGGAAGAGATTTTAGATGAAGAAGGATATGTCGACGTTACTGGTGACGGATTTAGAGAAGATCCAGATGGTAATGAGTGGGTATTAAACTTTAACTATTCATCTAAAGGGAAGCATGAGCGTACTGGCCCGATTATTGCTGAACAATTAGAAGATGTAGGTATTAAAGTGAACGCAAGACAGCCGAAAGAATTCTCTGCGTTTCTAGAAGATATTGAAAAGGACAATAGTGACTGGGACCTGTACTTAATTGGGTGGGGACTCAACCATAGAGACCCAGATCCTTCTGAAGTATGGTCAATTAAGACTCCATATAACTATGCTCGTTGGAATAATGAAGAAGCAGATGATCTTTTGAAGAAAGCAATGCACGGAGAAGAAGCGTTTGATGAAGATTTCCGTGAGGACGTGTACACAGAGTGGCAACAAGAGTTTTCCAAGGACCTTCCTGAAATTATCTTGTATGCGGAAGAATCACTTTGGGCACACAACAAGCGTTTACAAGGGATTGACCCACTACCATACACGATGTATCACAATGCACACTTATGGTGGGTAAATGACTAATGAATCATTCAGAACATGTAAAAGAGGGATTCTTTTATCCCTCTTTTTATATAGGAGGCGATTACAATAGCTCAATATATTATTAGACGTATATTAGTATTCATTCCTATGCTATTTCTTTTAACAGTCATCATATTTGGCCTTGCACAAGCAGCGCCAGGAGACCCATTTACTGCGAATATTGATCCTAGTGTTGACCCAGAAGTCTATGAGCAACAAAGGGAAAAATATGGATTGAACGATTCGCTTCCTAAACAATACATTTCATGGTTAGGAAACTTTGTTACAGGCGATTTTGGTGAGTCGATTCATTATAAAGGTCGTTCGGTAAAAGATGTCATTAGCGTAAGGATTACGAATACAGTTTACCTTAGTTTGTTCGCCTTAATAATCACTATTTTATTTGCAATACCAATCGGATTGTATTCTGCTAGAAATCCATACTCATGGTTTGACTATACAGCTACGACATTCGGATTTTTAGGATTATCGATTCCAGGATTCTTTTTTGGACTCGTTTCGATTTATATATTTGCACTGAATTTAGGATGGTTCCCGTCACAAGGATCTGTCTCCGTCTCCGTCTCTGGTCAAACCGGAATAACGCTATTTCTTGATCGATTGCATCATCTCGTCTTGCCAGGATTTACGTTAGGATTAGCTGGAATTGCAACGTATATGCGTTATGTACGAACGGAAGTAAGTGATGTGTTAAAAAGTGATTATGTTCGAACAGCTCGAGCAAAAGGAATGTCAGAATCAAGTGTATTGTATAAACATACATTGCGAAACGCACTTATACCAATTGTGACGTTGCTCGGATTTGAATTAGGGGTTTTACTAAGTGGGGCAGTTATTACAGAGCAAGTATTTAACTACCCAGGATTAGGTACTTTGTTTGTTGATTCTATTACAAATAGAGACTACCCCGTTATTATGGCGATTAACTTATTGCTCGGAACTACAATAATGGTCGGAAACTTAGTTGCAGATATCTTATATAGCATTGTAGATCCAAGAATACGATATGATTGAGGAGGGATATCATGACAAAGAACAATGAGGAAACTTCTGTGGAAAGTGAAGCTAAAACATCACAAGAGATAGAGGATGAGGAGAGAAAAACTCCTTTTCAAATGTCCTTTCAACGCTTTATGAAAAATAAATTAGCTGTTGTCGGAGTGGTTGTTTTGGTGTTAATGGTGTTAATGGCCGTATTTGCTCCATTACTTACGAGTCATGACCCAACAAAAAGTGACCTTATGCTTGTTGAAAATAAACCCTCTGCTGAACATATCTTAGGAACAGATGGGTCTGGTCGAGATAACTTCGCAAGGTTGCTTTATGGATCGCGTATTTCTTTAATTGTTGGATTTAGTGCGATGCTCTTCACGCTTTTCTTTGGTATTGTAACAGGAGCGGCAGCGGGTTATTATGGTGGAAAAGTGGATGCTATCATTATGAGAATAGCAGATCTAATTTATGCTCTTCCATTCTTTGTGTTAGCACTAACGATTATTGCAATCGTTGAAGAAGTGACGATAGGTATTTTTGTCACCATCATTGCTATCACTACCTGGCCAAATTTATCGCGTATTATAAGAGGGTCATTTTTAACATTGCGAGAACAAGAATTTATCTTAAGTGCACAGTCGATAGGAGCCAATGATTTTCGGATTATCTTTAAGCACTTTATACCGAATACGATGGGTCCGATTGTTGTTAACGCTACGTTAATGATGGCGACAATGATTATTATTGAGTCAGGAATGAGCTTTATTGGTATGGGAATCCCGCAGCCAACACCAACATGGGGGAATATGATTTCTGAAGCGCAAAGTATTCGTATCCTGCGTGATCATCCAGAAGCTTGGCTACCACCAGGGCTATTTATTTTAGTTACTGTTTTATCAATTAACTTTATTGGTGACGGTTTACGCGATGCATTTGATCCGAAAAGTGGAGATAATTAAACATGTAAAACGTCTAATGAGGGTTAAGGAGGCGTAAGTGTGAGTAAAACGAGAAAAGAAATCCAGCAAGCACGTATGTTTAAATATTTTATTGATGCAACGGTAGATCATATTGAAGAAGAGGGATTGCATAACGTAAAGGTGCGAGAGATTGCTGAGAAAGCAGGATTTACAAGTTCAACATTGTATAATTATTTCCAAGATTTATCTCATTTAAAGTTTTTCGCAGTTATGCGTTACACGAGAGATTACTTTCAAGAGTTGCCTGAGTATATGGAACAAGGTGAAAATACGATTGATAAATGGTTATACGGGTGGGAATGTTTTTGTAAACATTCATTCCAAAAACCAGAAGTATACTCACTTCTCTTTATCAAGAACTTAGGAAAAGTACCAGATGAGGTGATTGATCACTATTACGAAATATTTTCTAGTGATTTGATTGATTTGTCAAAGGATATTCGTTCAATCGTTATGCATCATAATATTTCAAAAAGAAGCTCTTTATATATTCAAGATTCAGTAGAAGAAGAGTTTATGGACGTAGAAGATATCGAATATATTTCAGATGTGACAATGTTAATTTGGACAGGAATGTTAACAGACTTGATGAACTTACGCAGAGATATCACGAGTGAAGAAGCCACGAGGAAGACGATGGAGTATATCTATAAAGCTATTCTTTTAACGGTACATCCTAGTAAGCGAGATGAAATTACGTATACATTGAATAAAGAAGGTATTTCAGCAATCAAGAAATAATCTTTTAACAAAAAGGGGAAGGAGGCAGCATGATGAAAAGATTATTAAAAAGCATCATTATCGTTAGTTCTGTTTTATTGATTGCTATTAAACGTAAGGAAAAGACAATGCGAGAAGTTGGTACAGTTCCACTCAAAAATGGGAAAACCCAAGCAGTGTACTCTTATAAAAAAGCTATTGTCGAAGAGGTATATGTAGAAACAGAGGTTGATAGTAACAAAGATGGGAAAAAAGACCGCGTGTATGTAGAAATTACTCGTCCGAGAGAAACAGAAAAAGGTCTGCAAGTGCCAGTCATTTACAACATGAGTCCTTATAAAGGGGAAGATAAATACCCGGATTATCATGATGTACATGAAAATCTGTATGCAGGTGGTCCATCTTCTGTACATAGAGGAAACTATGATGAGTACTTTTTACAAAGAGGATACGGGATTGTAAGTGCGAATAGCATTGGAACCGTACATTCAGATGGATGTCCTACTACTGGTGATGAACAAGAAATACTCTCTGCCAAAGCTGTTATTGATTGGCTCAATGGACGTGCAGTTGCCTTCAACAAAAAGAATGAACAAGTAGTAGTTGACTGGACTACAGGACATGTAGGAATGATTGGATTGTCGTATGAAGGAACGATTCCAAACGGAGTTGCAACGACGGGAGTGGATGGTTTGAAAACCATTGTTCCGATTGGTGCGATTAGTAATTGGTATGACTACTATCGTGCAAATGGTGCAGTCATTGCACCAGGAGGCTATCCGGGAGATGATGCTGACCGTTTAGCAAGAGGTGTTCTTGACCGTGAAAAGTACGATACATGCGGTTGTTTGATGGATGAAATAGAAAAAAATCAAGATCGGGTGACAGGTAATTACAACGACTTTTGGGAGAAACGAAATTACCTTACGAAAGCTGAAAATATTCAAGCGAGTGTTCTTTTAGTTCATGGACTAAATGATGAAAACGTGAAGAGAAAACAATTTGCACAGTGGTGGGAAGTTTTAAAAGAAAACCATGTGCCGCGCAAACTATGGTTACATCAAGAGGGGCATCTTGATCCGAGAAAAATAGCCGAAGAAAAATGGTTGGACACATTACACAAATGGTTTGATTATTGGCTATATGACATCGAAAACGGAATTATGGATGAACCTCAAGTAACGATTCAAGCACAAGATAAAACATGGAAAAAATTTTCAAATTGGCCACATGTAGACCGCGTGTATCAGACACTGGGCATTCATGTCGATGAAGACAACCAAGGTGTTCTTCGTGAAGATGGTGCAGATAAAAATGATGCTTCGGTTCGTATTGTAGATAATTCGTCGATAGAAGCAAAAGAAATGGTGAAAAACCCTTCTGTGAACTCACCACATCGTGTCGTGTTTTTGAGTGAGGAACTCGAAGAAGATGTTCGTTTAAGTGGTACACCATCGATTTCACTGCGTGCCAGCCTTGAACAACCGATGGCTAATTTATCTGTGTTGCTCGTTGACTATGGGAAAAAAGAGCCAACGATTGTTACACGTGGGTGGATGGATCCATGTAATAGAAACTCGATCAGAGAATCAGAAGAACTCACACCAAACACACCCTACACATTCGAGTGGGAAATGGAACCTCATGATTATGAGTTTATGAAGGGACACAGATTAGGGGTCGTTCTGATGATGACAGATTATGAGTATACGAAACGACCAAAAGTGGATGCGGCAATGCATATATATCCAAGTCAGAGTACGATCACGTTACCTGTTGTTGGTGAAGTACCGACAATTTAATGAATTTCATAATACGTATTTTATGCCATTTCACTTCTGCCTGTAGTTTAGTTGAAGCGTTCGAAACTACATGTTGTATTGACAAAGCTGATTTTGGTAATTACGAATTTCACTCAATTACATGAAAAAATACAAACGATAATATATGATTTTCATCAAGATATTGCTAGATTAGTTAAGGAGATTGATAACATTGGTATTTAACGTAACAGAATCTGAGCATTTAACAACCGTAGAAGATTATCCACACGAAGTGGTTAAGCATGAGCATGTATGGATTCCTTTATCGGATGGGAAACGATTAGCTGCGACCATCTGGATGCCAAAAAACGCCGAGGAAAACCCAGTTCCAGTCGTTTTAGAATATTTACCGTACAGAAAAGATGATTTTACAGCAATTCGTGATTCTATTCGCCACCCTTACTTTGCCGGGCATGGATATGCGAGTATGCGTGTTGACATTCGTGGTGCCGGAAACTCAGACGGAATTTTGGAAGATGAGTATTTAAAACAGGAACAAGATGATGCACTAGAAGTGTTTGACTGGATTGAAAAACAACCATGGGCAACTGGAGCTGTAGGAATGATTGGTAAGTCGTGGGGGGGATTTAACGGTTTACAAGTAGCTGCACGAAACCATCCAGCTTTAAAAACCATTATAACACTTTGCTCCACAGATGATCGGTATGCAGATGATGTGCATTATCGTGGAGGAAACGTTTTAGCTTCTGATATGCTCTGGTGGGCTTCAACGATGTTCGCTTACAGTGCGCGCCCACAAGATCCTGAAGTTGTAGGAGAAGGCTGGAAAGAAAACTGGCGAGAGCGTTTGAACACAGAGCCTTACGTCAACGCATGGATGAGTCATCAAACGCGAGATGCCTATTGGAAACATGGTTCAGTAAATGAAGATTATTCGAAATTAACGATTCCTATCTTTGCTGTGAGTGGCTGGGAAGATGCGTATAAAGATTCGGTTTTTCGCCTTGTAGAACATGCTCCACATGCAAAAGGACTCATTGGCCCTTGGTCACATGAATATCCTGAAGTAGCGACACCAGAACCATCGATTGGCTTTTTACAAGAGTGTCTTCGTTGGTGGGATCAATATTTAAAAGGTATTGACCGCGGAGTAGAAGAAGAGCCAGCAATTAAATTCTGGGTACAAGAAAGTGAAAAACCACGAGTGAATTATGACGAGCGTCCTGGAAAATGGATTGCCGAGCCAGCTTGGCCGACAGAGAATGTAGAGGAGAAAAAAGTTTGGCTAGAAGATGGAAGACTCTCAATGACTCCAACCTCTGAAGAACAAGTATCTGTTCCAAGTGTACAGGAGCATGGAATGTATGCAGGAGTTTTCTGCCCGTTTGGAGAGCCTGGAGATCTGCCGTCTGATCAGCGCTTAGAAAATGGAAAATCCGTGATGTTTACTTCTAAACCTTTAGAAGAAGACCTTGAAATCCTAGGAAGTCCGACATTTGATATGAAATTTACATCAAGTGAAGAAAGTGCACTTGTTGCCTTGCGTTTATGTGTAAAAGCACCAACAGGAGAGTCAACGCTAATGAGTTGGGGAATGTTGAACTTAAACCACCTCACATCTCATGAACATCCTGAAGCATTAACACCTGGAAAAGAATATCAGACAACTGTAAAGTTAAACAGTATCGGACAAAGAGTTCCAGCAGGACATCGTTTAGAGTTATCAGTTTCTCCAACGTATTGGCCACAAGCTTGGCCTTCACCTAAACCAGTCACTCTAGAAATCATTACTGGTGAAGATACGTCGTTAAACTTGCCAATTCGAACAAAAGAATCAGGGCTTGATCATCTCGTAACATTTGAAAATCCTGAAATTGCTCCAGTGATCGATCGGGAAATTATTCGTGAAGAAAATCGCACACGAACAGTTTCACATCAAACAATTACAGATGAGTGGAAACTAGAAGACTACTCAGACGAAGGTGAACGCTTATTACCACATAATGGAATTAAGCACGGAAGTAAGAATAAAAATACTTTCCGAGTGATTGCCGGAGATCCTTTATCAGCAAAAATAACGTGTGAATGGGAAATGGTCGTTGGTCGTAAAGGATGGGAAACAGAAATCTTCACACATAGTGAAATGACAAGTGATCTAGAAAACTTCTATTTAACAAATACAATTACCGCTTATTACAACGGTGAAAAAGAATTTATGAGAACATGGAATAAAGAAATCCCAAGAAACTTTCAGTAAGAAATGTACAACTCCTATAAGTAAACTTTATAATACTTTCTTAATTGAATCAATTTCATAATAGCTATTTTAAAAAATACAAAGACCTACAGAATTTTAAATATGGGATTTTTTTAATTAGAACTCAAATTTATGCAGATTGCTCTTGATATAATTGTGTACTAATGCGATCTGCTGCTAACT
>JAPFDS010000047.1 GCA_026168805.1 Caryophanales bacterium | reverse complement strand
ATTCCTCTATGAATATTAGCTCTGTTTTGGTAAGATGTGTGTAGGACATGTCTGATACACTCTCCTTAACTTTGGTAGGTTATAGATTGAGTATATCATGACATGTCTTTTTAATGTCTCGCTTAATTTTACAATCCAGGAAATAAATAAATGCCATACGTCCATATGAGAATGAGATAACAGAGGTTAAATAATGTTACGTAAATAATCCCTTGTTCTCCTAACAAAATATAACTAACAGCATAACCAATAAAACCTTGATTTCCAAAAATAATGAGTCCTTCATACACACTTCTTCGTTTGGTAGATAGTGTGGACTTTTTTCTCGCCCAAAGAGCGATGAACACCGTTAAAGCAAGTATGTAAATAGACATCGTTAATAACCACAAAAGTTCTTTGACCATGGTTGTTGAAAAAGGAATATCAAGCGAAAACAAAATAAGGGCAGGTAACGTGATATAAAGGAGTAGTTGTGTGAATACATCATTTGCACGATCATCTAAAACGCCTATTTTTCTAGAAATAAATCCGACAAGTGCTATTGCATACAATACAATCATTTCTCCCATGAACAAACCAATAGACATAGCAACTCCCCCCTTTTTCCAATGTATGAAATAAACAAAAAAAGGGTTCATCACCATAAAAAAACCACCTGGAATGCACGTTTTTCCAGGTGGTTTTCTACTATTTATTCTCTATAGTCAGGATGATCCGGATGTTTAACAATGGTTGTTTCTTCACCAAATTCTGTACCATATTGAACATTACGATTGTCCATTGGTCCTCTAACATCATCTTCCATTGGGCTAAATAACATACCTATACTAAACAGTCCACTAAGTCCAACAAGCGCATAGACAATTCTTGAGAATGGTGCAGCTTGACCACCAAATAATGACGCAACTAAATCAAATTGGAAAAACCCAATTAATCCCCAATTAATAGCCCCAATAATAACGAGAGCAAGTGCAATTCGTTTGAGTACATCCATTGATTGTTCACCTCCAAGCATGGGCAGTGATTTTATACACTGTTTGAACAATAGTTACATCTAACTCATCTCATATATCTTTTATGAGAATCGCCCTTATTTTTCACTTAAAGCGAAAAAATATACAGAGAATGCGAATATAATCAAACATACTTGAGGCATAATAAGAGATACATTCAATGAAATTAGGTGAAATGATGGAAATGAATCAATTGTATTCAAAAGGCGATATTGTTTATATCATTATTCGTAATCCACACGCTCAAAGTGTAGCGAATGTGCAACAGGCAGCGGTCGTTGAAAATCCGGATAAAATGGGTGAGCTAGCATTATTTATTCATGAAACATACTATCCAATAACGGATGACTTAGCGATCTTTACATCTGAAGTTGAAGCAGAACAAACGTACCAGTCCATATTTGGCTCACCTGAAGAAGGAGAGTTTTATGGTTAAACCTTTTGAACCTAAACTTATTTATGTAGAACCTCGCGCATTAGAATATCCACTTGGAAAAGAATTGGTTGAAAAATTTGATAAACAAGGAATTGAAATTAGGGAAACAACTTCGCATAATCACATTCGAAATTTACCGGGAGATAATCATTTCCAAAAGTATAGAAATGCTAAATCAACCCTAGTTATAGGCATTCGGAAAACGTTAACATTTGATACATCAAAACCGAGTGCAGAGTATGCGATTCCTTTTGCGACAGGATGTATGGGGCATTGCCATTATTGTTATTTACAAACAACGATGGGAAGCAAACCATATATTCGAACATATGTAAATACAGAGGAAATATTTGATGCAGCTGAAGAGTATATGCAGAAACGCGCACCAGAAATAACGAGATTTGAAGCTTCATGTACATCAGATATCGTTGGGATTGATCATTTAACACATTCATTAAAAAGAGCGATTGAGTTTTTCGGGAAATCCGACTATGGAAAATTAAGGTTTGTTACAAAGTTTGAACATGTGGATCATCTGCTTGATGCTGAACATAACAGAAGGACAAGGTTTCGTTTTAGCATCAATGATGATTATGTGATCAAATATTTCGAACCAGGAACTTCTCGTTTACAAGAACGAATTAAAGCTGCTGTAAAGGTAGCGGAAGCAGGTTATCCACTTGGATTCATCGTTGCGCCCATTTATTTACACGAAGGATGGGAAGAAGGCTATCTTGAAATGTTCGAGACATTAAAAGATGCACTACCTGCATTTGCTAAAAAAGATCTTACGTTTGAAATGATTCAACATCGATTTACTAAACCCGCCAAGCGAGTCATTCAAGAAAATTATCCAATGACAAAACTTGAACTTGATGAATCTAAAAGAAAGTGGAAGTGGGGAAGGTACGGAATTGGAAAATACATCTATCAAGATGATGAGCAACAAGCGATTAAAAATACGCTTGGTGGATATATAGAATCTTATTTTCCAGAAGCAACACTGGAATATTTCACATAAATTAATGAATTTCATAATACCTATTTTATGCTTTGTCAATACAACATGTAGTTTCGTTGAACCTTTCGCAACTACATGCTGTATTGACATAGCTGGTTTTGGTAATTATGAAATTCACTCAAATGTTTTTAAAAACATATCTACCCTTCTTCGTGTCACTTCTATCTAAACGGTTAAATGTGATAGTATAGAATTTGACAGATTTGTACATGAAGGGGAATGAATATGGGTTTTCAAGTGTTAGCGATGATGGGAATATTTATTATACCAATTATTATAGGAATATTTATGTCAAAAAAATCAAAAAAGGCCTCAATGATATGGTTCAGCATTCCGTTTTTATTTGTAGTCGGAGTTCTTATATGGTGGGTATATGAAATTAATGACCGGTTTATTGCGGATACAGATCTAGCAACCGAACAAATTGAACCGTTTGAGTTATTAGAAGATATGGATGGAGAAACACTTCAGGCATATGGAGAGTTCGAGGAGGATGAGGATAATCCAGTGTTTGAGAATATGTATGAATATGATGATTTCTCACTTGGTGTGGATGGGGAGGAACAGCTAACCTACATCGAAATTCGTGAGAAAGGGTATGAAACGACGAAAGGCCTTCAAGTCGGTGATTCGATTGATCGCGTAGAAGAAGTGTATGGAACGGACACATATACAACGAATGAAACAGGAATCGGCGTGTCAAAAAATTATGTTGATCGGGAGCATGAACGCCATATTAAATTCTTTGAAGATGATGGGGTAATCACTCAAATAACACTATACAAAAGATAAATAAGTTATTTTGTACACACACTATAAAACCAGCTATGTCAATCTATTGATGAAGCTGGTTTTATAATGGGCAAATCCTTATAATGGTGCTTTTTCAACGACTCTTCCTTTTCTGCCATAGGTTGTTTCTGCTGCGCGAAGGGAATTTATAATTGCCTCTTCTGTCGCTTCGATGACCGCTTGAAACATTTGATTGATGATTGGATGGTCATCACGTACATGTGTCATCGTTTCTGTTGGCTCTTTGTTTGTGTGGGAATAGCGATTGGCTGTTGAAAAGGCGATGGCGATATCGCCGCTTCCGTGTCCAATATTACTGCCTGTTCGGCCAAGGCCAATCGCCATTCTCTTGGCCATTCGTTTTAATTGACGATCATATAGCGGAGCATCTGTTGCGAGAATCATCATAATGGAACCATCTGGAGTATCTAATGTGACTGGATTCCAATCAGCAAACAGCGCTTGTTCTTTTTCACCAAAGTTACTTAAAACAAGCACGCCGAATGTATATGTATCTCCTTCAGATTGGACCATTCGAGAGGACGTTCCGATGCCGCCTTTATATTGATAACAGACCATTCCTTTGCCCGCTCCAACAGCTCCTTCTACAGAAGCATCTGTTGAAGCAGCTTCAATGGCTTCAATTGCGTGTTTTGGCTTTACTGCTTGCAGTCGCATGGAATTTAAATAACTATCATTACACTCTCCGACAACGAGATTGAGTGAACTGGTGGAATCACCAATGGTTTTGTCTTGATCGAGCATATAATCAAGTGTTCCTTGCATGACCGCACCGACGCTAAATGTGTTTGTCAGCATGATGGGTGATTCGATTGTCCCTAGTTCATCTACTTGAATGAGGCCATTTGTTTTCCCAAATCCATTGACAACGTAACTTGCAGCGCGTACTTTTTCAGCAAATAAGTTTCCGTTATGTGGTAATATCGCTGTCACACCCGTACAGACCGTATCTGCATCATTTAGCTTTTCATATAATGTGACATGCCCTACACGAACTCCTGTCACATCTGTAATACAATTTTTTTCTCCTTTTGTAAGACTCACACCTATCAACTCTCCCTTACTCAAATGATTGAAATTCATTAATGTATGAGTAGTATAGCAGATTCAAGGACATGTTCTAAATAGATACGTCAACGTGAAACAAAGAATTGGTCAATTTCTTTCGTTCACTGTAAAATGGAGATAAATATGTCTAATTATTGACGGTGCAAAATTTTTTTATATAGAAATCTCCGGCATTCATCAAACTTTCATAATTGAACGGTATGATAAGGTGGAAAGATGATAAAGTGGGGGTAAACAAGTGACGTGGACGAGTGCGATTGAACACATTGTTATTTTGTTGGCAAGCTTTGCAATTGGAATTGCCGCATACATTGGAATAAGTAAAGAAACATTTAAAGTAAAAAAGAAGCGTCTGGATTGGCTATTTTCAATCACGATACAACTAGTGATTTACATTTGGATTGCTAAAGTAATTGTGTTATTTAACCTTGTTATTAAAGATCCATTTGCAGTCCTTGCTTATCCGAGTAATGCAACAATTCTTTACCTTGCGCTCATTTTTACAAGCATTCACATAGCCGTACATATAAAGAAGAATGTGTTGCCTGTGAATGAAATGGTTGAGGTATTTGTTCCGGTGCTTTTAAGTACGCAGTTTATATACGTATGTATTCAATTGCTTCAAACGGGACGAATAGGATTTTTCATCAATGCAGCAATTGTCATGGTGCTATTACTCATTTATATAACTGTAGATCGAGTGCATACATTCCGTGGTTCTGTCATGATGTTTCTTGCATGGGCAGTAGGGAGAATAATTCTGTCTATTGTTTATGCGCATAAAACATTATTTGGTTACCTAGTGTCACCATTGTTGTATGTTGTTTTAGGAATTGGAGCAATCTTGCTTCTGTGGAAATTTAAAGGTGAAAGGAAGTTTTAGAAAATGGGTGGAGATGTTACACTTTGGCTAGCGTTTGGTGCAGGGATTCTATCATTTTTAAATCCATGTACATTGCCAATATTTCCGATTTATTTATCGTATATAACTGGAGTAAGTGTGAAAGAATTACAAACAAACAAAGACATGAAGGTTCGACGTAAATTATTGACACACTCAATCTTCTTCCTGCTTGGGGTATCTCTCATCTTTATGAGTTTAGGATTGAGTTTTACATACCTCGGAAAATGGGCACAGACTCTAGTGTCCGGAAACACAGGGGTACTTGTACAACGGATTGTTGGAATCTTTATCATTGTTATGGGACTATTTGTAGCTGGCTGGATAAAAATTAAACCATTAATGCAAGAGAAGAGATTACAAACTGCAAGGAAGCCTGCTGGATATTTGGGAACAGTTCTTGTAGGTGCTGGTTTCGCAGCTGGTTGGACACCTTGTATTGGACCAATCTTTGGCTCCATTTTACTCGTTGCAGCTAGTAATCCAACGCAAGGAGCATTTTATACCATTGCATACATTATTGGATTTGCGATTCCGTTTATCGTCCTGACGTTTTTCATTGGCGGAGCACGTTGGATTGTTCGGTACAGTGAGAAAATTATGAAGGTCGGCGGAACGATTATGATTGCAATGGGACTTGTCTTGTTTTCAGGACAGATGACGAAAATATCATCATTCTTTTTGCGTTTAATAGAAGATTCTTGGTTTACAAAATTAGGTTAAAATGATGGAGGGTTAAATAAATGAAGCGTATTATACTCATTGTAGTAATTGTAGCGATGTTTGGTTGGGCGTTTTATGATTTTGTCTTATCTTCTGATAAAGCGGAAGATGAGGAGTCAACTGGAAGTGAAGTGGTTGAGGAAACTGGTGGAGAAGATGATGGTGTTGAGATCGGCTTAGAAAAAGGGAATCGAGCACCTGATTTCGAATTGGAAACACTTGATGGTGAGGCCGTTAAATTGTCTGACTTTCAAGGAACACCTGTTTTTCTAAATTTCTTCACATCTTGGTGTCCTCCATGCCGTGCAGAAGCACCTGATATGCAAAAGTTTCATGAAGAAAGTGATGTCCAAGTGTTAGCTGTAAACATGTATGAAAGAGAACAAAATGTGGATGATGTTCCAAAGTTTATGGAAGAGTTCGGTTTCACATTACCAGTTGTTATTGATGAGGAGCTCGAAGTGACGTATCGTTATGGAGTTCAAGTGATGCCGACAACATATATATTAGACTCTGACGGTTTGATTGTAAATGTTGGTCAAGGACCGATGAACTATGATCAAATGGTAGATGTATTCTCAGATGTTGAATAAAAAAGAGGTTGAGGAGGTATTTTCCAGTGAAGGAAACAATCCTCGTAGTAGAAGACGATCAGATGATTCGAAATCTCGTCCGTTTATATTTAGAGAAAAATGAGTACTATGTAGTCGAAGCGAAAGACGGGATGGAAGCAAAAGAGTTATTTTTGCAATTCCATCCTTGTTTGATTGTTTTAGATTTAATGCTTCCTCATGTCAGTGGGGAAGAGTTTTGTGCATGGGTGCACGAACAGAGTGAAGAAAATGTTTCTATTATTATGCTCTCTGCTAAATCCCGTATAGATGATAAAGTAGCGGGGTTACGCATGGGGGCAGATTCGTATATAACGAAACCCTTTGACCCAGATGAACTCGTGGCTCAAGTGGAAGCGGTACTCCGTAGAACCGGTCACTTTTGTCAAAAAGTTGTTTCAGATGGCTTATGCATTATGCCTCGTAAAGGCGAGGTGCTTTTATATGACAAAAAGATCCATATGACGAAGCACGAGTTTCAGTTATTGTATTACTTTATGCAAAATCCAGGAGTTGTTTTCTCTAGAGAAGCGTTAATTGATGAAATATATCCTACTGAACAACAAGCGATTCTTGATCGTACCATTGATGTGCACATTAAAAAGATTCGTGAGAAAATAGAAGATGTTCCAGCACGTCCTGAGCGGATTCAAACAGTGCGAGGAATGGGGTATAAATTTGTCACTACGTAATAAAATCCAGTCCCTATTACCAAAACGTTTTTTGTGGAAGTTGACAATCGTTCATATGATTGTGATTGGTGTTGCGATTGGGATTAGTAGTTGGGCAATCTACAGCTCGGCCTGTGTACTTGTAGAGGGCATAGGAACAGTAGACGGAGAGCGGCAAGGACAATTTAATCAATCACTGTTACAATATTTTCTAATTATTAGTACCGTCACAATGATTGGTGGAAGTTTCATTCATCATTACGTAACGAAGAAAATGTTAGACCCGATGCAGCAGCTTGTTGAAGCAACAAAACAAATGCAACAAGGAATATATCCGTCGACCATTTCCTATGAACAAGACAATGAAATGGGTGAACTCATTCATCAATACAATGTGATGATTGAGCATATTAAGAAAAATGAACAGCAGCGTGAAAAGCTTCTGACGGATTTATCCCATGAAATACGAACGCCACTTGCATCATTAACGGGGTACTTACAAGCGTTGAATCAAGGGGTCGTTCAAGGGGATGACGAGTTATACGAATCCCTGTATGCCCAAGCAAAAAGATTAACCTTTTTCATGGATCAACTCGATCAACTCAAGCAATGGGGCGAAGAGAAAGATCCGTTATTAACGGAAAAAACATATGTATCGACGGAAGAAATCATTCAATTGCAAGTACATATGTTCGCCTTACAACTCGAACAAAAAGGTTCAACGATTGAAACAAACATAGAGCCTTGTATGTTATTCATACAAGAAGATGCCTGTCAACAAGTGTTAAGTAACGTCATTGACAATGCAGTGCGATATGGCAAAGAGGAAGAAACGATTTCCATTATCGGCAAAAAGACCGAAGATACGTACTCGTTCATAATCTCTGGTCATAGTAGTCATTTAACGAAAGAAGAGCAAGAACATATATTTGAACGATTTTATCGGATCGATGATTCACGGAGTAGAGAAACAGGCGGTAGTGGACTAGGTCTTGCCATTGCAAAGGAGATTATGGATTCCTTGCATGGAACAATTTCAATTGATTCAAAAGGAAGCATAACAACATGTAAAATCACATTTCCGCTTGATGAAAAATCCTTGTGACTGGGTTAAAGCATAAGGATTTTTTGCTATTGTACCATTATGAATGGATATGTACAGTTGTGTACGTTAAAATAGAGATAACAGAAGGTGAATAGTAGGAGGAGCGCATGCATGAAATTTTTATTGTATCAAATCATTGTCATCGGTCTTGTGTGGGGTGGCATGCTTTTATTCTGGAATGATTTATATGACCAAGGTATTATTATCTTTTATATTGTAACGTCTTGGCTATTATTTTTAATTGTATTATTTGTAAAAGAATGGGTAAAGTCCAAGAAGAATCCTACAGAGGAAGAGTAAGCGGATTAGTATTTCTATGATGTGAGGAAGAGTGCGATGTTAACTGTTGAACATATAACAAAGTCGTATGGAGATAAGGTATTATTTGAAAATATATCTTGTACGATTGAAAGCAAAGAACGAATTGGACTAGTAGGTGTAAATGGAACGGGTAAATCAACATTTTTAAAAGTACTTGCAGGCATTGAAGTTCCAGAAGAAGGAGAAGTTCGTCATTCAAAAGCATACACCATTGCTTATTTGGCGCAAGATCCTGACCTAGCAGAAGATGAAACAGTTTTTGACCAAATTTATTATGGGGACAGCACCCGCATGATTTCGATGCGTGCCTATGAACGTGCCCGCTTGGAACTTGAGTTAGATCCGATGAGTGAACGAGCACAAAGTCGCTTTTTAAAGGCTCAAGAAGAAATGGACAAACAACAAGCGTGGGAAGCGAATACGGAAGCAACGACGATTCTTTCTAAACTTGGTGTGCACCAAATCCATCAACATGTACGAGAGCTTTCCGGTGGACAACGTAAACGTGTTGCCTTAGCAAAAGCACTCATTCAACCTGCTGATTTGCTCATTTTAGATGAACCGACCAACCATTTAGACAATGAAACGATTGAATGGCTTGAACAACATCTTTCTACGTATAAAGGTGCGCTATTACTCGTGACACATGATCGATACTTTTTAAACCGTGTTACAAACAAAATGTTTGAACTCGATCGAGGGCGCCTATTTATGTATGAAGGAAACTATGAGCTATTTTTAGAGAAGAAAGCAGAGCGGGAACAACTTGAACGAGATGAAGAGAAAAAACATGCAAACTTACTTAAAAGAGAACTTGCTTGGCTTCAAAGAGGGCCTAGAGCGCGGTCAACGAAACAAAAGGCGCACATTTCTCGTGTCGAAAAGTTACAAGACAAGACGTTTCATACAACAGACGAACAATTAAATGTTCACGTTGGTTCAAAGCGTCTTGGCAAAGATGTCATCGAACTTAAAGATGTTGACTTTTCCTATGAAGAGCAGAAAATGATTGATGGATTGAATCATTTAGTCATTCCTGGAGATCGAATCGGTATTATTGGTCCGAATGGCATTGGGAAAACGACATTACTTGATCTAATGGCCGGAAGACTGGAACCAACAAGTGGATCGATTCATATGGGTGAAACGGTTCATATTGGTTATTATCGTCAAGGGGATGAAGATCTAGACGGTTCGCAAAAGGTCATTGATTACATTAAAGAAACGGCTGAAATCATCTACACAAAAGATGGGGACGCGATTACTGCGGAACAAATGTTGGAACACTTTTTATTTAGGCGTTCTGAACAGTGGAATTATATTCGTAGACTGTCAGGTGGAGAGAAACGCCGTCTATATTTGTTGAAAATATTAATGACGGAGCCAAATGTGTTGTTATTGGATGAACCGACGAATGATTTGGACATTCAAACATTAACCGTTTTAGAAGAATATATTGATCACTTTCCTGGCGTTGTCATTACCGTTTCACATGACCGTTACTTTTTAGACCGCATTGCTGAAAAATTACTCGTATTTACTGGCAAAGGGAAGATTGATCTCGTCTATGGAAATTATACAGAATTCCTAGATGCATCTAAAAAAGCAGAGGCGAAAGAAAAACCGAAGAAAAAGGAACAACCAAAACGGACGCAAAAGAAACAAGTGCGATTGTCCTATCATGAAAAGCGGGAATGGGAAACCATTGAAGATGATATTATGGCACTAGAAGAGAAACAAGAAACGATTGAAGAACAACTCGTTGAGGCAAGTAGCGACGCAGAAAAGGTCCAAGAACTTTTTACCGAACAGGAAAAGATCGAACAACAATTAGGGGAAAAAATGGAACGTTGGGAAGAATTATCTCTTATCGTTGAAGAAATGAATAAATCTTAGGGACATATATGCTAGCCTTGCATTTGACAAAGAAGAACGAGCATGCTTAAGTTTACGTATGAGTCATATAATACCAATTGAAAAATAATACATTCCACTAGGGGTGCCATTTGGCTGAGATAAGATCTTTCTTAATCCCTTGGAACCTGATCTAGTTGAAACTAGCGTAGGAAAGTGGAGTAGGATTTCTACATAAGTAATGTAGGAAAACCACTCCATATTGGGAGTGGTTTTTTAATGATAAATTGTAGGAGGAATTTTCATGGAAAAGCACGTGAAAACTGCATTGACAATAGCCGGAACAGATCCAACAGGTGGAGCTGGAATACAAGCAGACTTAAAAACGTTTCAAGAGCGGGAAGTATTTGGAATGAGTGTGATTACTTCAGTCGTTGCACAAAATACACTTGGCGTTCAACACATTGAACATTTACCAATTGCACTCATTGAACAGCAATTAGAGAGTGTCATTTCAGACATCGTACCCGACGCCATAAAAACAGGAATGATTGCAACCCCTGAAATGATGCAAGCTGTTGCACATAAAATCAAACACTTGGATGTTCCGTATGTCATTGATCCAGTGATGGTTGCAAAAAGTGGTGATTCGTTGATGGATCAAGCTTCTCGAGAAACAATGCAAGAAACGTTACTACCTTTAGCAACAGTTGTCACACCGAATATTCCTGAAGCGGAAATATTACTTGATGAATCGATTAAACATGTATCTGACGCTGAACGTGCAGCTAAAAGTATTGTTCAAGAATTCGGGGCGAAAGCTGCTGTCATCACAGGTGGACATTTTGAAAAAGAACCGATTGACGTACTATTTGATGGAAAAGAGTATTATTATTATGAAACAGATTGGATCGATACGCACCATACACACGGAACAGGCTGTACGTTCTCGGCAGCACTCACAGCAGAATTAGCAAAAGGTCGTGCGTTCCACGAAGCAGTACAAACAGCAAAAGATTTCATTACCGACGCGATCTATTACAGTTTAAAGCTAGGCAAGGGAAATGGACCGACAAATTATTGGGGACATCGTTTGAAAGGATTACCAAACTCATCAAAATAATCTGGAGGAATGCATCATGGATATAAAACAAGCAATACATTTGTATTTCATCATGGGAAGCCAAAATACACAGTCAGATCCAATAACTGTTGTCAAGCAAGCGATTGAAGGTGGGATTACATGTTTTCAGTATCGTGAAAAAGGCACCGGATCAAAAACTGGAGAAGAGCGAGTACAGTTAGCCCAAACGTTGCGAGATATTTGCAAAGATAATAATATACCTTTTATTGTAAATGATGATGTTGAACTTGGGTTGATTGTTGAGGCGGATGGTTTTCATATTGGACAAGGAGATGTACCGCTAAAAGAAGTTAAAAGGAAAATACCTCCACATATGGTTGTAGGGGTCTCTACTTCAACTGTTGAAGAATCCATGCAAGCAATGGAAGATGGTGCAGATTATATTGGTGTCGGTCCCATTTATCGTACCGATTCTAAAGAAGATGCTATTGCGCCCATCCATCTAACAGGATTAAAAGAGATTAAAGAAGCGGTCCCTTCGATGCCAATCGTAGCCATTAGTGGAATCAATGAAGCAAATGCAAGAAAAGTAATGGAGGCTGGAGCTGACGGAATTTCTTTAATTTCAGCCATTAGCCAAGCAGACGATGTTGTGCAAACAACGAAGAATTTACGAAAGCAAATATCCTAACGAAAAATGGAGCGACATTGAGTAAATGCTCGCTCCAAAATGATTTCCCAAAAAAGGATTATTAGATCCATTGGAGAATAATATAGTAAGGATAAAGCTTCATATGATGAGGAGGGAAAGATTTTGACAAATTCAATCTGGGCACTATTACCACCAATACTTATGATTGTAATGGTGTTGCTCACAAAAAGGGTTATCTTGTCGCTTGGAGTTGGGATTGTTGCTGCTGCATTTTTCACGGTGAATTTTCACTTCACAGAGGCGCTTACGCTTATTTGGGAAGCCTTTAAAGGCGTTTTTGTAGAAGATGGTGCTTTAAACACGTGGAACGTGTATATTTTATTGTTTGTTTTACTACTTGGAATACTTACTTCTTTCGTAAGTATGATGGGTGGCACGCATGCGTTTGGAGAGTGGATGATTAAACGAGTGAAAACACGTGCAGGTGCACAAATTATGACGATGGTCTTAGGAATTATAATATTCATAGATGATTACTTTAACAGTTTAACTGTCGGACCAATTTCGCGTCCAGTAACAGATAAGCATCGTGTGTCTCGTGCCAAACTAGCATATATTGTTGACTCAACAGCTGCACCAATATCTGTTATTGCTCCGATTTCTAGTTGGGGAGCGTATATTATTGGACTCATTGGATCGGTGCTTGTTGCTGAAAACGTGACAGAATACAGTCCATTTGGCGCCTTTCTTCAAATGATTCCAATGAATTTTTATGTCTGGGCTGCACTAGGAACGGTCTTCGTTATTGCCATTCGACAATCGGATTTTGGTCCGATGAAGAAACATGAACTGAGAGCACTGGAGACAGGTCAAGTAGAAAGCGATGACCAAGAACGTAATTCTCAAGAGGAAGAAGACCTTCCGATGAGCTCGATTGGAAAAACAAGTGATTTATTTTTACCGATTGGATTGCTATTTATTGCCACAGTAGGAATGATTTACTGGGATGGACTCCAAGTAGTGAAGGCAGATGGAGATATGTCTAATACGCTTATGAACATTTTTGGTGAAGCAGATGTTTCGTTAGCATTACTTGTCGGTGGAATTGTAGGTATTATTACTACGTGGTTATTGTTTATGCGTCATTTATCGGCTAATAAAGTTACGTGGAGTGACTTTGGCAGAGGGATCGTCGTAGGGATAAAATCAATGCTTGGAGCATTTTTGATTTTAATCTTTGCGTGGGCAATTTCCACTTTAATCGAACAATTACAGACAGGGGAGTACTTAGCAGGTTTAGTGGAAGGATCTAATATTAGCTTGACACTTCTCCCACTGATCGTCTTTTTAATGGCAGGTTTTATAGCCTTTGCTACTGGAACTTCATGGGGGTCATTTGCGATATTGTTACCAATCGCCGGTCAAATTGCGGGAGCAACTGATATTGAATTATTACTTCCTGTATTAGCGGCGGTTCTAGCGGGTGCGGTATTCGGTGATCATTGCTCGCCTATTTCAGATACGACCATTTTATCAGCTACTGGGGCAGATTGTAGCTTGTATGATCACTTTTCCACACAATTACCATATGCTCTTGTCGCTGCAGGAATTGCAGGATTAGGGTACTTAGTTTTAGGGCTTACGGGAAGTGTATGGTTTGGTCTAGCAGCTGTACTCGTAGGATTGGTCATACTTGCATTCATCAGGAGCAATAAGCCACCACAAATCAAAGAACAAGAAGAACAAATTGCAAAATAAACAAAGATGCCCCATTCCGTAGAAATAATTGGATGGGGCTATCTTTTTTTGGCTATTCTGTATTGATTTAATGAATTTCATAATACGTGTTTCATGCTATATCACTACAATATGTAGTTTCGTTGGATCCTTCGCAACTACATATTATAGTGACATAGCTGGTTTTGGTAATTATGAAATTCATTTGATTCTTTACTTTTAAAAGTAAAATAATTGCAAATAAGTGAAGACTATTTTATACTTAAAGCGTTGTCATTTTGAAATTGGAATGGCATTTCATCTATTGAAACAGGGGGTTGAGAGATGGAGTTTGTCTCCGATAAAGTCCAAGAGTTACCGCCGTATTTGTTTTCAAAGTTTCAAGAGAGAAAGAAAGAGTTACAATCCCGTGGTGTAGATGTAATCGATTTAGGGATTGGGGCACCAGATTTACCTACTCCAGACTTCATCATTGATCGTTTAATGAAAGAAGTGAAGAAGGCAGACAATCATGTATATGCACCCTATAGTGGAACTGAAGAGTTTAGAGAAGCTGTCGCAAGCTTTTATCAGACGCATTATGGAGTCGAGCTCGATCCAAATACAGAAGTGTTAACATTAATTGGATCGAAAGAAGGAATTGCAAACACGATTCAAGCAGTTGTCAATGAGGGGGATGTCATACTTACTCCAAATCCTGGTTATCCAGTATACACGACTGCCATTCAGTTAGCCGGAGGAGTAAATGTGCCATATCCAATCGATGCAACACATGGATATGAACCTCAATTGGATGAAATAGATCAAACAGATATCGACCAAGCGAAATTGTTGATGTTAAATTATCCGAGCAATCCAACATCGGCAACAGTCGATTTTAACGTTTTTATGAAAGCGGTCACATTTGCACGTAATCATAAAATGATTGTTGCGAATGATGCAGCTTATGATTTAGTTACCTTTGGTGATTATGTTTCACCGAGTATTTTACAAGTACCTCAAGCAAAAGAATATGCAGTTGAATTTGGTTCATTATCAAAAAGTTTTAATATGACCGGGTGGAGAATAGGCTATATTGTTGGAAATAAAGATGTTATTAAATCTTTGTCCACACTTAAAAGCAACCTAGATTCTAGTCAATTTATCCCCATTCAACTCGCTGCTGCGACAGCACTTACAAGTGATTTGTCAAAGGTGCAGAAAAACAATGAAATTATCGAAGGACGCATGGAAAAAGTATGCCAGGCATTAGAGGGTCTAGGCATCCGCTTTGAAAAACCACGTGGAACCATCTTTGTCTGGGCAGAAGTTCCTAAAGGATACACGTCTGCATCTTTTGCAGAAATGTTACTGGAAGAAGCGGGAATGATCGTAACACCAGGCTCAGCATTTGGCTCAGGCGGGGAGGGATATTTTCGCATTGCGTTAACCGTAACAACGAAGAGGTTTGATGAAGTAGTTAAACGTTTACAACATATACAACTATAATTTGATTGTAGGTGAGGAACGTATGGGGAAAGAAATCAAAAATATGACCGCTGCACAAGCGATTATTGAAAATTTAAAACGAGAACATATTGAAAAAGTCTTTTGTGTACCGGGTGAAAGTTATTTACCAGTATTAGACGCACTACATGATGAATCTTCTATCCAAGTGATTTCAACGAGGCATGAAGGTGGAGCATCATTTATGGCTGAAGGGTATGCAAAATCGAATAAAAAGCCAGGCATTGTGTTGGCGACTCGTGGTGTAGGAGCAGCCAATTTATCCATTGGAGTGCATACGGCATACCAAGACTCAACACCAATGATTGTACTACTTGGCCAAGTACATAGTAAGTTTCGTGGAAGAGAAGGATTCCAAGAAGTAGACTTGGACCAGTTTTTTCAACCTATTTCTAAATGGGCGGTAGAAGTAACGCACCCAGAAAGAATGGCTGAAATCATGCAACGCGCCTTTCGTGTAGCAACATCTGGACGTCCTGGACCAGTCGTTATTTCTCTTCCAGAAGATGTACTTCCAGTAGAAGCAGAAATGATGTTCAGCCCAACAGTTGATCGTCCAACACCTGTGCCATCGATTCAAGAAGTTGAACGTGTCGAGGAAGTATTAGAGCAAGCGAAGAAACCTCTCATCATTGCCGGTGGTGGTGTGAAAAGTGCAGGAGGGGAAGAATCCCTTGTCTCATTTGCTGAGAAATATAGTTTACCAGTAATGGCATCTTTTAGAAGACAAGACGTGTTTCCGAACGATCACAAACTATACGCAGGACACTTTGGTCTTGGCATGCATGCTGCAGAAAAACAAACGATTCAAGAAGCGGATGTTGTGATTGCAGTTGGCTCTAGGTTATCGGAAGTAACTACACAAGATTATTCCATTATCACTCCTGATAAGAAGCTTATTCATATCGATATTAGTTACGATACACTTGGAAAAGTGTTTGTACCTGATGTAGGCATTGTTGCAGATGCAAAGGAAGCCCTAGAAGCTATGAAAGGAATCGATCTCATTCCGAGTTGGACAGATTGGGCCACATCTAGACATGAAGCTTTTAAAGAAGCTGCTGCTCTAGATGTAACAGAAGATGACGTCATTAATAAACGCATTATCTCAATCTTAGAGAAGACACTTCCGGGTGATGCACTGCTTACAACCGACGCTGGGAACTTTGCTGGTTGGCTACACTCGTTTTACCCATTTAAAGAAAAGGATACATTTGTAGGCCCAACTTCGGGAGCAATGGGGTATGGGATGCCGGCAGCGATTGGTGCTAAACTAGCATTTCCACATAAAACAGTTGTTTCTCTGTCAGGTGATGGAGGGTTTATGATGACCGCCCAGGAACTGGAGACAGCTGTAAGGTATGATGTTCCCATTATAAGTTTGGTGTTTAACAATGATATGTATGGAACCATTCGTATGCACCAAGAAATGCATTATCCAGAAAAAGTTGTCGGAACAGACTTAGGTAAGGTTTCATTTGTTGATATGGCTAAAAGTTTTGGAGCGGAAGGGTACTTTGTCGAAACGGCAGAGGAATTTCAAACAGCATTGGATGCGGCTATGGCCCAAAATAAGCCAGCATTGATTGAGATTATTACAGGAAAAGAACAAATTTCAGTGGGTTCCACGATTACAGATATTCGTGATCGTGCTAAGGATTAATATATAGGAGGAATAAACATGGCAGTAGAAGGATTAAAAGTAGATCAATTACAAAACTTTATTAATGGGGAGTTTGTTGATGTAAAGGAATCAACAGCTGTCATCAACCCAGCGACAGGAGAAACCGTTGTAAACGTGCCTTTATCATCAAAGGATAGTGTAGATGCAGCAGTCGCGTCTGCTAAAACAGCTCAAAAAGAGTGGGCACTTGTTCCAGCTCCTCAACGTGCAGAAGTCCTGTATGAAGTTGGACGCCTCATGAAAGAGAAGAAAGAAGAAATTTCTCGTTTACTTACTATGGAAAACGGAAAAGTGTTAGAGGAAGCACGCGGAGAAGTACAAGAAGGCATTGATATGGCATTTTACATGGCAGGAGAAGGCCGTCGTCTATTTGGCCATACAACACCAGCTGAACTGCAAAATAAATTTGCGATGAGCCAGCGTGCACCAGTTGGCGTCGTAGGAATCATTACGCCGTGGAACTTCCCGATTGCAATTGCTACATGGAAGTCATTCCCGGCAATTGTAGCTGGAAACACCGTTGTGTGGAAACCAGCGACTGAAACACCAATTATGGCACAAAAGATGGTTGAGATTTTTGAAGAAGCAGGACTTCCTAAAGGTGTTATTAACGTCGTATATGGTTCAGGTTCTCAAGTAGGAGATGCTATGGTTCATCATCCTGACATTCAAGTGATTTCATTTACAGGATCAAATGATGTCGGAAGAAGTATCGCATCTGACTGTGGGAAACAATTGAAAAAGGTTTCATTAGAAATGGGTGGAAAGAACGCAGTCATCGTTATGGATGATGCAGATATAGAGTTAGCGGTCGAAGGCATTCTATGGAGTGCATTTGGAACAAGTGGCCAAAGATGTACAGCTTGTAGCCGTGTGATCGTTCATGAAGATGTGAAAGAAGAATTAGAAAAGCGTCTTGTTGAACAGATGAAGCATTTAACGATTGGAAATGGACTGGAAGATTCCGTCAAAGTTGGACCAATCATTAATGATGCAGGTATGGAAAAAATTGAAAAATACGTTCAAATTGGTAAAGACGAAGGTGCTACATTACTCGCAGGAGGTTCTCCAATGAATGAAGGAGAATATGCGGAAGGTAAATATTTTGAGCCAACATTATTTACCGATGCAACGGCTGATATGCGCATTTCTCAAGAAGAAATCTTCGGACCAGTTGTATCACTCATTTCAGTAGGTAGCTTTGAAGAAGCTATTGAAGTGAATAATAGTGTTACCTTTGGATTATCAAGCTCAATCTTCACAAAAGATGTGAACCAAGTATTTGCTGCACAGCGTGATTTAGACACAGGTATTGTCTATGTAAATGCTGGAACGACAGGAGCAGAAATTCATCTCCCATTCGGTGGAACAAAAGGAACAGGAAATGGACACCGTGATTCTGGAGTCCAGGCACTTGATGTATTCACAGAGTGGAAAGCAGTCTATGTCGACTACAGTGGAAAACTACAACGTGCACAAATTGACGTAGATTAATAAAAGGTTATACGAGGTTGGGACAAATCAAAGTTGTATCTACAAAAATACGAATAACACTCTAATATAGCGTAGGAAATATACGTAGACGAGTGAAGAATGAACTGCAATTCTTCTTCCCCGCGGGAGAAGAGGCATAGGCAAGACCCTGCCCCGGCAAGGGGTATGTCGACGTTGGCCGCAAAGGCCGGGTTTAGTCGACCTTCCTTAACACGAGGAGGCTTGCCAGCCGCCCGCAGGAAAGCGAAGTATATTTCCGAAGCGGGGGAATTCCACTTGTTACATTAGAATGTTCGTATTTAAGTTAACTTTAATTCTTTTGTCTTAACCTCTACATAAAAAAAACTTAAGGAGTGAATCATATGAAAATAGGTGTATTAGGATCAGGATTAATGGGAAAAGAAGCGGCACGAGATCTTGTGATGAGCGAAGGGGTTACTGAAGTAGGTTTAGCAGATTTGAACGTTGAATTAGCAGAAAAAGTTTGCGATCAACTTGATTCATCAAAATTGAAAGCGTATGCAGTCGATGCGAGCAATCACGAGGAACTTGCAAATTTTATGAAACAATTTGATGTCATTATTAATGCGCTATTTTATTCATTCAATGAAATTGTTGCACAAACAGCCATTGAAGTAGGAGTGAACTCCATCGACTTAGGAGGGCACATTGGTAATGTAACGGATAAAGTGCTTGAACTCAATGACAAGGCTGAAGCGGCTGGAGTAACAGTTATTCCAGATCTCGGAGTTGCACCAGGGATGATCAATGTTCTATCAGGATATGGTGCTAGTAAACTAGATACAACGGATTCTATTAAATTATACGTCGGTGGAATTCCAGTGAAACCTGAAGCGCCACTGGAGTATAACCACGTGTTCTCAATGGAAGGATTGTTTGATCACTATACAGACCCTTCTCATATTATTCGCGATGGAAAAAGACAAGATATTGCATCGTTATCTGAAGTAGAGCGTCTCTATTTTGAAAATTATGGGCCACTGGAGGCGTTTCATACATCAGGCGGAACATCAACGTTGTTACATTCGTTCCCTGATTTAGATACACTCGAATATAAAACGATTCGCTACCCAGGACATGCGGAGAAATTTCAATTGCTCGTCGACCTTAATTTGACGCGCAAGGATTTCGAAGTGGAAGTGGATGGAGAAAAAGTAAGTCCGCGGGACGTATTCTTAAAAGTGCTTGATCCAATTGTAGAACTCGGTGACAAAGATGACGCGGTATTACTTCGTGTCGTTGTTTCCGGTGAAAAAGACGGAAAACCTGCAACATATTCGTATGAAATGACAACGGTAAAAGACCGTAAAAATAATGTGACAGCTATGGCAAGGGCCACAGCAAACACAGTGTCGATTGTTGCTCAACTAATTGGAAATAAAACAATATCTAAGAAAGGTGTTTGTCCACCAGAAACAATCGTTCCAGGGGCAGAGTATATTGAGGAATTAAAGAAGCGTGATGTAGTCATTAAAGAAAGTAACGAATGAAAGTGATCCACATATAACCCAAAAAGTTTCCCTCTGCTAACAGTATATGAAGTAGAGGGACTTTTTTCTCTTTCATTCAAATTCAGAATGGATTGATTACTATAAAAATAAGGAGCCTATGTATGAACCAAAGCGTAAAAAAGGCATTATCCCTCCTCGATTTATTTACCGAAAATGAAAGAGAACTTACGCTGCAAGAAATTGCTACGAAAGCAAATATGCCTAAGTCAACAGCTTACCGGTTACTCACTACATTAGAAGCAGGCCACTTTTTATATAAAACAAAAGAAACAAGACATGACAGTAGATATCAATTGGGACTTAAGTTACTAGAATTAGGTGAGCTTGTCTCAGATCGCTTAGAACTGCGAGAAATAGCACTTCCATTTATGGAACAACTAGCTGAAGACATTAATGAAGTTGTTCATTTGGTCGTTGAGAATCAATTAAAAGCGGTGTATATTGAAAAGGTAGATAACAAAAGAGCCCTCCGATTGAATACGAGAATTGGAAAAAGTACTCCTCTTCATATTGGATCAGGCCCAAAAATGCTCCTCGCTTATCTACAGAAAGCTGAGATCAATCAAATAGTATCTGAAACACTGTACTGTAAAGATGGAAAAGAAACAATTAATGAAATTAATTTGCTCAAGGAATTGAAGGAAATTAGAGAAAAAGGATTTGCCTTTAGTGAAGGGGAACAAGATGCTCACACAACTGGAGTTTCCTATCCAATTTTTGATTTTAGAAATGAAGTGGTTGCTTCATTAGCAGTGAGTGGTCTTTCAAGTTACTATGAAGGTGAAAACTTAACAAACATCAAAAAACATACAAAACAAACCGCTGTGAAAATATCCGAAGAATTAGGGTATCGCGGGGCGGAATGAAGAGAGGATTACACACAGATGAACACCATTTTTATAGCAGGACATGCACGATTACCATCTGGTATGGCAGCTAAAAGTATTTATGAAACATTAACCATTACAGCAGAGATTGATAAAAAGTATTCGGTGATTGTTTCCACAAGCTGCACTTTAGCAACATCTCATGGCCGTATGTTTGTAGAAACATTACTGAAAGGACATAGCTTGCAGGACGGTATTGATTTTCCATTGAGAAAGATGAAAGAGCATTATTTAGGAAAGGCAGGAAATGCATTACAATCTGCTTTACGAGATTTGTATAAACAATATGAACAGTTTAAAGGATAAAAGCAGCTCCTTACTGCCATTGCTAGTGCAATAAGGAGCTGCTTTTATATGTTGTCAGAAATCAATCGATTCCAATAGAAATAAACTTCTGTTCTAAAAACTCTTCCATCCCATGATGTCCGCCTTCTTTTCCGTTACCTGATTGTTTAATGCCTCCAAACGGAGCTTCAGCAACGGAAGGGGTCACATCATTAACACCAATAATTCCATAATCTAGTTGCTCAGATACACGTAAAGCAGTTTTCGTTTTCTCCGTGAAAACGTAAGCTGCTAATCCATATTCAGAGTCGTTTGCTTTCCGAATAGCTTCCTCTTCATCAGAAAAGGTTTGAATAGGAATGAGTGGTCCAAACGTTTCTTCAGACATAACAACCATGTCATCCGTAACATCAGATAAAACGGTCGGTTCATAGAAGTATCCATCTAGCGTGCCTTCCCATTTCTTTCCACCTGAAACGACTTTTGCACCTTTAGATACAGCGTCTTCCACATGTGCTTGTACTTTCGTCTGTGCGTCTTCATTAATGAGAGGACCGAGATTAGTTCCTTCTTCTAGCCCTGAGCCGACTTGCAGCGCATCGACTTTCGTTTTAAGAATGTGAGCAAACTCTTCAGCAACAGATGCATCTACGTATAAACGATTCGCACAAATACATGTTTGTCCACTGTTTCTAAATGTACTCGTAAGGGATAAAGTGGCTGCTTTTTCGAGATCAGCGTCTTTACATACGATAATAGGTGCATGTCCGCCAAGTTCTAATGATAGTTTTTTTAGCTGATTCGAACCTTCGCGCATTAAATATTTACCTACATTTGTTGAACCAGTGAAGGTAATCATACGAACGACATTGCTCGAGAGCATTGCTTCACCAATTTCTTTGGAATTACCTGTTACAAGATTCACGACGCCTTTAGGCATTCCAGCACGTTCAAATATTTTTACCACTTCTACCGCTGATAATGGAGTAACTGTTGCAGGTTTTAATACGATTGTACACCCGGCTGCTAAAGCTGGCCCTAATTTTCTAGTAATCATCGAAGTAGGGAAATTCCATGGGGTAATTGCTCCTACAACTCCTACAGGGCTTGGAATAACGAGCATTCTTTTAGAGGATACAGAAGAAGGAATCCATTCTCCATACGCTCGACTAGCTTCTTCTGCATACCAAAGTAATGATTGGGCTGCACCTGTTATTTCACCTTTTGCTTCGGCCAAGGGTTTACCTTGTTCGGTTGTTAAAATGGCTGCTAATCGATCTACGTCTTCCATCATTAGTTCATACGACTTATAAAGGATTTTAGAACGTTCTCGGCCAGACATTTCACTCCACGTTGAGAAAGCTTTGGATGCTGCTTGAATGGCCTCTTCAGCTTCTTGTCGACCTCCATATGACACTTCTGAGATCTTTTCTAATGTAGCTGGATTGACAACGTCTGTTTGTTTACCATCTTCTAGAGGGCGCCACTCGCCATTAATAAAAATACTTTTTGTTTGTTTTTCAATCATGAAAGTTTGCCTCCTTTAATAATAAGTATAACGCACCTTTCGCACAGTCTTCAACTGAGTGAATGTACTTTAACTGTCCAAAAGGTGCGCATCTATTGAAATATGTTTACTGTTCTTCCCAAGCTGGGAGCATTTTGTTCAATGGTTTATCTTCACGATAGCCAAGAGCATATTCCGCTTGTAAAACGGTATGAATTTCACGCGTACCTTCATAAATGACAGGAGCTTTTGAGTTACGGAGGTAACGCTCTACTGGATATTCATCTGAAAATCCATATGCACCGTGAATTTGTACAGCATCATCAGCTGCTTTATTAGCAAAATCACATGCTTGCCATTTAGCTAGGGAAGTTTCACGTGTATTTCGTTTCCCTTGGTTCTTCAACTCACCTGCACGATAGACGAGGAGTTGACTCATTTGAAAGCCTGCTTCCATATTCGCAACCATTTGTTGTACAAGTTGGTGCTGTCCAATAGGCTTACCAAATGTTTCGCGTTCTTCACAATATTTTACACTTGCTTCTAAACAAGCCATAATTTGTCCAACAGCACCTGCAGCAACTGTAAAACGACCGTTATCTAATGAAGCCATAGCGATTTTAAATCCTTCGCCTTCTTCACCAAGTAAATTTTCTTTTGGAACACGAACGTTATCAAAGAAAATTTCTCCTGTGTTTCCTGCACGAATCCCAAGCTTACCTGTTGTAGCTTTTGAAGAGAATCCTTCCCAGTCACGCTCAACAATAAATGCTGAAATTCCCTTATGTTTCTTTGATTTATCTGTATATGCAAACACTAGAAAATGATCCGCAATATCACAAAGGGAAATCCATGTTTTTTGACCATTTAAAATATAGTCATCGCCATCTTTAACAGCGGTAGATTCAAGTGCAACAACGTCAGAGCCAGCTCCTGGTTCTGTCAGTCCAAAGGCACCTACTTTTTCACCTTTTGCTTGTGGAACTAAATACTTTTGCTTTTGTTCTTCATTTCCCCATTGTAAAAGAGACATACTATTTAAACCGATGTGAACGGAAACAGCCGTACGGAATGTTGTATCTCCACGCTCAAGCTCCTCACATACGATAGCAAGTGAATTATAGTCCATACCACTTCCACCATATTCAGTTGGGATACAAACTCCCATTAAGCCTAAATCAGCTAATTTACCCATAATTGCAGGGTCAAATGAACCTTGACGATCCCACTCAGCAATATTTGGCATAATTTCTTTATCTACAAAGCCTCTCACAGAACTACGTAACATTTTTTGTTCTTCAGTAAAATCAAAATTCATCTTCCAACATCTCCTTATTAGTCTATTGATTTTATTTTTTGCCTAAAATTTCATCATTGTGCTCGCCAACTTCAGGCGGATGGTGTCTAACTGTCACAGGTGTTCTTGATAGTTTCAGAGGACTACCAATCATTTGAATGGTACCTGCAACAGGATGATCTGCTTCAATAAACATGCCGCGAGCCTGTAATTGTGGGTCTTTGACCACTTCGTCAATGGTATGAATAGGCCCACACGGAACGGAATATTTCTGACAGAGTTCTTGCCAATGAGCACTTGTCTCTTTAATAAAGACTGTTTGCAATTCTGCTGTCACTGCCGTTCGATTCTCCACTCTGTTTGCGTTTGTTGTAAATCGTGGATCTTCTGTAAGATCTGGTCGATCTAACACTTTTGTACAAAGGGTTTTAAATTGATTGTCATTCCCAACAGCGATAACCATCTCGCCATCAGCTGTCTCAAATGTTTGGTAAGGAACGATATTAGCGTGTGTATTCCCAAGTGCTGCAGGAGTCTTTCCAGACATTAAATAGTTACTACCAATATTTATGAGTGAACTAACGGCAGAATCATAGAGTGATAGATCTAGTTTTTGACCTTTACCTGATTGTGTCCGTTCGAGCAAGGCTCCTTGGATTCCTATGGTTGCATATAAGCCTGTTAACACATCGACGATTGCAACACCTAGTTTTTGTGGGCCTGACTCTTCATCTCCCGTAATACTCATGAGACCACTCATTGCTTGGATAATGAAGTCATATCCAGGCATATCTTTATACGGACCAGTTTCTCCAAAACCGGTAATGGAGCAGTATACAAGCTCAGGGTTAATTTCTGAGAGTACATCATATCCAAGGCCAAAGCGATCCATTGTACCAGTTTTAAAGTTATTAATAATAACATCGCTTTCTTTTACAAGCTCTTTAATAGCGTTGATTCCTTCTTCTGATTTTAAATCGGCTGTAATACTCTTTTTATTACGATTTGCACTTAAATAATATGCACTGACACCTTTTTTGAAGGGAGGACCCCAATCACGAGTATCATCACTTCCTCCTGGCGCTTCTACTTTAATCACTTCGGCACCAAGGTCACCTAATATCATTGTACAATATGGACCTGCTAGAACTCTGGATAAATCAAGCACCCGAATATGTTCTAGGGCTTTTGCCATAACGTTTAAACACTCCTTTCTTAAAAAAGAATTGAAAAAAGCCAGCTCAAAATAACCATGTAAGGTACACGTTATTTTAAACTGGCTTGTATCTGCGAAAAGGCTTTTGGAATAAAGCTGGGCAGATTTGGCAGTCATTAAATTGTATTTAAAGAAATATTTGATCATGTGTAAATAACGCTTATCATCGTTTGTACATGATTCTTACTATTCATTCTATAGGGGAATATGATAATAAGCAAATGTTATTGAACATTTTGTGACATTTTATTAGGGAGAATCGTTACTTTCCTGGCTTTTGTAACTTTTCAATCATAGATAACGAGCGACCCGTCCCAATAGCAACGGCTTCTAATGGATTTGGTGCCATATGTACAGGTACGGATAACTTATCTGAAAGCCATTCTTGCATTCCGTTTAACAGAGAACCTCCACCTGCTAACACCAGACCAAAGTCAACGATATCACCACTCAATTCTGGCGGACAGTCTTCGAGAGTGACTTGAATAATTTCTAACAAGTTATCTAATAACGGTTGTAATGCAGTTTGAATTTCATAAGACGAAATAGAAATGGTCTTAGGAAGCCCAGTAACCATATCTCTTCCGCGTACTTCCATATGTTCTTCCGTATGATCTGGAAGTGCGTATCCAATCGTCATTTTTATCTCTTCTGCTGTACGTTCACCAATTAAAATATTATGTTTCTTGCGGATATATTGAATGATATCAACATCCATATGATCGCCGCCACTTCGAATGGCATTTGAAGTAACGATTCCTCCGAAAGAGATGATGCCGACTTCAGACGTACCTCCACCAATATCTACAATGACGTTAGCGACAGGCTCAGCAACTGGTAAGTCTGATCCAATAGCAGCTGCAACAGCTTCTTCTATTAAATGTACTTCCTTCGCACCGTAACTTGTAATAGCATCTTTGATTGCACGACGTTCAACGTCTGTACTTCCAGCTGGAATACAAACAATTACTACAGGTTTACGAATGGAAGAACCAATCTTTTTACTAGCTTTAGCGAGTATTTGTTTGAGCATTTGTGTCGTTATATCATAATCGGCGATCACGCCTTCTTTTAAAGGACGAATGGCTGTTATATGTTTTGGTGTACGGCCAACCATTTGTTTGGCCTCCGTTCCTACGGCAATCACATCATTTGTTTGTGTGTCAATCGCAACAATCGAGGGTTCATTTAAGATAACCCCTTTTGATGAGTGAACAAGAATATTTGCTGTACCTAAGTCAATCCCAATTTTTGTATTTGAAAACATGCTTTATTTCCTCCAATGTTGAAAATCTATATGCGTTGATATTTATATTATTGATCCATTCATTCAATAGACCATCCCCTTCTAAAATAGAGCATAAACCATGTCTAAGGCAAGTAACATTTTCGTTACAAATTCTAAAAAGGTGTAACAATCAGAGGGATTTTGAACGTTGTCAATAGCCTTTTTATTGAATCTTTTTCCAATGAGCGCATATTAACCAAGTATTCCCCAAAAATGGAAACATATAATCCAAGCAGGAATAAGGTTTTCGTTTAAAAACAACGAGGTAGGATACCACTGGAAAAAACATCCGTAAATATGACAAAAAGGACGTGCTATGATTCTAGTACAAATTCAAAACAAAAGGAGATGTCAGTAATGACGAAAAGATTCTTTGTAAGTATAATTGTAGCATGTACCCTCATTTTCAGTGTTGGTTTACAAGCACCAGTAAATGCGGCAAGTGCTTATGCACCAGATCAAGAGACGCAAGAAAAGGTGGAAAATAAACTTTCGGAACTATTAAAGGGGAAATGGAATGGACAAGTGATCCACTCATTCCACCAATATTTCCAAAATTGTTTCCCACAGACTGATAGAAATGATGATGTGCATGTAGAAGAAGTCCCAAAAGCATCTGAAGAAACAGAAAAGCCAGAAGCAGTTGAAAAGCCAAATAACGACCAAGTAGAACAACCAGATCAATCGACTCAACCGAATCAAGGAGAACAACAACCAGCTCCACAAGCTCCAGAGCAACAAGAAAAACCAGCTGAACAAGGCGAGTTGAGTCAATTTGAACAAGAAGTTATTGAGTTAACAAATGTGGAAAGAAGTAACCAGGGCTTAGCACCTCTTGAAGCCGATGTAGAATTAAGTAACGTTGCTCGTGACAAATCAAAAGATATGCAATCACGCAATTACTTTGATCACACAAGCCCAACATACGGTTCACCATTTGATATGATGCGTTCGTATGGTATTTCGTATCAAGCAGCAGGTGAAAACATTGCTAGAGGACAGCAAACGCCTGAAGAAGTAGTGAATGCATGGATGAACAGTCAAGGACACCGTGAAAACATCTTAAATGGTGACTTCACACATATTGGTGTTGGATTCGTAGAACAAGGAAACTACTGGACACAAATGTTTATTGGTAAATAGAAGCACTTTAAAACTCCTACAAAATTTTGTAGGAGTTTTTTTGAATCATCAGGTTCGTTCCATTATAGTAGATGTATACGATCACAGGAGAGGTGAGTTATATGTGCGGGCGCTTTACGTTGTTTGCAAAGGAAGATCAGATTAGAAAACAGTTTAATCTGGAAGGACCAATTGAAGGATATGCACCGAGTTACAATATAGCTCCAAGTCAACAAGTCGTTTCCATTATTCACGATGGTGAAAAGATGCGGGCAGGAACACTACAGTGGGGACTTGTACCTTCATGGGCCAAAGATAAAAACATCGGATATAAAATGATCAACGCAAGAAGCGAAACTGCTCATGAGAAGCCAAGTTTTAGAAAGTTGATGGCTAAGAAAAGATGTTTGATAATAGCAGATAGTTTTTATGAGTGGCAGACTAAAGACGGTGTGAAAGAAGCGAAAAGAATTCAAGTAGAGGACAGATCTTTATTTGCATTTGCGGGATTGTGGGATCGATGGGAAAGGAATGACGAAGTCCTCTTTACATGTACGATTTTAACGAAGGATTCGAATCCGTTTATGCGTAATATCCATCATCGAATGCCTATTATTCTACCGAAAGATAAAGAGAAGGATTGGATTTCTACTGAATTTAATCAACCGAGTGAAGCAAAGAAATTCCTAGAAACCATCGAATACGATCCATTTACTGCATATACAGTCAGTAATTATGTCAATAAAGTGGCCCATAATGATACGAAGTGTATTGAAAAGATAGCTGAAAAGGATCGACCTATTCGTGTACAACAACAATCATTGTTTAATTGAATCAATTTCAGTATTAATAAAAAAAGATCCCGGCTATACGCCGAGATCTGCAATTCTATGGGCTTATATACAAAAAGATTCTAAACAGCACGTGGGGTATGTATTTATGTTTGAAGTTGATTGCTTTGATGTAAGCCCCCAGGCTTCAAATATTTATACGCACAAAATGTATGCGCTTTCTTTTTGCTTGAAAAAATTATTGCAATCTTTCTTCTTTAAGCTTCTTTTGGAACCTTTTTGTTTCAAATATAATGACTCCTGACAGACCAAGTAATCCAATTAAGTTTGGTATAGCCATCAGACCGTTAAGAACATCTGCTAAATCCCAAACAATATCGAGTGTGGCAGTTGCACCAACAAATATAAATAATACAAATACGACACGATATACTTTTACAGCTGTTGGATTCTTAAATAAATATTGGAAACACTTCTCTCCATAATATCCCCAACCTAAAATGGTGGAAGTAGCAAAGAATAAGAGTCCAATAGTAATTAGAAGTGGTCCTACATCTCCGATCAGGTGTCCGAATGCGTCTGCAGTCAAGCTACTACCTGTTACACCGTCTTCTTTCCATAGACCTGACATAACGATAGTAATACCTGTAATCGAACAAATAATGATTGTGTCAATGAGTACTTGTGTCATGGATACGAGTGCTTGACGACCAGGCATATCCGTTTTTGCGGCTGCTGCTGCAATTGGAGCAGAACCAAGTCCAGCTTCGTTTGAGAAGAGTCCGCGAGCAACCCCGAATCGAATGGCTGCACCGACAGCTCCACCTAAAGCGGCTTCACTTGAAAATGCTGCACTAAAGATTGTAGAAATTGCACCAGGAACTAATTCATAATTTAAAACCATTACAACAATACCAGCAATAATGTAAAATGCCGCCATAATTGGTACGAAGAATGCTGTTACGCGGCCAATCCACTTAATCCCGCCAAGAATAACAGCTCCAGCGAATAGGACGAGTACAATACCAGTGATCCACGTAGGAACAGAAAATGTACTATTCATCATATCAGCAACTGCTTTTGACTGTGTTCCATTTCCGATTCCAAATGCTGCGAGAGCACCGAATACAGCAAAGAGAACCCCAAGCCATTTTTGCTTTAGACCGTGTTCTAAATAGTACATCGGTCCACCAGCCATCTCACCTTCTTCGTCCTTCACTCGATATTTGACAGCAAGTATAGCTTCTCCATATTTTGTTGCCATACCGAAAAATCCAGCAACCCACATCCAAAAAATAGCTCCTGGACCACCTAGAACAACGGCTGTCGCAATACCGACAATATTACCTGTACCAACAGTTGCAGCCATTGCGGTCATGAGTGCTTGGAAGTGAGAAATATCTCCTTCTGACTTTTTATCTTGATTTCTTGAGAATGCTAGTTTAAGAGCATAAGGTAACGACCGTAATTGTAAAAAACCAAGTCTAAAAGTTAAGAAAATTCCTGTACCGACTAATAGGATGAGTAGGGGAGGACCCCATACTAAGTCACTAGCTTTATTCAGAAACGCTTGCATATATTCCCTCCTTGTTTTGTAATCTTCTTGCATAAGCCCAATTGGTGACTAGAATTTTTGTTATATTATATAATATTACAAATATTAGCATAAAAGTCAATGAAATTGTAAAAACAGTGTATTTCCTACATGTTTTTAAGTTGGATTTTGACCATACGCTACTTCATGTTAAACTACTAAATATAAACTCACTGTAGTGAAGAGATGGAAGGTGTAATGGTATGATTCGTGTTTTATTTGTCTGTTTAGGGAACATTTGCAGATCGCCTATGGCAGAAGCTGTTTTTCGAGATTTGGTCAAGAAGTCAAATCTTGATGAACAAATAGAAGTCGATTCAGCGGGAACATCAGATTGGCATATTGGGAAGGTACCTCATGAAGGTACGAGAGAAATATTAGATAAATATCAAATTTCTTTTGCAGGAATGCAAGCAAGGCAATTACAAAAAGAGGATGCCGACAACTTTCAATATATCATTGTAATGGATGACTCTAACAAAGAGAATGCACTAGAGATATGTGAACCTTCATCGGATGATGAAATGATTTTATTGACTGATTTTCTAAAAAATCGTACGGACACGTATGTTCCTGATCCATACTTTACAGGGGATTTTGATTACACATATGATCTAGTTTTAGAAGGATGCGAGCAATTGCTCCAACATATTAAACAAGAACAAAAACTATAATTAAAGGAGAAAAAGACAATGGCAAAACGCAAGATTATTTTAAACATAGCAATAGGAGCAACAGTAGGAGCACTCGTTTCGTTATTAGATAAAGATACAAGGCAGTATACGAAAGAAAAAGCTGCAAATGTTAAATACAAAATAAACGATGTAAAAGAGAATCCTGACAAAGCAGTAAGAACATTACGCACAGCTGTTGAAAAAGTAAATCATACATTAGAGAATAGCACTACAAATGTGTTGAATACACTTGATAACATACAAGATCGATTAGAATAATCATCCATTGAAGAGAAAACTTCAAACTTCAGACGGAAAGGGAGTAATAACTATGCAACGAATCATACAATTTGGCAAACAATTATTTGATCGCATCATGTATGCAGATGTTTTTGGTTTGGCGGCACAAGTATCATACTTTTTGTTGTTATCTCTTTTTCCACTTCTGTTATTTTTAGCGACACTAGTAGGCTATTTTCCAATTGATGAATCTGCGTTTATGAGTTTCATAGAATCCTTCGCACCTGACGAAATTGTCAATATGATTCAAGCAAATATATCTGACTTATTGAGTGGTACCAATGGAGGGCTTTTATCAATTGGTATAATAGGTACACTTTGGTCCGCATCTAACGGAATTAATGCTATTAAAAAAGCATTTAATAAAGCATATGATGTTAAAGAAAACAGACCATTTTTAGTTTCACGTTTAATTTCGATAGTACTTACATTATCCATGATAGGTGTATTAGGGGTAGCCTTTATCCTACCTATTTTTGGTGAAATGATTGGAACCTATGTATTTTCATTTATTGGATTATCAGATACCTTTATTGAAGTATGGAATACATTGCGCTGGGTAGTTTCATCTTTAGTTTTCTTCTTAGTGTTGCTGGCACTTTACGTGTTAGCTCCAAACTTAAAAGTCCGTATTCGAAACGCTATGTATGGTGCGATATTTGCAACCATTAGTTGGCAAGCAGTCACCATTGGCTTTTCATTTTATGTAAATAACTTGACGGATTACTCAGCAACATATGGAGGTTTAGGTGCGGTAATCATGTTAATGTTTTGGTTCTATATATCATCGATTGTTATTATTATTGGCGGTGTCATTAATGCGGTTGTGCGAAAGAACCGCTTAGATAAAGAAAACAAGCTACCAGTATAGTCTGGTAGCTTGTTTTTGAGCACTTTATTTTAACGAGGTTGAGACAAATCAAAGTTGTATCTTCCAAAATACGAATAACACTCTCATTTAGCGTAGGAAATATACGTAGACAAGTGAAGAATGAACTGCAATTCTTCTTCCCCGCGGGAGCAAAGGCATAGGCAAGACCCCGTAAGGCGATAGCCTACGGAGGCTTGCCAGCCGCCCGCAGGAAAGCGAAGTATATTTCCGAAGCGGGTAATTCCACTTATTTAATTAGAATGATCGTATTTGAGTTAACTTTAAATCTTTTGTCTCACCCTCTTAAGTACTTTATTTTAATAACCGAAGTCCATTGAGTATGACCAAAATCGTACTTCCTTCATGACCAATCACCCCAAGTGGAAGGTCTATCGCTTGGAAGAAATTCGAAATGATGAGAATAGCTATAACCGCTAAAGAAAAATAAACATTTTGCTTTACGACGCGATTCATCCGAGCAGATAGATGGATGGCGTTTGTGATTTTCGGAAGATCATTTTTCATTAATACAACATCAGCTGTCTCAAGCGCCACATCTGTTCCTTCGCCCATAGCTATCCCAATATGAGCTGTTGCTAGGGCAGGTGCATCGTTGATCCCATCACCAACCATTGCAACTCTTCCGTATTTCTCTTGTAACTTTTTCACTTCAGTGACTTTATCTTCGGGTAAACAACCAGCAATATATGCATCAATTCCTGTTTCAGCTGCAATGGCTTGAGCTGTTAGTTCATTGTCTCCCGTTAGCATAATTGTATAAATGCCACGTTCTTTGAGCCGTTCAATTGCTTCTTTCGTATCCTCACGAACCGTATCCTTTAAACCTAATAACCCAACAATTTCCTGTTCATTTCGTATATAGACAATTGTTTTACCATCTTGTGCCAGTTCAGACCCTAGATTTCCGAGGAAATTCTGAGCATCTTCACTTCCAACATAAGACTTACTACCTACTTGGTAATGCATTCCGTTGACAGTAGCTTCGATTCCTTTACCGCTCACGGTAAGTGTATGTGTTACGTCAACCCAAAACGGCTCATGATGACGTTCTTGGAATGCATGACTCGTAATTGCTTTAGCGAGTGGGTGGGTTGATTCATTTTCAATGGCACCAACAATGTGCAGTAGTTCGTCTTTGTCAACCGTAGGAGATGCATGAAAGTCAGTTACTTTAGGAGTACCATTTGTAAGTGTACCTGTTTTATCAAAAGCAACTGCTTGAACCTGACTAAGTCCCTCTAGGTGGACTCCGCCTTTAAATAAAACACCAGATTTTGCGCTATTAGATATAGCTGAAAGTGTTGCAGGCATAATAGATGCGACAAGTGCACAAGGAGAAGCAACAACGAGTAAAATCATCGCTCGATAAATCGTTTCTGTCCACGTCCAACCGAAGACAAAATGCGGTAAAACCATCATGACCGCTACTGTAGCAAGAACGATTTTTACATATGTCCCCTCAAATCGCTCAATAAAAAGCTGGGATGGTGACTTTTCTTCTTGAGCAGACTGAATCATTTCGATAATTTTTTGGAACAATGTTTCATCTGATCGTTTAGTAATTTCAATGGAAATAGATCCATCTAACGCAACAGTCCCTGCAAGTACCTCTTCATCAAGTGCTTTCCTTACTGGAATAGACTCTCCTGTAATCGCACTTTCATCAATGGAAGTCATACCCGTAATTATTTTCCCGTCTGCAGGAATGCGTTCACTTGCACGTACATATACAATATCACCAATTTGTAATGCATCGACAGGGACAAGCTTTTCAACGCCATTCACCATCATTCGCGCTTCTTCAGGTTGTAAATTCATTAATGATGCGATTTCACGATCACTTTTTTGTTCGGTATATGTTTCTAATGCTCCGGATAAAGCAAAAATGAAAATTAAAATAGCACCTTCTGTCCAAAAACCAATCGCTGCCGCTCCAATGGCAGCTATGAACATGAGTAGTTCCACATTTAAATCTTTATCTTTAATTGTTTCAGTGATGCCTTCTTTTGCTTTTGCATATCCCCCAATGACAAATGCAATGAGGTGCAAAGTAACAAATAAGGTGTGAGATATGTGCGCTTTGCTCAACCAAGCACTTAAAATAATTACTCCACTCATAATGGCTGCAATAAGTTCCAGATGATTCCAAATATGTAAAGACTTCAGTACATGTTCTTTCTCCGGCTTTTTATGACTCCGATCAATTGTTGTTTCAGTATTCATCGACTAACCTCCAAAGTTTCTATATAAAATATTTGTAATTGTTATAATTTAGTAATTGTTATAATCATAGCACAAGGCATTTTTAAGTCAAGAAGATTGGTGAGCAATGTAATCGGAAAATATTTTTAAAACGTGTATGATTGTTCTATGATGATTTTTGATGGAGGGAAACGACATGAAACTTACATTTACAGAAAATGGCTTACAAACAGAATTACCTTTTGGTGACTTACACATTTCACCTGAGGATGAACATGGATTTCGTCCATACCAATTAATGGTTGCATCTATTTCAGCGTGTAGTGTGTCTGTATTTAGACAAGTACTTCGAAAACAACGCGTAGAATTTGAAGATTTAACCGTATCAGCAGAAGTGACTCGAAATGAAGGTGAAGCGAATCGAATTGAACAAATTGATTTAACGTTTTCTATTACAGGCGACAATTTGAATGAGAAAAAACTGCAGAAAAGTTTAGAAATCTCTAGCAAAAACTGCTCGATGGTTCGTACGGTAGAAGATAGTATTCGCATCATAAAACATTTAGAAATTAATTAACGAAAAAGCTCCCTCGTTTGGGAGCTTTTTGTGCGACAGGCGTTGCACATGGCGCTGAATCTAGCGCCTATTTTAATTTCTGCATATTTTCTCTTGAAATTGTGACGAAACGACAACACGTAAAGTGTCTGGTACATGATCGAAAGAGGAATTAGCTGAAGTGGCAGCAGTTGAAGGATTTGAGAAAGTAGCAGAAGTTCGATTCATAAAAAGTAAAAAGGCTACCAATTACGTATGACGTGCATACAGTAAGGGTAGCCTTTTCCATAGAAAGAGATAGTGGGAAAGTAATATCATGTCCTATTTTATACGATTACAATAGTTAGTGATTGGTTATTGGTAACATTGTAACAGGTAAATAGTCATTGGTTTACTATAAATAAATATCATATCTCTTTCTATGCCTTGGGCAAGAGTCTCACTTGCCCAAGGGAAATTTAAAAATATTTACTATCATCAAATGGAATGTGAACCGTATAATTCACGGCATTTATTTGATTGGATAATTTGTGGGCAGACTTTTCTGCCTCTAGCGTCTTTAAGCGGTAGGCCTCTGGGTCAAATAAGGCAACACGATAAACGGGGATGGAATCACTATACCCGTATTGAATTTCCTCTTTTTCCGCAGTGGCAAAATCTTTGTATTGTGCCGCTTTTGCTCGAAGTTGTGTTGCAAGTTCAATGGCTTCGACAATCGTCAATGTTTCATCTTGGAATGTTAATGTGTGATTAATATTCGCTTCATATATGAGCTTATCCAGTTTCCGACTATCCAAACGAACGTCATCCAACTCAGCCTCAACCATGGCCAGTGTACGTGGTCCTTCTTTTGGCTCTTCACCTTTTTCAATCATTGTAAAAGCAACCCGGTGCAACTCACTATCCAATTCATGAATGCGACGATTTAAAATACTTTTTAACTTGACAGCCTCTGCTAATGAAATTTGTCCCATTTGCTCACCTTCCGTTTTCGTATTATATCCATATTACCATAAAAGGGCCATATAAATGAATTAGTATATGGTGTAAGTCTGTCAAATATTTACGGGATATTAAGTAATAAAAATTGATGTCGTAGAATTTTTTTGCGAAAAACTTTAAAGGGTCAATATTTCATCCCTTTGTTATGATAATATGAATGTAAGTTAGTGAAGCGGAAGAAAAAGAAGTAATCTTTTTCGTAAGTTTATTATAATTTCATTTATATGGTCAATATATCGACCCTCTATATTGCTATTGTATAGATGAATCAAAAAAGAATCATTTACTATTACTCTATAAAAATATGAAACACTCTTTTGTGTAGAAAGGGGATTATCATGTACAAAGAAACACCAAATAGAACAAATTCTATTGTAAGAGCCTTTAGAATAATGAAATATTTAAAAAGGCATAGTAATAAAGATAAAAAGTTAACACAAAATGATTTAAGAAATTCAGTTGAATTAGCTGATGTTTTAGGTACTAAAAATACTTTTAATTCAACAATTAAGTTACTAAATGAAGGTTTGAATACTGATTTTAATGATTCCTATTATCTTGATGAAGCTGATTGGCGGCTAGTTGTTGAAGGACTTCGCCTGGATAATGAAAAAGATACTGGCCGCTTACGGGGCATTTATTATAATCATCCATTTAGCCATGATGAGATGGATCTGATATTAGAAGGTATTTGGTCTTTACGTACGATAAGTACAGATGAAGCACAAAGATTAACGAAAAAGTTAGAGAATGAATTAACAGAAAAATTTTATAGTGAAAAAAATAAACTCCGTTATACAGATCTTGTTAAGATGCAAGAAAAATATATTGGAATCGAAAGCCTCAAGGATAACTTGAAGTTGATCCAAGAAGCAATTAAAGAAAGAAAACAGTTGGAGTTTACTTTCAATAGCTGGCATGCAGAGGAAAATCCGAAGCAGATAAGATTTGGACCAACAGAAACGAATCCACATACCATTAGTCCTTATTATATTGTCGTTAATAATGAAAAATACTATTTACTAGCAAGTAAAGAACCATATGAAACAGGTTCGGAAATGATGATTTGGCGTATTGACTTAATGTCACATATTACCATACTAGAGGATGCCATTACTCCGAAAAATAAGGTAAAAAACCTTCCCAATGAATGGAATGATTCAAGTGATTTTCATGTCGAACATTTAAACATGGCCTATGATACACCGAGTAATATTACGATGAAGATAAGTAGTACGACAGGTGAAAAAAAGCCAATCAATTATAACTTTTTATATGATACCTTCGGCGACAATTTTGAAGTCTTGCGGGAAGATGAAACAGATTACTATGGTCATATTATAAAAGTTAGAGTCAGTCCTTTTGCCGTAGAAAACTGGGCCCTATCCTATAGTACACGAGTCGAAATTTTAGAACCACAAGAAGTGAGAGAGAGTATGAAAGAAAAAATACGCATGCTAAATAAGAAATACAAATTATCGTAAGAAATAACATAGTAAAGAGGTGGTTGAATGGGTGTGATTAAACCAAAAATTATTAAAGAATCTTTTCAAGGTCTCTTTGCCTATCGTTTAGAAGATGAGCTACTCATGAACCGTGAGATTGAATGTCTTGGGAGTATTACTAGTGACTCAGCAAATAGTTTGATTTCACAAATTAGGTATTTGAATTATGAAGACAAAGACAAACCAATTACGATGTTTATTAATAGTCCTGGTGGAGAAGTGACAAGTGGTTTAGCAATCTATGATGTCATGATGGCAGTATCCAGTCCTATTCATACAGTATGCCTTGGAACAGCTTCAAGTATGGCAGCTATTTTATTTGCAGCAGGCGAGAGTAGGAAAATTTTACCGCATGCTAAAGTAATGATTCATGATCCGCTCATTAGTGGGAATCTTTCAGGTAGCGCGCTTAACATTCAGTCGATTAGTGATAATTTAATGCGAACGCGTGAAATTACCGCTAATATTTTGGCAAAACATACGAAACAATCGATTGAAACTATTTATGCAAATACGACAGAAGATACTTACTTTTATGCTGAAGATGCAATCCAATTTGGTTTAGCGGACGAAATACTATCACATTTTGAAAGGAGCTAATATATGAGAAGCTATCGAATCCTGGCAGAAGATATCTTTCAAAATAATAATACATGGGATACAAAATTAAATAATAATGATTTAATTATTGGACCAAGTGGCGCTGGTAAAACAAGGGGTTACGTCATCCCGAATGTACTTCAGGCAAATGAAAGCATGATTATCGCCGATACAAAGGGAGATTTGAAAGATAAGCTGAGTCCTTATTTAAAATCACGTGGTTATGAAGTGAGACATATTAACTTTAAGAACACTGCACAATCTGACGGTTACAACCCTTTAGACTTTGTTAGCTATAACAAAAGAACAGGGCAGTATAATGAACAATCTCTACTAACAATCAGTCATGCGCTCGTTCCGAATAGGGTAGGGGATATGGATCCTTTTTGGAATAATTCAGCCAGAATGTATTTAATATCTATGATTGCATTCGTATTAGAAGTTTACCCACGAAAAGAACATCATTTGAACAGTGTACTTAATGTGTTTTTGAAATCTACTGGTAATGCTTTTAAAGAAGAGATGCAGGCACTTTATCGACGAAATCCAGAAAGCTATGCATTTCAGACATATTTACTTTACAGAAACAATGTGAAATCGGAGAAAACGGATGCGAGTATTCGAGCTGTTTTATCAGAAAAGTTTAGTGGTCTCTTTAATAAATCATTATACTTTATGTATACAAATGAGAATCGAATAGACTTTTCCAACATTGGAGAAAAGAAAACAGCTGTCTTTTTGTCCATAAGTGACATGGACCGTTCCTTAGATAAATTGATCGATGTTTTTTATACACAAGCCTTTCAAGAATTGACCGCATCGGCAGATAAGGAACCGAATAATCGTTTGCAAGTTCCTGTTCGGTTTATCCTGGATGACTTTGCTACTAATGCCTTTATAAAAGACTTTGATCAGATTACCTCCGTTATCCGATCGAGAGAAATTTATGTTAGTATCATCATTCAAAGTTTGACACAATTAGCTTCTTTATATGGAAAAGATAGGGCGCTGACAATCTCCAATAATTGCGATAATTGGCTCTACCTAGGTGGACAAGATGTCGAAACCGCAACAGTCTTTGCCCAGAAAACAAATCGTCCAGTCATTGAAGTTTTACAAATGGACATAGACGCAGCCTACTTATTTACAAGAGGGACTAAGTCGAAAAAAATAAAGAAATATAATGTGGAAAACCATCCGAATTATGAAGAATATATAGAGGCTGTTGAACAATCTCATTTCTTAGCAGCAAATGTACCGTTTTAATGATTGAAGTATGAAATGAATTTACGGATAACCTTGCAGATCATATCAATAAGATTATTTTATAAATCACTTTAAAAGAGTGTCATTTAAAATATAATGTTAATATATAACGTACTTTCAAGTTAAGACACTTAAGAAAGTATGTAATAATATAAAAAAATATAAGGGAGCGCATAAAAATGGCTAAAAGCAAATTTTATAGAATATTTATTAATGGTGAAGTTACTGATGAGATTTATTACAATTATAATGAAGCGTTAAAGGTGAAAAATAAAAAGTATCCTAAAGGTGTTGTGAGAAGGTTCGATAGCGAAGATGAATTCAAAAAAGAGCTAGAAAAAGCACCGAAACATCCTAAATGTCTCGAACTTGATAATCTACCATCAAAAGATGAAATAAAGGCCGATAAACAGTTAAAAGAAAAATTTATTAAGAAAATCACTGATCAAGTAGAAGAAGATGAAAAAAATGGATATACCGTAATTTTTACGGATGGTAGCTATAATGAAGAAAAGCATCTACCATCTTACAGTGCAATTATCTATACTTCGGAAAAACTAGAAATCAAAGGTGTTATTACGGAAGATAAGTATAAAAAACAAAGGAACTATGCTGGTGAGTTTTTTGCAGTGCTCAAATCCTTAGAGTTTTGTGAAGAACATAACATTAAAAAGCCTTCTTTCTTTGTAGATTTAAATCATTCATTTAAAGAATTTTATGGTTGTTACGAAAACCGTAGTAATAATCTAAGTCCCTTAACTCTCCTCTTTAATAAAAAAATAAAAGAATATAAAGAAAAAGGGTTTGATATGAAGTTTTCATGGTGTCCTGGACATATAGAGGTACCACAAAATGAAGCTGCTGATGCCTTAGCCAGAGAGGCATTTGACGAGTATATGGCTAAAAACAAATAAATATTACATTCCACGGGAAGGTTGAACAAGGTGATAGTTAACGCAATGAAAACAGTTGGTTGGTGGATTATGGAGGCAATCGCCCTTGTGTTATATGGTATTAGAGGTATTTGGAGAATTTCAAGAACGCCATATCGTATAGTTGAAAAGAAGTATATGGTTGTTAAGATTTTAACTACAATCGCAAAGCTTGTTATACTGGTGTATCTCGTCACAATCGCATTAACTGTTGTAATTGCTATTATTGTCGCAATCGCTTTGGTTAAGTCATTCTTCGGTTCAGCTGAATCCGGAATGAGAAATAATTTCTAAGAAAGTCGAATATCGCTTTTCGCTAGCAAATAAAGAGTAAGATGGGTCTCGCAAGGGATCTTTTTGTACGATGGAGAGTTGTAAATGGCGCTGAATCTAGCGCCTATTTTGTTTTTTTATTAAGACAGAGACGACATTGCGGTGGGATAAGTTGGCGACTTTCTGGTTTCCCTACTTTTTTCTATGGGCAAATTTACCAACATATAATTTACTTCATTGTTTATCCTATATAACAAATACTTCCGCTCAAAATGATGCAGAATGGAGGAAAACAATGAAGCGAATCGTTATTTTGTTTGTATTCATTTTAGTATGTTCTCTAAGTAGTACCGTTTTTGCTAAAGAGAAAGAAGAAAAAGAGGCCGAATATCAAATACCAGATCACGTGTTATCCATTGCAAAAGAAAATACATTTCCGAATCAAACAAAAGATACCGAAGAAATTGAAGTGAGTGACTCTACAAAAGAATTATTAGAGACTACAGATGTTGATATTTCCAACCAAGAAGTCATTAAAATGTTGAATGAAACGTCGATTAAGCCCTCGCCGATAGGAATCGGCTATCGGGGAATGATATTTTTAGGACGATGGCCATTGAATTATGGTTCAGAGCAAACATCGATCAACTGGGAGTACCAAGAAATAAATGAAAACGAATTGAACAATTTTGGTGGAGATACGGAGCAAAAAATGTCATATTACCAAGAGGAACGCAAAGAAATCCTAGGGGCTCTTACAAATGAAATTAGTCATCCAGAAGATATTCGAACGATGATGTTGCAAAAAGCGAAGAAAAAAACAAACTTGCCATTAACCTATCAAACAGTCATTGGTGAACAAACATCATTGAAAAATACGTATCATGTAGCAGCAGAGGAAATGGGAATATTGCATGCGCATGCCCCAGCTGTCCACGAAAAAGGAAAAATAACCTTTGGAGAAGTATACATTAAACTTAAAGGAAACAAAAAGTCGATTGTTGTAAAAAATGTAGTTAAACAAGGCATCGGTGCATGGATTCCGATTCAAGATCACGTATCGTTGTCATTTACACTTGAATGACGCACAGTCGAGCCTCTCTTCCAATAGAGAGGTTTTCTTTTTTTCAAATAAAGGACTATCATTGGAGTTAGTGCCTGGATTTCACGCTTGGCCATAAATCGAGGAACTATCATTAGGGTTAGTGCCTGGATTTCACGCTCGTTCATAAATCGAGGAACTATCATTGAGGTTAGAGCCCGAATTTCGCGCTCTACCATAAACCGGGGAACTATCATTGAAGTTAGTGCCTGAATTTCGTGCTCGGTCATAAATCGAGGAACTATCCTTGGGGTTAGAGCCTGTATTTCATGCCCGTTCATAAATCGGAGAACTATCTAACAAATATTTTCTCTTCCTTATGGCCTTATTGTCTTTGCTTAATGGCTAGCATTGCGTATAGTAGGTAGTAAGTACATGAGAATGGAGAATCATATAATGAAGCAAAAATTTACGCGAGAGCGAACGGAATCAAGCGACATATTTCGATTTACAATCCATAAAGAAATGAAATTGCGTCCATTTTTATTTGAAGCAATGCCGAGAAGAAGCAAAAACTCAGTAAAATCCATGTTAGCTCGTGGGCAAGTGCAAGTAAACAATCAAATTGTAACAAAACATAACCACATCATTTATCCAGGACAAACGGTTGAAATCCTGAAAAACAGAGCAGCAAAACGAGAAAGTTCACTCATCGGTTTGCGAATTTTATTTGAAGACGATGATTTAATAGTTGTCGACAAAGATGCGGGATTACTATCGATAGCGACAGCAAAAGAAAAAGAACGCACAGCACATTATCAGCTGATGGAATATGTAAGACGACAACATCCCGCTAATCGAATTTTTGTCGTGCATCGTTTGGACAAAGATACATCTGGTGTCATGATGTTTGCTAAAAATGAACGAGCAAAGCACGTCCTCCAAAATGCGTGGAGAGATATGGTAAAAGAGCGATCATATGTGGCTCTTGTTGAAGGGGAAGTAAACGATCAAGAAGGTACAATTACTTCATGGCTTAAAGAAACAAAAACACGACTGATGTATTCAAGTCCTACTGAAGGCGACGGTTTACGCGCAGATACTCACTTCAAAAAGATTCAAGCGAATAATAGTTATACCTTACTAGATGTTGAACTTGAAACAGGTAGAAAAAATCAAATACGCGTTCACATGCAGGATATTGGTCATCCGATTGTCGGCGATAAAAAGTACGGATCAAAGAAAAAAGGAATTGGTAGACTAGGTCTTCATGCAAGAGCGTTAGCTTTTACCCATCCGAAAACGAAAGAAATTATGCGCTTTGAAGTGGATGCACCTGATATATTTTACAATAAAACGGGTGGGAGAAGAGCATAACAAAACACGAGAAGACATTTCCTTCTCGTGTTTTAAAAAAGAACGTTGAAACTGTTATAATTGTAATGATACCATATGAACACAGTAACCAACATAAGCATATTACTCATGTTTATACACATCATGAACTACGCCACGAGTAGAAAAACTAAAAAAGGTGGGGTACGAATGGTTAAACAAATCATTTGCAAAGATGTTGAACGTGTATTTATTGGGGACGGTGTAGAGACGCGAGCGGTTGATCAAGTTACTATGGAATTAACGGCAGGAGAGTTTGTCTCGATTATCGGACCATCTGGTTCAGGAAAATCGACGTTGCTTAGTTTAATCGGAACACTTGATGAGCCGACAGGTGGATCAATCGTATATGACGATCAGGATGTGATGAAGTTAAGTAAAAAGAAAATTGCAGATTTTCGCTTTGAAGAAATTGGCTTTATCTTCCAACAGTTCCACTTACTACCAACACTTACAGCTGTAGAAAACGTCCTCACTCCACTATTTGCAAGAAAAGTTGACTACGATAAACGAGAGCGAGCAGAAGAAGTGCTCACACAAGTTGGTTTATCGGATAAGTTCGATTCATTACCCTCACAATTATCAGGTGGTCAGCAACAACGGGTTGCGATTGCTCGAGCGATCGTTCATAAACCAAGTTGGCTCCTAGCTGACGAACCGACAGGAAACTTAGATACAGAAGCCGGAGATAATATTTTCGCCTTACTGCAAACCCTTAATGAAGAAGAAGGGTGCGGTGTTGTTTTTGTGACACATGATCCTACACTTGCAAAAAAGGCTGATAGAATAATAGAAATGCGGGACGGGAAAAAGATTTCAGATGATATTCACCAAACCATATAGAAATACTCAAATACCACCTTATACACAAAGGGGTATTTGAATAGGACTTTATACTTGATTTGCTGGAATTTATCCCTATGAATCACTTTGCATGATATACTAATTGTGATTTGTGGAAAAGGTAAAGGATTGTCTTATATTCTAGATTGAGTGCACATAAAAGGAGAAAAACATAACTATTAACTAAACTTTAGATGTATGTACTAAAGTAATAGATGATGTTGTAAAGACCTAGTTTATAGAACGTTTTACTAGACAGAATCACGCACCTGGAAACAAGTGCCTATGACTTTACATTCAATTTTAGAAAACTTGAATAATTCGTTGACTTCATTAATGGCAAAGTTTACTATTTGAGATAAATCCATAAAATATGAGTGCATGTGTTTTGTGGTAAATTTTCTAAAGGAGATGAGCGAAAATGTCAGGTCAAATTAAAATGAGTCCGGAAGAACTAACGCATAAGGCACAAACATATGGAAATAGTGCCACTGAAATTAATGAAATTTTAGGGCGTTTAGAAACATTACAGGGTGAATTGAGTGAACAGTGGAAAGGGCAAGCATTTCAAAGCTTCGACAATCAGTTCACTGAATTAAAGCCAAAAGTACAAAACTTTTCCAACTTAATGATGGAAATTCAAGAGCAATTAACGAAAACAGCGAATGCAATGTCTGAACAAGACCAAGCATTATCACAAAACTTTGGTTTTAGATAAAATACACATAGTGTGCACATCATAAATCATGAGAGCCACATAACCAATTGTTGTGTGGCTCTTATTTCTAGTTACAATATTATTCATGCAACAACATGAGATAATCCTCTGAAATACATACCATTCATATGTCACATCTTAGTAAATTTCATAAATTCCACAATCAAATATGTCTAATTACACTCACTACATGAAGCGTATACCGCAATCATAATTACCAATATTTGAACGATTACAATAAAGTAGTGTTTGGAACCCACTCATTTACAGAATTATATAAATGGAGTTGTCAGTGATGATAAAAGGAAAATGGCAAGGGATTGTATTTGTTGTTTTAATACTTCTTTTAGCAATTGGTTTGTCAACAGTAGCGTTAAATGAGCAATCAGAAGAAGAAGTAAAAAAAGTACATAAAATGTCCATTGCATTGGTAAACGAAGATATTGGCACTGAGTTCAATGAATCAGGTGTCAATTTTGGTGATGAGTTTTCAAATCGAATGAATGCAGATCAACCCCATGACTGGTATGTTGTCAGTCGCGGAGTTGCAGAAAGCGGCTTTGAACGTAATGTGTACGACATGATGATTGTTATACCAAATGATTTCTCTGAGAGGGCACTTTCGATTGATGAGGATGCGCCAGAACAAGTAGCGTTGGAATATAAAATAAATGCAACAGGGCATGAAGATGTTCGAGCAGAGGCCGAAAAATCGGCAGGTGAAATATTAACGAATTTTAATAAAGAATTAATTGATGTCTTCTTTGTAAGTATTATTGGAAACCTACAAGAGGCACAAGACCATATTGTCGATATCATTGAAAAGGAAAAAGAATATACAGATGAATATACGGCTAATATATTTAATCCGTTAGATAATTTTACCAATCAATTCGACCAAGTGCAGCAATATACGGATATGTCTAAAAATAATTATAATCAATTAGATGACGTCTTACATAACTTTGAGTCTAGTCTAAGTGATAAAGCAGAAACAAGTGCAGAATATGATGAAGATTTAGCAGAAGCCTTGCAACAAGGAGAGTCTTTCTCAGATGCAAGATCTTCTTTTACCGAGCAGTTTGATCAATTTTACAATCGCCTGACTGAAGAAGAATCTTTAGAGCAATTGTCACAAGCGAATGGCGACCTCTATCACCGTTTTCAAGATAGGGATAGCGATGAGGAAAACAAACAATCACCTCTACAAAACAGAATTCAACAACTAAATAATCATTTTAATGCGTTGAAAAGAGAAGTGGAAGACTATCAGGAACTTCTAGATGAAGAATTAGAAGAACTGCCAGAAGTCATTAAAAAAAGTGTTACAGATTCCTTTGACGATGACGCTATGGAAGATATGAAATTAATTGATTTGATTGAAGAGTTAGATGAAAACATTCTTGAAAATATCCATTCTTCTATTGCGATGTTACCTACAGATGCAAAGGAAATAGATGATTTAGTATTACCTGAATCAACGAAAACAACATTGAAAAATGTTATCCTTGTATCTGAAGCATTTGAGGAAGACGATGAATTTACAACGAATTCTAGTACAGAACCTTCTGAGGCAGAATATAGTTTACTAGAAGATCCGTTTAAAGAAGTAAAAGCAAGTTTACTAGATGAGGGGATTGAGGTAACAGATACCCTCAAGATTACAGATTATAAAAATGAGAACTTTACATTTGCATTGGAAGAGCCAAAAGATTTAAAGGCCACAAATATAACAATCAATGGAGAGTCCGTTTCTTCATCTGAAGGTGAAATCACATTAGAGCCAGAAGAAGGGGAAGATGATTTAACCGTTACTATGAAAGCTACATTTGTTTTCGGTGAAGATTTTGACTTTGATACCATTGATTTATTTCAGCCGGTTAAGTGGAATTGGACAATACATCAAAGCAACGAAGAAACTGAAACGACTCCCCCGGAAGATACACAATCTCAATCCGAGGAAAAGATAGAAACTGAATCAGATCAAGCAGAAGAAAAGGTTGAAACTGTAGCCAATGAAGAGGACGGGAATGACGATGAGTCTCCCGATGACGAAAAAGATGAAGAAAATGGTGATGAAACCGATCCGGAAGATCCAACAGACCCAGAACAACCAGAAGAACCTACAGTTACTGAAAAAACGGTTCATCAATTTTACTGGAATCAATCCGTACAAACAGCATTTTTTGACCCAGAAGAATTTACGGGGAATTTGATTGAAGAAGCCGTTGACTTGTATGAAGCAATTGATTCCTTAAACACATTGTACAATGTATATTTCGGATTTGATTTATCAAAAGAAAATGAAGAGTTTACAGAAGAATTGGATGACAAAGGCTTAGTCGCTTTATCTGAGGACGACTCCCTTTACTACTTGATTCATAAAAAAGAGATTAAAGAGATTATCGAAAAGCGCATTAGTGATGATATTTCGAATTCAGTACTCGACACCCTTGATACGCCACTTACGGTATTCCAAAAGGATGTTAAAGATTATCAGAAAGAATTGGACAAAACACAATCCCAATCCAGTAATCTAGCTGAAGCTTTAGAAGATGCATCTAAAGAAGCGGAAAGACTAAATACCAATGTTAGTGAAGTATTAGAGGAAGTTGATGCTTGGAAAAATACGAGTGACGATTTAGTTGCTGACCAAATCGATTTGCAAAGTCAAGATAGTGAGGTGCAAACAGCTTTACTCCAACTGGATAGTGGTTTTAAACCAATTTTGTCAACGAGTGAGTCTTTAGTAGAACAGGCACAATCTAATTTTGATTCTACTGAACAAGTATATGAAACTCTTGATTCCATTGATGAACAAGCCGACACCATTCAACAAAGTGGGGTAACATTGATCAGCAACGCGAATAATCTAGCATCTAAGTTCTCAGAAAAAGCCGCAGAAGATATGGACTTTGCTGAAAACTTTAATGAAGTGTTAGACAATAGCCGAATTGGAGATCGGCAGAATGAAGATTTATATAGTTTCTTGTCAAATCCGGTCGAAACTAAAAACACAGGTATCATTCAAGAAACACAATCATTCACACCGTATTTCGTTGTATTTATTATGACGGTTATTTCATTTTTCACAGCGTACGTGCTTTCAAACCATAAAGGTTCAAGTGAGCAAGTAGCCGAATTTGAAACAGATCAAACATTTATTCAAAAGAACATCCGTCCAATGCTTATGACAGGCGGAATTGGTTTAATCGAAGGGGTTCTTATCGGAATTACATCCTTCATCTTATTAGACATTCCGCAAAATGGAGCCTTCTCGTGGGTAGCGCTAATAACTACAATGATGCTCGGAATGGTCTTGATTGCAACGTATGCACTCAGGCAACTTAAAATGATTGGGATGTTCTTGTTACTCGTAGTGTTTAGCATGTACTTATTGCTAACGAAATCCTTAGGCTTTCAGTTTGGTGGAAATGAAGCGGTACATGTAGCACGAAAAATTTCACCGCTACAGCAATTAGAAAATTGGATCCATGGGTTTATTGAAGGAACTATGAGTACAGGTACATTAACAATTGCATTTATCATACTCATGATCGCAGTGATTATTGGGTTAGCACTCAATGTGTTAATTATCGATAATCGTGCACAGGAAGCAGGTGTAGATGATGAGCGGACTAAAGAAGCAAATTAAACATTTGCTTCTCTTTTCCGTTTTATTAGGAATTTGTTTTCCTACTATTGTTTTCGCGGAAGAGAGCGAGCAAGGTGAAAAAGGTAAAATGGAAATAAGAATAGATCGTATAACGAAATATAGAGAACAAGTAAATGACATATTTCAAGAAACAGAACTGCAAAAAAGAATGCCTATGTTATTTGAAGGGTCAACATATGATAGAATAAATGAAATTCAACAAAACAATGCTTCCATAAGAGACGAATTAAAACATCGTGTACTCGTTGAAGAAATTGAAGAAGATGCGTTTGTAGAAGACGTCCAAAATGTTTTATTTACAGATGATTACGAAGTGGCATCTTCAGCATCTGAAGATAACGAGAGAAGTAAAAGTGAAATGTTATCAACAGGTGTTGTTGCAACTAGTTTCATATTATTAGGCCTTTTACTTTGTGTAGGAATTTATTTCTTTGTACAGAAATGGAGTTCATCGTAAAGTCCTATAATAGGAGGAAACCTTATGCAATTAAACTCTCATGTCGATGTGACTTTTGATTTTAGTAACTGGGGCGGAAACATGTATGACTTGCGTATTCCAAGATATCAGACGGTTAAACAATTGTTGATCAATTTGGAGCAAACCATTCCTGTTCCTGTTCCAGAAAACCAATCATTTATTATAAAAGTATTAACGAAAAATATTGTTTTAGCAGCAGATGATGAGTTGAGTGATTATCCTGTAACAAATGGCGACATATTAGCCGTCATTTAAAGAAAACTAAACAAGTAAAGTTACAGGAAAGGAGATGCAGATGAATGTTAGAAAGAATGGTATACATCGATCCACTATCGATCGAATTCTCGGTAAAAGGCAATGAATGGACAACATCTTTAGCAAAATCACAAACAAAAGTAACAAATATTGATCAATTACAACTAATTATGGCTCCACATCCTCATACACATAAACTTACTATTGAGGAACGGGAGGATATGTATACATTTACTTTTCAAATTCCCGAACGTGCACACAAGTGGAAAGATATAAAGGAATTCGCTCGTAATGACAAATTACGTGCATTACATAATCTATCTTCCATTTTACCTATTGCCCAAACGCGCATTACATATATGCTTCACCCGAACAATATTACATTTGATGAAAACTTAATGCCTACCATTATTTTTCGTGGTGCGCGTGATTTAATTCCACCATATCAAATGGATGCGAATGATTTACTCAAACAATACAAATGCTTTTGTATTGCTCTTTTTTCTGACACATACACATTTGATGATCTCTACACGGGTTCATTAGAAGACGCCTTAAATCAGCAGTTTGCTCGTGATGTGTATGAAGCAGATTCACTCGAAACATTAACAACTTTGTTATATGAAAAGTTTTTGAAAGAGCAAGATCAAGCAGAAGAAACAAAAACGTATGTGCCAAGACGTCAATTTCGTTTGTATAAACAAATGAGTATTTGGATGACATCTTTAGCGGTACTTGTTGTCGGGTTGCTTTTTTATATTGTTTTTGCAATTACGAGTTTTCAAGATGATCAACTAGCAGCGCATAAAGATTTCTTAGCAGGAGATTATGGAGAAGTTATCCGTACATTAAAAGATAAAAAGGTCTCTAAACTACCTCATCAAGCGGCGTATATTTTAGCACATTCATACGTATCTGTTGAGCAATTGTCTGATCAAGAGAGAAGTGCAGTTATGAAAAATATTACGTTGAAAAGTAATGAAAAATATTTACATTATTGGATTTACACGGGACAAGGAGAGTTTGAAGAATCAATTGATGTAGCGAAGTATTTAGATGATCCACAACTCATTGTATACGGACTCATCAAACAACTGGAACAAGTTCAAAATGATCCTGGATTAACAGGTGCTGAGCGCGATGAAGAAATTAGTGAAATTCGTACAGAACTCGAACGATATACGGAAGAGTATGAATTAATAGAAGTAGATGAAGAATCTAGTACCGAAGAACAAGAGGCTCAGGAACGCGAAGAGGAATTACAACAAGAAATTAAAGAACGCGAAGAAAAAGCGAAAGAGGATCGAGAGAAGAAAGAACAAAAAGATAAAAAAGAAGGTAAAAATAAATCCTAGCGTTATTCGGAGGAAAATAAAATGGCAGAACATCTTTTATTCGTTCAGTTCAATCATCAATTAAATAAATATATGTTACCGATTGATAAAGAAAAGGAAATAACGATCGGAAATCGTATAACAGATACGATAACAATCGAAGGAATAGATGATCCATTGCACGTCATGTGGGATGGATCATTATGCTATATTCAGGGTCAAGAGTTGAACATCAATGAACGTAAATCTATTACAGTGAACGACGAACAGATTCAAGTTTATCTCATTGGTGAGCAATATAACAATGGGATTGTATATGACTTGACGCTGAGCGATTATATTACGTTTGGAACACATGATCATGACGACATTGTGTTTTTATCCCCGCAATCAACGGTGAACGCGATATTGTTTAGAGGAAATGAACAAAAACCGCATATGCTGCAAGTGCATAGTGGGGATGTGTATCACAACTATCAAAAAGTGACTGGCACTGTTCACATAGAGTCTGGAGATCATTTGTTTTTAGATGGGATGTTCCTAACGGTTAGAGATGGAGCAATGTCTCTTATTGCTCCAACAACTTGGTACTCAACAACCCTCATCCCCCTTGAAAAAGATCATACATATTACAGTGAAACATATCCTGAATATCATCGATCGCCAAGAATTATTTATCGTGAACCAGATGAGAAGAAAGTAATTGCTAAACCATCGTCAAAACCATCTAAACCGAGTGAACAGTTAATGCGGATGATTATTCCGCCACTCGTTATGATTGGTGCATTTACACTCGTTTCTATTTTTCAACCTCGGGGAATTTACATCGTTGTAATGCTCGCAATGACTGTTACGACGGTAATCATATCTCTTGTTACGTATGTAAAAAATGTTCGTAAGTATCGACGGGATTTAAAAGAACGGGACCGGAGATATAAGCAATACTTACTAAATAAAACAAAAGAATTATATAACACCGTCGAAGAACAACGGCATGCATTGGAATATCATTATCCAGACGTCGAAGAAATTGAACAAATGGCGCGTAAGGTAGACGCTCGTACATTTGAAAAAACGATGTTTCATCATGATTTTTTACAATACCGAGTTGGATTAGGAGATCGTCCTATTAGTTTTGAACTCGATTTTAATGAAGAAGAATATTCTCAAGAAGATGATGATCTCATTGATTTAGCCCGTGAACTTTATACTCAACATAAAGAAATTAAACATGTACCAATCACAACTTCTCTTACAAATTGTCCTGTCGGATATATTGGGCAGCGTTCCCTCGTGCTGGAACAACTTGAGCAACTTGTGATGCAACTAGCTTTTTTCCATAGTTACCATGAGCTACAATTTGTGACGATTTTTCCAGAGCATGAAAAAGAGCAGTGGAATTGGATGCGTTGGTTACCTCACGCAACATTGCAAAATCATAATGTCCGTGGATTTGTCTATCATGAGAGATCTCGTGATCAAGTGCTGAACTCCCTTTATCAAATCTTACAAGAACGTCAAAACACCTTGGATGAGAAAGGTGATTCAAAAGATAAAACGTATTTCAGCCCACATTATGTTGTGCTCATCACAGATGAAAAAATTATTTTAGATCATACGATTATGGAATTTTTAAATGAAGATTGTACAGACTTAGGAGTTTCTCTAGTGTTTGTGCAAGATGTGTTAGAGTCATTGCCTGAACACGTGCAAACCATTATTGATATTTGTGATCGCAACAGTGGAAACGTATTGCTAGAAGAGAGCGAACTTGTGAATCAAGCATTTGCACCTGACCAATATTCCGCAAGTTTTAACAAAGAAAACATTGCAAGAGCACTTGCGTCTTTAGATCACGTGCAAAACTTAAAAAGCTCCATCCCTGAAGCGGTAACATTTTTAGAAATGTTTGGAGTCGAGCAAGTAGAAGAGCTCACACCAGTTCAACGTTGGAGAGAAAACGAAACATACAAAAGTTTGGCCGTTCCATTAGGATTACGTGGAAAAGACGATATTGTTTATTTGAACTTACATGAGAAAGCCCACGGACCACATGGTCTTGTTGCAGGAACAACAGGTTCAGGTAAATCAGAAATTATTCAATCCTATATTTTATCGCTAGCTGTATATTTCCACCCTCATGAAGTCGCCTTTTTACTCATTGACTATAAAGGGGGAGGCATGGCGAACTTATTTAAAGACTTGCCACATGCACTAGGCGCCATTACGAACTTAGACGGAGCACAATCGATGCGAGCACTCGCTTCGATTAAAGCTGAACTGAAAAAACGTCAGCGTCTATTTGGTGAATTTGATGTCAACCACATTAACCAGTACCAAAAATTAGTAAAACAAGGCGAGGCGACGGAGCCGATGCCACATCTATTTTTAATTTCAGATGAATTCGCTGAACTAAAAGCTGAACAACCTGATTTTATGAAAGAACTCGTTTCGACAGCTCGAATTGGTCGTTCACTCGGCATTCACCTTATTTTGGCGACACAGAAGCCGACAGGAGTTGTAGATGACCAAATTTGGTCAAACTCTAAATTTAAACTTGCTCTAAAAGTTCAAGATAAAGGGGATTCAAATGAAATTTTGAAAACACCAGATGCAGCTGAAATTACGTTGCCAGGTCGGGCATATTTACAAGTAGGAAACAACGAAATTTATGAACTTTTCCAAAGTGCTTGGAGTGGTGCAGAATACCGTTCTGCCACTGATGAAGAAAACGTTATTGACACAACTATTTATGCCATTAATGACTTAGGGCAATATGATATTCTAACAGAAGACTTAAGTGGTTTAGACGATGTCGAAGAAGTGAAGAAGACATTGACTGAACTTGAAGCGACCATTGAATACATCGCCGCTGTAACTGAAGAAGAAAACATTGAACAGCTTCCTAGTCCATGGTTACCTCCTTTAGAGGAACGAATTTATATTACAGACATTAAAGACCGGTCATTTAAAGAAGAATGGGAGACGAAAAAAGAACCACTGCATCCCATCATTGGTATGGGGGATTTCCCAGATGAACAAGATCAACGACCAATTTCTTTACCATTAACAAAAGATGGACATTTCGCTATTTTTTCAAGTCCAGGATACGGGAAATCAACCTTTATCCAAACAGTTATCATGGACTTAGCACGTACCCATCGCCCAGATCATTTACATGTTTATTTACTTGATTTTGGTACGAATGGATTGCTTCCATTACGAGATTTACCACATGTAGCAGATACGATTCTAATAGATGAAGAAGAAAAAGTTGAAAAACTTGTCCGTCTCCTAGAAAGCGAATCGCGTAAACGGAAAAAACTATTAAGTAAATATGGTGTGGCGACCCTTGATATGTATGAGAAAGCAAGTGGAGAAACGTTACCTCATATCGTGTTAGCAATCGATAACTATGATGCGGTTCGAGAAGCAGATTTTGTTGAACCATTTGAACGTGCGATTACACAACTAGCACGAGAAGGTGGAAGTATCGGAATTCATTTGGTCATTACTGGAAGTAGACAAAATGTGTTACGTCTTCCATTACTATCAAACATTAAAACACAAATCTCACTTTATTTAATAGATGACTTAGAAACGAGAGGAATTGTTGGAAGAACATCTTTAGAAACGGAAGAGATTTATGGGAGAGGTTTGGTTAAGTTAGAGGAACCAGTAGCTTTCCAAACAGCCCTTCCTGTAAAAGGGGAAGACACATTACGGGTCATTGAAGGCATTCAACAAGAAGCAAAAGCAATGAGTGCATTCTGGGATGGTGACATACCTGAGCCAATCCCAATGATGCCTGAAGGTGTGATTCCATTTGAAGACTTTGCACAGTCGAAAGGTACGAAGAAGGTGATCGAACAAGGTCTGTTCCCACTTGGACTGGAGTTTGAAAATGTTACAACGTTAGCCTTTGATTTAAATGCATATGGTCATTTAGTAGCTGTCGGAGACCGACTTGATCGAGTGGAATCCTTGCAAATGACACTTGGTAAAAATATGACATTGATGAAAGAGTTTTATAAAACGATGATTCTTGACACGACAAACAATCGATTTGCGACCATTGGAAAGGATGTCGAAGGGTACATTTCTAAACAAGAGCAAATGCCAGGCATTAAAAATGATTTAGTTGCTGAAGTAAACGACCGGATCAAAGAAAATGTGACGGAACCGAAATGGCTCATTTATATTCCGGATTTCAAAGAATTTACCCAGCAAAGTATGTTAACAGATGATGACATACGGGTATTGATGAGAGGATCTACAGTTGGAATGCACTTTATCTTCTCAGGCGAATACAGCTATATCGGTCAAAGCTTTGAACAAATTCCTAAATACATTCGCGGTCAATCTGTTGCAGGCGTTGTAGCCATGCGCTTAGGCGACCAAGACCTATACAAACAACGATTTATCGCCAACGAGCCATCCTTAGCAGCTTATGAATGTTACTATGCAATGGATCATCAATTTGAAAAGATTAAAATTCCAAAATAAAGGAGATGTCAATCACTATGTTTATGCTATTGGAACAACGAGATACGATTAGTCGATCAATTGCTAGTGAAGAAGTTTTAATTACGACAATTGAATCAACGATTGAAAGGTTGGAAGAAGCGGCTCAATCGATAGAAAACAATAAGCAAGAAGTTGATCATTCGAAAGTTCAACTAAATAATATAGTGATTGACTCTTCATTATGGAGAGGATCCCAGCAAAGGACATATAAAGAACACATTGAAATGTATGTAGAAGATACGCAAACAGTTATTGGTCACATACAGGATATTCAAGATACGATCAATGCGGAGTTACAGAAACGAAGAGACCAATTACTTACGGCACAAAATAACCTCACCAGCTTAGAAACATCTCTAGAATCACTGAATACTGAAATCCAGCAACAAAGGAGTGCGGACAATGTCTAAGCATATACAAATACATGTAGACGCCTTCACAAGTCACATAAACAAATTAGAAAGAGCTATTCTTAATGTTGATGAGCGTATGTTAAAAGATGAAGCGTTTGAATGTACAAATATAAAACCATATGTGAATGACTTAGAAAATACAAAGAAACTGATTCAAATTTTACAAGAATACAAGAAATTGTTTCAAGCAGATATAGAAACACTCAACACAATTAGCGTTTCTTTTAAAGAAAAAGACGAACAACTAGCAAAATCATACGAAAAGGACGTACAACATGAAGTTCAACCGCTTTCGTAAATAAATATGCGGAGGTTACGAATGACATTTAAAGTAGACCTTTCAGAAGTCAATAGTATGGCGGATAAAATTAAAGCAACGTCAAATGTCTTAGAGAAAGATTTACACAACGTGACACGTCAACTGGATGAACTCATTGCACTTGACTCTTTTCAAGGGGACACTGCTACACATGCAAAAAAGTATTTTGAAAGCGTGCACCAAACTGCCATACATTCAATTCAACTTATTGCACATCAACTTGCATCAAATATTGAAATGCATATCGACACATTCAACGAAGACGTAGATACTAGTGTCACGGCAAAAATAGAGTATAATTATTTACAAGATGTTAAAGAAAATATCCAAACACATCATGAAGACATAGAAGATTCAGTGCAAAATGTTGCCCATACAATCGATGAAATATCAGACATCATCACAATCGATCATCCACCACTAAGTGACATACAAACGAGTAAAGACAACGCAGACCAAACGGTTGATCAACTGACCAACAATGTGGAACTTTTCACAGAAAAGGGAACCGACCAAGATGCAGAGATGAAAGAAATGCTCCACCATTTGGAAACATTGATTGCTGAAGCAAGTACAAATACAGGGGAGTCCAACTTTTCCAATGTGCAACCTTCTAGCATCGCAGAGCCTATATCCTTTTTAGATGAAGCAAATCAACTATTAGAATACCAGCAAGCAGAAGAACGAAAAGAAGTCCTGGTAGAAAAAAGCCAAGAAACATTTGGCAAAATGTCCGACATGATGGAAACCTCTACACTTAATGTGAAATATGAAAAGAAACCAAGTACAATCGTTGATTTTTCCCAAAGCTTGTTAGAAGGCTTCAAAGGTGGAGGTAAGGCAATTTATCAACTGATAGAGGAAGCAATCCAGATGATAGTGGACTTTCCAGCGACATTCAAAGCTCTACAAAGCATGATTGCACATCCCATTGACACTGCGAAATATATTGGTCATGCAATAACAGATTCCTTTAACCGCGATGTTATTAATGGAGATGCAGAAAGTAGAGGCAAATGGTTTACGTATGCAGTGGTCTCCGTAATTGGATTCAAAGGAGTAAGCAAAGTAGGGAAATTAGGTACTGAAGCTGCAAAGAAGGGCGCAGAAAAAACTGTACAAAGACTTGATGAATTGCTTCCTTATCATCCAAAGCATCAATTAGCGATTGATGGGCCAGTTCCTTATAATGTGTATGATGGGGTTAATTTAAGAAATCAGTTGATGGTGAAGGTGGAGAATGTTTCTAGTAAGGGTCCCAAAACAAGGCTACCAAGAACAAATGGTAAATGGAATGGCGAACCAGGTAATGGAGTATGGTATTCTGATAAAGCCGAAGTTCAAAGTATAACGACTGGAAAAGGTGTAGAGTTTATTGATGGTAGACCCAACTTTACACCTTGGAGTAAAGGTTCTATTAAATTTAAAAAAGGCATGTTAGATGGAACTAAAAATGATTTTAATTTAGTGTATGAAAAAATTATGCAATTAAAAGGGTTTAAATCGCAGAATCAAGCAAAATACTGGTTGAAAGAAAAAGGTTTAACACCTCATCATAAAAGCTCTACCGAAATTGAGTTAATTCCAACAGATTTACACTCTAATATACCGCATATAGGTTCAGCGTCAGATTTAAGGAGTGGAATATAAAAATGAACAAAATAATAAAACAAAAATTAAATGAAATAATTGACTCGGAACTGGTTGTATCAAATAAAGATAGCTCATATAAGACAATCGAAAAAATAGAGAGATTGTACGAAGTAGATTTACCATTAGATTATAAAGAGTTTTTACTTGAATATGGGGGATGTTTTATTAAAGAAAATAGAATGTATCAGCCAATTGAAGTTACCCCTGTAACCCCCGAGGATGGTTTTGACTCGATAGGTGGATTTTATGGTATTACTAATAATGCGTACAGTATTGAACCAATTATTCAAACGTATAAAGATGTTTTAGGAAATATTGTATTGCCTATCGCAGATGCTGATGGAGGAGATTTAATATGTATAGGCTTAAGAGGTAAATACAGGGGTAAAGTTTACTTTTGGTACCATGAAGGCAAAATATCTAATGATGGGAATGAATATTACTATCTGGCAGCAAATTCTTTTGAAGAATTTATTTCGAAATTCTCATTCCATGAAAGAAAGACTCATGTGAATTTAGATGATATAGATCTATTTTTAGACGATGATTTACTAAAAGATTAGAATCTCATAAATAAACTATAAACCCTAGTTGACAAATTGATATGATCCCCTAAAGTAGGCACTGAAAGAAGGTGGGCTACTTTAGTGGGGATTATTTTTGACATTCTTTCACAAGTGACACACAAACGAGTAAAGACAACGCAGACCAAACGATTGATCAACTAACCAATCATGTGGAGCTTTTCACAGAAAAAGGAACCGACCAAGATGCAGAGATGAAAGAAATGCTCCACCATTTGGAAACATTGATTGCAGAAGCAAGTACACATACAGGAGAAGGTAGTTTTTCCAATGTGCAATCTTCTAGTATCGCACAGCCTTTATCCTTTTTAGATGAAGCAAATCAACTATTAGAAAACCAGCAAGCAGAAGAACGAAAAGAAGTCCTGGTAGAAAAAAACCAAGAAACATTTGGTGAAATGTCCGACATGATGGAAACCTCGACACTTAATGTAAAATATGAAAAGAAACCGAGTCGAATCGTTGAATTATCCCAAATACTATTAGATGTCGTAAAAGGTGGAGGTAAAGCCATTTATCATCTAACAGAAGAAACAATCCAGATGATAGTGGACTTCCCAGCGACATTCAGAGCTCTAGAAAGCATGATTGCACATCCCATTGACACCGCGAAATATATTGGTCATGCAATAATAGATTCCTTTAACCGCGATGTTATTAATGGAGATGCAGAAAGTAGAGGCAAATGGTTTACGTATGCAGTGGTCTCCGTAATTGGATTCAAAGGAGTAAGCAAAGTAGGGAAATTAGGTACTGAAGCTGGAAAGAAGGGCGCACAAAAAACTGTACAAAGACTTGATGAACTGCTTCCTTATCATCCAAAGCATCAACTAGCGATTGATGGGCCAGTTCCTTATAATGTGTATGATGGCATCAATTTAAGAGATCAGTAGATGGTGAAGGTGGAGAATGTTTCTAGACAAGAGAAGGGATTAAAATCAAGCGATAAGAATTCGAGTAAGGGTGCGGGTAGAGAATATAAAAACTACACAGCTGTAGAATATAAGGGAATTACTAAAATTAATGGAGAGATAAGGGATACTAGTAGACGGGTTTTTCAAAGGAAAGATATTGATTATAAGAGGATTGATCCTGATACTGGTCTGACAAACTTACAATTAATGAAAAAAGGAAGAGCACCAATTTGGAAAGATGGAACAGTTATAGAGCTTCACCATTTAATTCAAAGAGAACCAGGGTCTATGGTAGAACTACCACATAGTTTGCATAAGGAATATAATAAAATATTACATGGGTTGGTAGAGAATGGTAATAGTTTTAGGAATGACGCCATACTACAAAAGCAATATGTTAACTTCAGGAGAAAATATTGGAGATGGAGATCCAAACAAATAGAAAAAAGTGAACTGTAAAAGGAGGAAACTTGCATGAATAAAGAGGAGTTAATTAAATTTATAAATAACCACGGTGAATCAGATGATTTTACGGGCGGGATAGATGATGGTCAAATTATGATTGTGGAAAACGAACTAGAAGTGATATTACCTGAAAGTTATAAATGGTTTTTAAGAACCTATGGATCCGGGGGAATATTTGGAGTTGATATTTTAGGAGTAGGTCAGTCAAATAAAGCTCGTGTTGTTGAATATACAAAAGATTATAGGAAGTTAGGATTAAATAATGATTTAGTAATTATTGAAAATGCCGATGAATTTGTATACTGTTTATATACAAGTAAGATGGAGAGTAACGAGTGTCCTGTAATAGCCTGGAGCAGACATGGCGGAGTTGACGACTACAACACAGCAAATACTTTTCATGAATTTTTTTCACAAAGTCTATTGGATGCAAAAGAAGCTTGGGAAGAAGACTTTTAATATAGAAAAAATAGAATATCTAACTATAAATCCCTTGATCATCCTGATATAATCCCTCTAAAGATTTATTTTAGAGGGATTACTTGCGACATTCTTTCACTAAGTGACATACAAACAAGCAAAAGCAAAATTGACATTGCGAATTATATTAGGCATTCAATAATAGAATCCTTTAACTGCGAAGTGATTCATGGAGATGCAGAGAGTCGAGGCAAATGGTTTGCGTATGCAGCTTTTTCAGTTTTTGGATCCAAAGGTCTTGGAAATGCAGGGAAAATAGGAGCACAAGCCGCGAAAAAAGGAGCACAAAAAGCTGGACAAAGACTTGACGAACTGCTTCATTATCATCCAAGACATCAACTAGCGATTGATTGGAGGTAAAATAGCATATGGCTGATTTTGAATTTATTAATGAGCTAGAAAATAAAACTTATAAGGTAGCTGAAAATGATATTTTAAAAGCTGAACAAAGAATGGATATCAGTTTTCCAAATGATTTAAAACAGTTATATTTTGATGTTGGTTATGGTTTTATTAAAGGTCAAAGTGTTAATGCAACAAATAGAATATTGGGACCAGGGGCTTTAGCAGATCTTAGATTAAGAGAAGGTATTTTTGAATTTGACCCAGATTTAGATGAACTTTTTGATGATGAAGATAAACTTATTTTTTTGAAGTAAACGAGGGTGTTTATATTTCAATAGATTTACAATTAGTTAATAATCCAATATATTATTTCGATATTCAAATAGCTAAATCGTTAGAGGACTTTTTTAAAAAGTTTCTTAATAATAATGAATATTATATAGATTTAATTGAGGATTAGGCTTAATTGGTAGAAGAAGTAAAAGGTAATTGACCTTGATTGGCGAAGGAATGGAATCGTGTAGATGTGTTAAAGTCTATTGTGAAGCATATCAAAATGAAAAACAAATAGGTGCTAATAAGTTTATAGGTGAAAATTCAGCTGGAGTTAAAATAGAAATGTTTTTAAATAAGGATGGTTCAATAGCCACTGCCTATCCTTTATATAATAAATAGCATAGAAGGTGATAAACAGATGAGATACACATATGAATTAAAAAAAGACCCATTTGGTATCACAAGAATAATACTACCAGAAAAATTAACTGTTTTTTCGGACGCTTTTGAGGATATTTCAACAAAAGAAGAAGCAGATGAGTATATTGGATACGTTAAGAAGGTATTAACAGGAGATTATGAAGACTTTGAAATTACGTTGAATGCTACAAGTATAAATATTAAGAAAAAAGTGACAATTGCTGAGCATCATTACCGGGTTGATGAGCCATTTGAAAGTATTATAGAAACTGATGAATTTTTAGAGTTGATGTTAATCTGGAAAGAGGCTATAGCATAGATAATCGGAGATTGAAAATGTATAAGATTTAGTTAATTAAGCACTTGTTTGTCTTATTAGGCAACAGGTGTTTTTGGGTTATAAATATATATTTTGGTTAGCATTGGAATATGCTTTTGTGAAATTCATAACTCATGAAGGTAGTACCATTAAGGAAAAATATTTAATGAAGGGAATGAATATTACTATCTGATAGCAAATTCTTTTGAAGAATTTATTTCGAAATTCTCATTCCATGAAAGACTCATGTGAATTTAGATGATATAGATCTTTTTTTAGACAATTTACCAAAAGATTAGTATCCCATAAATAAATTATAAATCCTGTTTGGCAAATTGATATGATTCCCCAAAGTAGGCACTGAAAGAAGGCGGGCTACTTAAGGGGGATTACTTTTGACATTCTTTCACAAGTGACATACAAACGAGTAAAGACACCGCAGACCAAACGATTGATCAACTGACCAATCATGTGGAGCTTTTCACGGAAAAAGGAACCGACCAAGATGTAGAGATGAAAGAAACGCTACACCATGCAATAACAGATTCCTTTAATCGAAATGTCATTCATGGAATGTGGAAAGTAGAGGCAAATGGTTTACGTATGCAGCGGTCTCCCCACTTGGCTTCAAAGGAGTAAACAAAGTAGGAAAAGTATAGATGTGGGTACCATTATGACGGTTCTAGCGTGAGGCCTTCAAATTTTAAAATTGAATATTCTATCGATGGGAAATTATTCTACCTTCTTATCACGAATTGAGGAGTGAAGTTTTATGTCAAAACAATTTGAAGATTATTTTTTAGAATTACAAGCGGATATGGTGACTATTTGCATGGAGTACTCTGAAGGTAAAACGGATGATATATATATTTACGGATCTTATGAACCAAATATGTACTCATTTGATGTATTTTTTAAAGTGCAGAATGTGGTTGTACATGCACATAAGTTAAGTGATATATATCCTGATATAGATACATCTACGGAACGTCAAAGTGCTATGTTAGATATTGGAAATAAAAACTTAATGTCAATTCATGGAATATGTAAAGAGTATGGACATGATATGCCAACAGAAATAAAGCTGCATTATAATGTTAAAGAAAACAGTCTTGCAACTAAATACAAATATGAATTAATTTATTCTAACGATGAAGAATTGCTACCTGATGATATTTTTGATGCTTGGTTTGAAGAGATAAAAAAGAAACATAAAAAGAATAATATAATTTGAAACCCTGAAGTAGACACTAAAAAAGGTAAAGCCACTTTACGGGGGTTACTTATGACTCTCTTTCCAAATGATGCATTGGAAACGGAGAATTGGTATGAAGTTAGTGAAACTTTACAAGCAATGAAATTAGGGAAAGCAGGTACTGAATCTGCGAAGAAGGGTGCGCAAAAAAACAGGACAAATGCTTGATGAACTCCTGCCCTTATCATCCGAAGCATCAACTAGCGATTGATGGACCAGTACCTTATAATATGTATGATGGCATCAATTTAAGAGATCAGTTGATGATGAAGGTGGAGAATGTTTCTAGTAAGCGTAAAGGAACTCCTGCACATAATGCTGCTCAATACCAAAAAATAAAGGAACAAATAGCATTAGATGAAATACAAAGTGTTGTAAATACAACAAAACATGGAGCAGAGAGATTAATAGAAAGAGGATTTACACCAAAAGATATAAGTGACTTAAAGTTTAGACCTGATATTATTAAAACTCAATCAGATGGTGTGCAAGTATTTATAAAGCAGGTTAATGGCAAGTATAATGTTATTGTTGAAGGAGACTATGGTGTAATTACTTCATTAAAAAAATTAGTGAAAAAATCACTAAATAGACTATCAGACAACTATGATTGGAGGTGATTTTATGGAGAAAAAATCGTATCAGTGTTGTTTTTGTGATGAACAAATTATTTCAGATGTTACTGAATTAGTTGTAGTTGCAAATTGGGACAAAGATAAAAGTAGCCAACCAGAACAACAGATGTTCTGTCATATGGATTGCCTTAAAAAAGCAGTAACAAGTAAATTTCCTCTATATATCGCTGATTTAGTGGATTAAGAGGCATATTTTATCCTAGGAAGAAACAGTAGAAAATCTTCCTAGGATTTTTGTGTGTGCCCAGTATGGGCTATAACCTGGTTGTGTAATGATCGGTACCTCTAAAGCAATACGAATGTTGGATTTATTAGAATCACCTTCTAGTGTAACAAGGACGATTACTCTATGGTCATTTATGTGAATGAAGAGCCAATATTGAAAGTGTAATTTTATCAACAAGTTGGGCTAGAGTTGCTATAATATCTGATGATGGACGTTTTTTAGTTCGTGAGAGAATTTTGTGTCAAGGTAAGAAGGAAAAATATAAGGAAAAGTGAAATATTTATTCAATCAATATATACAGATGATGTAAAAAGATGAAAATCAAATCCATAGGCGTCTATCTCCGTCCATATTAATTCATTTTCTAGAAATCAAGATATTGATGATAGAGTATATAGTTGGGTGAGGGGAAGAACAGATTTACATCCAATATATAGTACATTTAAGGATTATGTAATAGACATATTTCAAGAAGAAATTGATAACTTATAAATACAATAGAAGACGTCTTCGAATATATTGGTAAGTAGACTGCGGGTGAGAGTGAAAGGGTGTTGAGATGTGAAACTTGGCAGAAGCCTTTTAATGATTATGATAGTAATAATAGTTATGGGAGCTTGTAGTAACGTGATAACTGAAGATCAAATTATTGGGGGTAAGTGGCTTGTTACAAATGGGTATGAGGATGGAGAAATCGGCGGAGAGCCATTATGCCCTGCTTTTGATGAAGGTATGGAATTTATTGATAACGAAAAAGTGTATGTGATTGATGAAGAAAAAGAATTTGACTATAAACTCACTGAGTCAGATGATGGAATGGAAATAATATTTTTTAACCCAAGTGGACAAGTTAATTTTTTTGAGATTACTATGGAAAGTGAAGATGCATTTGGTTTAAATGGTTCAGGGATAATCAAAAGGTTAAATTGTTATTTTGAGCGGAAGAAATAAAGTCATGATATTTTAGGATGAAACCAACTGGATACTTGTGATTAATACAGTGGTTGGAAACATCTCAGATTCTCTCTCCTGTAGTAAGGAGAAATTTTGGATAATCGTTATCTAACTGCATATTCCGAAGTTACCAAAATCAGCTACATTAATGGAACATGTAGTTTCGTCTGTCCGGATATTTAAGGAGATAACTTTAATTTATTGAGGGAGTGATATCACATGAGAAAACATAGTTTATTTTTCATAATTAGTACATTATTAATTATCTTGGCAGGATGTAATGAATTGGTAACAACGGACGATTTAATAGGGGGTAAGTGGGTACCAAAGTCAGGTTATAAAGATGGAGAAGCAACTGGTGAGTATTGCGGATGATCCTTACCAGGCTTGCGATTCTTTTTACCACACATTGCGGACAAATGTACCAGTCCTTGCGGACTGGTTTACCACTTGTGTGAAAAAAGCATGAATAGATACTTATATCTATCCATGCTTTGTTTTGTATTTATGATACTGTTTGCTTAAATTCTATATTTTCACTGCATTAATTCCTAGTTTTTCGCGCATAGATACGGCCCCATCAATAAATATGTCATATGAATTATGGATAATCCGATCTAGTATAGCCTCCGCTAGTGTTCCATCTCCAAGTTTTTCATACCAACCTTGTATGTCAAATTGAGAACAAAAAATGTTTGATTTCTTAGCCGTATAGCGTGAATTAATAATTTCCAATAGTAAAGTTGCTTCCTCTTTTGAAAGCTCAAATAACAGCCACTCATCAATGATTAAAAGATCAACCTTAATGAGCTTTTTCATTAGTTTTGTATAACTACCATCAGCTTGATATGTTGCTACTTTAAACTCTTCTAAAAGATCTGGTAACCGAACATATTTCACTTTGTAAAACTGACGACAAGCCTGCACACCATATGCAATCGCTAACCATGTTTTACCTGCACCAGATACTCCTTTGAACACAATATCTCTTCCTTCTATTATATAATTTCCTGTAGAGAGCTTCATTAATAAATCTTTATTTAGTTTACGGTCTGTATCGTAAATAATCTCTTCAATTGCTGCTTCCTCAGGAAATGTTGCTTGTTTTAAAAGACGATTTAACTTATTGGTTTTACGAACACTTTCTTCGTGATCTAATAGAAGACCTAGTAGGTCATCAAAGTCCATTTCCTGAAAAGAAGGATTCGCAAATAATGTTTCATAAGATTCAGCCATTCCAGTTAAATTAAGTGCTTTCATTTTATCATAATTTTGTTGATTCATTTTGATTTCCCTCCAAAATAAGATGCGCCACGCGTGAAGCCGTACTTTTTATCTATTGACTTTGAGTCACGTGTAGAAGCTTTGCGTTCATCTTCTTGATGTAATGTTTTAATCATTGTTTGTACGCTTTTAACAGTCGGTCTATTAGTAGCTTGAAGCACTAATTTACATGCCTGTTCTATTTCATATGATGAATATTTTCTTTCTAGCTTTTTCAGCGTAAAAATAGCGTTTAGCGCTTGCTTTTCAACTTCATATTGTTCCAGAATAAAAGTTACCACATCTAAAACGGATGGCCCCAATTCGGAACCCCACTTGATTGCTTCTTCCGGTGTTTGTTCAATATATAACCGATGGTTATCCGGCATATGATCTTTTAGAGTAGAGAATTGACCAAATTGACCATATAATGTTTGGTGAGATGCAACTCTCATATGATTGAAATACACTTCAATTATGTGAGGAGAAACCTTTATCTCAACTTCTTTTCCTATTAATTCATATGGGACAGAATAAAACATACTATTAATGGTAATATGATAATCAGGTCGGACTTTTTCTTTGCGCCATTCAGATAATTTATATGGTGAATTTGGAAGTGGGGAAAGGGCAAATTTCTCCTCTTCCAAAAATGCCGACCATCGTGAACCTGGTCTATTTTGAAATGGTCGATGATTTAACAATTCTAACTTACTCCATATTTCTTTATTTAGTTCTTCCAATGAAAAACAGGTAGTGTTTCTTAGGGCTTGAATAATCCAAGTTGTAACGATATTAACAGAACTTTCAACACTCGCCTTGTCACGAGGTGAACGAACACGTGCAGGCATAACGATTGTTTGATAGTGTGTTGCCATTTCTGCATATACTTTATTTAAAATGAGCTCCTTTGATGTATGTTTGGTGACACCTGTTTTCAAGTTATCTGGAACAAGAATTTGAGGGATTCCACCAATATATTCAAATGTATGTTGATGTAATCGAATCCACGATGGAAGGTCCATTCGATAAGAACCTTCTACATAAAACAATTGGGAACATGGCAGTGTAGCGATAAAAACATACACCTTTCTCTTTTCTCCAGTATCTGAGTCTATGATTGATAATGTTGTTCCAGCCCAATCCACTTCTAGTATTTCTCCAGGCTTTCTTCGAATACGCATGGTTGCTTTATACTTCATGGCATAATCACGATAATGTTCTGCGAACGTCCGATAAGCATAAGGTATTTTCTGAGTATTATGTGCCTCCCTTACGTATTCATCGTGTAATAGTGTTAAAGTTATGTTCGGCTTGGCTAATTCTTGATGAATATATTCAAAATCCATCAAGTGTCTTCCGCTTGCTTCTTGTTTTTTCTCTGGATAAAGAAAATCCTCTAACCAAGGATCCGTCATTTCCTCTTCAAGTGGTATTTTCACTCCCTTCTTTTCCGCCAGTCCAACGATCTCTGTGATTTTCTGACGAGAATGTTGTGTAATCATAGCGATACTTCGCAACGAAACACTTTCTGCATGCAACTCCAAAATCTTCCGATATGGATACATACTAAAAAACCTCCTGTATACATAGAGTCACACCGATAAATCATCGGCATGCTCATTTAGTATACAAGAGGTTTTATTCGTATTGGTAAATTGTTCCGCAAAGTGTGGTAAACTTCTCCGCAATCACTGGTACAAAGAACCGCAAGGTTGGTACATATCAGATGCAATACTCAACTGGTGAACCACAATGTCCATATTTAAACGAAGGTATAGAATTTAAAGATGAGGAAACGGTTTATGTGGAAAATAGGAACAAGAATTTTAGATATCAATTAAGAGAATCGGATGATGGAATGGAAATTACATTTTATAATCCAAGCGGTGATATAGACATTTATGAAATCATTATTGAAAATAAAGATAAATTAGCTCTGATTGGGTTTGGAACTGGAGTTTCTAAAAATTTTAACTGTTATTTCGAACGTGAAAAATAAAATTACCAAAGGCTAAAACAAATCCAGCTTAATAAAAGCGAAAAAGGATTCAGGAATCACTTTGATATGATCACACTAACGTAGACACTGAAAGAAAGAGGGCTACTTAAGAGGGATTACTTGTGACTTTCCTTCACAAGTGACATACAAACGAGTAACGATAAAAAACACCAATCATATAATTATGGTTGGTGCTCTGTTGGTTCTATGATAAATGACATTAAGGGAAATCAATAAGAGCACGGAGGAAATGCTTTACCAAGTAGAAACACTTATGACTGAAGCACAATCACAAACTGGAGAAGGACTTATTACAACCGAATCATCTAGTATGTTACAGTCACTTTCATTTCTGAATGATGCAAATATGATCCTTGATAATCGCTAAGCTGAAAGAAGAACTAGAGGAAGCTCGGCAAGAAGCTTTCAGTAACTTTTCAGAAGTAATGGAAGTTTCATCAATCAAGTAAAATATGCAAGAAAAATAATTTGGAGGTAAATAATAATGTCCTATGAACGTATTAATGAAAATAAAGAAAATGTTTTCTATCCAGTGGCTGAAAAGGAAATCAATGAGGTTGAGAGGGATCTCGACTTAAAGTTACCTAGGGAATTAGTCGTTTTTTATACAAAGGTTGGTTACGGATTTATAAAGGGTTCAGAACATAATATTAATCGTATTATGGACCCTTACTCCGTAAGAGATTTTCGTTTAAGAGTGAACGATTTTGAGTTTTATCCAGATATAGAAATCTATGATGAATTTGAAGATAATAAATTAATATTTTTTGAGGGTAGTGAATCAGCTTTAATGTCAATCGAATTGAATGAAAATGATCATAGCCCAGTTTACTATTATGATATTAAGATTGCAAGATCACTTGAAGAATTTTTAAGAAAAATAGAACAAAATGATCAATATTACTTGGAATTACTAGCCGATTAAAGAACATAATAAACATCATATTTTGATTGGTTATTGAACTGCCCTCTATATAGAGACCAATAGAGGAATGATACATTATGGATCATATGGTAATCATATAGTAGCAGCAAAACCATTATAATAAAATAAGAAAGAGGATATCTATGGAAGCAGATTCTTTATTTGAAACATTAATAGAGTATGAAGGTGTAGAGATCATAGTAGAGTGGAACAGTGGATTAAGAATTGTAGGAAAAACAGACACATTTTTTGAGACAGACAATGGTTTAGATAAGGATGATACCGGATATGCAGAATACTATGCAACTGCATTTCAAGTAAATAATGTTTTATCACATCCTTCTACTAACGAAGGTAGTGTATATAATTGGTTGAAACAAGAAGAAAGTTCATTGGTTGAAATTTCTCTTTATGATGATCCACCAAGTTCAGTATTTTTAATCGACGGAAAGAGAGTATGGGAAAGGGAAATGTATAAAGAATAGCTTCAAAATGGTCAACATGAATTTAATAATATTATTGAAAATTAAGTTCTGCAGGATGTTGTCAGCTCAACCAAAATAGAAAGGTGAGATTATTATTATGAATGTTTTAGAAGGGTTTTTGCGGGCTGAGATTAACACACAGGAATTATATGAAGATATAATGTCATTTATAACTTCATATCATATTAGAAGTGGAGAATTTGAAGGAAATGAATATATAATTAAAAAAATGGATCAAACAAATTTCATCTTATTTCCCGAATATATAGATGCAGATGATGAAAGAGAAATACACGGAGCAATATCAGTTTATAGAAACAATTTGATCAGAGAGATTAATGCCTATGCCCAGGCTAAAGAAATACATGTAATGGATGTGAATTGATAGTTGCAGTTCGAAAACATAGTTTTGTTGGGATGGATAGCCCTCTTTAGTTAATTTTCATGAGTTTCCCTCTAGGGCGGGTTTACGGGATAGTCGATAAGTGAGATACAGATGCTTCAAAGAAAGGCGTACCAAAAGCAGATCAAATGCTTGATGAAACCCTTCCTTAAAAGGAGTCGTGATTATGTTAAAAGTAGTAGAGTATAAAGAAATTCAACCAGTACATATTGAATATGATATCTATACACCGGTGACTGTAGAATTCGGTACTTGGAATATATCAAAAGAATCAACTATATATTGGAGAACTGGTAATTTTACAAAGTCGTTAATTGAAATAGGAATAGGTAAAGATACAGGCGATCTGCGTTCTATTACACTAACTTTGATTGAAAAGGTACAGGAACTGAAATATTTAAACTTTGATATGGAGAATGTACCAATGAATAAAGGTTTACCTAAATGTCAGATTAAACAATATAGCGGTGAAACTTATATAGATGAACCTGGTATGTTGGATGTCTATATAGGTAATGACAAAGTACTCATTTTGTTTTCAAATAAGAAACCAAAATCAATGATTCAAAATAATAAATTAGTTTTTATTTTAGATGCAAATAATATAGTTTGTGGCATTGTAATATGTAGTATGTCAGAACACGAAAAAAAGGTGTTAGAGGCTGCACTGAATTAACATAATCGGTACGTTGACATTACTAGAAATGACTAATTATAGCCTTGGTAAGCGAATAAATTATGGTACAGCAATTATTTTAAAAGGTGATGAAAATATTTTATTGTTTAGAAGTTGGCTACAAAATATGTTCACAGAAGACCCGCAAGCGCTAGCACCAGAAATTTAGATAGAGTACGGAAAAGATGCATCAAACTACGTTTGTAATGAAGCCCTAGGATAAAATGTTAAAACATTGATGAAAATAATTAAAGAAGTAGAATGAAAGGTTCTTGATTGAATTTATTAAATAGACTACATGGAGAAGAATGGAATGCTAAGATGTGAATGTTGGTCGTAACTTTTTGTTGCTTATGATAGTAATAATTATGATGAGTGGTTGTAGTAAAGTGATAACTGAAGATCAGCTGATTGGCGGGAAATGGGTACCTAAATCAGGTTATAATGATGGAGAAGCAACTGGTGTGGCACTATGCCCTCCATTCGATGAAGGTATAGAATTTAAAGATGAAGAAACAGTTTATGTGGAAGATAGAGATAAAGATTTTAGATATCGCTTAAGGGAGTCCGATGATGGAATGGAAATTAGCTTTTATAATCCCAATGGTGAAATCGACTTTTTAAAGGTAGTTATTGAAAATGAAGATAATTTAGTACTGCTCGGAGCTGGAATATCTGAAAATCATAACTGTTATTTTGAACGGGAGAAATAAAGTCATGATGGGAGGGGAGCATGAATGGTGGAACATACATTCAGCAAAATTTCCCAATGAACATCAATCAGGCATCCACGGTACGGGTTCAGCGGCAAATGAATTATTTGATGGAGGGAATAACTTATGGGATTTAAATTTATTAAAAATCAGGTTGGCAATCAGTTTTTCCCTGTAAAAGAAGAAGAGATTGAGAAAGTTGAATCAACTTTAGGACTAAGATTCCCTAATGAACTCAGAAATTTCCTTTTAGAAGTTGGCTTTGGTTTTCTTAGAAAATCTGAATGTAATATCAATCGGATTATGGGCCCTGCATCTATAAGGGATGCTAGATTGAAAATTAACGATTATGAATTTTATCCTGATATAGAAGTATATGAAGAACTAGAACATGGGAAATTAATTTTTTTGAAGCAAATGAGAGTGCATTGTTACTGATTGAATTAAGTGATAACAAAAATAATGCTATTTATTACGACGAGATAAAAATAGCTGATTCTTTAGATGAATTCTTAAGGAAAGTAATGGTAGACGACCAATATTATGTGGATATGGAATAAGTGGCTGACAATATTTGGGATTTTCTTGATCGACTTTATGAAGATGATGAGTAAATTAAAATATCATTCTAGGAATAAACCAAATTGCCTTACCAAATGTATAATTAACTATATAGAGGGAGGTTAATCTTTTGAAAAAACTTGAATATGAAACATTTGGAGATGTTATAAATGAATTTATAATTCTGAGGTATAACTCACAAATAATTTATGAGGGATATGTTGACGATTTAATAACTTCTATAACTGGAAATTTAGAACTAAAACTCAATTATGGAACTAATCATATTTCCCCAGTAATTGCTAGAAAGCATCAAGGTAATATAATATGGGTACCTAAAATGCCTTTAGGGTCAAATTACAAATATAACATTATTGTTTTTAGTATAAAATCATTTGTTGAATTATGGACATTTTTAAAATACAAAGCTGAAGATGATTTGCAAACCATAAAAGATTTAAGTTTTGAGGAAATACGGATAATGTGGATAATGAGGGCAAGAGGGAATGAACAAATTGATAATGTCTACGGTCTTATTAAGTCCGTGAAAAGGAATGTAATAGCGTTATCTACAAATTTAGAACTTCAAAAAGGCTTGTTTTTAAAATTGATAGAAAATGAATGTTTAGTAAACAATGATAATCTTGTAGAAGACAGCGATAGCTGGGAAGAGTTTATTGCTTATCTCGATAAAGGGACGTACGACGAGTGGACTGTATTTAAAAAAGATAATAATAATCAATTATATCTGCATTTAGGTAACGGGCATTCTATACCAATATATACTTAAGGACAGTTGGTACAGATTCTTACCTGAAGAGACCTAAAAGGCAAACTATTTACAAGAAGGTTTGGATAAGACAAATAAAAGATTTATTTGAACCTTTCGGAGGGGCTAAAATTGAAGATTCGAGATATTTATCAATTGCCAAAGGAAGAAGTTCAGGAAACCTATGCATTGGATGAATGGTATAACAACTTAATAAATAAAGATAGTACAGAATTAGATATTATTGATCTATCTAGAATGATTAGACAGAATATTTTTATCGAATTAGCAATAGATAAATCAATAGAAGTTCTTAAGATTAATTCTCTAGAAGGTGACGTTTATGATGGGCATTTATTAGAGTTACTATTTTCTGTTGATGTGGAAAAAATTGCAGAACAAAAGGAACCACTAAAAGAAGTACTTCTGGATGTAAAGGAAAATGTAGAAAAGGATGACTTTATCGATGTTGAGCATTTTTATGAACCTTGATTGTAATATTAAGCGAGACACATAAAAAGACATGTCATGATACACTCAATCTATAACCTACCAAAGTTAAGGAGAGTGTATCTGACATGTCCTACACCCATCTTACCAAAACGGAATTGGTATTCATAGAAGACTATCATGGAATCGGCCTATCAGGCCGAAAAATTGCAAAAAAACTAAAACGTGGTCATGAAACCATCTATCGTGTGATTCGACAACTGAAAAAAGGCCTTAACGCGATAGACGTCCATCTAAAGTACAAATCCAACAAAGCTAAATGCGGTCGAAAAAAGATCCAATTAAAACCTGACGAAAAGACCTATATCAAAGAAAAGGTTCGTGATGGGTGGACGCCTGATGTGATCATTGGACGCAATGAAAGAGCTATCTCCTGTAGTATGCGCACACTTTATCGCAAGTTTGCTTTAGGGGAATTTGATGTGAATGCTTTACCTATGCAAGGCAAACGAAAACCAAATGGTCACCAAGAAAAAAGAGGCAGACAGAGCTTTCGCCGCAGCATCCGTGATCGAGATCAGGAACATCCAAATTACCAGAAAGAATTCGGTCACCTAGAAGGTGATACAATTGTCGGTCGTCATCACAAGAGTGCTGTTATTACGCTCGTAGAGCGTTTAACAAAATGCATTATCGCAATTAAGCCAGTTGGAAGACAGGCAGCGAACATTGAAACATCACTTAATCAATGGCTTGGTCAACTACCGAAAAACTTATTCAAGTCTATCATCTTCGACTGTGGGAAGGAGTTCTCCAATTGGAAAAATATCAGCAATAAGCAAGATATCAATATTTATTTCGCTGACCCTGGTACACCTTCCCAAAGGGGATTAAATGAGCATGCCAATGGACTTCTAAGAAGAAACGGGTTACCAAAAGAAATGGATTTCAACCCTGTTTCACAAGACTATATTTCTGAAGTCGCACTCAGAAGAAACAACATACCTAGGAAGTCCCTAAATTACAAAACACCGACTGAGTGTTTCATGGATCATGTGGAGCAATATTTAGACGAAAGCATAATGTCTCGCTTAATTTGACAAAGCAAAGAATATAAAGAATTAATAGAGAAATTTTCAACTAAAATAAACGTAAGCGCCAAAGAATCCCCATTTAAATGATTTAATCCCCCCTAAAGTCGGCATTGAAAGAAGTAAAGCTATTTTAGGCGGATTACTTACGACATTATTTCACAAGTGTCATACAAATGGGTAAAAACAATGTAGACCAAAGGACTATCGTCCATATGATTACACATCCCATTGACGCTGCGAAATATATCGGTCATGCAATAACAGATTCCTTTAACCGCGATGGTATGCATAGAAATTCAGAGGGTAGAGGCAAATCGAGCCTAATCATCGGAATCATCAACTAGCGATTGATGGACCGGGAGGACGTTAAAAAATGGAACAATTTAAAAGAAAATTAGAAACAATTATTGATTTTAATGTAAAAGAGTTTAATAATAATTGGACCGAAGACCATATAAAAAGTCTAGAAAGAAAATATAAGATAAAGCTACCTATAGATTATTCATTTTACCTACAACATTATGGGAATGATTATATAAAAGAAGAATATCGCTTTATTCCTTCTGAAGATTTATCGAAAATAATGATGCTAGAAGAAATTGAAGTAGAATCATTTTACGGATTATATAATGACGAAAATGCCATTGATAATAAAATAAAGCTTTATAAAGATTTATTACTTGAGTGAATTTCATAATTCCTAGCCCTTACAGGGCAAGGGTTTCAAAATACAAAAAAAGGAAGTACCTCCCCAAATCTTGTATAATGGTAGTTGACCACAACAACCAAAAGACTGGAGGAGTACTCCCTATGACCATTATACGACAACCAAGTTTATTTAGCATCCAAGAACTATATGATATGGAACCTACCCAAAAATATGATGCGATTATTTCAGCGATAGATTTGGATGCTGTTTATTATGAAATTAGTAAAAAGTCTCTAGTTGGCGCGCCTACAGAACTGAATTATGCAGCGATGATTATCTCTGTTTTCATTCGTTATGTTGAGCGTATTCCAACGATTAAAGATTTAGTCAAGCGTCTTCATGACGATATTGCTTTTAAGCTTAATTGTGGGTTTCTAGTTTCAGATGAAGTTCCCTCTGAGGCATCTTATTCCAGACTTCTAACGAAGTTAAGTGATTCCAACATCTTGGAACAAGCTCAAGAAAAGCTTATTATTCAAGCCATTTCAGAAGGCTTTATCATAGATGACACAGTCGCTATTGATGCAACTCATTTTGAAGCCCGTGATCAAGCGCAGCCAAAGCAAGAAAAACCAAAACCAGCACCCAAAAAGCGCGGGCGTAAATCAAAGGCAGAGCGTGAACAATGGCTAAAGGAACAGGCTGAAAAAGAAGCAAATCTGCCAATTTATGAAAAGAAAATTGAAGCACAATTAGACATTCCTTTAACTAAGTTACGCGCTGAAGTTCCTCAAGACCCTGAATGGGGCGTAAAGAAAAATAGCGAAGGAAAAAATGAATTTTGGTTCGGATACAAAGGTCATCTAGCTGTAGGGGCCTCGAGCCAATATATCTTACAATCCCTTTTTTCGTCAGGAAATTTAAATGACGGTAAAGCTGCAATACCGCTCTTGAAGGGAGTCGATAATTTGCCACTTTCTCATATTCGCTACCAAACGATGGATGCTGGTTACGACTATGAAGCAATTTATATGCAAGTATATCAAATGAACCAACAATCAGTGATTGCCTATAATAAACGAAATGAATCCGAACCCATCGGGTTCGATAAGCATTTTGCCCCTACTTGTTTTAGAGAACATTCATATCGATATGACAGCTATGACGCTAAATATGAGACATTGAAATATACAAGCCCAAAAGAATGTAAAGACTGTCCTTTAGCTAATGAAGGTATCTGTCAAAAAGTTTTTAAAATGAAAATAACGACTAACCTTAGAAGATATACAGCTCCAGCACGCGGATCAAATGCTTGGAAAAAAATCTATAATCTTCGTACAGCGGTTGAACGAGTCAATGCTTATTTAAAGGAATTCTTTCAGCTTAACAATGTTCGTTATCGAACAGGAAAACGCGCGAAAGTCCACTTTGATATCGTAACGCTTATTTATAATGCTTCAAAGCTAGCAGCAGATCGCATTAGTACACAATTACATCAAGAGAAAGCTGCATAAATTTGAGTTTTAATTAAAAAATTTTATATTTAGAATTCTGTAGGTCTTTGTATTTTTAAAAACAACTATTATGAAATTGATTCACTTGCTGATTTAATTCCTATTGCAGATTTACCTGGAGGAGATTTGATTTGCATTGGAGTAAAAAATGAAACTCAAAATAAAATATATATTTGGTTTCATGAAATGGTTGGAGAAAATATATATTTAATATCTCCATCACTTGAAAGTTTTATATTGAACTTTAAAAGAATAAGTACCAAACAAAACAATTTAGGAAATGTCAAAGTAAATTTGAGTAATAAGCTAAATTCATTTTTAAAGAACTCATCAAAAAAATAAAGATAAATTACTAGAGTAAAAACAATTTAAGAATGTTGGGGTTTTATCGGGTTCAGCTAAGTAATATATTTTATTTGATTGGGAGAGAGCATATGGTTGAGATGTTAGATACTTATCATAGATTGTCACAGAAAGATATTGAAAATGTTGAATTAAAAACTAATATAAAGCTAACTGATAGTTATCGAGAGTTTTTACTAAAGTGGAATGGGGGGGACTCCTGATATGGCAGTTTTTAACGTTCCTCAGTGGGAGGGAATTACTGTCATGCACTACTTTTTTAGTATCGGTGATATTGAGAACGGCAATGACTTAGAAGAATGTCTGGATATATATGAATTTCGAATTCCGGCGGGGTTTATTCCAGTAGGTAATGATGGTGGAGGAAATGCGATATTGTTAGGCACTACAGAGTCATATTATGATCAAATCTACTTCTGGGATCACGAGAATGAACCAGATCTTGATGAACCTGATATGAGTAATATGTATTTCCTAGCTGACAATATTTGGGATTTTCTTGATAGCCTTTATGAAGATGGTGATGAGTAAATTAAAATAAGGTAAATTCATTAAAAATGCAGAATGATACTAGAGGTTGTAATTTTACCATTATGATTTCTAGTTTTTGTTTTAGGAATAAACCAAATAATAAAAGACATATCGTAGGTGATCTTATTGAAATATTTAAAACTTAATGACTTTGAAAATATGAAACTACAATATAATTGGAACACTATTTATGTCGGAATCTACTATAACATGTTCAGTTTACATATTATGACTGATTATGCGTGTGAACTCTTAGTAAACAACCAAAATATAAATGATAATGATATTATTGAGCTAGCTTGGGAGATAGAGGAAACAAAACAAGAACGGTATTTAAAGCTGATTAAGGACGAATATCTCTCATCCTCCTTTTTCCATAACCTCGAATGGGAAAAGGAATTTAGAAAAGTAAGATATGTTATGCTCTGTAAACTGAAACAAACGATATCAAATAAAACTGACTTGTTAAAAGAAATAGCATTGTTTTATGACTCTATTGGTTATCCGGAAGACATGGTATCATTTATTAATTATATGCCTCAAGAACTAGGAAATTCAAATGTATCTCCGGAAGATTATTTAATTGAAAATTTAAACCTTTTCTTAAAAAATGAAAGAGAAGACATGTACTCCAACAGTAAGTGAGCTAAAAAATGAATAGATGCACCTTAGAACAAATCAACCTGTGATATTCATAAAAGGATGAGCTTAATGAAATATAATGACGTTGTGGCAGAGCTTTTAAATATCTTTCCAAGCTATCAAAGTGCTTACAAAGAACATATAGAATACAACGGTGAGTTGCTACCTCACGTGTTTTTTGGTGAAACAGTCAATGAGGATATAATGAGATTACTAAATGATAGAAATCATAATCAAGAAAAACTCATGTGAATTTAGATGATATAGATCTTTCTTTAGACGACGATTTACCATAAGATTAGTATCCCATAAATAAATTATAAATCCTAGTTGGCATATTAGTTCGTTACAGCAACCGACAGATCGTATGCTAATTGCATTAAAGAAATAATATAAAAGACTATACTATAGTATAGGAATGACAATAAGCGTGAAAATAGCTGAACAAATAGATCATGGGAGAAAATTATTTCATAGGATGGAACTTACAATGCGGTATGGATAGGTAGAATGTCTGATGAACCCTGTAAATGTAACATATATATGCATACTTCTTTCAGCATTGGATAAAGTAAGAAAAAAAGTAGGTGTGGTTTGTGCAAATACGATTTTTCTTACCTGTTCTAACTTGTTTCTTTTTATGTTTTTCCTTCAATATCCCAACAACTGAAGCAAGTGGTTATGGTTGGGGCTACAAAAAAGGAGAAAATAACATTGCGCCTGATGTTGGTAAGTATAAAGAAATCATCGAATCTCGAGATGCGCTTTATATCGATGATCAAACATCCAATGAAATTTATTTAACCTTTGATAACGGATATGAGCAAGGATATACGGAAGATGTGTTAGATGTTTTACAACAAGAAAGTGTCCCTGCAACCTTTTTTGTCACAGGTCATTATGTCAAGGAAGAACCTGAACTGATCAATCGCATGGTAGACGATGGGCATATTATTGGCAATCATTCGTATTACCATCCTGACTTTACAACGATGTCTAAAGAAGCGATTGCTAAGGAGCTCGTATCGTTGGAAAAAGCGGTTGCCGATATATCTGATCAAAAGGACATGCACTATATGCGGCCACCAAGAGGTACATTTAGCGAACAAACGATTGAATGGTCAAATGAGCTAGGCTATACACATGTGTTTTGGTCCCTTGCCTTTGCTGACTGGAAAACCAATCAACAAAAAGGCTGGCAGTACGCATATGATTCGATTATGAATCAACTCCATCCAGGGGCGATTATTTTGTTACATACCGTATCTTCAGATAATGCGGAAGCTCTAGAGAAAGTTATTCAAGATGCTAAAGAAGAAGGGTATGTCTTTAAAAGTTTAGACGACTTAATGATTAAAAAGGTTGTTCCTGATCTATTATACGGATTGTAAACAAGCGTCTGTTCTAATGAAAACCATCATTAGAGCAGATTTTTTATAGAAAAAAGATAAAAAAGTTTAAAAAAGGACTTGAAAGTCAAAGATGGTCAGTGTATAATAAAATCATAGTCAAAGATAGTCAAAGTCAAATTTAATCAAACAATATTCATATAAAATACTAGGGGGAAACAAAGATGAAATGTGAAAAATGTGGAATCAATCATGCAAATGTGAATTTAATGATGCGTTTTAACAATGATACGAAAAATGTACACCTTTGTTCATCTTGTTTTCAAGAAATGAAAAACGAGATGCCACAAATGAATGATTTTAGTCAAGGTCAACAAGATTTTGCGAATAACTTCTTTAATGGGGCCCAAGGGAATTCCCAAACAAGAACACAAACGAAAGAAAAACAAGGTGGGAATGGTTTACTTGATGAACTTGGAACGAATTTAACAGATGGTGCACGTTCAGGTAAAATTGATCATGTCGTTGGACGTGATGAAGAAATCCAGCGTGTGATTGAAACGTTAAACCGTCGAAATAAAAATAATCCAGTGCTCATTGGTGAACCTGGTGTTGGTAAAACAGCGATTGCTGAAGGAATTGCAGTGAAAATTGTTGAAGGTGATGTCCCAGCGAAATTAATGAATAAAGAGATCTATTTACTAGATGTTGCGTCCCTTGTTGCAAATACAGGAATTCGTGGACAATTTGAAGAAAGAATGCAACAGCTCATTGCTGAAATTCAATCACGTCCTGAAGTCATCGTATTTATCGATGAGATTCATTTACTCATGGGAGCTGGAACGGCCGAAAGTTCACAAATGGATGCAGGAAATATTTTAAAACCAGCCTTAGCTCGTGGGGATATGCAACTTGTTGGAGCGACAACGTTAAAAGAGTATCGTCAAATTGAAAAAGACGCTGCTTTAGAACGTCGCTTACAACCAATTATTGTTGATGAACCATCATTAGAAGAAACCGAAAATATTTTACAAGGAATTAAAGGATACTATGAAGAGTTTCATGATGTAACGTATTCAGATGAAGTTGTGAAAGCTTTTGTAACGTTATCCGATCGCTATATTCAAGATCGCTTCTTACCAGATAAAGCAATTGATTTAATGGATGAAGTTGGATCACGAACAAACTTAGCGAACACGGAAAAAGATTCAGATTCGATTGAAGCGAAAATACAAGACATTGTAAAAGAAAAAGAAGAAGCGGCTGAGGTAGAAGATTATGAACGGGCTGCAAACTTACGTTACCAAGAAATTCAACTTCAAAAACAACTCGAGAAAGCAAAAGAAGCAGACAAAGAAAACATTGCACCGATTTCAGTTGAAGATGTTGCCTTACTTGTTGAGGAAAAAACAGGTATTCCAGTAACAAAACTACAAGAAGATGAACAAACAAAAATGAAAAATCTTGCAGATGACTTGAAACAATCCGTTATTGGACAAGATGAAGCGGTCGATAAAATTGCTCAAGCAATTCGTCGTAGTCGTGCAGGACTTAAATCACCATACCGTCCAATTGGTTCGTTCTTATTTGTCGGCCCAACAGGTGTCGGTAAAACAGAATTAACGCGAGTGCTTGCAGAAGAAATGTTTGGTACACGTGATGCGTTGATTCGACTAGATATGAGTGAATATATGGAGAAACATTCCGTTTCTAAACTGATCGGATCACCTCCAGGATATGTTGGTCATGAAGAAGCTGGTCAATTAACCGAACGAGTACGGAGAAACCCATATTCCATTATCTTATTAGATGAAATTGAAAAAGCACATCCAGATGTACAACATATGTTCTTACAAATTATGGAAGATGGACATTTAACAGACTCGCAAGGAAGAACCGTCAGCTTTAAAGATACGGTCATCATTATGACAAGTAATGCTGGAACAGGAGCGAAAGAAATCAACGTTGGATTCCAAAAAGAACAAGATGAATCCATTACAACGTTAGAAATGCTCAGTGACTACTTTAAACCAGAATTCTTAAACCGTTTTGACGCGATTATTCCGTTCAATGAGTTAACAGAAGATGACTTAGTTCATATTGTTGATTTACTCATTGTCGATGTAGAAAATATGGTCAAAGAACAAGGAATTACTATGGAAGTGACGGAGGATGCGAAAAAAGAAATTGTTCGACTTGGATATGACCCACGCTTTGGTGCTCGTCCATTACGTCGAGTGATTCAAGACAAAATTGAAAATCAAATGACGGATCTCTTACTAGACGGTCCTGTAGAACATGTCGTTGTAAGCTTTGACGAAGATACCATTCACGTTCAAAGTAAATAATTGTTCACATGAAAAGTTGTTGCCACTTTGGCAGCAACTTTTTTTCATATTTTTCTCTTATTGAGAAATGATAAGAGAAAAATAAACGAAGTATAGGTGATTGTTCGTGGCAAGAAGGCTGATTTTATATGTTACATGTGTATGTTTATTTTTCCCCAGTTCGTTTGTGCTTGCATTGGAACAAGATAAACAACCATTAAAAGTTCACTTTATCAATGTTGGACAAGGGGATAGTATGTTGATTGAAACTCCTAATGGCAAAAATGTACTCATTGATGGTGGTCCCCCCAAAGCTGGGAAGGTAGTTGTTTCATACTTGGAAAAAAGAAACATACAGTCGATTGATTTGATGATTGCGACGCATCCTGACTTCGATCATATTGGTGGCTTGCCAGAAGTGATGGAAAATATATCTGTAAAGCATATTGTCGAAACAGGTAAATTTCATCTGACAAAAACGTATGCTACATATGCAGCAACAGTCTTTGTGAAGCAAATACCGTTTACAGTGGCTAAAAAGGGCGACCGTATTGACATTGATCCGTTATTACAGATTGAAATTTTAAATAGTTCATCCGATACAAAAGATAACAACCCTTCTTCACTTGCGTTAAAGCTAACATATGACGAAGTAGATGTACTTTTTTTAGCAGATGTTGAAAAAGCACAAGAAAAGACCATCATGAAACAAACAGATGTGTCCGCTGAAATTGTTAAAATTGCTCATCACGGATCCAATACGAGTAGCTCTGCACACTTTTTAGAAGAAGCTCAACCAGAAATCGCTATTTTAACCTATAGCAAAGAAAATGATTTTGGTCATCCAGCACCGAGAGTCATTAACGAACTCCAATCACTAACCTCGCTCATTTATTCAACAGCTGTTTTTGGAAATATTGTTATAGAATCAGACGGAAAAGATTACGTCGTTTTTCCTGAAAAAAGCCCATTTGACGCGCTTTCTGAGTGAATATGTCCTTTAAAAATCTCCACTATCACATAGATGGTGGAGATTTTTTTATAAAAAAGGCTTGACGAAAAAAACAAACGCTTGTATGGTTAGTTACATAAGTAATCAACAAAATGACTGGAGAGGAAGTCATGAAATTAAAACTGACAGAAGATCGGCCGATTTTCATACAAATTAAAGAGTATATTGAAGAATCAATTCTTAGTGGAACGATGAATGCAGGTGAGAAAATTCCTTCGACAAATGAATTTGCCCAATTTTATAAAATAAATCCTGCGACTGCTAGAAAAGGCGTGAATGAGCTCGTGGATGAAGGAATTATTGAAAAAAGAAGGGGTGTCGGTATGTTTGTCACTGAAATAGCGAAAGAAAAGCTCATTGAAAAGAGGAAAGAAACGTTTTATGACATGTATATTGAACCATTAAAAGATGAAGCTAGACGGTTAGGAATTTCGCTGGAACATATTCAAGAAATGATTCATAAGGGGGAAAAACAATGAAGGTTAAAGTTGAGCACGTAACGAAAAAATACAATGAGAATTTGGCACTTGACGATGTTAGTTTTTCATTGGATGAACCAAAGATTTTTGGACTCTTAGGTAGAAATGGTGCTGGGAAAACGACATTCATGGATATACTTGCAGGGCACAATGTGGCTTCAAATGGATCCATTACAATTAATGGAGAGGATCCGTTTGATCAGCAACACATTAGTGAACAGATTTGTTTGATTAGCGAAGGAAATAACTTTAAAAGGGATTTAAAAGTAAAGCATGTGTTAAATATTTATTCGTTTTTTTATCCAAACTGGGATAAAGAATTAGCCCTTGAACTCATTAAACAATACAAATTACCAATGAATGCCCGGGTGAAAACATTGTCAAAAGGGATGGAATCTGCCCTTGGAATCATCGTAGGATTATCTAGCAAAGCACAAATTACAATTTTTGATGAACCGTATATTGGTCTAGATGCTGCAGCACGTAAGCGGTTTTACAATGTATTACTTGAGGAGTATGAAAAAGAACCACGGATGATTATTTTCTCCACACATTTAATTGATGAGGTAAGTTTATTGTTTGAGGAAGTTCTCATTTTACAAGAAGGAAAACTCATTTTGCAAGAAGATGCAGAATCATTACGAAATCGTACGTGCATCGTGTCAGGAACAGAAGAGGAAGTAGAAAGATTTATTGAAGGAAAAGAAGTGCTTGATCGAAATAAGTTAGCCGGAATGATGACTGCACATGTATTTGCAACAGCTGAAGAGGCGCATGAACATGGGTTAACAGCAGACAATATTCCCATTCAAGATTTAATGATTTATTTAACGGAAAGCGAGGAGGTTTAATAATGGGAAGACAAATTAAAGGGTTACTTTATTTTTATTGGACAGATATACAATTTTCGTTAATGGTGTTTTGGAGTATTTTACTAGCAATGCTGACAGTTTCTGTATCAATGATGTTTCTGTTCCCATCCATTGATTTCATGTCCTTTAGCTTTACAGCACCTATTTATGTATATTGTGCAATCATCGGATTTTTAATGGCGAAACATACAATTGCTTATGGAATTAAACTTGGTGGTACGCGCAAAAACATATATATAAGCATGGGAATCTTCTTTGTATTACTTGCACTCATGAAAAGTACGATTGCAGCCCTTATTCAAGGCGGAGTGACGAAGTTTGTCCTACAAGATGATATGAATTTTCTATTTGCTCATCCGATGAATCTTTATGAAGATACCATTCTAAACCGTATCTATACTGATTTCTTTATTATTATATTTTTAACAACTTTGACATTCCTGATTAGTTTGTCGTTTCATAAATTTGGGTTACTTGTGAGTGGGTTAATCATTGGTATGGTAATTGTGCTATTTACGTATAGTCTCTATTCAGGTGAGCTAATCACATATATTATGGATGCATTTCAAAATAGTATTTATCTCTTTTTTGCACAATTCGGACTGATCGCACTCATCACCTATTTAGTAGCATGGCTCTTACTACGAAAAATAACAGTCGTTGCGAAGAAATAGGTAAAAGAGCTAGGATTTCATCTCCTAGCTCTTTTTCTATGAAACTTCTTTTCTTTCCATGCATATTACACTCACCCAGAGACAGGCAACTGTGAGAATCCAGGTGACGCCTAAAGCCATCATTAAATCAAAAGGGATGGAAGAAGTATACAACATTTCTTGAATAAGCTCAGGAATATTTGCTGGGCTCCATGTGAGATATTTCGAAAATGTACTTGTAGCGACGGACAAAACAATGATCGTACCAATTGACAAAGCTGCGACTACTCCTGCAGATGGCGCGAATGTATTATACAAAATAATGAGCGCTGCGACGAACAAAAACCAACTCCCAAAAAAGAGTCCCACTAGCAATATTTCTGTATATGATATGGTGTCAAATAATAAATTGACATAATACCAATGGACACTTAGTGCGGCAAATAAAGACACGGCTATAAGACATACGAGTGATAACCATTTAGCGGTAATATACTTCGAGTAAGAGATTGGTTTGACAAGTGTAAGTTCGAGAACCCCACTTTTGCGTTCATTTGCGATTGTGCCCATCGCCATTAAAGCGACGACAACAATTCCTATTGTATTTAGTTGACTAAGACTCATCATTAAGAGTTCTGTCGTCGAAGGTGTTGGCATTTCAAAGATCGCACCGTCAGGAACTCCTGCTCCACTTTCAAGTAGTACAGGCATGTAGTACATCGTTAACGGATCCATAATGGCTATTAAAATAAACACAAGTGGTACCCACACCCATTTAAAATTGCGCCAGTTTTCCACGACTTCTTTTTGAAATAATGTCATCCACTGCATCATTTACTCACCGCCTTCATGAACATGTCTTCAAGAGATGCTTTGTTCACTGAAAATGATATAAGTGGCCACTGGTTTTCATTACTAGCCGCGAATATTTCCGTTCGTGCTTCATTTACGTCTGTTACGGTCACGTGCAGTGTGTTGCGCACGATAGATGTATGTTGAACAGACGGAAGTTCTTCCACAAGTTGTCTATACAGTTCAATCTCATCTGCAAATTCCAGCTCAAGCATTTCCGTTTTATATTTATTTCTTAAATCACTTAACTGACCAGATTCAATCATTTTTCCCTCATGTAATAACAGCAACTCATCACTAATTTCATCTGCATCAGATAAAATATGCGTTGAAAAAATAATGGTCATTTCCTGTTTTAATTGTTCCATTAATTCTAGAACTTCGCGTCTACCGATCGGATCCAGTGACGAAACAGGTTCATCGAGCATTAAAATTTGTGGGCGATGAATAATTGCTTGAGCAATGCCGAGCCGCTGCTTCATACCTCCTGAATATGTACGGATTTTTTTGTTTTTAGCTTCAGATAATCCGACGAGTGTAAGGAGTTCTTCAGCTCGTTCACTTACGTCATCTTTACTCATATTCGCCAACTTTCCGATGTAAATCAGAAATTCATACCCGCTCATCCACCCATAAAATGTAGGGTATTGTGGTAAGTATCCTATATAAGGACGAATATCTTCCTGTTGTAGATTATTTTTATATCGTATGCTTCCACTTGTTGGATGTAACAGTTGTGCAAGACAGCGTAAAATAGTTGTTTTCCCAGCTCCATTGGGTCCAAGCAGAGCAACACATGTATGTTCCTTCAAATTAAAACTCACGTGATCAACAGCTTTTTTACTTTTATAATGCTTACTTACATCTTTCACAGCTAATAAAGTCATCGATTATTCATCTCCTTTCCCAAAAATAAAGTAGGCAACAGGACCAAGGATTTGTCCGAAAATAACAATGGGTATCCACATCCATTTAGGTCCGTTTGGCTGTTCATTTCTTAGCAAATCAATGAGAGCTACTGCCATTAAAATAAATTGTATGACTACCAATGGAGCGATAACCGCCCAGTTTATCGAAGCAAATAAAGACATATTCATTTTTCCTCCTTTGTTGTTATGGCACAAATAAAATAAGTACAATACTAAATCCAAGAATGAGACCGAGTAAGATCCAAATAAGTGGACGGGCTAAGTTGACAGACCATCCAACGCCAAATCTTTTTTCGATAAATAGAGAAGGGTCATTTTTATTTACGTAAAACATACCAAGTTTCCAGTACTTGTCGTCATCTCCGTAAAAATCGGTTTGATCATTTTCAGATTCCGTGTCTATATGAATACGACTACCACCTTGCCCCATTGTATACGACAAGTAGATACAACCGACTAAAATAAATACGGTGACACCGATATATATACTTGATTGGATGGACATAGATACAGGATGTACAAGTGTGTACTGTAAGAAAGAAAACATCGCAATTAAAAGAGTTGCGAAAATCATTAAAAATCCAGACCAGCGCCTGCGAAATATTACGTTCTTTTGCAGAGATTCTTTCGGGGTGTTCGGATTTGTTTGTTGCTTTGCTGTACGTATGACTATGTTTACAAACATAAAGATGACGAGTAAATATAATTGCATCAAAGGAATAAAGAGTACTGTTGCTTGAGATTTATCCATCCAGCTTGTTGCTTTCCCAGATAGATTAAAGTTTGTTGGTATTTGGTTTGGAAATAAACTGTAATTCAAGTATGTAAAAATAATTGTTAGTACAATGAGTACAAACGGAATGATGAACCAAGCATTGGAATGTGTCTTTTTCTCTGAAGCGAAAGTTGTTTGTACAACAACTACTTGTTTCTTCTCTGTAGTATCTACGTGTTCTTTCTTAAAACGTTTCATTTGTTTATGGAAAAACAGATAATATAAAAATCCAACGATGATTAATATACATACACTTGTGATAGACAAGGTAACCGCGATTTCTTCATTTAGAGTGAAGGTCATAAAGAGTACGGTTAGGACAAGAATAAGAAGAATGCTAACGCTGCTCATGTGCAGAACATATCGTTTACGCACATGTTTTATAAATGGATCATCATACATATGTTCCGGAATAGTTACGCCGAAACTTTCCGTTTTACGTGTCCAATATGGTGTGGCAATAAGAATAATCGCCAAAGGAAGTATGAGTAACAGTTGAAAGAAAGCAAGATAGAAAGTCATTGTTCATCATCCTTTCTAGGATTATATGTTTCATAAATACTTGCACATAACTGTTGAAATTCTTCACTAGAAACATCTCGACAAATGGAAGCAGCGATAATAGGGTGTAATGATTCTTTTAATTTCTCCATATACGCTTCATCTGCTTGAGCCATTCCATCAGGATGTATGACAACTCCACGTTGGCGATGAATCAGTATATATCCTTCATCTCTCAGTTGATGATACGCTTTATTGACAGTGTGTAAATTAACGCCAATATCTGCAGCTAACCCACGTACAGAAGGAAGCTTTTCACCAGGTAATAACGCTTGTTTTGCAATTCCAGCAATGATTTCTTGTTTTAGTTGTTCATATATAGGAATATCTGCTTCCAAATCAATTTTTATAAACACATGGGCACCATCCTTTCTAAAGTGATATGTCTGTTATAGTTATAATATAACAGGTGTTTTATAAAAGCAACAAAAAAACAAGCCCTTGTTAAAAAAGGCTTGCCTTATAGTTGTTCATATTGATCGATAATTGCTTTGAATATCGTTTGTAATGATTGTTGTTTTCGAATGGTAAGGGACTGCATACGGAATAACTCTTCTTTTAGAAGTGGGCTTTTCATGATATATTCGACGACTTGACTAACTTCATCATCAAAACCTTCAGGATCTGAAGAGTATTTTAACCGAACATCGCTCAATATTTCATGCTCGAATGTTTGCGATCCTACTAAATCATCCAATGAGATATTGAACATATTCGTTAATTTGACTAGTAAATGTATATCGGGTGTTGTTAAGTTATTTTCCCATTTACCAATCACTGATCTTGAAACAAGTAGTTGGTCGGCTAACATCTGTTGTGTCCAGCCTTTTTGCATGCGAAAAAACTTAATGTTTCGAGCTATTTGATCTCCTACCATCTCTATCACACTCATATTTCAATAATCGTTCATATCATTATCCGTATGATATATCCTATCACGTGATAGAGAGGGATTTGATAGTTCTACTGTTCTTATTAGAGTCATTTGTAGTCATGATCAATTTAAGAACAGACGAGGAACATTATGCAGGTGGATGCAGCTGTTTTAGTGCTAATTCAATGGTAGGATATGAAAATTTAAAATCGTTTGTATGAAGTAATTTTCTAGGAATTACATATTGACCATCTGCGATTAACATACTCATTTCGCCTAAAGCTAATCGGATAGCGAGTGCAGGGGTAGGGAACCAATAAGGTCTTCTTAAAGATTGTGCGATAGCTTTCATGAAATAATCATTCCGTGCTGGGTGAGGAGCTGTGACGTTTACAGGACCAGTTAACTGGTCGTTTTCTAGACATTCCAAGATACTATGCACTGCATCATGTATGTGCACCCACGAAATCCATTGGGATCCATCTCCAATTTTTCCGCCGACAAATAATTTTACCGGAAGCTTCATGAGAGGGAACGAGCCCCCATTTCCTAAAATAACACCGAAACGAGTATAAACCGTACGAACATTTAAATCCTCTACAGATCGGGCAGTTTTTTCCCATGTTGACGCAACTTCTGCTAAAAAATCATCTCCAGGATCCGTTGTTTCTTCTGTAAACATTTTGTCGTCAGAGGTTCCGTAAAATCCAACAGCAGAACCAGAAATAAATACCTTTGGACGTTTTTTGCGTGATTCAATAAAATCAACAAGTGTCTGCGTAATGTCTATTCTGCTTGAAAGGATGCGTTCTTTTTTCTCTTCCGTCCAGTAGCCAAATAATGACTCACCAGCTAAGTTAATGACTGCATCAATTTCAGGTAAAGTATCAAGTGCATCATATGTGACAAAGAAAATAGAATCACTTTTCGATTGCTTTGCTGCAGTACGTGTAGCTACATATATGGTGTATCCCTTTTTTACGAGCGCATTTGTTAAGGCACTACCGACAAATCCGCTACCACCACTGATCAGTACATTCATTATTTTACCTCCTCCATTATTTTCCTATGATGTCCATTATACACATCCTGTAAAGGGATGTATGTATGAAAAATTCGTGGTATGATATGATTGAGGAGTGTGCTAAAATGATTATTTCTCGCATCACGACACAAAAAAAGAATGTACATAGATATAATATTTTCGTTACAAAAGACGATGATGAGTCCTATTTATTTAGTGTAGATGAAGATATATTAATTAAACACAACATCCATAAAGGGATGGCTTTAACGGATGAACAAGTAGCTTTGTTTGAAGAAGAAGATACTGTTCAATTCGGCTATATAAGAGCCATACAATATTTAAGTTACCGTCTACGGTCGATTCAAGAAGTAGAAGAACATTTACAAAAGTTAGAAGTAGAAGAATCGCACATACCACAAATTATCGAACGTTTACTCAAGCAAGAATACTTAGATGATACTGCTTTTGCACATATGTTTGTCAAGCATCGGATTCAAACGTCTACTAAAGGTCCACAAATGGTCTATCAAGAATTAAGAGCAAAAGGCGTTCGTGATCAAATTGCAGCAAAGGCAATTGAAGCATATACATTTGATGTCCAAGAAGAGAGAGCGATGAAAGTAGCTCAAAAAAGAATGAATCGAAAAGGAAAAGAATCCTTGCACAAAAAGCGTCAACAAACAGAAGCGACTCTGTATCGAAATGGATTTTCTCAAGATGTCATCCAATATGTTCTTGGAGAATTTTCAAGTGAAGCAGATCCAGACCAGGAATGGGAGTCCATCCAACATCAAGGTGATAGGTTATATAGAAGACATGTGCAGAAATGGGAAGGATTCGAATTAGACCAAAAAATAACAGAAGGCCTGTATCGTCAAGGCTTCTCATTTGAATATATTAGGAAATATCTTGAAAAAAGAAAGACGAAAGTAGGAGATAACTATGACACATCGTTTTAGTGACTTATCAGTTGAACAATTGCGTGAAGAAGCTGCCAAGTATAAAGAAAAAGCACAAAAAGCGGAACAATTAGGACATGTAAGTGAAGTTGCAATTAATGAAAGAAAGATGCAAGTAGCCTTAGCATATATGTTAAATCCTGAGGACTATCATGAGGGAGATATCCATCAACTAGCGGGAGATCCTGGTCATACATTTAAAATTAATTATATTAACGGAGTCTTTGCCTGGGGCCATCGAATCAACGTATTAAATGAACAATATGAGGAAGAGGAAGCTCTTCCAGTATCCATTTTAGGGGAAAAAATAAACGAATAGTAGATTCAATCATCTACTATTCGTTAGTATATCGTCATCATTCAAGCGTAATTTATGTTGCAGTTTGTGTTCTGAAAAAATCCAACCAGTGTAGGAACTAACGATTCGTTGTTGCTCATCTATTTTCACGACTGCAACAAAAGGATAGTGTCCTTTTGAACGATATCGTAAATCGATAAAACGAACTTCTGTAACCGAGTGATATTCATACGTTTCCCATCGATACATTGGTGAAAAGGAAAGAAACGCTGAAACATTTCGGTCTTCTTTCGATTTTTCGATAACCTCTGTATGAGGAAGTGGCTTTTTACGAAACGTATCGACAATCGTAATATGTCCATTATCGACTGTACCAACATGAAACTGATCCTTTGTTGTAATGGCAACTCGCCACTCATTTTGTCTCCAAGTAGGCGATGTAAGTACTTCGGTCGTTGTTGGAAAATGCCCATAAATTTTATTCACAATTTCACGTTTATCCAAGTATCTTTTTATATAATATAAAATAAGGATTGAATAAACAATTAACCACGTATATCCTGGGTGAGCGCCAAGGAACCAAGCGCCAATTCCAATGACATGTAAGCTAAAAATTACTGGATCAAATGTATTAATAAACCCAAAGGCAATCCAACGATTTGAAAAAGGTCGTAATGCCTGTGTTCCATAAGCATTAAATAAATCAACAACTACGTGCAATATGACAGCGGCAAATGTCCATAGCCACAAGTGTATAAACGGAACATGTGGAACGAACAAATATATAATTGATGAAATGAGCAATCCCCAAATAATGACTGCTGGAATGGAATGTGTAATTCCACGGTGATTTCGAATATATGTTGCGTTATTTTTTAACTTTAAAACGGTATCAAAGTCGGGAGCGTGTGATCCGACAAGCGTACCTACCATAATTGCTTGGAAAAGTACTGGGTCAGCTTGTACGGCTGGATCGATTGTCGCAAGACCGCCAATTGCGACTCCCATAGCTAAATGTGTTCCTGTGTCCATGACACGAACACTCCTTCCAAGTGGTTAACTTATAATGTGAAATTCATTAAATGTGTGTCCAACTACTATTATATACTAAAGGAAGTGCCTTGTGAAACAACATATTTTACAACATTTTGACATTCCTTCGTTTCAAGAAAAGATATTACATTGGTATGAAGGAGAAAAACGCGATCTTCCATGGAGAAGATCCGGAAATCCTTATTACATATGGGTTTCTGAAATAATGCTACAACAAACACGTGTTGATACTGTTATTCCCTTCTTTGAGAATTTTATAACCTTATTCCCTACAATAGAAGAGTTAGCCTCGGCCGAGGAACAAGACGTCTTAAAAGCGTGGGAAGGGTTGGGATATTACAGTAGAGCACGGAATTTGCATCATGCAGCAAAAGAAGTCGTTGAAAAGTATGACGGAATCATACCACGTGATCCTTCTACTTTTGGTTCATTAAAAGGTGTTGGTCCTTACACACGCGGAGCAGTGATGTCCATTGCTTACGGACTGCCTGAACCAGCAGTGGACGCAAATGTGATGCGTGTACTTTCGCGTATTTTAAGATATGAAGAAAATATATCAGAGCATCGTGTAAAAAAGCAATTTGAACATATTACAAGAGAGCTCGTCCCTATAGAAGATCCGTCCTCTTTTAATCAAGGATTAATGGAACTTGGAGCACTTATTTGTACACCGAAAGAACCGATGTGTATCTTTTGTCCAGTACAATCGTTATGTGTTGCATATAATGATGGTGTTCAGGATCAATTGCCGATCAAAGGTAAAAAGAAAAAGCAGCGTATTATACATTATGCTGCACTGCTGATCGAATATGAGGGAAAATACGTGATTGAGCAACGTCCTCCGTCAGGATTACTAGCAAACTTATGGCAATTTCCAATGATTCCACTCGATGAAATGTCTTTAGAAGATGGCGCTGTTTGGATTGCCTCAGAGTATGGTCTTGATATTGATATAGAAGAACAAGTAGGAACGTTAAAACATGTATTTTCACATATCATTTGGGAGGTCACCATTTATAAAGCAGTGATGCAAAAGAGCTCCAATGACGAGCGAATAGAAATCGTACATCCCGATGCATTTGATATGTATCCATTTCCAGTACCTCATTTAAAAATGATGTCTCATATTACTTAAAGTATATGAAACACTTCCGCAGGTCATACATTTCCATTTAAACAAAATACTTTTTTAAAAAAGAAGGATAAGAACGTTTAAATTGGATAACTTAATAACTGCGGAGGTGATATGAATGACAAATAATAATAACTACAATCCAAAGAAAACAAAAACAGGAACAAATGTTGAACAGGTGAAAAAGCAAAACCAACAACAAAATCAACAATATGGTACTGAATTTGCTTCAGAAACGGATGCTCAAGAAGTGAAGAAGCAAAACCAACAATCACAACAAAACAAAAAATAAATATGCTTTACTTAAAACTGCGTCCATCTATTTGATGGACGCAGTTTTTTTGATGCCCTGATTTCATTCGTCCCTAATGTTGCGCCGTTATTTGCATACAAAGCATTTAAATTCGGAGTAATAGGAAAATATGCTACAATTAACAAATGTGCTTAGATTTAAAACATGCACTGTATGATATGTAACATAAACGTTAGCAAATAATCTGGGTAGATTGATTATATGAGGGGATGACAAGGAAATTTTATGAAGACAATTAAACAATATTTAAAATTTGTAAAACCATACTGGTGGCAAATTATCGCGACAGTTCTCATCGGAATTGTAAAATTTGCTATCCCGTTACTCACACCATTAATTTTAAAGTATGTTATTGACGGAATTATTGATGAGTCTACATTATCTCAATCTGAAAAATTGAGAGATTTATATTGGTTAATGGGAATCGCATTAACGATTTTCCTCTTGGTACGTCCGCCAGTGGAATATTATCGTCAGTATTTAGCGCAACTTGTGAGCAGTAAAATTCTCTATGATATAAGAGATAAGCTATTCGATCACATTCAAAAATTGAGTTTGCGTTATTATTCAAATACAAAAACAGGGGAAATTATTTCCCGGGTAATACACGACGTTGAACAAACGAAAACATTTGTAGTGACTGGTTTAATGAACGTATGGTTAGACTTAACAACAATCCTTATAGCAATTGTCATTATGTTGACGATGGACATTCCGTTAACGCTCGTCGCTATTATGTTATTTCCGGTATATGGGGTAGCTGTTAAATACTTTTATGGCCGATTACGTAGATTAACGCGCGAGCGGTCCCAAGCATTAGCCGAAGTTCAAGGACACTTACATGAACGTGTTCAAGGAATGCAAGTAACGAGAAGTTTTGCGCTAGAGGACCATGAGCAAGAGTTATTTGATGATCGAAACAAAAACTTTTTAGATGCGGCAATCTCACATACCAAATGGAATGCGAAGACGTTTGCCGTTATGAATACAGTATCAGACTTAGCGCCTATGTTAGTCATTGCATTTGCGGGGTATCAAGCAATTACATCTAGCTTAACGGTAGGTACAATGGTTGCTTTTGTTGGATATATGGAACGGGTATATAGTCCGCTAAGAAGACTAATTAACGCTTCTACTGCATTAACGCAATCCATTGCATCCATTGACCGTGTATTTGAGTTTTACAATGAACCGTATGATGTTGTAGATCGTGAAAATGCTACTGATATTGGAACTGTCCAAGGAAATATATCCATAGAAAATGTATCTTTTGAATACGATAAAGATGTTCCAGTATTAAAGAATATTAATTTACATGTACAAAAAGGTGAAACAATCGCTCTTGTTGGAATGAGTGGTGGAGGAAAGTCTACACTGATTAGCTTGCTACCAAGATTTTATGATGTAACTGACGGGGCGATCAAAGTAGACGGTATTGATATAAGAGATGTAAAAGCTCGTTCATTAAGAAATAACATAGGAATGGTCTTACAAGATAACATTTTATTTAGTGACTCGATTGCAACGAATATTCGGATGGGTAACCCAGACGCTACTATGGAAGAAGTGGTTGAAGCGGCAAAAGCAGCAAACGCAGATGGCTTTATCAATGACTTACCTGACGGCTATGATACTCTTGTTGGAGAACGTGGAGTGAAGTTATCAGGAGGACAGCAACAACGCGTTGCGATTGCTCGTGTGTTTTTAATGAACCCACCCATTCTCATTTTCGATGAAGCAACTTCAGCCCTTGATTTAGAGAGTGAGCAGAGTATCCAACAAGCAATGGAAAAACTCGCTTCTGAACGAACGACATTTATCGTTGCTCACAGACTAGCGACAATCACTCATGCTGATCGAATCGTTGTTATCCAAAATGGAGAAATTCAAGAGTCAGGATCCCACGAACAATTAATGCAACAGAAGGGTAATTATTATGACCTTTACCAAGTGCAAGATTTTAACCATACTGAATAATGATATTTACACCGATAAAGTCCTTTCTCAAAACTGAGAAAGGACTTTTTGCTATGAATTTGTCTTAAAAGACAAGCTTTGCATGAATGGTGCATATGTATAAGTATCATGATTATATAAAGAGGGATTCTATTGAGTTGGATTGTTTGGGTAATCATTGGCATCGTTATCCTTGTGTTATGGAAAAGTGTCATTGATTTTATAAAAGGGCGAGGTACTTCTCGAGGATTTGGTCTAAAAGACAGTGCTTTTTCAATGGAACTGTTTTATGCATTACTTGTATTGTATTCAACGATTATTATCGGATTTGCTCTTATTTACTTTGTTCTGTCGTATCAAGGGCTCATACTCGTTGAACATGGTGAGATTCGGACAGTATCTGCTATTGAAACACTCGTCCATTCCATTTATTTCAGTGGAGTAACACTCCTAACCATTGGGTATGGTGACATTGTTCCAATTGGTCTTGGTAGAATGGTAGCTCTTGTTGAAGCATTAATTGGTTATTTGCTTCCGACAGCATTTGTCTTTCGGTTACTGACAACACGTTCACGTAAAGAAGAGTAATAGTCGTGAAGTAGCTACACTAGGAAAACATACGTAAATACGTTATCCTAGAGACAATAGACTTTGTTTATGGAGGGGTATATTATGACTTTAGAAATTGGAAAAAAAGCACCTACATTTACGTTGCAAAATCAACTTGGAGAACATATATCACTTGAGGACTTCAAAGGAAAAAGAGTGGTCCTTTATTTTTACCCAAAGGACATGACACCAGGATGTACGACACAAGCATGTGATTTCAGAGATGCGCACGCAGATTTCTCGGATCAACATACAGTAATCATAGGAATAAGTCCGGATCCAATCGAAAGACATGAAAAATTTGTAAATAAATATGAGCTGCCATTTCATTTACTTGCAGATGAAGACCATAAGGTTGCAGAAGAATACGATGTTTGGAAATTAAAGAAAACATTTGGCAATGAATATTACGGAATTGTTCGTTCTACATTTATAATTGATGAACAAGGGACACTTGTCCATGAAATGAGAAACGTTCGCGTGAAAGGCCATGTGGAAAGAGCTTTAACATACATCCAAGAACAACTTTAAAAGGGAGACATTCTCATGCATATACTATTCTCAACTGTTCCTTCACAGCGAAGACGACAAACGCTAATCGATCAGTATCCACACCATACAATTACCTTTGTGAAAAACTTTGAAGAAGCAGGGGATACATTAGCGAAAGCTCAAGTAATTGTGACATACGGTGAGGATCTAACAGATGCAATTATTGAAGAGGCTACATCTTTACAATGGGTGATGGTTATATCAGCTGGAATTGACCAGCTACCAAGTGCTACTTTATCAAAGCGTGACATTCTCGTTACAAATGCACGAGGCATTCACCCCATTCCTATGTCAGAATATGCCATTTCAATGCTTCTTCAGGTCAAGAGACAAGAGGCTAAACTATTAGAAAATGCTAAGGAAAAGATATGGGATCGGTCTGTTAAAATTAATGAAATATCAAATAGTACAATGGTTGTTATAGGGGCAGGGGCGATAGGGCAAGAAGTAGCTCGCCTGGCTAAAGCATTTCGTATGAAAACCTATGGGGTGGCACGAACAGCTAGGGAAATTGAACACTTTGATCACGTTGTCGCATTTGACAATATTCAAGATGTACTCTCGCAAGCCGATTTTGTTGTAGCGGTCTTACCTAGCACACCTGAAACAAGATATTTATTAACGAAAGAACATTTTGAACAAATGAAAAATGATGCCATCTTCTTAAACATGGGACGTGGTGACCTTGTATCAAGTGAGGTCATTATGCATGCATTGAACGCGGGAGAGATTGCACATGCTGTATTAGATGTAGTAGAAGAAGAGCCATTACCAAGTGATCACCCATTATGGGAAACAGAAGGAGTTACCATTACTCCTCATTCGTCTGGGATTTCACCGCATTACTTAAAAAGAGCGTTTGATATATTCACATACAATTTGGATCAATTTGAAGCAGGTAAAAAAGATTTTAAAAATGTTGTCAATCATTCTAGGGGGTATTAATGTGCGAATTTATACGAGATCAGGAGATAAAGGAACAACAGCACTTGTGCATGGAAGTCGTGTCGCAAAAGATGATATGCGTGTGGAGGCTTATGGTACAGTTGATGAATTAAACTCAAGTATTGGAATTGCAGTGAGCCTGTTAGAAAAAGAACTATGGGATGGAAAAGAATCTTTTATGAATACATTACACACGATTCAAACAATCTTATTTCATGTTGGTTCTGAACTGGCTACTCCATCGGACCGAGAAGTAGCTTGGAAATTAAAACAATCGCATATAGACGATTTAGAGAGTGCAATCGATACGTGGGATCAGAGTTTACCAGAGCTGCAAAACTTTATCTTACCTTCTGGTCACCCAGTCTCGGCAAACTTACACTTGGCACGAACAATCGCTAGGAGAGCTGAAAGACGTGTTGTAACAATCGACGAGGATGTAGCTGATGTCAATCCACTCGTGATTTCATATTTAAACCGTCTATCTGATACGTTATTTGTAGCAGCGCGGTATGTGAATCAGGCATTAGGTGGAAAAGAAATCTCTCTCCGTGCTGATGTATAAAACACGCATAATATTATGCGTTTCTTAATACACTAATATTGACAGATTAAACATAACGACGTACACTAATTATAAAGATTACAATTTAAGAATGAACTTTATTATATAATGGAACGATAGAAAGCGAGGTGCATGACGATGGTTGAAAACAAAATGAAGAAGGCACTTGATACTCTTAAAAAAGAGGGGATTCGGATTACGCCACAGCGTCATGCGGTTCTTGAGTATCTTCTAGAATCGGAGACTCATCCAACAGCAGATGATATTTATAAGGCTTTAGAGGAGAAATTCCCGAACATGAGTGTTGCTACTGTATATAACAATTTACGTGCATTGCGAAATGTTGGCTTAATTCGAGAGTTGACTTACGGTGATGATTCCAGTCGATTTGATTGTAATATGACAGAGCACTATCATATTATGTGTGAAGATTGTGGTAAAATCGTTGACTTTCATTATCCGCCTTTAGACGAAGTGGAGTCACTTGCAGAAAAAGTAACTGGCTTTGAAGTAAGTCATCATCGAATGGAACTGTACGGTATATGCAATGACTGTAAAAAAGCACTAGTGTAAACATTCATAAAAAAACCAAACGACTATGCGTTTGGTTTTTTTGTTGGTTATTTTTGTGTTTGTTCTTCCTTTTTATATTTCTTTGTGTTGTATTTCTCATCAAAAGGCTTACCTTCTAAATCTTTATCCATGGTTAATGGTTGATCACAATGCATACAAGCATCAACTCGTCCTAACATTTTAGTAGGCTTCTCACAATTAGGGCACACGATAGGAACTGCTCGAGTGGATAGTAATCCAATCCAAAAATAAACAACCGTACTTAAAAGTACAAAAATAACACCAAGTATAAAAAGCGTAAACATGAGCCAAGGTATTTTTTTAGCTAATAAACCAATGTACATAACTCCTATACCAACAAAAATGAGGCTCAATGCAAATGTACGAATTTTATTAATTTTATTAGAGTATACAAGTTGTGCCATATAAATCCTCCTCAAAATATCCAATCATTATTATATCACAAATTAATGTTACAATCTCTTCAAATATATCGAAAAAGGTACAACTATTTGCATAATACTTTGAATAACAGTATATCTTCAATTATTTGTAGAAAGTCTCACTCATAATGCCATATTATCATTTAATTGCATATCATTCATCAGCAATTAGTGTGGAAATCAAATTACTTTAAAAGTAAAATGAACATTCCTAACGTACATATAATATCTAATGAAAGGTATTGCTTCATTATATGTAAAGATCAATTGTTTACGTAAACGAAAGTAAATTCACAAAAGTTGTTGACAGCTTTAGAACAGCATGGTATATTTATTCTTGCTGCAAAGATGCATGCAAAACAAATTAAAAAACGTTGTTGACAAACACTTTTTGGTTTGTTATGATAGAGAAGTCGCCAACGGAGCGGCAAACATTTGTTCCTTGAAAACTGAACAGAACAATCATTATGGTAAGAGAAACATATAACATGTTTACTCGTTAATTTTTGAAATTAGTCAGCAATAGCTGATGCCAATAGAATAGCGAACGGTGTTTCGCTATGCTTCAAACTTT